>NZ_JBICUB010000005.1:0-494936 GCF_043197935.1 Micromonospora sp. NPDC048930
CATTCCGAACCCGGAAGCTAAGCCCTCCAGCGCCGATGGTACTGCACTCGGGAGGGTGTGGGAGAGTAGGACACCGCCGGACAATCTTTCCAGTCAGGGTCACCCCAATCGGGGTGACCCTGACTGCGTTTGTGCATCGCTGCGTCCGCCTTTCGCGAATGGCCACGTACCGCTGGCCGGTTCTCGTAACGTCGGGGCGGGACCGCCGGGCGGCGAAGCGTCAGCCGGCATGGGGAAACGTGACATGCGGTACGCCTCGCTGACGATCGGGGTGGACCGGTCGGGGTACCTGCTTGATGGTTCGGCCGGAACTGACCGCCAGGGATTGGCGGAGGCAGGAGTGGGCATGAAGATCGGCATCATCGGATCCGGGCACATCGGCGGCACCCTCACCCGTCGACTGCGCGCACTGGGCCACGACGTGACGGTGGCCAACTCGCGCGGGCCACAGAGCCTGCGGGACCTGGCGGCCGAGACCGGTGCGACGGCCGGCACGCTGGAGGACGCGGCCCAGGAGGCCCAACTGGTGGTCCTCGCCGTCCCGCTGAAGGTCGTACCGGAGCTGCCGGCGGCGCTCTTCGACGGCAAGCTCGTGATCGACGCCGACAACTACTACCCGCAGCGCGATGGCGACGTCCCCGAGCTGCTCGACCGGAGCCTCAGCTCCAGCCGGTGGACCGCGGACCACCTCAAGGGCGCCCGCGTCGTCAAGGCCTTCAACAACATCCAGGCCGCCCACCTGATGGACAACGGCCGGCCGGCCGACGCCCCGGACCGGATCGGCCTGCCGGTGGCCGGCGACGACGCCGACGCCAAGCGGGTGGTCATGGCGCTGGTGGACGAGCTGGGTTTCGACCCGGTCGACGCCGGCACCCTCGACGAGAGCTGGCGCCAGCAGCCGGACACCCCGGTCTACGGCACCGACCGGGACGCCGAGGGCGTACGGCAGGGGCTGGCCGAGGCGCGTCCCTGAGGGCGTACGACGAAAGGAAGCCCCGGCGGCCACGTGGCCGCCGGGGCTTCCTGCTGCCTGCCCTCGACGGCGGTCAGGACGGCTCGGGGCCGCAGATGAAGCGCGGCTCGGGGTCGTAGCGCCAGCTGAACTTCTCCCGCTTGACGACCTTGCCGTCCTTCCGGATGACCCGGTAGGCGTCCTGGGCGAAGCCCTCGCTGCCGGCGGCCGAGATGCAGTCGGGGCCGGGCTCGAGGTAGATGGTCTTCGGCTGGGTGATGTCCCGGCGCGGGCCGTACTCGGTCTTGACGCTGTCGTAGATCTTCGTGCTCCAGATCGACACGGTGATCGTGCTGGAGGTGTACGAGGTGTCGATGAGCACGCCGTACTTCGTGTTGTTGCGGAACTTGAAGTCGAGGTCCGGCCAGAAGATCGTCGACTCGATCACCGCGGGGTAGCGGCTGAAGTAGAACGAGTGCGGCTTGTGCTCGACGTCCTCCAGGCCGGCGTAGTAGGTGGCGTTGAAGAGCGTCGTGGTGAACTGCGAGACGCCGCCGCCCACACCGGGGACGAGCTTGCCGTTCACGATCGTCGGCGCGTCCTGGTAGCCCTGGTCGTAGCCGCGCTCGCCCGTGTGCCCGTTCAGCGAGAACGTCTCGCCGGGCTGCACGATCGTGCCGTCGACGTCCTTGGCCGCCTGCACGATGTTCTGGCTGCGCGGCGAGGAGAGGCCGCCGGGGAACCGGGTGGTGAAGGTGGAGACCCGCTCCTTGATGCCCAGCTCGGCCAGCTTCGCCTCGGTCAGCTTCGGCTCGGCCGGCTTCAGCTCGGCGGTGACGGTGCGACCGTCCGCCTTGGGCAGCACGGCGAGCAGGTCCCGACCCAGGGTGGTGGCGTCGAGCTGCCGGCCGGGGCGGCCGGGCACCACCTTCGGCTTGCCGCCGGCGATGGTCAGGCCCGCGTCCTTCGGCTCCACCTCGATCTTCGCGAGCCGGTCGCCGAGGGCGGCGCGCAGCCGGTTGACGTCGATCCGGGGGGTCAGCTTGCCCGCCTCGTCGGCGGAGAACCGCAGGCTGCGGGCGATCGCGGCAGGCGGGATGCTGATCGAGCCCTGGCCGGTGGAGAGCGTCACCGGGGCCGCCACGGCCGGCTGGGCCAGCTCGGCCACCAACCGGTCGACCTCCTCACGGCTGGTCGCGGGCCACTTCTCGGCCAGCGGCACGGTCACCGGCGAGGCAGCGAGCCAGGCCGCCTTGACCGCCTCGGCCGCGCCGGTCTGGTCCACGGTGAGCGCCGGCTTCGGGTAGACGGGCTTCGGAGTGGTGCCGGAGAAGATGATCGCCGGCATCGTCATCTCCCGGCCCTGGGAGCCCATCGCCCGGCGCAGCGCCGCGTCCAGCCGGTCGGCGTCGAGGGTCACCACCGGGTTGATGGTGCGGCGGGAGCCGACGAGCCGGCTGACCACGTGCGCCTCGACCGCGGCGGCCGCCGCCACGGTGGCGTCGACGTCGACCGCGAGGCCGACGTCGGCGGGCTTCAGCTCGACGCTCCGCTCGCCGACCGTGACCTTCAGCGGGGCGCTCAACGCCGCCGAGCGGCGGTCCAGCTCGGCCCGCAGGGCCCGGGCCGCGTCGGCCTTGCTCCGGCCGCCCAGCTCCGCGCCGAGCACCATGGTGCCCCGGGGCACGTCCCCGGCGTACGCCCAGGTGCCGGCCCCCACCCCGGCGACGACCACGGCCGCGGCGATCCCGCCGGCGAGCAGCGTCCGTCCCCGCCGGAACCAGGCGGGGCGGTCGGGCCGGGCCGGACCCGGTGCGACGGGTTCCGGCTCGTCGGCCGGCCAGCTCACCGCGGTGACCTTCACCGTGGGCCGGTCGTCGGCGGGCGGGAGTTTTTCCCCGTACAGCGTCACAGCAACCTCGATCGGAAGTACCACGTGGGGACCGCTCCCCCACCCGGGAGACACCTACGGTAACCAACGCGCGAGCGGGCCGGGAGTGTCCGTCCCGGCGTCGTCGGCGCAGCGTGTCCCCGGGTCGGCGCGGTGTCACGGTGATCACCGGGGCCGGGCCGCCACCCGCGCGCGGGTCGTGGGACGGTGTCCGGGTGCGAACCGATGAGCGGGGCCTGGCGTACAGCGGCGGATGGTTGGACCGGGCGGGTGGGCTGCGTACCGATCCGGGGTGGGTCGCCGCGCGGCTGACCGACCGGGAGAGCGTGCTGCTGCCGTTCTGGCAGGACCGCTGCCTGGTGTCGGCGGAGCGGGTTCCGGTGCGCCGGGCCGCGGTCGAGGCGCGCGCTCTCCTCGCCGGCGCCGACGAGACGGTCTTCCTCGGCCTGGACGCCGGCCGGGCCGTCTTCGCCGTGGACCTGTCGGGCCTGGCCCAGCCGGAGGCGCTGGCGCTGGCCGGAGCTGCCGAGGCGGTGGACGTACGGGGCCTGGTGGGCGGGCTGGCGGCGGCCGACGCGGCCGTCCAGGCGTACGCCAAGGGGTTGCTGCACTGGCACCGGGGGCAGCGGTACTGCGGCTCCTGCGGGGCCGCCACGGCGGCGCGGGACGGCGGGCACACCCGCTCCTGCACCGGGCCCGGCTGCGGCCGGCTGCTCTTTCCCCGGATCGAGCCGGCGGTCATCATGCTGGTAGAGGCGCCCGGCGAGCCCGGGCGCTGCCTGCTGGCCCGGCACCGGGGCGCGCCGGAGGGGTCCTGGTCGACGCTGGCCGGCTTCGTGGAGGTCGGCGAGAGCCTGGAGGACGCGGTACGCCGGGAGTTGGCCGAGGAGGCCGGCGTGACGGTGTCCGGGATGGCGTACCAGGGTTCGCAGGCGTGGCCGTTCCCGGCGGGCCTGATGGTGGGCTTCCGGGCGACGGCGGTCTCGACCGAGGTGCGGGTGGACGGCGAGGAACTGGTGGACGCGCGCTGGTTCACCCGGGCGGAGTTGCGGGCCCGGGTGGCGGAGGGGCGTTCCCTCGGTCGGATCGACTCGATCGACCATCACCTGCTGGGGTCCTGGTTGGACGCTCGGGGGTGACGGCCCGGCCGACCGGTCAGCGGGGTCGGCCGGACGGGTGAGCGTGACGTCACCCTCAGCGGCTTGTCAGGTCTCCGTTACGGAACTGTGATGTACATCCGTGACGGCTACCACAGGTGAAACGTGTCGGTCTTCCTGTCGTAATCGATCCGTTTTGCCCAGGACCCCTTGCTGTCGGGATGTTAACCGTTGGTAACCCTCGGCGATCTTGATATCACGAGTGTGTTACCCGCCAGTAGCAAGGGGCTTGTGAGGTGTGTCGCTTCGCGAGAGCATCCAATCCGCGTACTGCGCGGTCCCCGTCGGCACAACGGTCGCCGCGCCGCCGAAGCAGCTTTCCCCGTCCCGAGTCGCGCCCCGCGGTCGGTGACGCACCCCCGTCGAGGAGGACCTGTGAGTGAATCGGAAGACCGCCAGGTGAGTGGCGGCACCCGCTGGCGTCGCTTCGCCGCGATGATGGTGCCGGCGACCGTCGTGGCCGGCGGCATCGTGCTCGGCATGGCGAACGGCGCCATCGCCGCCTCGTTCGCCGTCTCCGGCCAGACCTTCAAGGTCGGCGCCTCGAAGCTCGAGGGTGACGGCTTCAAGCAGTACGGCGGCGTGGCCCGGGAGAAGGACGGCACCCTGCACCCGGTCGCCGTGTCGGAGATCGCCGACGCCGACCTCTACGACCTCTGCCAGTCGGTCAACGCCAGCATCCCCGGCGTGCCGATCGTGCTGACCATCAACGCCGGTGGCGGCGGTAACCCGGCCAAGGCCAGCGGTCTGCTGATCGACATGGACTCCCTCGAGGGCAACGCGGAGTTCACCAACATCAAGATCGGTCGCGACGCGACCGACCTCAACCCGGACGCCCAGGCGAAGTCCTTCGGTCAGAGCGCCGACCACGTGACCATCACCGACCTGAAGCAGGTGGCCCGCTCCACCAGCGCCGGCACCTTCACGCTGAACGGCCTCAAGCTCAAGGTGAACGTGGGTCCGACCGCCAAAGAATGCTTCTGATCTGATGTCGAGGCCCGCGGAGGGCGCCCTCCGCGGGCCTCGACCTTGTCTCACCCCGACCGCAACGCCAGGAGGAGTACGTGACAACCGCCGAGACGCAGCACGCCCGGCCCGGTCGGCTCGGGCAGGCGTGGCGTGGGTTCCGCCGCTGGCGGCGGGCGCGGCCGTTCTGGGGTGGGCTCTTCACCGCGCTGGCCGGCCTGGAGATCTTCGGCACCACGCAGATGAGCCTGAACGGCCTCACCTTCCAGATGGGGCCGACCGGCTTCCTGTCCTGGCTGATCCCGGTCATCCTGGTCGCCTGCGGGATGCTGCTCTGGTTCAGCCCGGCCCAGCGGATGTTCTACGCGATCGTCGCGGCGATCACCGCGCTCTACTCGCTGATCGGGGTCAACCTCGGCGGGTTCTTCATCGGCCTGCTGTTCGGCATGATCGGCAGCGCGCTCGGCTTCGCCTGGGTGCCGGCCAAGAAGGCGGCCCCGGCCGGGGAGCCGGTCGCCGAGACCGGGCCGGCCGTGGAGGAGGACGCGGGCGAGGCCGAACCGGCCCTCGTCAACGACCTGCTGCCCCGGCAGCGCGAGGACGAGGCCACCGGCGTCCTCACCGACACGCTGCCCGAGCCGCGGAACCCGCTGCGCGAGCCGGCCCCGGCCGGTGACACCACCCAGGTGCTGCCGGCCGTCCGCCCAGACGGCCCGGAGGGCGGGCACCGCGACCCGAAGCTGTACTCGATCCTGCTGGTGCTCGCCTGCGTCTCGGCGGCGGGCCTCTTCGCGCTCCGGGGTGAGCAGCCCGCGCTCGCGGCCCCGGCCGCCTGCCCGACCACCACCGCCTCCGCCACCCCGAGCCCGTCCGGTTCGGCGTCTGGCTCGGCCTCGGCCAGCCCGAGCCCCACGCCGGAGGAGAGCTCGGACGGGAACCTCCTGACCGACATCATCGACGGCATCACCGGCCTGTTCACCGGCGGCGACTCGGGCAGCGCCGAAGCGTCGCCCACCCCGGCGCCGAGCGGCTCGGCCGCGCCGGCCGCCGCCGAGCCCCTGACGACCGGCGCCACCCCGACCGCGAGCGCCACCGGCGCGGCCCCGGGGCCGAGCGCCAGCACCTCCGCGAAGCCCTCGACCAAGCCGGGCGGCACCGGCTGCGCCAGGCCGCGACCGACCAAGCCGAAGCCGGTCGAGGCGGGCAAGCCACTGCCCCGGGTCGCCGCGGAGCCGAGCCAGCCGACGGTCGCCGACCCGCCGTCCAAGCTCACCGGCTCCAAGGTGACCATGACCGGGCTGCGGTTTGAGGGGATCGTCGAGCTGCCGACCCGCGACGGCACGCTCAAGTGCCTGAAGTTCACCATGGACCAGGCGGTGACGGACGACTTCGCCCTGCTGGCCACCGGACCGGCGGGCAAGCAGCAGCGGTACGTCACCGACCGGCTCACGGTGCAGGGTGACGTCGCCTTCTACGCCACCCGCTTCGTCGGGTACCTGCTCGGCATCAAGATCACGCTGACCCCGGACCTGCCGTTCCCCGACGGCATCCCGATCACCTCGCCGCTGCCGATCACCTTCACCGACCCGGTGATCGACCTGGCGTACGAGAACTCGAAGACGCTCACCGCCACGCCGAAGCTCAAGCTCGACCTGGCCTGATCCGCCGGGCACGAAAACGGCCGGGAGCCGGAGGGTGACCTCCGACGTCCCGGCCGTTCGCGTTGTCCTCAGAGGCGGGCCAGCGCCCGGCGCAGCGGGTCCAGGCCCAGCGCGCCCAGGTCGAGCGCCTGGCGGTGGAACTCCTTGAGGTCGAAGTCGGCGCCCTTGCGGGCCTTCGCCTCGTCCCGGGCCTGGAGCCAGATCCGCTCCCCCACCTTGTACGAGGGGGCCTGTCCCGGCCAGCCCAGGTAGCGGTTCAGCTCGAAGCGCAGGTTCTCGTCCGGCACCCGGCAGTGCGCCCGCATGAACTCCCAGCCCAGCTCGGGCGTCCAGCGCTCGCCCGGGTGGAAGCCGAACGGGTTGTCCTTCGGGATCTCCAGCTCCAGGTGCATGCCGATGTCGACGATCACGCGGGCGGCGCGGAACGCCTGCCCGTCGAGCATGCCGAGCTTGTCGCCCGGATCCTCCAGGTAGCCCAGATCGTCCATCAGCCGCTCGGAGTAGAGCGCCCAGCCCTCGCCGTGCCCGGAGACCCAGCAGAGCAGCCGCTGCCAGCGGTTGAGCAGTTCGGCGCGGACGGCGGTCTGGGCGACCTGGAGGTGGTGACCGGGCACGCCCTCGTGGTAGACGGTGGTCACCTCGCGCCAGGTGGAGAAGTCGGTGATGCCCTGCGGCACCGCCCACCACATCCGGCCGGGACGGGAGAAGTCCTCGCTCGGGCCGGTGTAGTAGATGGCGCCGTCGCTGGTCGGGGCGAGGCAGCACTCGATCCGGCGGACCTGCTCCGGGATGTCGAAGTGGGTGCCGTGCAGCTCGCTGATCGCCTTGTCGGCCAGTGCCTGCATCCAGTCCCGGAACGCCTCCTTGCCCTGGATGGTGCGGGCCGGGTCGGCGTCGAGCGCGCTGACGGCGTCATCGACACTGGCACCCGGTCCCGCGATGCGCTGGGCAACGGTTCGCATCTCGGCCTCCAGGCGGGCCAGCTCCGCGAAACCCCAGGCGTACGTCTCGTCGAGGTCGACCTTGGCGCCGAGGAAGTACTGCGAGGCCAGCTCGTACCGCTCCCGGCCGGCGGCCTGCTTCTCCCGGCCCTGCGGGGCCAGCTCGTCGCGGAGGAACTGCCCGAACTCGGCGGTGGCCCCGGTCGCGGCGGCGGCGCCCTTGCGCAGCTCGGCGCCGAGCGCGCCGTCGGCCCCGAGCCGCTCGACCAGGCCGTGGAAGAAGTTGTCCGCGTTCGGGTCGGTCCAGATGTCGCACTGCTTGGCGACCTCGACCAGCTGCACCCGCGAGCTGACCTTCCCGGCCGCGGCCGCCTCGCGCAGCGTCCGCTTGTAGCCCTCCAGGGCCGCCGGGAAGCGGTTGAGCCGGGCGGCGATGTTGGCCTTGGCGTCGTCGCCCTCGGTCGGCATGAGGTCGAAGACCATGCGGAGGTCGTGCAGGCCACTGGCGATCACGTTGACCTCGCTGGCGGTCTCGCCGGCCTCGTGCCGGGCGAGCTCCAGGCCGAGGCGCTCCTGCATGGCCTCCTTGGCGGTCCGCTCGGCCTCCGTGTCCGGCTCGGTCACGTCGAGGTCGGCCAGGGCGCGTCGGGTCAGATCGGCGCGGGCCGCGTACCCCTCGGGGGAGAGGTCGTCGAGCTGGTCGTCGTAGCCGGCGATGCCGACGTAGGTGGCGCCGGTCGGGCTCAGCGGCGCCCAGTCGGCCACGTACCGGTTGGCGAGGTCATCGATTCGTCCCACGGATGCGACCCTACGTGACCCCGCCACCCCGTTGTCGACCGTGTTTGCCCGGTTCACGCCAGTAGGTCGGCCGGATCGAAGTCGACCGCGCGTCCGCACGATATGGCGGGTGCTGTGGCGGTCGACACGGCGTCCGATTTTCGCGGGACTTCGTCGTACCCCTGCGGCAGAGTGTCAGGGGTGACGGCGGACTTGACTCCTGACCGGGCGGCCCTGCGGAGCTGGCTGCCCGGGTTCCTGGCGCTCGGCGTGATCTGGGGCTCCAGCTTCCTGTTCATCAAGGTCGGGGTAACCGAGCTGCACCCGCTGCACCTCACCCTTTACCGGGTCGCCACCGGCGCGGCGACCCTGCTGGTGGTGCTGGCCGTGCTGCGCGACCGGCTGCCCCGCGAGCCCCGCGTCTGGGCGCACCTGCTGGTGGTCGCCGCGTTCGGCGTCGCCCTGCCGTTCACCCTCTTCGGCTTCGGCGAGCAGCGGGTGGAGTCGATGCTCGCCGGCATCTGGAACGCCACCACGCCGCTGATCGTGCTGCCGTTGGCGGTGCTGGTCTTCCGCACCGAGCGGCTGACCGTGCGCCGGGCGGTCGGGCTGGCGCTGGGCTTCGCCGGCGTGCTGGTGGTGCTCGGCGTCTGGGAGGGCGTCGGCGGCTCGCACTTCACCGGCCAGCTCATGTGCCTGGGCGCGGCGGCCTGCTACGGGGTGGCCATCCCGTACCAGAAGAAGTTCATCGCGGGGAGCGCGTACTCCGGGCTGTCGCTGTCGGCGGCCCAGCTGCTGGTCGCCACGGCGCAGCTCGCGGTGGTCGCGCCGCTGGTGGCGGGAGCGCCGCCGGTGCCGACCGGGCTCTCCCTGCCGGTGGTGTCCAGCGTGCTGGCGCTCGGCGCGCTCGGCACCGGGCTGGCCTTCGTGATCAACCTGCGCAACATCCGGGTGGCCGGGGCGAGCACGGCGTCCACCGTCACGTACCTGATCCCGATCTTCGCGGTGCTGGTCGGCGCGGTGGTGCTCGGTGAGCGGATGAACTGGCACCAGCCGGTGGGCGCGCTGATCGTGCTCCTCGGCGTCGCGGTCGCGCAGGGCGTGCTCGGCCGACGCCGGCCCCGCACCGCCGTGGGCGAGCCCGCCCTGCGGACCGCCGAGCCCGCCCGGCGCTGACCGGCGGTCGAGCCTGCCGGCCGGTCAGCGGCGGGTGGCCGCCCACTTGACCAGGCGGTCCGCCTTCCAGGTGTTGACCACCCGGCTGGCCGGTACGCCGCACAGCGCCGCGCGTTCGCAGCCGAACCGCTGCCAGTCGAGCTGGCCAGGGGCGTGGGCGTCGGTGTTGATGGCGAACCGGCAGCCGGCCTCCAGCGCGCGGCGGATCAGCCGCTTCGGCGGGTCCTGCCGCTCCGGCCGGGAGTTGATCTCGACGGCGACGCCGTGCTCCGCGCAGGCCGCGAAGACGGCGTCCGCGTCGAAGTCGCTCTCGGCCCGGGTGCGCGCCCGGTGGCCGCGGTCGCCCGGGCCCGTCACCCCCGCCGGCCGGGACGACACCATCCGACCGGTGCAGTGGCCGAGGATGTCCAGGTGCGGGTTGGCGATCGCGGTGAGCATCCGCCGGGTCATCTTCGCCCGTTCGTCGTTCAGGCCGCTGTGCACCGAGCCGACCACCACGTCGAGCCGGGCGAGCAGCTCCTCGTCCTGGTCCAGCGAGCCGTCGGCGAGGATGTCCACCTCGATCCCGGTGAGGATGCGGAAGCCCTTCGGGAGCGCCTCGTTCACCGCCGCCACGTGGTCGAGCTGCCGGCGCAGCCGCTCCGCGGTCAGCCCCCGGGCCACCTTCAGCCGGGGCGAGTGGTCGGTCAGCACCAGGTACTCGTGGCCCAGCTCGACCGCGGCCAGGGCCATCTCCTCGATCGGTGATCCGCCGTCGGACCAGTCGGAGTGGGTGTGGCAGTCGCCCCGCAGCGCGTCCCGCAGCTTCGCCGCGGCCGCGTCCAGGTCGGTGCCCTCGGTGGCGACCAGCCGGCGCAGGTAGACCGGCTCCTCGCCGGCCAGCGACTCGGTCACGCACCGGGCGGTGACGTCGCCGACCCCGGCCAGCTCGGTGAGCTTCCCGGCGCGGGCGCGTTCGGCCACCTCCCCGGCGGGCAGCGCGGCGAGCGCGGTGGCCGCCGACCGGAACGCCCGGACCCGGTAGGTGGCCTCGTTCGCCTTCTCCAGCAGGAACGCGATCCGGCGCAGGTCGGCGATGGGATCCCGGGCACTCATGCCCTGCAACCTACGCGCCCGCGTCGCCAGCCGCCGAGTGTCGCCTGCGGTGTCGGGAGTGGACGCCGGTCAGCCGGCGTCGCCGGTGGTGGTGGGGGCCTTCGGGCAGCCGTGCTTCCGCTGCCAGGCGGCCACCTCGGTGGCCGGTCCGCGGTTGCCGCCCTTGCGCCACGAGTCCAGGTACGGGGCGGGCCAGATCACGCCCCGGCGGATCCACCAGTCGTCGTGGCCGGTGCACCTCGGGGAGAGCCCGAAGTGCAGGTGGCAGACGTTGTTGGCGTTGCCGGTGCGGCCGACCCTGCCGAGCTGCTGGCCGGCCTGGACGCGTACGCCCGCGTCGATGCCGGTGGCGATCGCGCTCAGGTGCGACCCGTAGTAGCGGACCCCGTCGTCGCCGAGCAGGGACACCGACAGCCCCCCGTTGTACGGGCCGAGCGGTCCGCTCTTCGAGAACCGGTCCACCCGGCTCACCTCGAGGATCCGGCCGTCGGTGACCGCCACGACCGGCTCGCCGCAGTCGGCGAAGATGTCCGTCCCCGGGTAGCCGGAGTGGGTCGGGTGGTAGGCGACGTTGCTCGCCTTCACCGGGAAGACGTGTCGCAGGGGCGTACGGGTCGACGAGGGGGCGGCGGAGGTCGGCGTGGCGGCGGGCTGCGCCGCGGTGGCCATCGGGCTCGGCCCCTGCCAGGAGCTGTCCGGGGCGGTCGCGGGCCGGGTGTCGGGGGCGCACCCGGCGGCCAGGGCCGGCACGAGCAGCAGCAGGATCGGGTACGCCGTACGCGGACGACGGCCGATCGATCGCGAGCGCATCCGGTCATCCTGGCAGACCAGTACGGTGGGGACGACCGCTGAGCGTCCCGGTCGCGCTGTGTGACGTCGGCGGGTGCACGATCCGTGAAGGGAGCAGGGCGATGGACGGGTGGCACGCCGTACCCGGGGAGACGGGCCCCGGCCGCCCGGCGCCGCGTACGCCGTCCGGGCTCTTCCCGGCCGGGGCGCCGATGCGGCCCGTCTGGCGCGAGCCGTACCCGGTGACCGGCGGCGGCGTCGCGGCCGGCGCGGTCACGGCCTTCGCCTGGCTGCTGCTGTTCGGCCTGCTCGGCCACGACGTGCCCAGCTACGCGTGGTGGACGCTGATCGCCGGCGGGCTGGCCTGGCTGGCCGCCGTCGCGCTGGTCCGGTACGGCGACCGGGGCGTGGCGACCGGGGTGGCGATCGTCACCGCGGGTGGCTGGAGCATCGCCGCAGCGATCGTCGCGGTCCGCTGGGCGCAGAGCGGAGACTGGCCGCTTTGGTGACCGGGAGTGAGGGTGCGCCTGCGCAGCGAACACCTCTTGACGTACGCGCGGTGACGGTTCACGCTCGCCGTATGGCCTGGACCACCCCGCCACGGCTCGACCCCGAGCGCAGCCGCCGCCGCCTGCAACTCCTCGCCGAGTTGGCCGGTGCCCGTGCGGTACGTCAGCGCGAGCGGCCGCAGCGGGTCCGCACCGAGCGTCTGCGCCAACTCATCGCCACCCGCCGGCGCATCGCCGGCTGACCGACTTTCTGCAGGGAACGGCCGGCCCTTCGGGGCGTTGACCGGTCGCCCGCCGACCCGACCGGTTAACGTGCACGCGTGACGAGTCGGCGTGCTGCCGAGGCCAAATTGGGGGGACCGTGTCGTACTTCGCTGCTGCCGTGGCACGCGTCGAGGGCGGCTGGACCGCCGAGGAGGTGAGCCTGCGCGGCGTCACCGACATCGAGGAGGTCGCCGACCGGCTGCGCGACGTCGAGCCGGACGCCGACCTCTCCCTGCTCTTCGTCGAGGCCGACGACACCTACCTGGTGATCCTGCGCCTGGACGAGGGTGAGGACCTGCGGATCTTCGGCTCCGACTCGGCGTACGCCGAGGAGTCGCGGCTCGGCGCCCTGCTCGTCGGCGACCTGAAGACCTCGGTCACCGGGCTGGAGGACACCGAGGAGCCGCGCGCCGCCGCCGGTGGCGACGAGGAGACCGAGCAGCCGGCCGTGGACCCGGAGGCCGACCCGGTCGGCGACGCGGACATCCTCGCCGACCTGGGCATCTCGGCGCAGAAGCTGCTCGCCCTCTGCGGGCACGAGGGCATGATGCCGGCCGACGTGACCGCCGAGATCTGCCAGGTGCTCGGCTGCGCGGACGAGGTCGAGGAGCTGCGTGAGGTCTGAGCCGGCCGGGCGGCCCTGGACCGGCGGCGGCGAGCCCGCCGACGCCACCGACCCGGCGCTGGAGACCGTACGCCCGGGGCAGCCGACCCCGGGCCGCCCGGGCCGGGTCGGGCCGGGCGCGGACGAGGGGCTGGCCGACCCGGGTGGGGTGGGCCGTCGGCAGCGGCACGAGCTGTGGATGCGCCGTGCCCTGGAGATCGCGGTGACCGGCCCGGACACCGTCCCGCCCGAGGACGGCGACGCTGCGGCCGAGGATGTGCCGGTCGGCGCGGTCCTGTACGGCCCGGACGGCGCGGAGCTGGCGATCGGGCGCAACGAGCGGGAGCTCAGCGGGGACCCGACCGCGCACGCCGAGGTGCTGGCGCTGCGCCGGGCCGCGGAGCGGCTGGGCCGGTGGCGGCTGGAGGGCTGCACCCTGGTGGTGACGCTGGAACCGTGCACGATGTGCGCGGGGGCGATCGCGCTGGCCCGGGTCTCGACGGTGGTCTTCGGCGCCTGGGAACCGAAGACGGGCGCCGTCGGCTCGCTCTGGGACGTGCTGCGCGACCGCCGCCTCACCCACCGCCCCGAGGTGTACGGCGGCGTGCTGGAGACGGAGAGCGCCGCCCTGCTCCGCGCCTTCTTCCGCTGACCACCCGCGCCCGGTGCCGGGGCGCCCGGGTCGGGTCGGGCACTGTTTCCCGGAAATAGTGGCTTCCCTGGACGGAATGGCCACTATTTCCGGGAAACAGCGCGCACGATCCGGGCTCAGGCGGCGGCCGGGGCGGGGCGGAGGAGGGTTTCGGCGACCGCGCGGGCGGCGTCGGTCCACGGGGCGGGGCGCAGGGTCAGCGGGTCGAGGCGGACGATCGCCCGGGTGCCCTCGGCGTAGACGGTGTCGCCGTCGACCGAGCGGAACTGGAAGGCGTACTCGGCGCTGCTGGTGCCGAAGTGCTCCAGCCAGAAGTGCACCGCCACCGGGCCGGTGGTGGCGATCGGGGCGCGGTAGCGGATGGTGAACTCGCGGACCGCGTGGAACACGTCGGGTGAGCTGTCCCGGCCCCGGAAGCCGTGCCCCCGGTCGGCCCAGTACGGGGTGAGCGCCCGTTCCAGCAGCACCGCGTACCGGGCGTTGTGCAGGATGCCGAGGGCGTCGAGGTCGTCGAAGTGCACCGTGACGTGCTCGACGTGACCGAACTCGACGACCGGCCGGTCGACGGTGGCGTGGCTCATGACGGACCTTCCGTTAGCAGGGTCGGGTCGGGGCACAGCGCCCGGAGGCGGTGCAGCAGGCCCTGGCGGGCGTGCCGGTAGGTGGCCTCCGGATCCAGCAGCTGGGACCGCATCGCCGCGCTGATCCCGAGCGCGTCGATCTCGTACGCCAGTTGCGGGACGTCCAGGTCGGCGGGGAGTTCGCCGAGCTCGACCGCCTCCCGGACGAGCCGTTCGAGGAACGCGGTCCAGTCGCCGAACGCCTCGGCGAGCCGGTCCCGCACCGGGCCGGGACGGGCGTTGTACTCGAACTCGGTGTTGGCGAAGAAGCAGCCGCCGGGGAGCACCCGGGCGGCGTAGAAGTCGATCCGGGCCTCGTGCAGGGCCCGCAGCCGCCGGACGCCGCGCGGGGCGCGCAGGGCCGGCGCGACGATCAGCTCCTGCCACTGCGCCACGGCCCGCTCGACCGTGGCGAGCTGGAGGGCCTCCTTGGAGCGCCAGTGCGCGAAGAGGCCGGACTTGCTGACCCCGAGCCGGTCGGCGAGCTGGCCGAGGGAGAGCCCGTCCAGGCCCACCTCGGTGGCCAGCGCCACGGCGGTGTCGAGCACCGCCGTGCGGGTGCGGTCGCCGCGCGCCAGGCGGCCGTCGGACGTCATGCGGGCAGCGTAACCAAAAAAGCACGACCGGTCGTATTTATTTTTGTGATCCAGAACGCAGACCGCCCCGCCACCAGCCGGCGGCGGGGCGGTCGAAGGCTCGGACGGTCAGGCGATGACGGTGTCGAGGGCGACCTCGACCATCTGGCTGAAGGTCTGCTCGCGCTCGGCGGAGGTGGTCTTCTCGCCGGTCTTGATGTGGTCGCTGACGGTCAGGATGGTCAGCGCGCGAGCCTTGAACCGGGCGGCGATCGTGTAGAGCGCCGCCGACTCCATCTCCACCGCGAGCACGCCGTAGTCGGCGAGCGTGTCGTAGAGGTCCGGCCGGTCGGTGTAGAAGGCGTCCGCCGCCAGGATCGGTCCCACGTGCATCGTGATGCCGCGCCGCTCGGCCACCTCGACCGAGGTACGCAGCAGCCCGAAGTCGGCCACCGGCGCGTAGTCGATCAGACCGTCGAACCGCATCCGGTTCATGTTCGAGTCGGTGGACGAGCCGATCGCGGCGATCACGTCCCGCAGCTGGAGGTCCTCACTGAGGGCACCGCAGGAGCCGACCCGGATCAACGTCTTCACGCCGTACTCGTTGATCAGCTCGTGGGCGTAGATGGAGGCGGAGGGCATGCCCATGCCGGAGCCCTGGACGGAGACCTCGACGCCGTTCCAGCGGCCGGTGAAGCCCAGCATGCCGCGGACCGTCGTGTAGCAGCGGGCGTCCTCGAGGTAGGTCTCCGCGATCCACTTGGCCCGCAGCGGGTCGCCCGGCATCAGGACCCGCTCGGCGATCTCTCCCGGCTCAGCGCCGATGTGCGTACTCATGCCAAAGATCCTGCCAGGCCGGACCGGGGGATACCGGTTGGGAGTCCGTACCCGTGGTCCTGTACCCTACTCGGCGGTGGTGTGTCCGAGTGGCCTAAGGAGCACGCCTCGAAAGCGTGTGAGGGTTTACGCCCTCCGCGGGTTCAAATCCCGCCGCCACCGCTCGTGAATACGAGAACGCCCGGTCGATCCGTGAGGATCGGCCGGGCGTTCCGCCTTGTGGTCTCAGTTGGCTTCCGCCCTCAGCTCGCGACCGGGCTGGGGTGATGCGTCCGTTGCCGGCGCGTCTCCGGCCGGCCGACGTAGCCGGGACAGCGCGACGACGCGGGCGGTCAGCACGCCGGCGTTCATCACGGCCGCGACGGCCGTCCAGCCGACCAGGGCAATCGAGTAGTAACAAAGCTGGGTGAACGTGATGTCCCGCCCGCCGCCGACGACCCGACCGAGGAGGTCCGGAAGGGCTACCAGCAGGGCGAGGGGGGCGAGCCGGGGCAACAGCCGTAGGGCCAACCGCCACGACGGCCGGGTGGCGAAACGGTCTGCCCAGATCCGGGCGCGTCGCAGGTTGCGGATGCCGAGCAGAAGGCTGAGCAGGGTGAGGCTGGCCAGCGCCAGGTCAACGATTAGCCGTACCGGTGCGCCGGATGAGGGCTCGCTCCCGGTCACGAGGATGGCCAGCTCGTCCGCGAGCGGGGTGATGCCTTCGTTGGCGAGGCCGATTCCGCTGTTGCCGATCACCGCGATGCCGTAGCCGCCCGGGAGCAACAGTGCGTCGGCGGTGTAGGTGAACCACACGCCGTTGTGATTGACCCGGCCTTTCTGGTCGGTGTCCCAGCCCATCCCGTACGTCCAGCGTGAGTCCGACGAGGTGTGCATGGCAGTGATGCCCGTGGCCGAGACCAGGCGTGTTCCGTTCGCGGCCACGCCGGCGTTGCTCTGCACGATCAGCCATTTCGCCAGGTCCGACGCCGTGGTGACGACGCCGTCGGATCCGTTGACGAATCGCTTCGGCTCGGCGGCGGGAATCGACGCGCCGTAGGCGTAGACATATCCCTTACGCACGTCGCGCGGCAGATCTCGTGGCGTTTGGTTGATCGTGGTGGTCGCACCCATGCCGATCGGCTCGAAGACATGGCGCCGTAGATAGTCCGTGAACGGCTCGCCCGCGACGACCTCCACCAGTCGAGCGGCAAGGTGGTAGTTGGTGTTCGTGTACCTGTGCTCCGTGCCCGGCGCGGCGGACAATTTCGCGGTCCGGGCTCGGATCACGGCGTCAGCGAGCGAGTCGGGCTGAGGCAGGCTCTTTTCCGGGAACGTGCCATCGGTGATCCCTGAGCTCTGGTTCAGCAGCTGGCGTACCGTGATCTGCGATCCTCGGGGGTCGGCGATCCGGAAATCAGGCAGGTAGTCGCGCACCGGCGACTCCAACGTCACCTTGCCCGCCTCGACCAGTTGCATCACGGCGAGCGCGGTGAACGACTTGCTGACGGAGGCGGTCGGCATCGGGGTCGCAGCGGTCACCGCGGCGCCAGCGGAGTCGTGGCCGTATCCGCCCGCGTACAACACCTGGTTGCCTTTGGTGATCGTCACGGCGATTCCCCGATAGCCCGCCTTTCCCGCGTAGGCGGACACCACTCGTTCGATGGCGGCCCCGTCAGGTTCCTGCTTGGCGCTCGCGGTGCCCGGCATCATCAGAACCACCACACCGGCGGTAAGGGGTGCTACCACAGCCCACCGCGACTTTTTGCCCTGCCACACAACGTGCTCCCAACGCCTCGGTTGTACCGGCCACGCTAGGTATCGCGACAGCCCAGGGGCAGGACCCGAAGGACAGCAGCCACCACTGACTTTCGTTGAGTTTCGGGCGAGTCGTTCCCCGCAGATTCCTGATGCTGACGGTTCCCTGCGGTACGCAGTTGTCCTTGACGTCGTGCAGCGCCGGGACGATCAGGCGTCGAGCGGATGCGCGGCGATCCGGAGGCGTCCGCCGGATTCGATTGACTGTGCTGCCGCGCTGGACGGCTTGCGTTCCGCCTGGTCCTCGAACGAGGCCAGGAACTCGGTGGCGAAGTCGAGTCGCGGATACCGGTCGAGCACGCTTTTCCTGCGGGCCGCGGAGAATTCCTCAGGACGTCGTCCTGCCACGTCCCAGGCCGTCGCGACCTGCAGCAGGTGGGACTCGGCGTCGTCGGCGGCGGACACGTCGGCGCGCATGTGGGTGACGATGATGTGTTCCGCGCGGGCCGCGCGGGCCTCGGGCCAGCCGGCGGCGACTCCGAATACCCACGCGAGGTTCCCGCCGGCCTCCTCGAACGGAAGGGAATGACTGTCGAACGGCTCGGTGAGCCCGGCATCGTGGAGGAGGGCCGAGACGTAGTACAGCTCGTCGTCGAAGGCGATTCCGTGTGCACGGGCGTACATCACCCCCCACAGGTATGACCGGATGGAGTGGTGGAGCAGCGCAGGCGAGCAGTAACGGGTGGCCACGGACAGCGCGGCCGTCCCCGCAGGCGTACTGGGCAGTTCCGGCAATCCGGAAAACTCAGGCATGGGCGGAGTGTAGTTCCGGCGCCTCTGACATCAGGACCACTCGTTGTCGTGTCGATTCTCGTCCGGGTTCGTTGTTAACGCCCGATCCACCCCGGCGCGTTCCCTCAGCGGGAGGTGCGACATGACGGCAGCGCCGGAGGGGTTCGCCGAGTTCGTCACGGCACGCTCGGGCGCGCTGCTGCGGTCCGCGTGGCTGTTGACCGGGGACGCCGGCCTCGCGGAAGACCTGCTGCAGACCGTGCTCGCCCGGGCCTGGCGTCGATGGGACCGGATCGCCGCCGGTGGGGCGCCCGAGGCGTACGTGCGACGGGCGCTCATGACCACCTACGTCTCGTGGTGGCGGCGGCGCTGGCGGGTCGAGACGCCGACCGCGTCGATGCCGGACCCGGTGGCCGTCGGCGACGTGTCGGGGGAGCTGGCCGCCCGGGACGCGCTGCAGCGGGCGCTCGCCGGCCTGTCCCGGCAGCAGCGCGCGGTGGTGGTGCTGCGGTACGCGGAGGACCTCTCGGTCGAGCAGACCGCCGAGGTGCTCGGTTGCTCGCCGGCGACCGTCCGCGTCCAGGCGCATCGCGCCATCCGGGCACTGCGTGCCAATCCCCAGCTGCACCCACGGATCGAGGAGGTAGAGGCATGAACGTGGCAGGCGACGAGGACATCCGCCGGTTGCTCACCAGCCATGTGCCAGAGCTTCCCGGCCCGGAGGACCGGCTGGCGGAGGTGGCGCGGCGGGTCCGGCGGCACCGGCGCCGTACGGTGCTGGGCAGCGCCTTCGCCGCAGTGGCGGTGCTGCTGGCGATCGGCCTGCCGGTCCTCGTCACGGACCGCCGGGAGTCCGCTCCGCCGGCCGCCCCGGCCACCTGCCCGGAGCCCGGTCCCCCGCCGCCGGCGACCGCTTCGACGCCGGGCCCGTTGCTGCCGACCGATGCCACCCGCATCCTGGTCTGCGAGATGGTCCCCAAGGTCGACCACCCCCGTCCCGACCAGCCCGGCGTGGTGCACTACGAGGCAGGCTGGACCCGGGTCGTCGAGCGTGAGGTGCCGACCATCGTCGCCGGCCTGAACGCGCTCCCGGAGGGGAGACCCGGCCCGCGCGCCTGCGTCTTCGCGATGCTGACGCACCGCTACGTGCTGATGGTCGAGCACCCGGGCGGCGTCGTCCGGGTGGACGTCGACCGGTGCGGGCCGGCGGTGAGCGGGTCGCACACCAGGGAAGGCGTGTACGCGATGATCCCGCAGTTGCGGGATGACGATCCCGGCGAGGCGCGTCAGGTGATCGACCCGCGGACGTACCCGGCACCGGGCTGTCGCCCGTACCCGGCCGACTGGCGGGACATCGCACGGCCGCCCCAGATCGGCACGGCCTGGACCGGTCGGATCGGCGATCCGCTGATGCCGGACCCGTACCAGGTCGCCCGCGGCTGCCGTTACGTCGACGGCAAGCTGGTGGCGCAGCCGGTGCTCCGGGCGGGGACGGACGGCGGCGCCCTTGACCGGCTCCGCTCCGCGGCCGCCGCGGATCTGGCGAACGGCGGCAGCACGTCCCCGGTCTGCGGCGGCCCCGGCACCGCCGGCCGCAAGACCCTTGATGTGCTGCTCGTCGTCGGCCCCACGGGAACGTACGGCACGATCAGCGTCGAGCGGGACCGGTGCACGGTCCGGGCCTGGCTCGGTACGGCCGAGCCCGCCGCCGTACCGGTGCGGAGCATCGCGGCGCTCGACCAGATCCTCGGAACACCGGGTCGGCGCTGAGCCGCGCCGGCCGGCTGGTCAGCAGGGGCCGTAACCCTCTTCGAAGAAGCGGCGGGCCCATTCCGCGTACCCGGCGATGATCTTCCGGACCGTCGTCCCGTCGTGCAGGAAGAGGTACGCCCGGTCGCCGTCGCGGGCGAGCAGCCCGTCGAACCGGTACGTCCCCTGTGGAGCGGCCAGCTCGGCCGCCGACGGGTAGGTCGCCCGGACCTCGGCGACGGGCGTGCCCACGCTGATCCCCTCCGGCGTGCTCATCGGGTCGTCGAGCCAGAGCAGGACGAGGCGCTCGTCGACGAAGACCGGGCTGACCGATCCGTGCCCGGCCAGCGTCGGCCCGCAGGCGTCCACGTCCGTACGCAGCACCCCGCGCCGGGTCAGTTCCTCCTCGGTGGCGCCGAACTCGGCGTTGCGCAGCCCGTCCAGGCTGACGACCTCGGCGGCCCCGACCGGGCGGGCCGCCACGTCCGGCCCCTGTGGACGGACGCCGCTGCCGGCGATCGAGGCAGCCGCCATCAGTGCGGCAATGAAGCCGAATTGTCGCAGTTTCATGCAATCCCCCAGTCCCCAACGGGACCGGGGCGATGAGGTTGCTGGTACGGGTCGGATTGGTCGAGTTCCCACTCCTCGGCCAGCTCGTCCCAGTAGTCGGCGGAGAGCCCGCGCCGGCCGTGCGCCAGCCAGCCGGCCGTGTCGCGTTCCAGGTGCAGGCCCAGCTCGGCGAAGGGGTCGATCCAGGGGCCGGGCTCGGCGCCCAGCCGGGCGAGCGCCGCGTTGATCGGCCACTCGGCCCGTGGCCGGTCCAGGGCGCGGTCGAAGCACGGCCCCCAGCTCACCTCGCCACCGAGCCAGACCACCGCCGCCTGGTGGCCCAGCCCGCCCGCGAACTCGGCCTCCAGGTACGCCACCGGACCCTGGTGCGACCAGCGGGCCAGCACTTCCGACAACTCCAGTTCGGCGCGTCTGTCGCCGCGCCGCGACCTGGAGCCGTCGTCCGACAACTCCAGTTCGGCGCGCCGCGATCTGGAGTCGTCGCCGGACGGGGTCGGCCAGAGTACGAGCTGGAAGGGCTGCTCGGCCGACGGCTCCCCGGTGGCGTAGTCCGGCAGGTCGCCGGTCAGCTCCTGGACCAGTTGCGGGGTGACCGGCAGCAGCGCGAAGTCCTGGCGGAGCGCCGCGAGGACCGCGTGATCCAGGTCGGCGGTCTGCTCACGGAGCAGCTCCACGTCGGCCACGACCGCGCTGAGCTGGTAACTCATCCGATCCTCTCGGCGTCCACAGCCTGTGGATAGAACATGTGTACGACGGTGGTCAGTTTTCCACAGGCGGGGAGTCGGTCATCTCGAAGGCCATCACCGTCGCGCCCACCCGGACCGTACCGGGGGCGTGCGGCGGCCGGGCCGCGTCGTGCAGTTCGGTCATGATCGCGTGCAGCCGGCTGCGGGCCGCCGCCCAGTCCTCGGGCGAGACCCAGAGTTCGGCGTCGACCGTGAGCCCGGCGCTGTCCGGGGCCCGGTGGGCCACCCGGTCCAGCAGGTTGCGGGCCAGCGACTCGGCCAGCAGCGCCTGCCCCTCCTGCTGCTCGGTGAGCCAGGGCCCGCGTACCGCTCGGTAGCGGCGCTCCCGGCCGCCGCGCCGGCTGCGTACGTCGGCCAGCTCCACCAGTCCGGCGGCGTCCAGCCGGCGCAGGTGCTGGCTGGCGAGGGCGTGCGAGATCTCCAGTTCGCGGGCGAGCGCGGCGGCGGAGAGCGGCGCGCTCCACAGCAGCGAGAGCATGCGGAGGCGTACCGGATGGGCCAGCGCGCGCAGGCGCGGATCGGTGGTGCTCACGGCCGCCATTGAACCGCACCCGCCGGACGACGCGACCCCCAAGCATTGACTTGGGGGTCGCGGATGGACAGAATCGGCGCCGAGCGGAGCGAGGTGGCGGCATGAGCTGGGGTACGACGAGAGTCCTGGGCAACCGCGACGCGGCCCGCTACCTGACGGCCGTGCTGGTGTCCGGGTTCGGCACGGCGGCCATGCTGCTCGTCGCCGGGATCTGGGTGAAGGACCTGACCGGGTCGAGCAGCCTCGCCGGGCTGATCACCCTCGGCCTCTGGGGACCCACCCTGGTCGGACCGCTGATCGGGGTGCTCGCCGACCGGTGCCGCCGCCGGCCCCTGCTGATCGCCCTGCACGTCGCGATGGCCGCGCTGCTGCCCGTACTCCTCCTGGTCGACACCGCCGGCGAGGTGTGGCTGATCTTCGTGGTGATGGTCGCGTACGGGGTCAGCTTCGTGCTCATCGACTCCGCCGAGTCCGCGCTGGTGCCGTCCGTGGTCCCCGGCGAGCTGCTCGGCGACTTCAACGGCCTGCGGATGACCGTCAACGAGGGGATGAAGCTGCTCGCCCCGCTGGCCGGGGCGGGTCTCTTCGCCGCGTACGGCGGGCACCCGGTGGTGCTGGTCGACGCGGCCACCTTCGCCCTCGCCGCGCTGGTCCTCGGCCTGCTGCGGGTACGCGAGGAGCGACCGCCGCCGCCCGACCCGTGGGGCCGGCAGCTCGCCGACGGGCTGGGGCACCTGGCCCGACACGCCCCGCTCCGGCACCTGGTCGTCTGCGCGGGCGTCACCATGCTGCTGACCGGGATCAACGGGGCCGTCGCGTACGCCGTGGTGGACGCCGGCCTGCACCGGCCGCCGGAGTTCAACGGCGTGCTCGCCACCGTGCAGGGCGTCGGGTCCCTGGCCGGCGGCCTGGCCGCCGGGGCGCTGCTGCGCCGGTTCGGCGAACGCCGGGTGACGGCGGCGGCGATCGCGCTCTTCGCCGCCGGTCTGGCGCTGCGGGCCGCGCCCGCCCTGGCCCCGGTGCTCACCGGCACCCTGGCCGTCGGGTTCGGGGTGCCGCTGGTGCTGATCATCATCTGGACGGCCGTGCAGCGGGAGACCCCGGGCGCGCTGGTCGGCCGGGTCTCCGCCACCGTCAACACGCTCACCTTCGGCCCCGGCACGCTGGCCGTGCTCGCCGGCGCCGGCCTGCTGGTCCTGGTCGACCACCGGGTGATCCAGCTCGCCGCGGCCGCTGGCGCGCTGCTGCTGGCCGGCTGGGCGCTGCGCGGTGGTGGCGGGCGTGACGCGCCGGAGGAAGCACCGGCCGACCCGACCCTTGCTGCGGCCGGGGACGGCAGGGGCTGACCCCGCCCGGAGCCGGGCCCGCCCGGGCGGAGCCGCCCCGTTACCAACTCGCCGGGAGCCGGCTGGGGACACACGGATCGCCCCCCGAATGCAATCATCTTCCCCGATGCGGTGGGACTCCGCCGCCGTCACGGGGGATCGACACAGACTGAACAGCACCCGGTCCGGCGTACGCCGGACTGCTCGTCGACGCGTCCACTTCCTCCGTGCGGCGGCCCCCGCCGCGCCTCGACCCGACACGGGGGCCGAGGGTCCATCACCCCTCTGGAGGAAGCATGCAGGACAAGCGTTCCGACCGCCGCCAGTTGCTCCGAGCCGCAGCGGTCACCGCCGGCGCCGCCGTCGCCGCCCCCGCGCTCGGCGGCATCTCGCCCGCCCAGGCGGCCGCGCTCGCGTCGACCGGCGCGATTCCGTGGGTGGGCCCCGCCGGCTCCGGCGCCACCTACGAGGTGGACCCGACCGTCGGTGCCCAGGCCGCCATCAACACCGCGCTCGGCAGCAGCAGTCAGAAGGCGGTCTACGTGGCGCCCGGCACCTACACCGTCAAGGCGCCGGTGGTGCTCGACGACAAGCACGCCCTGATCGGCGCCGGGCCGCTGGTCACGATCCTCCGTGCCGGCACCGGCTTCAGCGGCGCCGGGCTGGTCGTCAACCCGCAGTCCGGCACGTACGTCGGCTCGTCCCGCCAGTGCCTGACCGACATCGGGCTCGACGGGGCGAATCTGGTCGCAAACGGGATCAACTTCCAGATGAACGCCGCCCCGTCCACCTACACGCCGGACCCGGCACCCTGGTTCACCCGGGTCTTCGTCACCCGGACCACCGGCGACGGGATCTACCTCGGCGGCACATACGCGGGCGGTCAGCGGGAGTTCAAGCTGACCGACTGCCGGGTCGAGAACGCGGACGGCTGGGCCTACAACCTTCAGTCCTCCGACGGCTTCGTCAGCGGCTGCTCGGCCCAGGGCTGCGCAGGCGGTGGCTACCTGCTCGGCGGCGGCAACATCAAGATCTGGGGCAGCAAGGCGTACGGCATCGGCGCGGCGGGGGCCCCGGCGCCCGCGTTCCGGCTCGACTCCTCCCGGGCCACCGTGGTGGGCTGTGAGGCCCAGGACACCGCCGGCAACGGGTTCGAGATCCTCGGCCGCAACTGCACGCTCTCCGGCTGCACCGCCGACTCGACGGGGGTCGGCAGCAGCGGCACCGACCAGAACTCGGCGGGCTTCCACGTGGGGGCGTCGGTGGTGAGCCTGGAGGGCGGCGCCTTCCAGCGGACCAACGGCGGCGGGAAGTGGATCGTCGCCGGCGCGGGCATGCGGACCGCGCTCTACCTGGCCAGCGGCGTGGACTACCTCTCCGTACGGCTGGTCAGCGGGCCGGACCGGGAGGCGCCGTTCCAGCGCCTGATCAGCGGCACGGTCGGTGCCAACTCCTCGGTCTCGGTCCTCGGCTGACGACCGGTACGACGAAGGGCCGGCCCCGAGCGGGGCCGGCCCTTCGCGTCAACGGCGGAGGATACGAGATTCGAACTCGTGAGGGTGTTAACCCAACACGCTTTCCAAGCGTGCGCCCTAGGCCTCTAGGCGAATCCTCCGCGAGCCAGGATACAGGTCTCTCGCGGGCCGGCCACCCCACCACCCCCTGAAGATCGGCCCGGAGTCGGGTACGCTTGTGGCACCTCCCGTGCGGCGGTATCTCGTGAACCTCCCCAGGGCCGGAAGGCAGCAAGGATAAGCGAGCTCTGCCGGGTGCACGGGGGGCCTTTCTGTCTCCGGGTGCCGGTAACGTTCCTGCGGGTCAGGTCACGGGGTGGTGGTTGGTCACCCGTGCCCGACCGGCGCAGAATGGCTCGGTCGAGAGGAGGCGGGACGGGTGGCACTGGCCCTTTACCGCAAGTACCGGCCCCGTACGTTCGCCGAGGTCATCGGCCAGGAGCACGTCACCGAGCCGCTGTCGCAGGCGCTGCGCAGCGGGCGGCTGAACCACGCGTACCTCTTCTCCGGCCCGCGCGGCTGCGGCAAGACCTCCAGCGCCCGGATCCTGGCCCGCTCGCTCAACTGTGAGCAGGGCCCCACCCCGGAGCCGTGCGGCCAGTGTGAGTCGTGCCGCTCGCTGGCCACCGACGGCGCCGGCTCGATCGACGTCATCGAGATCGACGCGGCCAGCCACGGCGGCGTCGACGACGCCCGTGAGCTGCGCGAGAAGGCATTTTTCGCCCCGGCCCGCAGCCGCTTCAAGATCTACGTCATCGACGAGGCGCACATGGTCTCGTCGGCCGGCTTCAACGCCCTGCTCAAGCTGGTCGAGGAGCCCCCGGAGTACGTCAAGTTCATCTTCGCCACCACCGAGCCGGAGAAGGTCCTCGGCACGATCAAGTCGCGGACCCACCACTACCCGTTCCGGCTGATCCCGCCGAAGGTGCTCCGGCCGTACCTGGAGCAGCTGACCGAGGCCGAAGGGGTCAAGGTCGAGCCGGCGGTCTTCCCGCTGGTGGTGCGCGCCGGCGGGGGCAGCGCCCGGGACAGCCTCTCCGTGCTCGACCAGTTGATCGCGGGCGCCGGCCCGGAGGGGGTCAGCTACGCCCGGGCCGCCGCGCTGCTCGGGGTCACCGACTCCGCGCTGATCGACGAGATGTGTGACGCGCTCGCCGCCGGGGACGGCGCGGCCGCGTACGCGACCGTGGACCGGGTTGCCGAGGCCGGGCATGACCCGCGCCGGTTCGCCTCGGACCTGCTGGAGCGGCTGCGCGACCTGATCGTCATGCAGCAGGTGCCGGACGCCGCCGCCAAGGGTCTGATCGACGGCCCGGACGACCAGATCGAGCGGATGGCCGCCCAGGCGCAGCGGCTCGGCCCGGCCACCCTGTCCCGCTGCGCCGACATCGTGCACAACGGCCTGGTCGAGATGCGTGGCACCACCGCGCCCCGGCTGCTGCTGGAGCTGATCTGCGCCCGGATGCTGCTGCCCGGCGCGGACGACACGACCGGCGGCCTGCTCCAGCGCCTGGAGCGGATGGAACGCCGGCTCACCCTGGGGGGCGGCGAACTGCCGCCGGCCGCCGCCGGCTCCGCGCCGGTCGCCCCCGCCCCGGAGGTACGCCCGGCGTCTCCCGCCCCGACCGCGGCTGCCGCCGCGTCCCACCCGGGGACCGCCGGCCCGCCGGCGGCTGCCGCTGTCCCGTCCGGGGCGGCCGCCGCCCGCGCCGCTGCCGCGGCGGCCGGTGCCCGTTCCGCCTCGGCCCGCCCGGCCGACCAGTCCGCGCCCGGCCCAGCCCAGCCCGGCCCGGCCGCGGCCGACCAGGCTGCCGGCGGCCCACCCCCGGTGGCCGGGCCGGCGTCCGGCGCACCCGCCCGGCGTCCGGTGCCGTCCTCGGCGGTGATGCCGGACCCGGCCACCCCCGAGCCGCCCCGGCCCGGCTCCACCCCGCCCGGCGCGCTCGACGCGGTCGCCGTACGCCGGGTCTGGCCCGAGGTGGTCGGCAAGGTCAACCGGAGCAACAAGCGGATCGCGGCGCTGATGCGCGACGCGGTGGTCCGCGACCTGGACGGCGACACGCTGGTGCTGACCGTGAAGTCGACGGTGCTGGCGAAGATGATGGCCGACCACGCGGCGGTGCTCACCGATGCGCTCTACGAGGAACTGGGCGGTCGCTGGCAGATCCGGTGCGAGGTGGCCGGGGAGCGGGGCGCCGTCTCGCTGGGCGGGCCGGCCCGCCCGTCCGCGCCCCGACCGGCGGCCGGCCCGGACACGTCGTCCGTCGGCCCGGCCGGCGCCGAGGGCAGGGGCGGTTCCGGTGGGGCCGCCCGGGCCGCCGAGCGGTCCGGTGGCCCGGCGCGGCGACCGGCCGGCCCGGGGGCCGGTTCCGGGGGCGACCCGGCCGGCGCCGACGACGAGGAGGACTGGCCGGAAGCGGCGAAGCCGGGCGGTGCCGGGAGTGGCGAGCCGCCGGCCGTCGAATCGACCGCCTCGGACGGGGACGACTGGCCGGAGGCGGCGCGTCCCGGTGGCGCGGCGACCACGAACGCGGCCGGCGCGCCGGCGGTCACGGCTCCCGCCGTACCGAAGCCGGCCGGACCGCCGGCCGCCCCGCCGCAACCGGCGGCGGCGGTCAACGGCGCGCCGAAGAGCAGCGCGATCGCGGCGGCCCGGGCGGCCGCGGCGGCCGCCGCCAACGGCGGACCGGGCAAGGGCCCCCGTGCGGCGCAGGCGGCCCGGCCGACCGCGGACGCGGACTGGGCCGGCGAGCCGCCCTACGACCCGGACTTCGACGGGCCGATCCGCCCGGGCGGGCGTCCGACGGCGCCGGCTACCCCGGCCTACGAGGGCTTCGATCCCGGCGACGAGCCGCTGGACGACGTGATCGACGAGCGGACCGCCCGGCAGTCCAGCGAGGAGCAGGCGGTGCAGTTGCTCCGCGAGGCGTTCGGGGCCGAGAAGATCGACGAGGTCGACGCGCGCTGAGGCGTGCGTCGGTCGGCGAGGACGGGGGCCGCCGCCCGACTAGGCTGGGCGCGGCCGATCAGACGAGTGCGAGAAGGAGCCATCCGTGCGCCCAGGTGGACAGCCGAACATGCAGCAGATGCTGAAGCAGGCGCAGAAGATGCAGCAGCAGATCGCCAAGGCCCAGGCCGAGCTGGCCGAGGCGGAGCTGACCGGCACCGCGGGCGGTGGCCTGGTCACCGCCACCGTCGCCGGCACCGGTGAGCTGAAGGCGATCAAGATCGACCCGAAGGCGGTCGACCCGGAGGACGTGGAGACCCTGGAGGACCTGGTCGTCGCGGCCGTGCACAACGCCGCCGAGGCGGCCCGGGAGCTGACCGAGAAGAAGATGGGCCCGGTCGCGGGCGGGATGGGCGGCCTCGGCCTGCCCGGGTTCTGAGCCGGCAGATGTACGAGGGTGCCATCCAGGACCTGATCGACGAGCTGGGCCGGCTCCCGGGCGTGGGCCCGAAGAGCGCCCAGCGGATCGCCTTCCACGTCCTGTCGGCGGATCCCGCCGACGTGAACCGGCTGGCCGGCGCGCTGCGCAAGGTGAAGGAGCTGGTCCGCTTCTGCACCACCTGCTACAACGTGGCCGAGTCGGAGCAGTGCCGGATCTGCCGTGACCCCCGGCGTACCGACGAGGTGCTCTGCGTCGTCGAGGAACCGAAGGACGTGGTGGCGATCGAGCGGACCGGCGAGTTCCGCGGTCGCTACCACGTGCTGGGCGGCGCGATCAACCCGCTGGAGGGGATCGGCCCGGACAACCTGCGGATCCGCGAGCTGATGACCCGGCTGGGCGGGGGCGCGGTCCGCGAGCTGATCCTCGCCACCGACCCGAACACCGAGGGCGAGGCGACGGCGACGTACCTGGCCCTGATGGTCAAGCCGATGGGGATCGCGGTGACCCGGCTGGCGAGCGGCCTGCCGGTCGGCGGCGACCTCGAGTACGCCGACGAGATCACCCTGGGCCGCGCGTTCGAGGGCCGCCGGGCGGTCTGACCGCCACCGACCCGCTGGCCGGCACCCCTGGTGGATGCCGGCCAGCGTCTTTCTCCCGGAATGTGGGACGGGTGCCATTCGCCACGTGCTCGGGGAGCGCGCTGCTGCCCGCCTGATTCGCGGTGTTATGCCGCTTCCCACCATCTGCGCACGTCTGTGACAGCCCTGTTTGTCGGAAGATCTGACACTGTCAGACCCGACGGCTTGGTGTCGGCTTGATAGCGATTGACTAACGGGCGTTCCGCTTCTGTGTGTCGTGTCATAGCCTCCCGCACACGGGTCGAGTCACAGCTCGGCCGGGACATGCGCATGACAGAGGTGAGAGATGCAGGCGAGCAGGCTTAAAGCGGCCGTGGCCCTCGCGGCCGCTGCCGCTCTGGCGGTCGGGGCGTCCGGCTGCGCCAAGAGCGAGCGCGACGAGGACAGCGGTGGGGCCAAGACCGGCGGCACCTTCGTCTTCGCGGGTGCGGGTGACCCGAAGAACTTCGACCCGATCTTCAACGATGACGGTGAGTCCTTCCGGCCGATCCGCCAGATGTACGACACCCTCGTGCAGAACAAGCCGGGCACGGCCGACCTGCAGGGTGCGCTGGCGGAGAGCTGGGAGCACGACGCCGACGGCAAGGTCTGGACCTTCCACCTCCGCAAGGGCGTGAAGTTCCACGACGGCACCGACTTCAACGCCGCCGCGGTCTGCTTCAACTTCGACCGCTGGTACAACATGAAGGGCGCGGCCGCCCAGTCGCAGATGATCTACTACTCGGACGTCTTCGGCGGCTTCGCCAAGAACGACGCTCCGGACATGGGCAAGCCGGTCTACAACAAGTGCGAGGCGAAGGACGACGCCACCGCCGTCGTCACGATGAACCAGTACAAGGGCGCCTTCCCGGGTGCCTTCGCGCTGACCGCGCTCTCCATCGCCAGCCCGACCGCGCTGAAGCAGTACGACGCCGACACGGTCAAGCAGAACGGCGACTCCTTCGAGTACAGCGCGTTCGCCAACGAGCACCCGGTCGGCACCGGCCCGTTCAAGTTCGCCGGTTGGGACAAGGCCAAGGGTGAGATCACCCTGGAGCGGAACCCCGACTACTGGGGCGAGAAGGCCAAGGTCGACAAGCTCGTCATCAAGATCATCAAGGACGAGAACACCCGCAAGCAGGAGCTGAAGGCCGGCACCGTCCAGGGCATCGACTTCCCGGCCCCGGCCGACCGCAAGGCGCTCGCCGCGGACGGCTTCCAGGTCCTCGACCGCCCGGCGTTCAACATCCTCTACATGGGCTTCAACCAGAAGAACCCGAAGCTGAAGGACCTGCGGGTGCGCCAGGCGATCGCCTACGCCCTCAACCGTCAGCAGCTCGTCCAGACCAAGGGCCCGGGTGGCACCAAGGTCGCCGACGAGTTCATGCCGGACACCGTGCTCGGCTACGCCCAGGACGTGCAGAAGTACGAGTACAACCCGGAGAAGGCCAAGCAGCTGCTCAAGGAGGCCGGGGTCACCAACCTGACCCTGAACTTCTACTACCCGACCGACGTCTCCCGGCCGTACATGCCGAACCCGCAGGAGATCTTCACCGTCCTCGCCAACGACCTCCAGGCCGTCGGCATCAAGGTCAACGGTGTGGCCCGCCCGTGGAACGGTGGCTACAAGGACGACGTGCAGCAGTTCGGCAAGCAGGACCTGCACATCCTCGGCTGGACCGGTGACTACAACGACCCGGGCAACTTCGTCGGCACCTTCTTCGGCCGCGCCAAGGTCGAGTTCGGTGACGCCGCGATGACCGACATGTTCGACGCCATCACCAAGGCCGACGGCACGGTCGACGAGGCCGGCAAGAAGGCCGCCTGGGAGCAGGTCAACCGGGACATCGCCGCGAAGTGGCTGCCGGCCGTGCCGATCTGGCACGCCCCGCCGGCCATCGTGGTCACCAAGGACGTCAAGGGTCTGGTCGCCAGCCCCCTGACCGACGAGCGGTTCAACACCGTCAGCGTCGGCTGAGGACGTCGCTGACCCGCTGACGCCGTACGCGGAATCGGCCCGGGCCGGGCTCTCTCCCGGCCCGGGCCGACCCGCTGTTACCGAGAATCTGGTGTGTGAGAGATGTTGCGAGTCATAGTGCGCCGCCTGCTGCAGCTGGTGGTGACCCTGATAGCGCTGTCGGCGCTCATCTTCATCTGGTTGCGGAACCTGCCCGGTGGCCCGATCGAGGCCCTGCTCGGTGAGCGCGCGACCCCGGAGCGGCGCGCCCTACTGATCAAGGCGCTCGGCTACGACCAGCCGATCCTGGTGCAGTACGGCAAGTTCATGCAGCGGGTGCTCTCCGGCGACTTCGGCAACTCCATCCGGACCGGCGACGCGGTCACCGAGGTGATCGGCCGCGCCTTCCCGGCCACCATCGAGCTGGCCGTGGCCGCCATGATCATCGCGGTCGGGCTCGGCGTGCCGCTCGGCTACATCGCCGCCCGGTACCGGGGCCGGCTGCTGGACAACCTCAGCATCGCCGGCACCCTGCTCGGCATCTCGATCCCCATCTTCTTCCTGGGCTACCTGCTCAAGGACGTCTTCACCCAGAACATCCACTGGTTCCCGCCCTCCGGGCGGATCAGCACCGGGGTGGACAACACCGACGTGACCGGCTTCTTCGTCCTCGACGGACTGCTCACCCGGGAGTTCGACGCCACCGCCGACGCGCTCTGGCACCTGATCCTGCCGGCGTTCACCCTGGCCACCATTCCCCTCGCGGTGATCGTGCGGATCACCCGGGCCAGCGTGCTCGACGTGCTCAACGAGGACTACGTCCGCACCGCCGAGGCGAAGGGCCTGCGGCACAAGACCATCCGGGGCCGGCACATCCTGCGCAACGCCCTGCTGCCGGTGGTCACCACCATCGGCCTGCAGACCGGCGCGCTGCTCTCCGGCGCGGTCCTCACCGAGAAGGTCTACAACTGGGGCGGCCTGGGCACGCTGATCACCGACTCGATCAGCGGCGGCCGTGACTACCCGGTGCTCCAGGCGCTGATCCTGCTGGCCGCGCTGGTCTTCGTGGTGGTCAACCTCCTGGTCGACCTCTCCTACGCCTTCATCGACCCGAGGGTGCGTGTGCGATGAGTGATCCGATCACCCGCCCCACCGTGGGCGCCCAGCGCGACGGCGTCGACCCGTCCGCCGTCGAGGAGAAGCCCGAGGGCGTGACGACGAGCGCGTTCGCCCGGCTCGGCGAGCGGAAGCGCGCCCGGCTCGACGCGCTGGCGCAGGCCGGCGTCGACAAGGGCGGCGTGAGCCTGCTCCGGGACGCCTTCCGCCGGCTGCGGCGCAACCCGGTGGCCATCGTCGGCGCGGTCATCGTCGGCCTCTTCATCCTGGTGGCGATCTTCGCCCCGCTGCTCGCGCCGCACGACCCGGCGCAGCGCTTCGACGAGCTGACGAAGAACCTGACCGTCGACAACATCCCCGGGTCCAGCAGCGACTTCCCCCTCGGGTCGGACCCGCTCGGCCGGGACTTCCTCTCCCGGATGATCTACGGCAGCCGACAGACCCTCTTCGTCGGCGTGGTCGCCACCCTGATCGGGCTGGGTCTCGGCGTGCTGATCGGCGCGCTGTCCGGGGCCTTCGGCGGCTGGGTGGACAACGTCCTGATGCGCCTCACCGACGTGATGCTGGCCCTGCCGGCCCTGCTGCTGGCGATCAGCCTGGTCGCCATGGCCAGCCGGTCGAGCCAGTGGACGGTCATCTTCGCGGTGGCCATCGTCAACGTGCCGATCTTCGCCCGGCTGCTGCGCGGGTCGATGCTGGCCCAACGGGAGAGCGACCACGTGCTGGCCGCGCGGGCGCTCGGCGTGAAGCAGCGCAGCATCGTGCTGCGGCACATGCTGCCCAACGCGATGACCGCGGTGATCGTGCAGGCCACGCTGACCCTCTCCACCGCGATCCTGGAGGCCGCCTCGCTCTCCTTCCTCGGTCTCGGCGACCCGGACATCAACCGGGCCGAGTGGGGCCTGATGCTCGGGGTGGACGGTCAGCGCTACTTCGACGTCCGGCCGGAGTTGGCCTACTACCCGGCCATCGCGATCATCGTGGTCGCGCTCGGCTTCACCCTGCTGGGTGAGGGCATGCGCGAGGCGATCGACCCGAAGAACCGGCGGTGACGGCGATGGGCTGGACCAGCACGGCCGGCACCCGCCGGCGAGAGGAAGTGACCCGATGAGCCTGCTCGACGTACGCGACCTGAGCGTGGTGTTCCAGCGCCGCGGTGAGCGGCCGTTCACCGCGGTCGACAAGGTCAGCTTCAGCGTGGAGCCGGGACAGACCGTCGGCCTGGTCGGCGAGTCCGGCTGCGGCAAGAGCGTGACCAGCCTGGCGATCATGGGCCTGCTGCCCCGGCGGGGCAACAAGGTCACCGGCCAGGTGATGTTCGACGGCGCCGACCTGCTCGCGCTGCGCCCGGACGACATGCGGGACCGGCGCGGCCGGGACATCGGCATGATCTTCCAGGACCCGCTCTCCTCGCTGAACCCGGTCGTCCCGATCGGGACCCAGGTGGCCGAGGTGCTGGAACGGCACCGGGGCATGGACCGGAAGGCGGCGCTGAAGGAGGCCCGGGAGCTGCTCGACGCGGTCGGCATCCCGGACCCGAACCGGCGGCTGAAGGAGTACCCGCACCAGATCTCCGGCGGCATGCGGCAGCGCGCCCTGATCGCCATCGCGCTGGCCTGCAAGCCGCGGCTGCTGATCGCGGACGAGCCGACCACCGCGCTGGACGTGACCATCCAGGCGCAGATCCTCACCCTGCTCAAGCAGCTCGTCGACGAGACCGGCACCGCGCTGATCATGATCACGCACGACCTGGGCGTGGTGGCCGGCCTCTGTGACACGGTCAACGTGCTCTACGGCGGCAAGGTGGTCGAGCGGGCCGCCCGGCACGAGCTGTTCGCCCGGCCGCGGCACCCGTACACCCACGGGCTGCTCAACTCGGTGCCGCGGCTGGACTCGCCGCGCGGCGAGCGGCTGCACGCCATCCGCGGCTCGGTGGCCGACAACATCCCGTGGGCCGAGGGGTGCGCGTTCGCGCCCCGCTGCGACAACGTGGTGGACGCCTGCCTGGAGGGCGCGCCTCCGCTCGAACCCACCGCGACCGGCGGCGACCTGCGCTGCAACAACCCCGTAACCGAGGAGGTGGCGGTCCCGTGACCGAGGAGCGGACCGGACCACTGGTCGAACTGCGCGACGTCAAGGTCCACTTCCCGATCAAGAGCGGTGTGCTCATCGACCGTACGGTCGGCTACGTCTACGCCGTCGACGGCGTCTCGCTGTCGATCAACAAGGGCGAGACGTACGGGCTGGTGGGCGAGTCGGGCTGTGGCAAGTCGACCCTCGGCCGGGGCCTGCTGCGGCTGGTCGAGCCGACCGACGGCGAGATCGTCTTCGACGGCACCGACGTGCGCTCGCTCAAGGGCGAGTCGATGCGCAAGGCCCGCCGCCGGATGCAGATGATCTTCCAGGACCCGCTGTCCAGCCTCGACCCCCGGCAGTCGGTGGAGTCGCTGCTGGTCGAAGGGCTCAAGGCGCACGGCCTGGCCGGCGACAAGGCGGCCACGGCCAAGAAGCTCCGGGACACCCTCGCGGCGGTCGGCCTGCCCGCCTCGGCGCTGAGCAAGTACCCGCACGAGTTCTCCGGCGGCCAGCGGCAGCGGATCGGCATCGCCCGGGCCCTGGTGCTCGACCCGGACCTCATCGTCGCCGACGAGCCGGTCTCCGCGCTGGACGTGTCCATCCAGGCCCAGGTGCTGAACCTGCTGGAGGACATCCAGAACGAGCTCGGCCTGACGTACCTGATCATCGCGCACGACCTGGCGGTGGTCCGGCACATCGCCGACACGGTCGGGGTGATGTACCTGGGCGGCCTGGTGGAGGAGGCGACCAGCGACGACCTCTACCGGGAGCCGATGCACCCGTACACGAAGGCGCTGATGTCGGCGGTGCCGGTGCCGGACCCGCAGGTGGAGGACCGCCGCGAGCGGATCCTGCTCGCCGGCGACCTGCCCTCGCCGACGAACCCGCCGGCCGGCTGCCGGTTCCACACCCGCTGCCCGTGGGCCCAGCCGACCCGCTGTGCCGACGAGCGGCCGGCGCTGCGCGAGGTGCTCGACGGCCACCGGGTGGCCTGCCACTACGCCGAGGACATCGCGGCGGGCCGGATCCGGCCGCACGAGGTGGAGCCCGAGCTGGTCCGGCCGGACGACGGCGCGGCCCCGGGCGACCCGGGTGAGCTGATCCCGACCCCGTGAGCACGGCACGAGGCCCCCTTTCCCGGAGTCGGGGAAGGGGGCCTCGTCGCGTCTCAGCCCTCCGGGCGGTTGAGCAGGCCGACCGCGACGGTGTGCACGGCGTCGAGCCCGGACGGGTCGGCCAGCGCCGCCCTGCCGCCGGTCACCACATACCACTCGTCGGCGTCCTTGTACTGCACGCGCAGGGTGACCTGGCCGTCGGTCCACTCGGTGCGCAGGGTCAGCTCGCCGGTCACCACACCGGCCTCGTCGGTCATCACCCCGCCCGGACCGGCCGTGATGTCGGTGGTCCGCTGCTGCGGCCCGGTCGGCGCGCCTCCGCCGGGAGTGCCCGGGACGGCGTCGGCGGACATGCCCGCCCCCGAGACGTCGGCGGGGGCCGGGGACGTGCCGTCCGCCGTCATCCCGGCCGAGGTCGGTCCGGTCGCGGCGGCACCGCCGGTGGCCGCCGCCGCGTCCCCGCCCGCCGCGTCCGGGGTCTGCTCCGGGGCCGGCCCACCGCCGGCTCCGGTCACGGCCTGCTCGCTCATGCGGCCCCCTCGCTCCGCCTGCACCGATGATTCGCCTGGTGGCGCGCGTTCATGGGCAACCCTCCAACATGTCGGTCAGGGCGGCCTTCTCGGCACTGGTCACCGTCAGCCGCCAGTAGTGCTTGACCGTCACCCAGTCCGCGGCGTACTGGCACCAGTAGGACTTGTTCGCCGGCTTCCACTGGGACGGATCCTGGTCACCCTTTGCCCGGTTGGAGCGGAGGGAAACCGCCACCAGCTGGGGTCGGGTCAGGTCGTTGGCGAAGTCGCCGCGCTTCGAGTCGTCCCACTCGTCGGCGCCCGAGCGCCAGGCGTTGGCCAGCGGCACCACGTGGTCGATGTCCACGTCGGCGGGATCGGTCAGCACCAGCCCGTCGTACGGGCTCTCCCAGCGGCCGCCGACCACGTTGCAGCCGGAGAGCTTGATGCTCTCCCCGTCCCGCTGCAGCACGCTGTCCCGCACGTCGCAGTTCTTGCCGGTGTCCCGCCAGTGCGGGAAGCGGGTCCGGCTGTAGCCCTTCATCGACCCGGCGGCCGCGACGGTCAGCTCGCCGAGTTGCTGGTTGACGTTCCCGGCCGCACTCGGCGAGGCGTCCGGGTCGTCGACCACCGGCACGCAACCGGCCGCGCCGAGGGCGAGCGCCGCGGTGAGCGCGGCCGCCGACCCGGCACGGGCTCCTGATCTCGTACGCACAGACGACACCTCTTAAGCTTGCGGGCTCCGGGCGAGTCCGCACAGTACCCGGCGGCGGTTTGCCGTGATTCGTGGCGTCGGGAGTGGAGCCAGGGCAGAGTTGACTCCCATGACCGCACCCGCGCCCGCACTCCGTACCGGCACCGCCGCCGGCCGAGGCACCCTGCTCGCCGCGATCCTCGCCTCCGGCATGGTCTTCCTGGACAGCACGGTGGTCAACGTGGCGCTGCCCCGGCTCGGCGCGGAACTCGGGGCGAGCGTGGCCGATCTCCAGTGGACGGTGAACGGCTACCTGCTCATGCTCGCCGCGTTCGTGCTGCTCGGCGGCGCGCTCGGCGACCGGTTCGGCCGGCGGCGGATCTTCCTGCTCGGGGTGGCCTGGTTCGCGGTGGCGTCCGTGCTCTGCGGGCTGTCCCAGGGCACGGGTTGGTTGATCGCGGCGCGGTTCCTCCAGGGCGCCGGCGGAGCGCTGCTCACCCCCGGCTCGCTCTCCGTGCTGCAGGCCAGCTTCCACCCCGACGACCGGGGCAAGGCGATCGGCACCTGGTCCGGACTCTCCGGGGTCTCCACCGCGCTCGGCCCGCTGCTCGGCGGCTGGCTGATCGACACCCTCTCCTGGCGGTGGATCTTCTTCATCAACCTGCCGCTGGCCGTGGCGGTGGTGCTCGCCGCGCTGCGCTGGGTGCCGGAGAGCCGGGATGTCAACGCCTCGCGTACCGGGGCGGGGCGGCGGTTCGACGTGGCCGGGGCGGTGCTCGGCGCGCTGGGCCTGGGCGGGATCACGTACGCCCTGATCGACGCCCCGGCGCGCGGCGTCAGCTCCCCGACGGTGCTGGTGGCGTTGCTGGTCGGGGTGCTCGCCGTGGTGGTCTTCGTGCTGGTCGAGCGGCGGCGCGGGGACACCGCCATGCTCCCCACCGGGCTCTTCACCAGCCGGCTCTTCTCGGTGCTGAACGTCTTCACCGTGGTGGTCTACGCGGCGCTCGGCGGGTTCACCTTCTTCCTCGCCGTCTACCTGCAGAACGTGGTGGGCTGGTCGGCGCTGCTCACCGGCCTGGCCACCGTGCCGATGACGCTGCTGCTGCTGGTCGGCTCGGCCCGGGCCGGGGCGCTCTCGGCCCGGATCGGCCCCCGGCTGCCGCTCACCGTCGGCCCGGCGGTCGCCGCGGCCGGCCTGCTGCTGCTGCGCCGGGTCGGCCCGGGCGCGTCGTACTGGACCGACGTGCTGCCCGGGGTGGTCCTGTTCGGCGCGGGCCTGACCCTGGTGGTGGCGCCGCTGACCGCCTCGGTGCTGGCGGCGGTGGCGGACCGGTTCGCCGGGGTGGCCAGCGGCTTCAACAATGCCGCCTCCCGCGCCGGGGGCCTGCTCGCGGTGGCTGCGCTGCCGCTGCTGGTCGGCCTCTCCGGCACCGGGTACGAGCAGAAGTCCGCGCTCACCGGCGCGTTCCGCGGGGCGATGCTCTGGTGCGCCGGGCTGCTGCTGGCCGGGGCCGTACTGGCCGGACTGCTGATCCACCGCCCGCAGCGCAAGGCGCCCGGGGCGCAGCCCTGCCCGTCGCTGCCCGCCTCGACCCCGCCGGACAAGCGGTGACGGGCGGTGCTGTTAGCTTCGGGCCATGGGTGATCAGGACAGCGGGACGCCGGACCGGCTGCGGTACCGGTTGCTCACCGGGCCGGACGACGCCGACTTCTGCCGCCGGGTCAGCGAGGCGCTGGCCGACGGCTACCGGCTGTACGGCTCCCCGGCAGCGACTTTCGACGGGCAGCGGGTGATCGTCGCCCAGGCCGTGGTCCTCGATGATGGCGGGTCGGCCGGGGTCGTCCCGGTGTGATGGGGTGGCCGGGCCCCGCCAGGCGGGACCCGGCCCCGTCGGTCAGCTCCGGGCGCGGTTGACCGCGCTGGTGACCGCCTTGATCGAGGCGGTGACGATGTTGGCGTCCACCCCGACGCCCCACACCGTCCGGCCGTCCACCTCGCACTCCACGTACGCGGCGGCCTGCGCGTCCCCGCCCGAGGAGAGCGCGTGCTCGTGGTAGTCGAGCACCCGTACCGCCACGCCCAGGGACTGCAGCGCGTTGACGTACGCGTCGATCGGGCCGTTGCCGACCGCGGTGAGCGGGTGGACCTCGCCGCGGTAGCCCACCCGGGCCTCGATCTCGACCTTGCCGTCGACGGTCCCGATGGCGTAACCGGCCAGGGTGACCGCCGGGTCGACCTGGTGGTCGACCAGATAGTTGCGGGCGAAGATCTCCCACATGGTGCCCGGCTCGACCTCGCCGCCGTCGTGGTCGGTGACCTGCTGGACCACGCCGGAGAACTCGATCTGGAGCCGGCGCGGCAGGTCGAGCTGGTGCTCGGACTTCATGATGTACGCGACGCCGCCCTTGCCGGACTGCGAGTTGACCCGGATGACCGCCTCGTAGGTGCGGCCCAGGTCCTTCGGGTCGATCGGCAGGTAGGGCACCGCCCAGGTGAACTCGTCGATCGGCACCCCGGCCGCCGCCGCCTCGGCGTGCAGGGCGTCGAAGCCCTTCTTGATCGCGTCCTGGTGCGAGCCGGAGAAGGCGGTGTAGACCAGGTCGCCCGCGTACGGGTGGCGCTCGTGCACCGGCAGCTGGTTGCAGTATTCGACGGCGCGCTTGACCTCGTCGATGTTGGAGAAGTCGATCATGGGGTCGATGCCCTGGGAGAACAGGTTCAGGCCCAGGGTGACCAGGTCGACGTTGCCGGTGCGTTCGCCGTTGCCGAACAGGCAGCCCTCGATCCGGTCGGCGCCGGCCAGTAGGCCCAGCTCGGCGGCGGCCACGCCGGTGCCGCGGTCGTTGTGCGGGTGCAGGCTCAGCACCAGGCTGTCGCGGCGGGGCAGGTGCCGGTGCATCCATTCGATGGAGTCGGCGTAGACGTTGGGCATGGCCATCTCGACGGTGGCCGGCAGGTTGACGATCAGCTTCCGGTCCGGGGTGGGGTCGACCACGTCGATGACCTTGGCGCACACGTCGAGGGCGTACTCCAGTTCGGTGCCGGTGTAGGACTCCGGGGAGTACTCGTAGTGGATGTCGGTGTCGGGGGTGTGGATTTCGGCGTACTTCTGGCACAGCCGGGCGCCGGTGGTGGCGATGTCGGTGATGCCGTCGCGGTCCAGGCCGAACACCACCCGCCGCTGCAGCGTGGAGGTGGAGTTGTAGAAGTGCACGATCGCCCGGCGGGCGCCGCGCAGCGACTGGAAGGTCCGGTCGATCAGGTGCTCCCGGCACTGGGTGAGCACCTGGATGGTGACGTCTTCGGGGATCAGGTCCTGTTCGATCAGCTGCCGGACGAAGTCGTAGTCGGTCTGGCTGGCCGAGGGGAAACCGACCTCGATCTCCTTGTAGCCCATCTGCACGAGCAGCTGGAACATGCGGCGCTTGCGTTCCGGGGACATCGGATCGATCAGGGCCTGGTTGCCGTCGCGCAGGTCCACCGCGCACCAGCGGGGGGCGGTCTCGACCCGGCGGGTCGGCCAGGCGCGGTCCGGCAGGTCGATGCGGAACTGCTGCTCGTAGGGCAGGTAACGGTGGAACGGCATCCGGCTGGGGCGCTGCCGGGCGATCGGATCGGTCTCAGCGTCGGTGACAGGTTGAGCCATCTCGGAGTGCTCCCTGGAACATGTGGCGTCAGCAGATCGGAAGGTGTCGGCGCAGATGCCCGGCGACGGTGCCGGGTGCCGAGAGGAAGTTCGGATGTGCTGGACGGCGCGGTTCAACTCCGCGACGAGGTGCCGGCCAATCAGGCCTCGTCGCGGCAGCCAAGGAGAAGGAACGCCCGCCACATGACAAGGTCACCCTACGTGGCGGGACCGGGCGTGGGAAGGCAGGTCCGAAGTATGGGACCGGCGTCACCCTCCCGGGTGCCGGGGCCGCTCCGCGTCGCGCCCTCGTCCCGCAGGATCGCAATCGATCCTGGACCGAGTGGCCTCCGCCCGCCGCTGACACCACTACTTCCTGGATCGAGCGCGACCTTCGAGGGCGATCAGGGGAGGAGGAGGGCGGCGAGGGGGTGCCGGCGGCGGAGGGCGGTCTCCCGGGCGTGCAGGTCGGGTGGGAGGGCGGCGGGGTCGCCGAGGCGGCCGACGGCGGCCACCACCAGCGGCCGGATCCCGGCCGCCAGGTCCAGTTCGGTGGCGAGGCCGGCCCGGTCGAAGTGGCTGAGCTGGCGTATGTGCAGGCCGAGCGCGGTGGCCTGCACGGTGAGGTGGGCGATGGCCTGGCCCAGGTCGTACGCGGACCGCTCGGTGTCGACCGGGGAGATGCCGGTGTGCGCGCCGACGACCAGGGCGGAGGCGTGCCGGGTCCAGCGCTGGTCGTGCTCCGGGAGGCTGACCAGGATCCGCTTCCAGGTCTCGTCCTGCCGGTGGCCGAGGGCGAACCGCCACGGCTGCGCGTTCCCGGCCGAGGGCGCCCAGCGGGCGGCCTCCAGCAGGGAGCTCGCCTCGTCCCCGGTGAGTTCGGCGTCGGGGTCGAAGGCGCGCGGACTCCAGCGGAACGCGAGCAGCGGCGTGAGATCGGCCATGGGATGCAGCGTCCCCGATGGGTCTTTCGCTCGCTTCACCGGGTCGGTCAGATGTGGTTAAGAGCACCCGTAACGGACAAGAGGGTCACGGCGTTCCCGCGCTCGGGCTGTCGTCCGGCGTCGGCGCCTCCTGCCGGACCGGTTCGCCGTCGGTGACCGGACCGGCCAGTTGCACGGTGGCCGGGGCCGGTCCCGGCTCGCCGGCCAGCCTCAGGGTGCCGAAGGCGGCCCGCACCGCCGTCGGGGTGCCGTCCGGCCGGTAGCAGTAGATGCCCACGTCCAGCGGGGCGTTCAGCGAGGCCGAGGTGGACTCCACCGCGTAGCACTGACCGGTCGCCCCGGCCGGCGGCTCGGCGGGCGAGACGGACAGCGCGGCCCGTCGGTCGGTGAGCACCTCCAGCCAGTCGGTGAACGGGTGCTGCACCCGGGGATCCAGCCGCCGGGGCACGCTGTCGTCCTGCTCGCCGAGGCGTACGCAGCTCGCCGGCTCGGCGTGCCCGGTCGAGGGGAGCGCGCACTGGAACAGCCCGTCGGCGGTGGCGGCGAGCGAGACGTCCACCGTCCCGCCCCGGCCCCAACCGGGCACGTCCACCCGCCAGGTGCCGTCGTTCGCGCTGGTCACCGTGATCGTCCGGTCCGGGCCGTCCGCCGTGGCGAAGGTGTACGCGGCGGTCAGGTGCCGGTCCTGGGCGGCGGCGGCCAGCGCGGCCAGCTCGTCCCGGGCGGCGTCCGCCTCCGCCGGGGCCGGGTCGGCGCTGCTGGTCGGGGCCGGCGTGGGCGGGTCGGCGGTGCAGGCGGTCAGCAGCGCCGACAGGGTGATCGCCAGGGTGCCGGTCAGGCGCCGGCCCGCGCGAAGGTGAGCGTGCACCGGGACATTCTGCGGTGCCCGCACGGGTCCGGGGAGCCCGCCGTACGGCTGTCGTTGCGGCGTGTCGTGCGGCCGTGGCCGGCCGCTCCGCCGCTGGTGAGCCGCCCCACGCTGGGCCGGATGGTGGGATCACCCGACCCGGTGCCGCGCGCCGCCCGATACCCTTGGGAGGTCTGACACGCGCCGCCGGACCGGAACCCGGCGGCGTCGGCACGCTCAGGGTCGTCGCTGGGAGGGAGTGCACCGTCGTGGCACTCGTGGTGCAGAAGTACGGCGGGTCCTCCGTCGCCAACGCCGAGCGGATCAAGCGGGTGGCCGAGCGGATCGTGGCCGCCCGCAAGGCCGGCGACGACGTGGTCGTGGTGGTCTCCGCGATGGGGGACACCACCGACGAGCTGCTCGACCTGGCCAACCAGGTCAGTCCGCTGCCGCCCGGCCGCGAGCTGGACATGCTGCTCACCGCGGGCGAGCGGATCTCCATGGCGCTGCTCGCCATGGCCATCCACAACCTGGGGTACGAGGCCCGCTCGTTCACCGGCTCGCAGGCCGGCGTGATCACCACCTCGGTGCACGGCAGGGCGCGCATCATCGACGTCACCCCGGGCCGCCTCAAGGGCGCGCTGGACGAGGGCGCGGTGGTCATCGTGGCCGGCTTCCAGGGCGTCTCGCAGGACACCAAGGACGTCACGACCCTGGGTCGCGGCGGGTCGGACACCACCGCCGTGGCGCTCGCCGCCGCGCTCGACGCGGACGTCTGCGAGATCTACACCGACGTGGACGGCGTCTTCAGCGCCGACCCGCGGATCGTGCCGAACGCCCGGCACATCAAGAACATCACCTACGAGGAGATGCTGGAGCTGGCCGCCTGCGGCGCCAAGGTGCTGCACCTGCGCAGCGTCGAGTACGCCCGGCGCGCGGGGTTGCCGATCCACGTCCGTTCGTCATACTCGACCAACACCGGCACCATGGTCACCGGATCGATGGAGGACCTTCCCGTGGAACAGGCACTGATCACCGGGGTCGCCCACGACCGCAGCGAAGCGAAGATCACGATTGTCGGCGTGCCCGACGAGCCGGGCGCCGCCGCGAAGATCTTCGATACCGTCGCTGGTGCCGAGATCAACATCGACATGATCGTGCAGAACGTGTCCACCGAGGGCACCGGGCGCACCGACATCTCGTTCACGCTGCCCAAGACCGACGGCGCGACCGGCATGGCCGCGCTCAGCAAGATCCAGGATGCGGTCAAGTTCAAGGGCCTCCTCTACGACGACCACGTGGGCAAGGTGTCCCTGATCGGCGCCGGCATGCGGTCGCACCCGGGCGTCGCGGCCGGCTTCTTCGCAGCCCTCGGCGCGGCCGGGGTCAACATCGAGATGATCTCCACCTCCGAGATCCGGGTCTCGGTGGTCTGCCGGGACACCGACCTGGACAAGGCGGTCCGGGCCATCCACGACGCCTTCGACCTGGGCGGCGACACCGAGGCCGTGGTCTACGCGGGCACCGGGCGGTAGCCGGGATGTCGTCGCTGCCCACCCTCGCCGTGGTCGGAGCGACCGGTGCCGTCGGCACGGTGATGTGCCAGCTCCTCTCCTCCCGGCGCAACGTCTGGGGAGAGATCCGGCTGCTCGCCTCCGAACGCTCGGCCGGGCGGCAGGTGCAGTGCCGGGGCGAGGACCTGACCGTCCAGGCCCTCACCCCCGAGGCGTTCGACGGTGTCGACGTGGCGATGTTCGACGTGCCGGACGAGGTCTCCGTGGCGTGGGCGCCGGTCGCCGTGTCCCGGGGCGCGGTGGTGGTGGACAACTCCGGCGCGTTCCGGATGGACCGGGACGTCCCGCTGGTCGTCCCGGAGATCAACCCCGAGCAGGTGCGCAACCGGCCCAAGGGGATCATCGCCAACGCCAACTGCACCACCCTGGCGATGATCGTGGCGATCGCCCCGCTGCACCGCGAGTACGGCCTCCGCGAGCTGGTGCTGGCGTCGTACCAGGCGGCGTCCGGGGCGGGGCAGGCCGGCGCGGACGCGCTGCACGCCCAGCTCGGCAAGATCGCCGGGGACCGGGTGCTCGGCTCCCGTCCCGGCGACGTGCGGCAGGCGGTCGGTGACGAGCTGGGCCCGTTCCCGGCTCCGCTGGCGCTCAACGTGGTGCCCTGGGCGGGCTCGCTCGGCGACGGTGGCTGGTCGTCCGAGGAGCTGAAGATGCGCAACGAGTCGCGCAAGATCCTCGGGCTGCCCGACCTCAAGGTCTCCGCCACCTGCGTACGGGTGCCGGTGGTGACCGGTCACTCGGTCGCGGTGCACGCGGTCTTCGCCACCGAGGTGGACGCCGAGGGCGCCCGCGAGGCGCTGCGCAACGCGCCCGGAGTGATCCTGGTCGACGACCCGGCGGCCGGTGAGTTCCCGATGCCCATCGACGCGGTGGGCACCGACCCCTCCTGGGTCGGCCGGATCCGCCGCGCGGTCGACGACCCGCGCGCCCTCGACCTCTTCGTCACGGGCGACAACCTCCGCAAGGGGGCTGCCCTCAACACCGCCCAGATCGCCGAACTCCTCGCCAAGGAACTCACCTCCTGACCCCCATCCCGGCGATCTTGCAGTTGTGGTGGGGGCGGAGCCGGGCAGAACGGGCGAAGGCCCAACCAGAAGTGCAAGATCGCGCGGGCGCGGGCGCGGGCGCGGGCGGGGTCAGGCGGCGGCCAGGCGGACGCCGTCGCGGCCCTGGCGCTTGACCGCGTAGAGGGCCTGGTCGGCGCGGCCCAGGGTGCGTTCGGCAGACTCGCCGGGGCGGGGGAGGGCGACCCCGACGCTGATGGTGCGGCCGGTGCGCCGGGCCGCCTCGGTCAGCCGCTCCGCGATCCGTACCGCCTCCTCCGGGCGGTTCACCTCGATCACCGCGACGAACTCGTCGCCGCCGGTCCGGTACAGCTCGTCGCCCTGCCGCAGCGCGCCCTCCAGCGCCCGGGCCAGCCCCACCAGCAGCTGGTCGCCGGCCTGGTGGCCGTACGTGTCGTTGACGTTCTTGAAGCCGTCCACGTCGATCGCCAGCAGGGCGGTACGCCCCGGGGTGGCGCTGGCGATCCGCTGGCCGAACGGGCCGGTGTGGCGCAGCCCGGTGAGCGGGTCGGAGCTGGCCTGCTCGCGCAGGCGGGCGAGCGTACGCAGCCGGTCGAGGCAGGTCCAGGCCTGTCCGGCCAGCAGCTCCATCAGGTTGACCGTGGTCGAGTCGGGACGCAGCAGCCGCTCGTCGGCGATCAGCAGCAGGCCACCGCTGTCCGGCGGCCCGACGGGCACCGCCACCAGGGTGCGCGCCCCGGCCCGGGCGAGCGGCAGGTAGTCGTCGGTCGGCGGATGCCCCGCCTCGCCCAGCGTGTACGCCGAGCCGTTCCGGTGCGCCCGGGCGATCATGCGGCCGAGCGCGGCGGGCCCGGCCTCGGTCAGCTCGGCCCGGACCCGCGACTCCAGCTCGCCCGGGGTGCCGGTCGGCGCGCCCAGCCGAGGCTCGCGCCGGTCGGCCACCGGAGCCTCGCCGAGCGGCCCGGAGGCCGAATCATGGCCGCCGGCGAGGAGCAGCACGGCGGCGGAGAGCCCCGAGACATCCCGGGCCGCGGTGATCGCGGCGGCCATCAGGTCCCAGTCGGTCGGGGCGGCGGTCATCGCGGCGGCGTGCCGGAGCAGCTTCTCGCTGCGGCTCTCCGCCGGCGGGCCGCCGAGCGCCACGATCCGGGCGCCCAGCCGGCCGGCCACCCGGGCCGCGGTCTCCTCCCACCGCTCCAGCTCGACCGGGTCGCTCCACTGCAGGTCGAGCACGCCCAGCGGCCGGCCCGCCGGGTCCAGCACCGGCACGCAGAGCTCGGCGGTCACGTCGGGGCGGACCGGAAGGTAGTCGGGGTCGGCGGTGACGTCGGGGACGCTGGCCGGCGCGGCCGAGGCGTACACCCGGCCCACGATGCCGGTCTTCGGCGGGACCGTCGAGAAGACCTGCCAGGCGCCGGTGGCCGCGACGCAGCGGAGCCGGTCGTGGACCTGGAGCAGGACCGAGATGGTCGCGGGGGTGTACCGGGCGAGCGCGGCGACCGTCCACTGGCACGCCTCCAGCGCGGTCGACGCCATCGGCAGGCGGACCGTGACGTCTCGGACGACTCGCTCGTGATCCACGTCGTTCCTGGTCGGAGGGGGCGGGGTGCGATCAAGGGTACTCAGCGGAGGCCCCCCCGACCTTCGTACACATGTGCTATCCACAGGGTGTGGACGCGGCCTGTGGGTGCGACGGGGCCGCGCGGTGGGGACGGTCGGCGATAGCGTGAGGGTCCCGGTCCCGAGGAGGCGTCGATGCTCATCGCCCAGCTCAGCGACCCGCACGTGACCACCGGTCCGCTCGGCGGCGAGCGGGCCACCGGGCTCTACCGGGCGCTCGGCCGGGTGCTGGCCCTGCGTCCCCGCCCCGACTGCGTGGTGATCACCGGTGACCTGGTCGAGAGCGGCCGTCCCGACGAGTACGCCGCGCTCCGCGAGATCATCGGGCGCTTCCCGCTGCCGGTGCACCTCGCCGCCGGCAACCACGACGACCGGGAGTCGCTGCTGGATGCCTTCGGCGGCACCCCCTACCTGGGCGGCGGCTTCTCGGCCTACTACCACGTCGACCACCCGGAGGCGACGGTCGTGGTGCTCGACTCCCTCTCCCCCGGCGACGGCGCCGGGCGGCTCGGCGACGAGCAGCTCTCCTGGCTCGACGGGGTGCTCGCCGGCCGCGCCGACGTGCCCGCCGTCGTGTGCCTGCACCATCCGCCGGTCGCGGTCGGCATTCCGGCCATGGACGCGATCCGGCTGACCGACGCCGACGCGCTCGCCGCCGTGATCAGCCGCCACCCCCATGTCGTACGCGTCGCTGCCGGCCACCTGCACCGGGCGGTGACCAGCAGCTTCGCCGGCACGGTGCTGACCACCGCGCCGAGCACCTGGGTGCAGGTGAGCCTGACCATGACCGACGATCCGGAGATCGGCATGGTCGCCGAGCCCACCGCGTTCCTGCTGCACCGGCTGGCCGACGGCGGCTGTGTCACGCACACCGTCCAGGTGAGCCATGCCGCCGGGCGGACCTGCTGGTTCTGACCGGATGGGTCAGCTTTCTCGTGCGGGCCGAACCCGCACGAAGGCGCGACGGAGACCGCCGGGGCTGGTCCCGGCGGTCTCCGTTCTCCAACGCGGCTGGGTCCGCTCCGGCGTCAGAGCGCGGAGAGGATCCGGTTGAGCAGGGCGACCAGCCCGTTCAGGGCGCCGCCGGCGCCGCCCGTGTTGTCGAGCAGGCCGGCGACCGCGCAGAGCAGGTTGCCGAGGAGGTTCCCCGGACCCTGCTGCGCGGTGATGTCGAGCACCACCTCGTCCAGGTGGACCTGGAGCCCGAGCAGGTTGAGGTCCAGCGGGCCGAGATCCAGGTTGAGGATGTCGCAGGTGCCGCTGGCCTGGACCGGCACGGTGACCTGCTGGGTCACGGCGCCCAGCGAGCTGCCCACTGAGTTGGTCAGGGTGCCGGTCAGCGTGCCGACTGTCGCGAGCTGCCCGTTCTGGTTGACGAACCGGGTCGGGGCGAAGGTGCCGGTGAAGGTGCCGGCTCCGCCGAGCGCGTCCGTGAAGCTGCCGGTGACCGGAGTGCTGAGGGTCGACGCCGTCGGCGCGACCGTCGGGGCCTGCTGGCTCACCGGGGCGGCCTGCGCCACCCCCGCGCCGCCCAGGACCAGGCCCGCGCTCGCGGCCAGGGCGACGAAGGTGGTGCGGAGACGTGCTGCGCGCATGAATTCTTCCTTCCACTGGGGTGCCCTTGCGCCCCCTCCGTACCCGGCGTCAAGCCAGCAAACCAAATAAAACTTCTCACCTTCGATCCATTTCGGACGACCGCGGTGGCCTTCCGTGCCTGGTCAGGCGACCGTCCGGCACGGGCCCTCGCATTGTCGGCCGGATCGTCGATATCGGACAGCGGCCTGCCGCCGCCAAATCGCCCGGTCTGCGGGACGCTGACCGTCGCCGGGCCGGCCAGGCGGCCACGCCGGCTCAGCGGCGACTTCCGCCTGGCCGCCCGCGCCACCGTCCACTTCCGCCTGGCCGCCGGCGCCACCGTCCACATCCGCACCGGCAAGGGCACCAACACCTCGGCCCACCGCGCCGGGGCTCCGGCTCGTGCATCTGGAACAACAGCGGCGACACGGCATACCTGCGCAACTCCGCCGGCACCTCGATCGACACCTGCTCCTCGGGCAGCGGCGTTAGCCGAGCAGGGCGTCGCGCAGCGCGGGAGCCAGCACCTCCGGCGGCACCTCGTGGAAGCCACCCGCCAGGCTGAGGTGGGTGGCGCCGGGAACCGCCCCGGCGGTCGCCTCGGCCGCGTCCCGCAACCACTCCGGGCTGCCCGTGCTGTCCACCACGACGGTCGGGGCGGTGATCCGGTTCAGCCGGTCCACGGGCAACTCCCCGTAGCCGGTGACCGTGGTGTCGTACGCCAGGGTGTGCGCCAGCCCCTCCATCCAGCCCCACTCCGGCGCGGCGCGCATGCCGGTGACCGCCTCGGCCGGCACCCCGACCGCGTCGGTCAGGAACAGCTCCACCGCGTCGCCCCGCCGACCGGCCGACACCAGCTCGGTCAGCCGCTCGGCCAGCCCGGGCTTGCGGCCACCGTGCGGGCCCGCCTGGAACGGTGGCTCGAAGAGCGCCAGCCCGGCCACCGGTAGCCCCTCGGCCGCAGCGTAGGCGGCCAGGATCGCCCCGGACGAGAGGCCGTAGAGGTAGGCGGTGCCGCCCGCCCGCTCGATCAGGGCCGCCACGTCCTCGATCTCCCGCTGCACCGCGTACGGCCCGGTGTCCCCGCTGTCGCCCCGGCCCCGGCGGTCGTAGCCGTAGACGGTGAAGTCGGAGGTGAGGGCGGCAGCCAGCGGGCGGACGGTGCCCCGGTCGTTGAAGGCCCCGCCGACCAGGACGATCGGCGGCCCCTCCCCGGCGGTCTCGTACGCGATCGTGGTGCCGTCGGCGGACCGCACCGTGTCCACCGTCCAGGTGGTGCCGTTCGACGTCATGGCTACTTTCCTAGTGCAGACGGGCGACCTACGGTGGCCATGAAGGAATTCACCTGCCAGTCATGTCGGACTCGTCGGGCAGACCGGTGCAAGTCGCCGGCCATATCCACCCTTCTGCTGTGCTGGCCAGGTCGACCGATCACGTGTCGGATGGCAAGCTTTCTCGGTGGGGCGGCGTTCCCCCGACAGCCACCCTCACGACGACCCCTGTCACGACAAGGTCGCCGGGCGAACCATCGCCCGGACAGCCACGCGTCGGTATCTCACGAGGAGTTTCATGTCCGTCCCCGGGATGCGTCGGGCCGCCGTCGGCCTGGCCGCACTCGCCGCGACCGCGTTCACCGCGGTCGCCGTCAACCCCAACCAGGCCGAGGCCGGCCCGAAGCCGGTCGACGTCAAGCTGCTCGCCATCAACGACTTCCACGGCAACCTGGAGCCGCCGACCGGCTCCAGCGGCACCATCGCCGGGCAGCCCGCCGGTGGCGCGGCGTACCTGGCCGCCCACCTCGACAAGCTGCGCGGCACCACCGAGGAGGAGCGGGAGCGCACCATCACGGTCGCCGCCGGTGACCTGATCGGCGCCTCCCCGCTGCTCTCCGCGGCCTTCCACGACGAGCCCACCATCGAGGAGATGAACCTCGTCGGGCTCGAGTTCACCAGCGTCGGCAACCACGAGTTCGACGAGGGCGCCACTGAGCTGCTGCGGATGCAGAACGGCGGCTGCCACCCGGTGGACGGCTGCGCCGACGGCACCCCGTTCGAGGGCGCCAAGTTCCAGTACCTCTCGGCGAACGCCTTCAAGACCGCCACCGGCCAGCCGCTGCTGCCGCCGTACGGCATCAAGAAGGTCGACGGGGTCAAGGTCGGCTTCATCGGGATGACCCTGGAGGGCACCCCGCAGATCGTCAGCCAGCAGGGCGTCGCCGGGCTGTCCTTCGCCGACGAGGCGGACACCGCCAACAAGTACGCCCGCATCCTGCAGGCCCAGGGCGTGCAGGCCATCGTCGTGCTGCTGCACGAGGGTGGCGTGCAGAACGGCGGCGGCATCAACGACTGCGTCGGATTCAGCGGCCCGATCGTCGACATCGCCAACCGGATGGACCCGGCCATCGACGTGATCGTCAGCGGGCACACCCACGCCGCGTACAACTGCAACATCAACGGCAAGCTGGTCACCAGCGCCAGCTCCTTCGGCCGCCTGGTCACCGACATCGACCTGCAGGTCGACCGGCGCACCGGTGACGTGATCCGCGCCGCCGCGAACAACGTCGTGGTCACCCGGGACGTCAAGCCGGACGAGCCAACCAACGACCTGATCACCCACTACAAGACCGAGCTCGGCCCGGTCGCCGACAAGGTGGTCGGCGAGACCACGGCCGCGATCACCAAGACCCAGGAGAACCTGTACCAGACCGGGGTCGACGCCAACGGCAAGCCGACGTACCAGACCGGTGAGTCGCCGCTGGGCAACCTGATCGCCGACGCCCAGCTCGCGGCCACGGACAACGAGCAGAACGCGGTCGCCGCGTTCATGAACCCCGGTGGTGTCCGCGCCGACCTCGACGCCGGCCCGGTCACCTACGCCGAGGCGTTCGCCGTCCAGCCGTTCGCCAACAACCTGGTGACCCTGGACCTGACCGGTGCCCAGCTCTACTGCATGCTGGAGCAGCAGTTCACCGTCGCCCGCGTGCTGTACGCGTCCTCGACCGTGCACTACGTCGTCGACACCAACGGCACCACCGCAGCCGCCGACGCGCCGTGCAGCGGCACCCGGGTGGTCCGGGGCAGCCTCACCATCAACGGCACCCCGGTCACCGACACCGCGAGCTACCGGGTCACGGTGAACAACTTCCTCTCCGGCGGTGGTGACGGCTTCAAGGTCCTCACCGGTGGCACCAACGTGGTCACCGGCATGATCGACCTGGACGCCTTCACCGCGTACCTGACCGAGAAGTCGCCGGTCTCCGCGCCGGCGCTGGACCGGATCCAGACCACCGCCGAGGTCCCCGCCGCCTGACGCGGACCCGGTACGACCACGGGCCCCGGAGCATCCGCTCCGGGGCTCGTTCGCGTCTCCCGGACCCCGCCCTGCCCGCCGCCGTGCCGCCAGGACCGCGCTCGAACATGGATGTAGTGGCTTCCCCGGCAGCGGGAGGCGGTCAGGCGGTGACGGGTTGCGGGTCCGGGACGGGGGCCGGGGTGGGGCGGCCGTCCTGGGCGGCGGTGAGCAGCCGGCGCAGCGACAGGGCCAGCACCGAGGCGGTCAGGCAGCCACCCACCACGACCGCCACCCAGAGCCGGCCGTGCGCCGCGCCGATCAGCGGGCCGGCGGTGACCGGGCCGATGATCCCGCTGATCCCGAAGATCATCGAGCTCATTGCGTTGTAACGGCCCCGCAGCTCGTCGGTGGCGAGGGCGTTGGTCAACGCCGGCATGACCGGCGACAGCATCGTCTCGCCGAAGCCGAAGATCGCCGAGCAGGCCACCACGCCGAGCGCGGCGAGCAGCGCGTTGCCCGTCCCGATCACGCCGGCCGCGCCGAGGACCAGCCAGGCGGTGGCGAAAACCGCGCCCACCGCGGCGAGCGCCCCGGTCCGGCTGCGCCCCTCCATCCGGCGGATCACCAGCAGCTGGGAGAGCACGATCATCACCGTGTTGCCGGCCAGCGCCCAGGCCACCACCCGGGGCGTCACCTCCACCACCCGCACCGAGTACGCCGCGAAACCCACCTCGATCTGCGCGTACCCGCAGGTGGTGAGCACCAGGCCGAAGATCACCAGGCGCCGGAACGGCCGGTCCCGCAGCACGGTGAGGTAGCCCCCGCCCGCCCGCGCGGCGCCCGCCTCCCGGGCCTGCGCCAGCCGGTGCCCGACGTGCGGCAGGGTCAGCAGGATCAGGCCCGGCGTCAGGTAGCTCAGCGCGTCCAGCAGATAGATGGCCTGGAAGGTGACCGGACGGGCCACGTCGACCACCGCGCCGGAGATCAGCCCGCCCGTCCCGATGCCGAGGTTGAGCAGGGCGAAGTTCAGGCCGAACACCCGCTGTCGCTCCTCGTCGCCGGTCAGCGAGGCGAGGATCGTGTTCTGGCCGGACCAGATCGCCGAACTGCCGATCGCGATGACCGTGCTGACCGCGAAGGCCGTGCCGACCGAGTGGACCAGCCCGAGCGAGGCCGTGCCGATCGCCTCGATCGCCAGGCAGGGCAGCACCACCCGACGGGCGCCGAACCGGTCGATCAGCGTGCCGCCCAGCGGGGACAGGGCGAGCGTCACCGCGCCGAACCAGCCGATCACCAGGCCGGCCTGGTTGTCCGACAGGCCGCGGACGTCGGTGAGGTAGATGAAGAGGAACGGCAGGGTGAGGCCGCGCCCGACGGCCGACAGCAGGGTGCCGAGCAGGATCCGACGGGCTTCGGGGCGGGTGGGTAGGGCGCGGCGCAGCATGGCTGGATTCTCTGCGCCGGGTACGACGACCCGCGAGCGGATTACCGGCGGTTATGCGCTCGGCAGAGCCGCCGGGTGACCAAGCACACCCTGTCTGCCATGCTGGCGCGGTGACGACGACCTGGCGACACCTGCCCGCATCCGCCCGGGAGATCGCCGAGGCTGCCACGGAGGCGGTGACCGCCGCCGGCGCGCGGGACGCCGAGGCTTACCCGCCGACCGTGGCGCGGCTGACCGCCGCCGACCGCTCCGGCCTGGTGCTTGGCGGGGTGGTGCGGCTGCTGCTGGAGGAGACCCACCCGGACGGGCTGGCCGGTGACGACGTCCGCCAGGTGCTGGAGCGCTGTGTCCGGTCCACCGCCGCCTGGTGGCCGGACGTCGACCCGCACGTGCTGCTGGTGCTGCTGGCCAGCGCCCTGGGCGTGTACGACCCCGGCGACGACGACGCGCCGCCCGATCCGGCCGCGATCGCCCGGCACGCCCCGTTGCTCGTCGCCGACCTGCTGGCCGTCACCGGTCGACCGCTGGCCGGCTACCTGACCGCGGCGTTCGCCGAGGTCGCCCGCACCGAGCTGCACGACTGAGCCGGGAAGCGCGACGGGGAGGGCCGGCGCACACCGCCGGCCCTCCCCGTGTCGAACCCGTCAGGCGACCTCGAACCAGTACCAGTTGGCGTAGTCACTCATGGTGCCGTCGGCCCGGACGGCGTAGACCGTCAGCGTGACGTACCCGCTGGTGGTCGGTGTCCAGGTGATGGTCGCCCGGCCGCCGGCGCCGGCCGCCACCTCGGTCAGGTCACCGCCGTCGAGGAAGGAGTAGCGGTACGCCGCGACATCGGCCCAGCCGGCCGGGGGCGAGAAGGTGAACGTGCCCTCTACCCCCACGCCACCCACCGCGTGGCCGTCCTCGGGGTAGTAGTAGACGTCCGACTTCACGCCGGGCCACGGGTAGAAGACGGTCATCCAGTTGCCCTCGGTGGATACGAAGCCGTTGGCGCTGTGGCTGCGTACCGTGACCTGCGCCCCGTCCACGTTCGTGGCGGTGAAGGTCAACCGGGCGGTGCCGTCCGCGTCGGCCTTGAGGAGCTTCGTCTCCCCGCCGTCCACGGTGTATTCGTACTCGGTGACCCCGGAGACCCCGGCGTACGGGGTGAACTTCAGCGTCACCTCCTTGTTCCACTCCGGCTCCGGCCCCACGACCTCCACTCGTGGGTCGCTCGGCCCGGCGATGACCTCGTACGTGGTGGTGTCCGACACGTTGCCGGCCAGGTCGATCGAACGGACCGTCAGGGCCTGCCAACCGACCCGCGGCGGGCTGAGCGAGAGGGTGGCGATGCCGTTGTCGTCGGCGCGTACCGCGTGCTCCAGCGGATCGCCGCAGACGTACTGCCCGACGTCGCCGTAGATGGAGCAGATCCCCGAGATCCCCAGGCCGTTCCAGCCGTATTGGAAGCCGGCGACGTCTGGGTCGCCGTTTCCGGAGAAGGTGAAGATGCCGGGCTCGCCCACCGGGGCGTCACCGCCGCGCGGATAGTTCGGCGAGGTGACCGTCGGGATCGACGGGTCCGTGGCGTCGTAGGTGAAGGAGCACTTCTTCGACCACTCGGAGCTGTCCGTGCCGTCGGAGATCCGGGCCTGCCAGGTGTACGAGGTGTCGTCGACCAGCGTGCCGCTCGGCAGCTTGACGGTGCCGACCCGCTCGTTGCTGCCCTCCGACCCCTGGAAGACCTGCCGGGCCGACGGGTCGTTCGCCGGCCAGATCGCGACCTCGGTGTGCAGGTTGCCCTGGTCGTACTCGTCGGCGTCCCGACCGAGCGCCTGGAGGATGTCGGCCAGGCCGCCCAGCCGGCGGTACGGCGTGGCCTGGCCGCAGGCGAAGCCGCCGTTGTAGAGGTTGGTGTTGTCGATCCTGGGCACCGAGTTGTACTGCACCGAGAGCCGGACGCCGTAGTACCAGTAGAACCGGCGGGCGTAGGCGGGATCGGTCTCGTACCGCTCCGGCACCCGGATCTCGAACGTGATCCGGCTCTGCCCTTCGGCCACGGCGTCCCGGACGGCCGACGCCACGTCGAAGGCGGGGGTGCCGCCCGGGCAGTACTGGCTGGCGGTCAGCTTCTCGTCCAGCTTGGCGAGCGGCTTCGGCGGGTGCTGCCAGGTGGGCGTCCCGTCGACCGGCTCCGTACGCCAGATCTCGAACGCCTTCTTGGTGCAGTCGGCCGCCTCGACCTCCTGGACGTAGACCTTTCCGTCGTAGATTTTCTTGTCCTTGAAGGCGGACAGGTCGAAGGTGGCGTAGATCCGCGAGGTGTGCGGCACCCCGGTGGCGTCCGGCCAGGTGCCGATCGGCAGGTTGTCCCGCGGGTGGTCCGCCTCGTCGTACGCCGTCTTCGGGGTGGCGGAGTCGGTCCAGCCGAGCTGGGTCCGGGTGCTGCTCGCGTAGTGAGGTGCCGCGAGGGCGGTACCGCCGGTGCTGATGACCGCGAGCCCGGTGACGCCCAGCGTCAACGCGAGCGCGGCGGTGAGGCCACGATGTGGCCGGGCACGATTCACAGTGGTTGTCCTTCCCCGTGCCCGTCCGCCGACGTGTGCGGACGGTAGGAAGATGAAACCGGCTGCGACATCGATCAGCAACGACCTTTCGGCCGTCCATGTTCGGCGGACCGGGCAGTAACCGGGCTCCGGCCGCGGTTGCGGACGCGAGTTGCGCCTACGGCTGGAGCAGCCGCGGCTGAACGGGGTCGCGCGGTCGTCGGTGCCGATCGGCGGCCGGTACCGTACGAAGGCTGTCTTTGCAAGATCAGAGTCGCCTCGACTGCCGAGGCCCAGGACGCCATGAGGCCGTCGCGGGCCCGGGAAGGACCTTCATGCTGGCGGGTGTCGTCGCCCTGGTCGTCGCCGTCGTCCCTGGGGCGCTGCTCGGCTTCGTCCTGCCGCCGGGCCGCTACCGCTGGGCCGCCTGGACGGCGGCTCCCGCGCTGACCCTCGGGCTGGCGAGCATGGCGATGGGATGGCTACCGGCGCTCGGCCTGCCCCACAGCGCGATGGCGGTCCTCGTCGCGGAGGTGATCCTGGCCGGGGCGGCGATCCTCGCCTCCCGGCTCGTCGCCCGCGGCCTGGTCGGCGACGAACACGGCGAGGACCGCTCCCGCCTGGGACGCTTCCGGCTGCCTTCCGTCCGGCCCCGGCGGGCCGATGTCATCGGCATCACGATTCCCGCCGTCATCAATGTGGGCTTCGGCTGGCTGATGCTCGGCAGGCTCGTCGCGCCGGCCGGCTGGGACGCCATGCATCACGGTTACTTCAGCCGCCGCATCCTGGAGACCGGCAGCGCCACGATCTCGTCGGCCTGCAGCTCGTCCATCGATTCGATCCCGACCTGCGAGTTCTACCCGGTCGCCACCAACGTCCTGTGGGCTCAGGCGGCGCAACTGTCGGGCGGCCACGTCAGTGCGGCCATGACCACCTGGTCGGTGCTGGTCGGGCCACTCGCGCTGGTCGCCGGCGTCTACGCCGCGGTCCGCGCCCTGCGCGGCGGGCCGGTCGTCGCTGCCTGCGCCGCAGCCGCCCCGGCGCTCGTCGGCCCGTTCTGGTTCTCCGCCATCGTCGGTCGGATCACCCAGCTGACGGGTCCCTGCATGGCGGTGGGCATCGCGCTGCTCATCGCCCTGGCCGTGCGGGGCCCGCACCCCGTCCGGATGGGTCTGCTCGCGGGCCTCTCCAGCGCCGGCCTGATCATGAGCCACACCTACGACATCCTCCTGGCCGGCGTACTCGCGCTGGGCTTGCTTCCCCTGTTGCCGGGACCGCTGGCCCTGCGCCGAAGCCTCGCGGCACCGGGGTCGGCCGCGGTCGGTGGCCTGGTGGCGCTCGGCCCCTTCCTCTCCGGGTTGACCGGAGCGAAGGCCGAACGGGTCTCCTACGCCGCCGCATTTCCCGGCCAGTTCGGCAAGTCCTTCGAATTCTGGGTTACCGACCCGCAGCGTTACGTGCTGTTCGGCTTTCCGTCGCCGGCTGCCGGGGATTCCCAGCTCGACGTGCCGACGATCCGGATCGCCGCGATGCTGACCGTCGCCTGCCTCGTCGCCGCGCCGCTGTGCCTGGTCTTCCGGCAGCTGCGGTGGGCCCGGCCGTGGCTGTTCGCCGGGGTGGTCTTCACCGCCGTGGGAATCTGGACCACCATGTCGGACTCGCCCTCCGCGGCGCTCGTCTCCGGCCTCTGGTACGGCAGCCGGGAGCGGCTACGGCTGCTGATCTTCCCGGTGCACGGCGTGCTCACGGTGGCCGGCGCGGTCGCTGTCGGGCTGACCGTGCAGTGGTTGTTGGGGAAGTTCGTCGGCCGCGCGGCCGCGTGGCGGGAATCGACCACGCCGGCAGCCGTGGCCGCCTCGGTCGTGGTGTTGAGCCTGACGGTCCTCGCCGCCGTACCCGCCTCCTGGCGTCCGCTGCGCAACCACTTCGAGAGTCTCGCTCCGGTCGATGACTCCTACCGCAGCGCCTTCCGATGGCTCGCCGCCAACACCCCGCCCGGCCGGACGGTGGCCGTCGACCGGCGGCACTACCTGGCCTGGCTCTACGTCGACTACGGCGTGCCGGAGCTGTTCGGCGTGGAGCCGGTGCCGACCCGCGAGGCCGACTACTACGCCGGGCGGTTGCGGGCATGGGACTGGCTGGTCGACAAGAAGGGCGCCCGGCCGGGCGGCTGTGACGTCCGCCGGTTCGCCGTGGAGTATCTCGTGGTCGGCGGAGGGCTCGAGCCCTTCGAGGGGAGCTACGACCCGCAGCGCGTCGCCGCCTCGGACCGGCTGACCCTGGTGCATCAGGTGGGCACGCTCAAGGTCTACCGGGTGACCGAGGCGGGCCGCGCCTGCCCGACGGCAGGCTGAGCGCGTTGTGATCTGGATCGCATCGGCTGCGGCCGCCGACGAAGAAGGCCCCCTCCGTGGAGGGGGCCTTCTTCCTACCTCTGGTCGGGGTGGCCGGATTTGAACCGACGACCTCTTCGTCCCGAACGAAGCGCGCTACCAAACTGCGCCACACCCCGAGGCGTGCCGACAAATAGTAGCCCACCCGCCCCGAGGGTCAAACTCGGTACCCCACCCCTGGAGAGCGGGTCGCTCAGCGGGGGATGAGGGTGAGCACGCTGGCCTCCGGCGGGCAGGCGAAGCGGACCGGCGCGGTGGGGTGCGTACCGACGCCGGCGGAGACGTGCAGCCAGGAGTCCGAGCCGGGCCAGCGGTGCAGCCCCCGGGCCATCGAGCGGGGCAGGCCGCAGTTGGTCACCAGCGCGCCGTAACCGGGTACGCAGACCTGGCCGCCGTGGGTGTGGCCGGCGAGCAGCAGCCCGAAGCCGTCCGCGGCCATCCGGTCCAGCAGCGCCGGCTCCGGGGAGTGGGCGACGCCGACGGAGAGCGCCGCGCCGGCGGTGACCGGTCCGGCCACGGCGTCGTAGTCGTCCCGCTCGATGTGCGGATCGTCCACGCCGACCAGTTCGATCTCCCGGCCGCCGGCCTTGAGCGTGGTCCGCGCGTTGTTCAGGTCCACCCAGCCCGCGCCGGTGAAGACGTCGCGCAGCTCCTCGTACGGCAGCGGCACCCCCTCGGTGTACTCGCGGTCGGGGAGGAAGTAGGTGAACGGGTTCTTCCAGACCGGCCCGGTGTAGTCGTTCGAGCCGAAGACGAAGGCGCCGGGGAGGTCGAGCAGCGGCTGCAGGGCGCGCAGCACGCCGGGCACGGCGTCCGGGTGGGCCATGTTGTCCCCGGTGACGACCACCAGGTCCGGGTCGAGCGCGGCCAGCGAGGCCACCCAGTCCTGCTTGCGCCGCTGGTTCGGCGTCATGTGCAGGTCCGAGAGGTGCAGTACACGCAGCGGCTCGGCGTCGGTGGGGAGCACCGGCACGTCGTACCGGCGCAGGGTGAACATGTTGCGCTCGACGAGCGACGCGTACGCCAGGGTGGCCGCCCCGGCGGCGACGGTCCCGGCGGCAAGCCGGAATAGTGTGCGCTTTCGCATGTCGTTCAGGGTAGTTTGACCGTCCATGAGCACGCTGAAGGACCGTCTCACCGCCGACATGCGCGCCGCCCTCAAGGCGCGCGACGAGCTGACCACCTCCACCCTGCGGATGGCCCTGGCGGCCGTCGGCAACGCCGAGGTCGCCGGCAAGGAAAAGCGCGAGCTCAGCGACGACGAGGTGCTCGCGGTGCTGACCAAGGAGGCCAAGAAGCGGCGCGAGGCGGCGACCGCCTTCGCCGACGCGGGTCGCGCCGAGCAGGCGGGCAAGGAGACCGCCGAGGGCGAGGTGCTGGAGCGCTACCTGCCGAAGCAGCTCTCCGACGAGGAACTGGCCGAACTGGTCGCGGGGGCGCTCGCCGCCGGCGGCTTCACCGGCAAGGCGCAGATGGGCCCGGCCATGAAGGCGGCCCAGGCCGCGGTGGCGGGCCGGGCCGAGGGCGGCCGGGTGGCCGCGGAGGTACGCCGGCAGCTCGGCCTCTGACCCGGGCCTGACGACGAAGCGGGCGGGCACCCCAGGTGGGTGCCCGCCCGCTGTCGTTCTGCCGGTCAGCGACGTGGTGGTCGCCCGGGACCGTTGCCCGGCGGGGGTGACGTGGTGGTGTTGCCACCGTTCGGCTGACCGCCGCCGGCGCTGACCTCGATGGTCACCACGCCGCCCTTGATGGTGCGCCCGTCCGGGCTGGTGCCGGCGGCGGTGCCCACCGGGCACTCGGACGGGATCGGGCTGCTGGCCACCACCGGCTCGAAGCCGGCCCCGCGCAGCCGCGACTTGGCGGTGTCGATCGACTCGCACTTCACGCCCGGGATGGAGCGCTGGTCACCTTCGAGGATCTTCCCGCTCGGCGGGGTGAAGTCGATCCGCTCCTTGCCCTTCATGGCGTCGCGGAGCGTCTCGTAGACCGCCGGGTTGATGCCCCAGGGCACCTCGTTGTGCTTCATCCGCTGGGTGGTCTGCGGCCAGTCCGGGTCGGCCTCGATGCCGGCCACCGCGTACTGCTTGGTCATGGCGACCAGGGCCGAGGTCTTGTCCGAGTCGGTGGTGCCGGACTTGCCGGCCACCGGAGCGTTGACGATCCCCTTCACGTTGCCCGCAGTGCGGGACTTGCACTTGCTGGTCGGGGAGTTGTCACCCACCGGGCAGCGGGCGGCGTCCACCGCGGCCCGGGCCACCTGGGTGCTGATCCGCTGCTCGCAGTGCGGGTTGGCGATGTCGAGCTTCTCGCCGTCCGGGCCGCGGATCTCCTGCACCGGGATCGGCTCGCAGTACTTCCCGTCCGCCGCCAGGGTGGCGTACGCGTTGGCCAGCTCCAGCGGCGTGGTCTGCGAGACACCGAGGGTGAACGCGCCCCACTGGTGCGCGGCGTCCTTGTTCTCGGCGAACCGGGCGTCGCTCGGCGCGCGGAAGGTGATGCCCAGCTTCTGCGCCGCCTTCACCACGTTCTCCGCGCCGACCCGCTGCTGCAGCGCGACCCAGTAGGTGTTGACCGAGAAGCCGAACGCGCTCCACATGTTGTGTACGCCGGCCATCGACTTGTTGGCGTTGACCGGGCAGTAGAAGTGCGTGCCCTTGCAGGCGGCCGGGTTGCTGGAGTCGATGATGTACTCCGACTTGAACTGCTCCGGAGCGTTGATGGTGTAGCTGAGCGGATAGCCCTTCTCCAGGGCCGCCACCATCGTGAACATCTTGAAGGTCGAACCGGCCTGGTAGCCGGTGATGCCGGGGCCGCCCGTGATCAGCGGGTTCACCGTGTTCGGGCGGTTGCCCCGGATGCCCTTCTTGGCCTTCTTCGGGTCGCTGGAGAGCTTGTTCTGCGGGTGCTTCGGGTCATCGATCTTGAAGTTCCGGTTCACCGCGACCGCCCGGACCCGGCCGGTGCCCGGCTCGACCACCGCGACCATCCGGGCGGCCGTGGCGCTCACGCTCAGATGGTTGCGGACCGCCCGGTCGGCGGCCTTCTGCGCCTGCACGTCCAGGCTGGTGGTGATGGTGTAGCCGCCGCTCTTCAGCCGGCGCTCCCGGTCGTACGAGGTCGAGCCGAAGGTCTCCTGCTGGAGCCACCACCGGTAGAAGTAGTCGCAGAAGAAGCCCCAGCTCTGGGTGTTGGTGGCGACGCAGCCGTTCGGGGTGCGCTTGTCCTTCACCACCAGCTTGATCTTCTTGGCCTGGTCGGCCTGCTCCTGCGTGATGGCGCCGATCTGCACCATGTTCTGGATGACGTAGTCGCGCCGGTCGACGGCCTGCGGGTAGCCGGGCTTGGTGGTGGGGTCGAACGCGGTCGGCGCCTTCACCATGCCGGCCAGCATCGCCGACTCCTGGATGTCGAGCTTGCTCGGCGGCTTGCCGAAGTAGACCTGGCTGGCCGCGTAGATGCCGTACGCGCCGTTGCCGAAGGCGGCGATGTTCAGGTAGCGCTCCAGGATCTCGTCCTTGGAGAGCTCCTTGTCGATCTGGAGCGCGTAGCGCATCTCGCGCAGCTTGCGGGCGCTGGTGTCCTCGGTCGCCGCGACCACGTCGGCCGGGTGGGTCGCCGAGTACGAGATGGCCAGCCGGACGTACTGCATGGTGAGCGTCGACGCGCCCTGCCGGGAGTTCGCCCCCGACTGGTTGTTGACGAACGCCCGGGCGACGCCGTTGAGGTCCACGCCGTTGTGCTTGTAGAAGTCGTGGTCCTCGGCCGCGATGATGGCCTTCTGCATGTACGGCGAGATGTCCTTGAGCTTCACGTCGCGGCGGTTCTCGTCGTACATCGTGGCGAGCGGCGTCTTGCCGTCGGCGGCGAGCAGGTAGCTGATCTGCGGCGCGCGGGCCACCGTCAGCTCCTTGGGGAGGGCGCCGAACGTCTCCGCCCCCGCCTTCGCCGCAAGTCCGGACATCGCCACCGCGGGGAAGGCCGCCGCCGCGACCACCACACCGGCCAACAGGCCACAGACAAGTAGCGATGCGGCGTTGGTCAGCACATTGTGGTCACGTTTCCGCATCCAGGTCACCTCGACAGGGTACGCGAGTAGGGAACGAGGGGCGCGCGGGGAACTTTCCCCATTTCCCGCGCGCGCCGGCCTCGTTGTGCTAAACGCACGAGCCCTGGTGCGTGGTTGCGTGAACCTGGCGAAAGTCTCCCCCGAACGGAGGAGCCCCGCAGCGTTTTCACGTACTCCGGCGGGGTAGACGGCGGGCGAAAGCCCGGGAAGCCGGGAGTGTCCGGAATGATGGATTTAGCCGACAACGTTGCGTAATCGGCCGACTACACAGCATGATGGTGGCGGCGACAGAGCCACATGTCATCCGTGCCGCCCTGGGGAGGCCGGCCGGATGACCGGGGGGTTGATTCGACGGCTGGTCGCGCGGAGTCGGTAGGTACTGCAAGGGGGGACGTGTACAGATGGGCATGATCACTGACTGGCCGTCACTGGCGGCATGTCAGAACGGGGACCCGGACGCGTTGTTCGTACAGGGCGCAGAACAGAACGTGGCGAAGAGGATCTGCCGGAGCTGCCCAGTTCGGTACGAGTGCCTGGCCGACGCGCTCGACAACCGGATCGAGTTCGGTGTGTGGGGTGGCATGACCGAACGCGAACGCCGGGCGTTGCTGCGCCGGCACCCGCAGGTGACCAGCTGGCGGAAGATGTTCGAGGCCGCCATGAAGAAGAACGCCAAGGAGAAGGCCGGCAAGGACAAGGTCCTGGTGACCACCGCCAACTGACCGTCGCGCCGGTCGGTCAGCGCGCCTCAGGGCCGGCTGATCGCCTCGCCGATCGTCCGCAGCCCGTCGACGTCGTGCACGTCGGCGGGCTGCGCCGTCACCGACACCGCCGGCACCGCCGGGAACGCCTCGGTGAACCGGGCCGCCACCCGCTGCTCGCGTACCGCCTGCTGGGCCAGCGCGGCGTGGGCCCGCAGCACCTCGACGGCGCCGTCGTGCCCACCCTCGGCGGCCAGCCGCTCGGCGGCGGCCAGGCTGTCGGCGGCGCTCAGCTGCGGCACCGCCGGCCGGTGCACCCGGTTGAGCACCAGGCCGGCCAGCGGCATCCGCTCGGCCCGCAGCCGGCCGGCGAAGTAGGCCGCCTCCCGGACCGCGTCCGGCTCCGGCGCCGCGACCAGGAGGAACGCCGTCTCCCGGGCCTGCAGGATGCGGTACGTCTGCTCGGCCCGCTGCCGGAAGCCGCCGAACATCGAGTCCAGCGCGGCGACGAAGCCGGAGAGGTCGGTGAGCAGCTGGGCGCCGATCACCTTCTGCACCACCTTGGAGAACATCCCGAAGCTGGCGGTGACCAGGCTGAACATGCTCCGGCCCCCGCTGCGCGCCGGCGCGAGCAGCAGCCGCAGCATCCGGCCGTCGAGGAAGCGGGAGAGCCGGGCCGGGGCGTCGAGGAAGTCCAGCGCCGAGCGGGACGGCGGGGTGTCCACCACGATCAGGTCCCACTCACCCCGGGCGTGCAGCTGGCCCAGCTTCTCCATCGCCATGTATTCCTGGGTGCCGGCGAAGGTCGAGCTCATGGCCTGGTAGAAGGGGTTGGCGAAGATCTCCGCCGCCTTCGCCGGATCGGTGTGCTGGAGCACCACGTCGTCGAAGGTGCGCTTCATGTCCAGCATCATGGCGTGCAGCTCGCCGCCGCTGGCCTCGATGTCGATGCCCTTGACCTGGCGCGGCGTGTTGTCCAGCTCGGTCAGGCCGAGCGACTGGGCCAGCCGGCGAGCCGGGTCGATGGTGAGCACCACCGTCCGCCGGCCGTGCCGTTCGGCCGCCCGCAGCGCCAACGCGGCCGCGGTGGTCGTCTTGCCCACGCCGCCGGCCCCGCAGCAGACCACGATGCGCACGCCGGGGTCGGCGAGGATCTGGTCGACGTCCAGCGGAGGCGCCGCGTCTTCGGAAGGCACCAATCGAGCGTATCGGTCTGGGGGGTGTCTCTGCTCCGTGCCGGCCGCAGGTGTGAGTCAATCCGCCCGGACGAGCGCTTCGGCCAACGCCTCCAGCCCGGCCCGGTCCACCCCGTCGGGGAGCAACGGCAGCTCGGTCAGGGGCAGGCCCAGCTCCACCAGATCGCCCCGGAGGGAGTCCTCCAGCTCCCGGCGTACCCGCTGGTCGCGGGCCTCCTCGACGAGCCCGGCGACGGTCCGGCCGTCGGTCGGCAGCCCGGCCGCGGCCAGCCCCCGCTTCAGCTCGGCCGCGGTCACCGGGCGGCCGGCCGGCACCGCGGAGCGGGTCGCGTTGACGATCACCCGGCCGACCGGGAAACCGAGCTGCGTCAGCTCCTCGATGGCGTCGACCGTCTCCTGGACCGGCATCTCCTCCAGCAGGGTCACCACGTGCACGGCCGTCATCGGCGAGCGGAGCAGCGCGGCGACCCCCTCGCTCTGGGTCTTGATCGGGCCGACCTTGGCCAGCCGGGCGGTCTCCGCCGTCACGTTGAGGAACCGGCCGATCCGCCCGGTCGGCGGGGCGTCCAGCACCACCGCGTCGTACGTCCGGCGCTGGCCGCTGGTGCGGGTGGTGGCCTCCTTGACCTTGCCGGTGAGCAGCACGTCCCGCAGGCCCGGGGCGATGGTGGTGGCGAAGTCGATGGCCCCGAACTTGCGCAGCGCCCGGCCGGCCGCGCCGAGCTTGTAGAACATGTCCAGGTACTCGAGGAGCGCCTCCTCGGCGTCCACCGCCAGGGCCCGCACCTCGCCGCCACCCGGGGCGTCGGCCAGGTGCCGCTCCTCGTACGGCAGCGGGTCGGTGCCGAAGAGCTGGGCGATGCCCTGTCGCCCCTCGACCTCGACCAGCAGGGTGCGCCGGCCGCCGGCGGCCAGCCCGAGGGCCAGCGCCGCGGCCACACTGGTCTTGCCCGTGCCGCCCTTGCCGGTCACCACGTGGAGGCGGGCCGGCCACCCGGTGCCGGCCGGGTCGGCCGGCTGCTCAGCTGCTGCCACCCGTCGAGCCTATCCAGCCGGCGGGGTCAGGCCACCTCGCAGACCCACCAACCCGTCTTCCGCACCACGGTGAAGCGCAGGTCCTGGTCGGCCACCTTCTCGTCGGAGGTGGTCATGGTGACCCGGGTGGTCACGGTCGCCCGATCACCGGTCTGGTTGTCCACCTTCGGGCTGGTCCAGCGGAACCGCGGGTTCTGGTACTGCGTGGCGTACTTCCGCACCTCGGCGACCTTGGCGGCGATCTTCTTGTCGTCGCGGGAGGCGGAGCAGACGAAGGTGGCCGCCTTCCGGGCGTCCCGGTCCTTGTAGACGGCCGTGAGGAAGCCCTCCACCGCGACCGCCGGCTCCTTGGCGCCCTGGCCGTCCTCCGCGTTGCGCAGGGTGAGGAACGCGGCCGTGCCACCGCCGCCGCAGAGCAGGACCGCCGCGGCCAGCACGATCGTGGCGATCAGCAGCCCGCGCCGCTTCTTCGGGGCCGCCGGGCCCTGGTACGGCGGGTAGCCGCCCGCCGGCGGCGGGAACGCCCCGGATGCCGGCGGCGGGAAGGCCCCGGGTGCTGGCGGGAAGGCCCCGGAGGCCGGTGGCGGGAAGGCCCCAGGTGCCGGTGGCGGGAAAGCCCCGGGCGTCGGCGTGGCGCCGACCGGCGGCTGCTCGGGCGACGGGCCACCGGGCGCGGCGGTGCCGCCGATGGGCGGTTGGGTCATCTCGTTCCCCCGGGGTACGGCGTCCTCGCCGCCCCGGGCGACGGACGCGTGATCGAGCACGGCGGGCGAGCGGGTCGCCCGTCCAGACCGGAAGGGTAGCGGTCGATGGGCGGCTTGCCAGCCCCGCGTACCGGGCCGGGTGTCGCGGCGCGCCACCCCGAACGTGAAGCCGCCGTCGCCTTACGGACTAGGGATGTGTCGCATATGTGACTGGACGTAATCGGGCCTGCGCGTCCCGTTGCCGGGACTCCCGGCAGGTCCTACGTTCGTCGCGACGCGGGGGCCGGACGGGGCAGTGGGTCCGAGCCGGATGGTGGTGACTTTGACCAGGTACGACGCCCGGAGGCAGTGCATGCGCGACACGGAGAACGTTCCTCGAGCCCAGTTCTCGTCCGGTGACCGGGCGGGGCGACCCGGTGAGTCCGACGGGCCCGGCCCGGGGCCGTTCAACGAGCGGTCGTACCGCCCGCCGGTCGAGGTGCTCCGCACGCTGGCCCGCCCCGGCGACCGCGCTCGCGACGACGAGGAGCCCGGATACGTCATCCACCTGCCGGTCCGCGTCCCCGACCTGGCGGCGGCGACCGCGCTGGCCGGCACCGTGGCCACCTCGCTCGGCTTCCTCAGCGAGCTGGACGCCGGCGAGACCACGGTCTCCACCGCGGACGACCAGAACAACCGGCACCGCGTCTTCTGCGACCTGCTGCTGCCCGACCGCACCCGGTGCCCCCAGCGGTACGACCACGAGGGGCCCTGCGGCGAGCCGGCCGCGACCCCGGAGCAGCGTCCCGCGTCCCCGTAGTTCCGCCGGACCGTAGGCTGTGCCTGACCGAAGTCCATGCCAGGCAAGGGAGCCTCTACCTGATGCAGAAGTGGGAATACGCCACGGTTCCGCTGCTGGTCCACGCGACCAAGCAGATCCTCGACAACTGGGGCGAGGACGGCTGGGAACTGGTCTCCGTGGTGCCCGGCCCGAACCCGGAGCAGCTCGTCGCCTACCTGAAGCGTCCGAAGGGCTGAGGGCATGAGCAACGGACCGCACGCGAAGCTCGCCGAGCTGGGCCTGAGCCTGCCCGAGGTGGTGCCGCCGGTGGCCAGCTACGTGCCGGCCGTCCAGTCCGGGCAGCACGTCTACGTCTCCGGCCAGCTCCCGATGGCCGAGGGCAAGCTGCTCGCCACCGGCAAGGTCGGCAACGGCGTCTCCGCCGACCAGGCGAAGGACCTGGCGCAGCGGTGCGCCCTGAACGCCCTCGCCGCGATCGACTCGCTGGTCGGCCTGGAGAACGTGGTCAAGGTCGTGAAGCTGACCGGCTTCGTGGCCAGCGCCCCGGGCTTCACCGGGCAGCCGGGCGTGATCAACGGCGCCTCCGACCTGTTCGGCGCCGTCTTCGGCGAGGCCGGCCGGCACGCCCGCAGCGCGGTAGGGGTCGCCGAGCTGCCCCTCGACGCGCCCGTCGAGGTCGAGGTCATCGTCGAGGTCGCCTGACCTGCCGCCGGCCCCGCGATCTTGCCGGTGCCGCCACGGCGAAAGCCGTGAACGACCACAAATCACAGGCGGAACCTGCAAGATCGCGGGGAGTGGCGGGCGGGGTCGTACGATCGCTGCCATGGGCGGGCATGTGACCGGGGCGGCGGGTGCCCTCGCGGACGAGCTGCCGGCGTGGGTGACGCTGCTGCGTGCGCCGAACCCGGGGCCGATGACGCTCGACGGCACCAACACCTGGGTGCTGCGCGCCCCCGGCGAGGAGTACGGGGTGGTCGTCGACCCGGGACCGGCGGACGAGGAGCACCTGGCCGCGATCGCGGCACACGGGCCGGTCGGTTTCGTGTTGATCACCCACGGGCACCCCGACCACACCGAGGGCGCCGCGCGGCTGAGTGAGCTGCTCGGCGGCGCGCACGTGCTCGCCGCCGACCCGGCGCACACCATCGGCGGTGCGCCGTTGACGCCGGACGCCGCGCTGGACGCCGGCCTGGCCATCCGACTCCTGCCCACCCCCGGGCACACCGCCGACTCGGTCTGCTTCCTGGTCGAGCACGGCGACGAGCGGGTCGTGCTCACCGGCGACACCATCCTGGGCCGGGGCACCACCGTGGTGGCCCACCCGGACGGGCACCTCGGGGACTACCTGTCGAGCCTGGAGCTGCTCTCCACGTACCGGGGGATCCCGGCGCTGCCGGGGCACGGCCCGGCGCTGGCCGACTGCGGCGCGGCGGCCGAGTTCTACCTGGCCCACCGGCGGGCCCGCCTGGACCAGGTACGGGCGGCGGTCGCCGAGGGCGCGACCACCGCGCCCGAGGTGGTCGCCAAGGTCTACGCCGACGTCGACCGCTCCCTCTGGTGGGCGGCCGAGTGGTCGGTCCGCGCGCAGCTCGAATACCTGGGAGTGGAGCAGCCGTGACCTGCCCGGTCTGCGGCACGCTCGCCGTCCCCGGGGCGAAGTTCTGCCACAACTGCGGGGCGGCGCTGCCGGCTGCGGCCACCCTGCCCACCGCCGAACGGCGGGTGGTCACCGTGCTCTTCGGCGACCTCTCCGACTTCACCTCCTGGTCGGAGGACCTCGACCCGGAGCGGGTCGGCGCGGTCACCGACCGGGTGCTGGCCGCCCTCGCCGGTGCGGTGAAGACCTTCGGCGGGCACGTGGACAAGCTGACCGGCGACGGCATCATGGCGGTCTTCGGGGCGCCGGTGGCGCACGAGGACGACGCCGAGCGGGCGGTCCGGGCGGCGCTGTCCATGCAGCGGGCGGTCCGCCGGGTGCTCGACGACGAGCGGGGCGGCGGTGCGCCGCTCGGCCTGCGGGTCGGCCTGAACACGGGTGACGTCATCGCCGGCATCCAGGCTGCGATCGAGTACACCGTCATCGGCGACACGGTGAACACCGCCGCCCGGCTCGCCGACGCCGCCGCCGTCGGCGCGGTCTACGCCGGCGGGCGTACCGCCGCCGCCACCCGGCACGTCGCCTCCTGGCGGGCGCTGCGCCCGCTGCGGCTGAAGGGCAAGCGCGAGCCGGTCGAGGCGTACGAGCTGCTGGGCCTCCTGGACGCGCCGGGCACCCGGTCCGGTCTCGGCGACGAGGCGCCCTTCGTGGGCCGGGAGACCGAGATCGGCCGGGTGGCCGGCCGGCTCGCCGAGGTGATCGACCGGGGGGAGCCCCGGGTGCTCCTGATGACCGCGGAGGCCGGGATCGGCAAGTCCCGGTTCGCCGCCGAGGTGGAACGCCTCGCCGCCGGCTACGACGTGGGCGCCGGCCGGTACGCCGCGCACACCGGCGCCCGGGTGCTCTCCGTGCGCTGCGCCGCGTTCGGCGAGCGGCGCCGGCTCGCGCCCCTCGCCGACCTGGTCCGGGCGGCGGTCGGCCTGCCCAACGACCCGGCCACGGCACTGACCCGGCCGGCCGTCGAGGAGCGGCTGCGCCGGCTCGGCCAGCGGCTCGCCCGGCTCCCCGGCGACCCGCCCCCGATCGCCGTCGACCAGCTCCTGGCCCTGCTCGGGTACGCGGAACTCCCCGCCGCCGCCGAGAACAGCGAGTGGAGCGCCGCCGCCCCGCCCCCGGACGCCGAGGCCGTGCCGAACGCGGTCGCCGACCTGCTCAGCGCGCTCGCCGTGGAGGCGCCGCTGGCCATCGTCGTGGACGACCTGCACGACGCCACCGCCGAGACCGTCAACGCGCTCGGGCTCACGCTCAACCGGCTCAGCGGCCCGGTGCTGGTGCTGCTGCTCGGCCGGCCCGAGCTGGTGCGTACCGCCGGGGCGCTGACCCGGGTCGCGGATGCCGAGGTGCACGCGCTGCCGCCGCTGCGCGGCGCGGACGCCTCCCGGCTGCTCACCAGCTACCTGGGCGGCGGCAAGCTGCCGCAGGCCGACGCGGACCGGTTGCTCGCCACCGCGCAGGGCAACCCGTTCTACCTGGCCGAGCTGGTCACCCTGCTGATGGAGCGCGGGGCGCTGACCGCCGGGCCCGGCCGGGGCGGGAACGTCGGCTGGCGGCTGGCCCCCGGCTCGCTGGGCAGCCGGCTGCTCTCCCGCGACCTGGCCGCCGTGCTCGCCGCGCGTATCGACGCGCTGCCGCCGGACGCCCGCTCGGTGCTGCGGGACGCCGCGGTGGTCGGCGACACCGTGCCCACCGGCGCCCTGGAGGCGCTCCGCGAGCAGCGCGTCGGGCTGGCCGGCCGGCCGTCGGCGGTGGCGGCGGTCGAGCTGGACCGGGCCGTGGAGGAGCTGCTCCAACGCCGCATGCTGCACCGCATCCGCACCGGCTACGCCTTCGCCACCCCGCTGATGCGGGAGGCCGCGTACGCCGGGGTGAGCAAGGCCGAACTGGCCGAGCGGCACGCCGCGCTGGCCCGCTGGGCCGCCCCGGAGGGCATCGACGCCACCGCCGCCCCGCCCGGCGGGTTCAGCGAGGCGGCCCGGGACGAATTCGTCGCCGAGCACGTCGAGCGGGCCACCGCGCTCGCCGACGCGGTGAAGCTCCGCCCGGACGCGCCGGCCCGCGCGGTGGCCCCGCTCGGCGTCGCCGCACTCGGCCGGGCCGCCCGGCGCGCGCTGCGCTCCGGCGAGCCGGCCCTGGCCGTCGAGTACGCCGAACGCGCCGCCGAGCTGGCCCGCGACGGGCTGCCGCTGGCCGACCGGGTGGTGCACGCCCGGGCGCTGCTCCAGATCGGCCGCCCGAACGACGCGCTCGCCTTCGCCGAGAAGATCGCCGCCAACGCCGGGGACGCGGCGGCCATCCGGGCCAGCTCCCTGCTGCTGGCCGGGCAGGCGCACCAGACCCTCGGCGACGCCGAGCGGGCGGAGCGCTGCTGGCAGGAGGCGTTGCAGGTGGCCACCGCGGCCGAGCTGCCGACGATGCGCGCCTCGGCGATGCGCCGGCTCGGCATGGCCGACTTCATCGCCGGCCGGCTGGGCCAGGCGAGCAGCCGGCTCGCCGCGTCCTACCAGGTCAGCCTCTCCGCGAAGGACCCGCGCGGGCAGGCCTGGTCGCTGCAGAACCTGGCCTGGGTGACCACCACCCGGGGCGACTTCGCCGGCACCGACGCGGTGCTCGGCCGGGCCGCCCGGCTCTTCGCCGAGCTGAAGGACCCGTACGGGCGGGCCTGGCTGCGCGGCACCACCGCGTTCGCCCGGCTGCTCGCCGGCCGGCTCCGGGAGGCGTGCCGCTTGGCGCAGGTCTTCCTGCCGTTCGGGGAGCGGGTCGGCGAGGCGTGGGCGGTCGGCACGCTCCGCGCGGTCGAGGCGTACGCCACCGCCGAGCTGGGCGAGCTGGCCGAGGCGGACCGGGGCGCGCGCCGCGCGTACCGGGAGTTCGCCGAGGTCGGCGATGACTGGGGGCAGGGCTTCGCCCTGGTCGTCCGCGGGGTGGTGGCGCGCGGGCTGGGCGAGCCGGAGCACGCCGCCGACCTGCTCACCGACGCCCTGGGATACGCCGACCAGACCACGCATCCGCTGCTCACCGGGATGGCCGGCACGTTGCGCGGCTTCGTGGCGCTGGACATGGGCGACCACGAGTCCGCCGAGCGGGACGCCCGGGCGGTGCTGACCACCGTGGAACCGCACAACCCGCAGGCCCCCGCCCAGGTGGCCCCCCGGGTGCTGCTCGCCATGGCCCGGCTCGCCGCCGGCGACTCGGCCACCGCGGTGGGACTGCTCGCCCCGGTCGCCACCGCCGCCGCCAACACCCCGTCGCTGCTCTTCTCCCGCCGCCAGACCATGGCCCGGTACGCCTCGGCCCTGCTCGCCCGTGGCCAGCGGGAACAGGCCCTGGACTGGGCGCAGCGGGCGGTGGCCGCCCCGGCCGAGGACGTCCGGAGCCAGGTCATCGCGGCCTGCGTGCTGGCCGAGACGCTGGACGCCTGCGGCCGTCGGGCCGAGGCGCTGGCTCGTGCCGAGGAGGCGGTCCGGCTGGCGTACTCCACCGAGCAGCGCAGCGAGCGGGCCGCCGCCGACGCCCTCCGCGCCCGCCTCGCCGCCGCCTGACCCGCCCCCCCGCACCCTCCGCGCCCCCCGCGCCCCCCGCTCGCGCAGATTCACGGAAAGCGGGGCCTTTCCTGGCCCGTAAGCCACTCTTTCGGTGAATCTGCGCTCACGGGGCGGTGGGAACGGGGGCGGCCGCGCACAGGTTCGGCGGTTTCAGGGGATGTGCGCGTCGGGGGTGGCGGCTAGCGTGTGGGGGTTGAGAGGGAGACCGCCCACGGCGGCGGTCGCGGGTGGGGAGGACGGATGAGGCTGCCGCGCTCCGGCGCCGGCTGGACGATCGCGATCTTCGGGGCCCTGGCGGTGCTGCTGGGCGCGCTCGGGCTGATCTGGCCGGAGGCACAGCTGCGCATGCTCGGGTTCCAGGTGCCGGCCGAGCGGACCGCCGGTGACTACACCGGCACGTTCCTCACCGCGTCCTCGATGGCCTCCTTCAACATGGGGGTCTACTACCTGCTCGCCGCCGCCACCGAGTGGCGGGTGTTCTACCGATTCACCGTCTGGTTCCGCCTGGTCACGTTCACCGTCTTCAGCATCACGGTGCTCTCCGGCGTGGCCCCGGGCCGGTTCTTCTCCGTCGCCGCGTGGGAGGGGCTGGGTGCGGTCGCCACGGCCGTCGGCCTGTGGTGGGACGCCCGCCGCGCGGGCCCCGCCCGGACGGCCGGGGACGAGGCCGTCGGGTCCGCGACGGTGCCGGCGGGCGACGCGGTGTCCTGAGCGACGCGGACCGTTGGGTATTTTCGAGCCGTGACCGAGACCCCGCCCGGCGCCCTCCGGCTGCCCATCGTGCCCGGTCTGACCGACCTGGAGGTCTTCGCCCGGGGCGGCTACGCCACCGTCTACCGGGCCACCCAGATCTCGGTGGGGCGTGAGGTCGCGGTCAAGGTGGAGAACCGCACCCTGGACAGCGAGCGCGACCAGGCCCGGTTCCTGCGCGAGGCGCGGGCGGCGGGGAAGATGTCCTCGCACCCGCACGTGGTCGACCTCTTCGACGTCGGGGTCACCGTCGACCAGCACCCCTACCTGATCATGGAGCTCTGCGACGGGTCGTACGCGGAGCGCATGCGGACCTCCCCGCTGGGTCCGGTGGAGGCCCGCGACCTGGGCGTGAAGATCGCCGACGCGCTCGCCCACTCGCACGCGGCCGGCGTGCTGCACCGGGACGTGAAGCCGGCCAACATCCTCTACTCGCACTTCAACCCGGCGGTGCTGGCCGACTTCGGGCTGGCGGTGCTGGCCGAGGTGCGGGACGCCTCGGTGACCCTCGAGGTGCTCACCCCGGCGTACGCGCCGCCGGAGATGTTCAGCCACAGCCCGCCCTCGCCGGCCGTCGACGTGTACGCGCTCTGCGCCACGCTCTACGCGGTGATGCACGGCCGGCCCCCGCGCTGGCAGTCCGAGCGCAACCCGAGCCTGGTCACCGTGCTGGAGATGTTCCACCAGCCGATCCCCGGCCTGCCCGGGGTGCCGGAGGAACTGGTCGACGTGCTCCGGCTCGGCATGTCCAACGACCCGGACGAGCGCCCGTCCGCCGTGGAGCTGCGCAACATGCTCGCCACCCTCCCGCTCGACGGCGCCTCCCCGGTCAGCGGCGCCCCGGTCTCCGGCGCCCCGGTCAGCGGCGGTGGCCCGACCACCGGCGGGCCGTACACCCTGGGTCGGACGGGGCAGCCGAGTCCGCGCCCGCCGGTGGAGGACGACCACCCGACCATCCCGGCGTCCGCCCGGCGGTGGCGGCGCCGTTGGTTCCTCGGTGGGGCGGGGATGGTGGCGCTGGCCGCCTCGGCCGGTGTGGGGGCGTGGCTGGCCGGTGGTTCGCCGCCGGTGGTGCAGCCGACGCCGGTGGCCAGCGGGGTGGTCGATCCGACCGGGGCCCCGGTGGCGCCGGGCTGCGCGACCGGGGGCGTACGCCTGCCGGCGGGGGCCCGGTGCGCGCCCGAGCTGGAGTGTTTCGGCCCGGTCCGGCTGCGCCGGGACCGCGCGGAGGCGGCCCGGGTGCCGTGCGACGGCCGGCACACCTGGGAGACCTACGCCGAGGGTGACCTGCCGGCGGCCCTGGCCGGGGCCGGCCACGAGGCGGTCGTCGCCGACCCGGCCGTCCAGCGGGTCTGCAACGTCAGCACGTTCCGCCTGGCCAGCGGCATCCGGCAGACGGCCGGCTGGAACCTGGAGGTGCTCCCGCCGGCCGCCGCCGCGGACCGCACCTACCGCTGCCTGGCCGGGCGGGGCGTCGACGCGCTCGCCGTGCCGACCCTCACCGGTCGCTGAGCCCGGTCACCCGCCGGCTCTCCTGGACCTCCCGCGGGTCGAGCGCGTCCAAGGTGTCGGCGTCGACCTCGTGCGCCGCCGTCCGGGGATCCCGGAGCACCTGCGGATCGAACGACTCCAGCGTGTCGGCGTCCATCTCGTACCCGTCGGGCGGTGGCCACGCCGCCGGTGTGGTGTCGCCATCGGCCTGCCGGGCGGCCGAGACCGCCACGCCGGCGATCATCCCGAGCAGCACGCAGAGCAGGGCCAGGGCCACCGACAGGATGCCGGCCGGGCGCCACACCAGCAGCGCCACCAGCACCGTCGCCGCCGCCAGCGAGGCGAGGACGGCCCGCACCCGTGCCTCAGGCCTGGGGAACCAGCTCACCCGTACAGGATCTCCCGGGTCGTCCAGCTGTCAACCGGCCGATCCGGGTGGCTGACCCGGCCGACCGTCCGATGAGGAGGTCACAAAAGCGTCGATCAAGAAAATTTCGTTACGTCAATCGGCAATTTGTCGCTTCGGTCCGCGTTTGACGGGCGGGGCCGGTGGCCGATCATCCCTAGAGTGACGGGGGTCGAGGTCCCCTCGACAGACCCCGTTTCCCCACCGGAAGGCAGCCACATGCCACGTGCAATCCGGTCCCTCACCGCAACAGGGATCGCCGGCATCGTCCTCGCCGGATCGGCGGTCGCACCCGCCGCCGCCTCGCCGGCGCTCGACGGCTGGGGCCGTCCGTCCATCTCGGACGTGACCAGCCCGGCCGAGGCGCGCCGGGTCGACCGGGTGCCGACGCCGAAGCTCGACTGGTACGCCTGCTACGACTACGCCGAGTGCGCCACCGTCCGACTGCCGCTCGACTACGACAAGCCGAAGGGCGCCACCACCGAGGTGGCGGTGCTGCGGGTCAAGGCCCGCGACCAGAAGCATCGGATCGGCAGCCTCTTCCTCAACCCGGGCGGCCCGGGCGGCTCCGGCACCGGCATCGCGCTCGCCGCGCCGTACTTCCTCGGCGCCGACCTGCTCGACCGCTTCGACATCGTCGGCGTCGACCCGCGCGGCGTCGCGGCCAGCGACAACGTCAAGTGCTTCACCTCGGTGAAGGACCAGACCCGGGCGTACGCCGGGCTGAACGTCGCCTTCCCGTGGACGAAGGCCGAGGAGAACGCGTTCATCACGTCGTCCAAGGCGGTCGGCAGGGCCTGCTCGACCACGGGCAGGCCGCTGACCGGCGCCGCCTCCACCGCCGAGGTGGCCCGCGACATGGACGTGCTGCGCCGGGCGGTCGGCGACAAGAAGCTCACCTACCTGGGCTTCAGCTACGGCACCGCGCTGGGCCAGTACTACGCCAACATGTTCCCGGACCGCTTCCGGGCGCTCGTGGTCGACGGCGTGCTCAACCCCAACGCCTGGGTCGGTCAGGGCAAGGCCCGCGACCAGCTCCAGGAGACCCGGCTGCGCAGCGCCGACGGCGCGTACCGGGCGCTGCACGAGATCCTGGTGCGCTGCGCCCGGGCCGGTGCGGAGAAGTGTGCGCTGGCCTCCGGCGACCCGGTCGCCGCGTACGAGACGGTGGCCCAGCGGCTGCGCCGAAAGCCGGTGGTGATCGACGATCCGGACCTCGGGCGGTTCACGGTCAGCTACGCCGACTTCGTCGGGGCCACCCTCGGCTCGCTCTACGACCCGTCCGGCTGGCAGTCCATCATGGACCTCACCGGCCAGCTGCTGGTGCTGACCGACCCGGGTGCCGCCACCACCGCCCGCGCCCAGGCCCGCACCGCGGTGGCGCAGCGCGCCGCCAAGGCCCGCCAGCAGCGCGGGTACGACTTCCCGTACGACAACGGGCTGGAGACCTTCCTCACGGTGGACTGCACCGACGCGTACCACCCGAGGGACGCGGCCGCCTGGCCGGCGCTCGCCGCGCAGGAGGACAGGCGGGCCCCGTACTTCGGCCGGGCCTGGGCCTGGGGCACCGCGCCCTGCGCCCGCAACACCTGGACGGTGCGCGACGAGGACGCCTGGACCGGGCCGTTCGACCGGCGTACCGCCGCCCCGGTGCTGGTGGTCGGCAACTACTGGGACCCGGCGACCAACTACCAGGGCGCGGTCGGCTCGGCGGCGCTGCTGCCGAACAGCCGGCTGCTCAGCAGCGACAGCTGGGGGCACACCGCGTACGGCACCTCGGCCTGCGTGACCGGCGCGGTCGACGCGTACCTGCTGACCGGGGCGCCGCCGGCCAGGGGCACCGTCTGCACCGGTGACGAGCAGCCGTTCGTGGAAGCGCCCGAGGGCGTCCGGGCGACCGCCTCGAAGAGCGCGCTCGCCCGTGCCGGCCGGCCGGGCCGGGGCGAGCCGAAGCGGCTCCCGCCGGTGGTCGCGCCGCTGCCGGTGGTCGGCACGCTGACCGTCCGCTGACGGACCCCCGGGGTACGGCGGGTGATCGGGCATCCGCCGTACCCCGGGCCGTGCGGTGGTGAATCCGGCACGTTTTCAGATACGTCTCCGACTGCAAGGATGACGGAATGTCGTCACTCTCGATACCGCAGGTGACCTATCTCGGCGGACATCCGGTCAGGGCCGACGAGAAGGCGGGGCTCACCGCTGTCGTCAGCCGGTCCGGCATCCTGCTCCGTCGGCGGATCCGGCCGTTCCTGACCGTCACCTGGCCCGCTCTGCGCGGGCTGGAGGTGTGGCAGCCCGGCCTCGACACGTTCGTGCTGTTCGGCCTGTCGCGGGTCGGCGGCGACGGTGCGTCTCTCTACCTGCACCTGGACGACGGCGTGTGTCAGTTCCACGTGCACGGCGTCGCCGCCGCGGAACTGCGGGCGCGGCTCGGCTCGTGGGCGGCGGACGCGGCCGGGCCGCCCGTGCCCCTGCCGGCCATGCCACCGCCGCCGCCGCGCCAGGTGAGCGGCCCGCTCGACGTGGTCAGGATGTCCCTCGATCTCTGGCGCGCGGCCGGTCTCGGCCGGGAGGCCGTGCCCGACCGGAGCACGCTGGCGTACCGGCTGAGCGTCGCCGAGAACCACCGCCTGTCCGGGCGCTTCGGCGAGGCCGTCGCCCTGCTCGAGGCCCTCGCCGCCGGGGCGGCACAGGCGTTCGGCCCGCTCGACGAGGACGCGCTGAAGGTGCGCAACGCGCTCGGCCAGACGTACCTGGAGGCCGGGCAGCTCGACGACGGGCTTGACGTGCTGCGGGAGGTCCTGGCGGCGGCCGAGCACCGGCACGGCAGCGACGCCGAACTCACCCTCGTCGTCCGCAACAACCTGGCCGTGGCCCACCAGCACGCCGGCCAGTACGCGCAGGCCATCGAGCTGCACGAACAGAACATCCGGCACACCGAGCGGAACCGGGGGCGGGACAGCCTGGAGACGATCGGCCGGCGCAACAACCTGGCCGCCACCCTGGCGCTCGCCGGTTACCGGAGGCGGGCCATCGACCTGTACTGGGAGGTCCTCGACGCGCTGGCCGCCGGTAGCCACCACCACCACACCCTGGCGGTCAACGCGCGGCAGAACCTGGCCATCCTGCACAACCCGGCCTGGAAACCGTGACGGCCGGCGGTCCCGACGTCACGGGCGGGGCGCGTCGGCGGACCCGGACCGTCGGGCGCGCGGTAGCACGCCGTCCTTGCGGACGATCGCGGTGACCTGCTCGCCGGTCTCCCCGGTGAGCCGGCCCGGACACGACAGCCCCAACTGGACCGCCAGGTCCCGGCCGTACAGGTCCACGGCGGACTCGACCAGCTCGGCGTAGACGGCGACGCCGAGGCGGGACCGGTACCGGGCGGTGAGCAGGATCGCGAGGCCGACGACCAGCGCCGGCCACCAGAACGCCCCGAGCACGACGTACAGGACGCCCCAGCCGGCCAACCGGGCCGCCGCCGCGCACCGGTCCTGCACGGCGGTCAGTTCGGCGCGCACCTCGTCGGGCAGGACCAGCCACAGCCGCGGCCACACGGCCGCGAGGTCGAGCCCGTAGCTCCGGTGCACCCGTACGTCGGCCGCGTGCAGCCGGTCGCCGATCCAGGTGGGCCGCTCCGGCTCGACGAGGCAGACCGACGCCCGGCGGGCGATCGCCCGGCGGGCCCGGTCGCGCCGCGCGGGATCGGCGGGATCCGCGAGGAATGCCCGCTCCGCCGCCGCCACCTCGACGTCCGCCCGCTCCCACCGTCGCCGACGCCGCTCGGCGAGCCGGCCGAGCACCGGCCCGGATCCGGCCAGGCTCCAGGTCCAGGCGACGAACACGCCCACCGACTGCGCGGCGAGCCCGGCCGCCGCGGCACCGAACAGGAACGCGGCCACGGTGATCAGCAGCGCGGCGCTCCGTCCGGCGGCCGGGGCGGCGGTCACCCCGTCCAGCCAGACCGGCAGCGCCTGAAGGTCCACGGCGTGGCGCTGACCGAGCACGTGCGCCAGGACGATCGCCCCGGCGAACAGCGCCCCCGGCAGCATCAGCGCGACGGTCCACCGGGTCACCAGCTGCTTGCCCAGTTCGGCGAGGAACACGTTCACAACGGAATCCGGGTCTCCCGCAACGGGGTGCCGGTGAGTGGGCACACCGGACGGTCGCCGTCCACCGGCACCGCTCTGGGACAGGGGTCCGGGCCGGGGCAGGCCCAGGCGGCGACCGTCGGGTGCCCACCGCCGCCCAGCCACGGCTCGAACCCGCGTACGCCGGTGGTGAGCCCGTCGATGCCGTGCCGCGCGAACGCCGCGTCGAGCAGGTCGAGGTCCTCCTCCAGCGGGCGGTCCAGCCGCCCCTGGGCGACCGCGGCGGCGATCCGGTCCAGCACCTCGGCGACGCCGTACCGCTCGGCGTACTCGCGTAGCTGCCCGCCCGCGGCCTGGCCGCACAGCCGACCCACCCGCTCCGCCACGAGTTCCAACGCCGCTCCCCGTCCCTCGGTCGGCCGCTTCCGCTGCCACAGTAGCGATCCGGGCGACCGACCACACTGCCCTGTGCTCCCGCCTTCACTCCGCGCTGCCGGATTGGCAGGATCGAAGCGGGACAAAGGCCGGCGACGGAAGCGGGAAGCGATGTCGAGACGGACCACCGGCATGGCCGTCCAGCAGGTCGCCGCGGTGACCGCCGAGTACGAACGGACGGGCGACCCGGACGTCCTGTTCGGCGCCGACCTCTCGTACGACGAGCAGATCCTCGCCACCGCGGCCGGTGCCCGGGGAACGGGCCGGCGGGCGGCGGAGACGCTCGCCCGGCTGCACTGGTACCGCTACCTCCACCTGCCCGGGCTGGACGGTCTGCGGGAGCGCCGCGCGGCGGTCGACCTGTTCCGGCACCTCCACGGCCGGGACCCGGAACTGGTGCCCGAGCCGCTCCGGGACGACTGCCGGCGGAGCGACCCGCCGCGCACGCCGCAACTCTCCGACGTGCTGCTGAGCCAGGCACAGGCCGACCGGATCGCCGGGCTACGGCAGCGGCACCTGGCTGGTTCGGACAAGGCCCTCCGGATGCTCGTCACGCTCTACCGGGAGTGGCTTCCGCACCTGGCCCGGGAGCGCGACGGGAGCGCCGTCCTGCTCCGCGCCGCGCTGCTGACCGACCTCTCGGACGCGTTGGTCAGCCTGGCCGAGGAGAGCGGGGACGGCCTCGGCTACGACGACGCGCTGGACAGCATCACGCAGGCCCTGGCGGCCACCCCGGAGCGCGACCCGCACCGCCTCAACCGCCTGGTCCACCGTGGCCGTCTGCTGGAGCGGTATTTCGATCTGGGCGCCGGCCCGAAGGCCCTGGAACTGGCCGTCGGGGAGTACCGCCGGGCGGCACAACTGAGCTGGCGGCGGCACCCCACCGACCCACAGGTGGTGGCGTGGTTCGCCGCGGCGCTGTGCCGGCTGGCCGAGGTCCCGGGGCAGGCACCCGTCCCGGTCCTGGTCGAGGCGACCGCCGCCTGGCGGGACGCGGTCCACGCCGCCGCCTCGGACGAGTCCGCGACCGCGTCGGCCCTGGAGCGGCTCAACACGGTCGCCAACCTGCTGGCCCGGCACATCGACGCCGACACGGTGCTCACCATCGCCACCGCGGCCCAGCAGCCGGAGGTGATCGACCGGTTCCTGCGGCGGGACGAGCAGCTGGCCGACCGGGTGACGGTGGACGGCTCACCCGAGGTGCGGGCGGCCCGGTACGAGTCATCCTTCCTGCTGTTCGCCACGGTGCCCGGCTTCCACCCGGCCCGCCCGCAGGCGCTGCTGTCGTTGGGGCGGGCCGAGCTCGACCGCTGGGAGTACGGCGGCGAGCTGGCCGGCGCCGTGTGCGCGGTGACCTGGGCGCAGCTGGCCCTGGACGCCACCGAAGCGACGCATCCGCTGCGGCGGAAGGCGCTGAACCTGCTGGCGGCTGCCGCCGGCGACGTGGGGGTGCACGGGCGGGACGAGCGCATGGTCGAGACCGCCGTGTCGGCCGCCCGCGCGGCGCTGGAACTGGCCGGCGAGCAGCCGGACGAGCGCCCGTACCAGCTCGTGGTCCTGGCCGGCGCGCTGTCCGACGCCGGCTGGCTGACCGACGATCGCTACCTGCTGGACGAGGCGCTGCGCCACCAGCGGGAGGCGTTGAGCGCCACGCCCGTACAGGACGAGCTGTACCCGGGGCGGCTGATGACGCTCTCCGGCATGCTGTCCCGCCGGGCGGTGCTGGACCCCGACGACGCGCTCCTCGACGAGGCCGAGGAGACCGGACGGCGGGCCCTCGCGGCCCTCCCGGCCGGCGACCCACGCCGGGTCGGGTTCCTGTTCAACCACGCGAGCAGCCTGTCCCGGCGCGCGGTCCCGCGGCACGACGAGGACGCCCTGCTGGCGGCCGAGCGCACCTACCGGGAGGCGCTCGCCCTGCTGCCGCCGGACCACCCCGACCAGCCGCGGATCCGCAGCTCGATCGCCGAGACCATGTACCAGCGGCATCTGCTCGGCGGGGACCTCGACGTGCTGGCCGAGGCGGTGGCGCTGGCCAGACAGGCGCTCGGGCAGACCCCGGCCGGGCACCACTGGTGGGCGCTCCGGGCCGGCCTGCTGGCCCGGGCGGCGGCCGAGCTGGCCAGATCGGGAGGGCCGGATGCCGACCGGGCCCGGGCCGAGGCCATGGACACCTACGCCGCGATCGCCGCCGCCCCCCGGGCGGACCCGCAGACCCGGATCAGGGCCGAACGCCGCCAGGCCGAACTGGCCCGCGAGGCGGCGGACCCCGCCGCCCGGCTGGCCGCCCTGGAACGGGCGGTGCTGCGGATGCCGACCTCCGTCGGCCGGTCGTTGGCCGGCCGGCGCCGGCTCGGCGCCCTCGCCGGACTGGGCGGGTTGGCGGCCGAGGCCGCCGCGGCCGCGATCGGGGCGGGGGACGTCGACCGGGCCGTCGAGCTGCTGGAGCGCGGCCGGGGCCTGCTGTTCCACGAGGCCCTCGGGGTACGCGGCGGATGGGCGGAGCTGCGGGCCACCAGCCCGCAGTTGGCCGCGGAACTCGGCCGGATCGACCGGGAGCTGGCGGAGGCGGACGCCTACACGCACGTCCAGAAGTTCGAGATAACGGTCGAGCGCCGGTCGGCGTCCGGGGAACTCCTGGGCAGCAGCAGCCGGGACTGGGACCCCCGGGCCTACTGGGAGCCGCGTACCCGGGAGTTGGCCGCCGAACGGGACCGGTTGATCGAGCGGATCCGGCGGCTGCCCGAGTTCGGCGACTTCCTGCGGCCACCGTCGCTGCCGCTGCTGCGCCGCCGGCTCGCGGGACTGCCGGTCGTCGTCGTCAACGTGTCCGGGGACCGGGGCGACGCCCTGATCGTGCCGCCGGACCCGGGGCGGCCCGTGCAGCCGGTCCGGCTCCCCGACCTCTCCGAGGCCGCCGTCCAGCGGCAGGTGGTCCGGTGGTACGCGGCGATCTCCGACGCGACCGACCCGACGGTCCCGTTCGACCGGCGGGCCGCCGCCCAGGAGGACCTGCACGGCATCCTGGCCTGGCTGTGGGACGCCGTCACCGGGCCGGTGCTGGACCGGCTCGCACCCGACGGCGATCCGGCGCCCCGGATCTGGTGGTCACCGGTCGGCGCGCTCGCCCGCCTCCCGCTCCACGCGGCCGGTCACCACCGCGAGCCGGTCCGCCGGCGTACGGTCTTCGACCGCGCCGTGTCCTCCTACACCCCGACCCTCACCGCCCTCGCGCACGCCGCGGCGGAGCGACCACGCCCACCGACGACCCCCACGGCCGCCGTCGTCGGCGTGCCCACCGCGCGGAACCTGCCCGCGCTGTCCCAGGTACGCGCCGAGGTCGAGCAGGTCGCCAAGCTGATCCCGGGCTCGACCGTGCTCACCGGCACCGGGGTGGCGCTGGCCGCGGTCGAGGACGCGCTGCGGGCTCACCCGATCGCCCACTTCGCCTGCCACGGCGAGGCGAACGCCGGCCTCACCGCCATGCTGACCGGTGGCCTCCGGCTCGGCGACGCCGGTTCGCTCAGCCCGCACATGGTGGGCTCCTACCACCTGGAGCGGGCCGAACTGGCGTTCCTCTCCGCGTGCGCCACCGCCGAGACGCACCCGACGTTCACCGACGAGCCGCTGCACCTGGCCGCCGCGTTCCAGCTCGCGGGCTTCCGTGGCGTGGTCGGCACGACGTGGCGCACCACGGACAGCGCCGGGATCGCCGAGGCGTTCTACGCCGGCCTGACGAACGGCGGCAGCCAGCCCCCGGACACCGCCGCCGCCGCTCGGGTGCTGACCGAGACGGTCCGGGCGGTACGCGACGAGTTCCCCGCGACGCCGACCCGGTGGGCCGGCCACCTCCACGTCGGGCTGAACCGTCCGCTCTGAGCGCGCACCCGCGGCTGACCGCGACACGCCGGGACAGGACGGGCCGGCAGTCAGTACGACTTGTCCTGGCCGAGGACGTGCTGGGCGACGAAGTTGAGGATCATCTCGCGGCTGACCGGGGCGATCCGGCCGGCCCGGACCGCGCCGAGCAGGGTGGCCACCCCGTACTCGGTGGTCATGCCGGCCCCGCCGAGCGCCTGCACGGCGGTGTCCACGGCGAGCGCGGCGGCCTCGCCGGCCGCGTACTTGGCCATGTTGCCGGCGACGCCGGCCTCCAGGTCCCGCCCGGAGTCGTAGAGGGTGGCCGCCTTGTGGATCATCAGTCGGGCCAGCTCCACCTGTACGGCGGCGTGCGCCAGCGGGTGGGCGACCCCCTGGTGGGAGCCGATGCTCCGCCCACCCCACACCTTCCGGGTGGCGGTGTACCCGCTGGCCCGCTCGATGGCGTACCGGCCGGTGCCGGCACCCATCGCGGCGACGGTGATCCGCTCCGGGTTGAGACCGGAGAAGAGCGCCGGCAGCCCGGCGTCCAGGGACTCGCCGACCAGCGCGTCGGCGGGCAGCCGGACGTCGTCCAGGTAGAGCAGGAACTGGTTCTCCGGGGAGAGGATCTCCATGTCCAGCTTGGACCGCTCCAGCCCGGGGGCGTCGGTCGGCACGAGGAACAGCGCCGGCTTCAGTTTCTGCGGAGACGCGTCCGCTGAGCCGGCCCGGCCGTCTTCGACGGCGACACGCGCCACCACCAGGACGTGCCCGGCCTCGTCAACGCCGGAGATGTAGCACTTGCGGCCGGAGAGCAGCCAGTCGTCGCCGTCCCGGCGGGCCACCGTGCCGAGCCGGTGGAAGTTCGAGCCGGCCTCCGGCTCGGTGATCGCGAAGACGATCTTCTGCGAGCCGTCGGCGAGCCCGGGCAGGTGGCGTTTGCGCTGCTCCTCGGTGCCGTGCTTGTTGATCACGGTGGCCGCGATGGCGGGGGAGACCACGAGCAGCAGCAGCGGGCAGCCGGCCGCGGCCAGTTCCTCGCAGACAATGGCCAGCTCGGTGATGCCGCCGCCCCCGCCGCCGTACTCGGTGGGGATGTTGACGCCGAGGTAGCCGAGCCGGCCGGCCTCGTGCCACAGCTCGGTGGTGTGTTCCCCCGATTTCGCTTTCGCTACGAAATAGGAGTGACCGTACCTGCGGCCGAGCGTCCGGACGGCGTCGCGGAGCTGGTCCTGCTCGGGGGTCAGGTCGAAGTTCATCGCGGGTCCTCCTCGGTGGTCACCACGGCCAGCACGGTCCCGGTGTCGACCTGTCCGCCGGCCGGCACGGGCAGGTCGGCGACCACGCCGTCGGTCGGGGCGAGCACGGGGTGTTCGAGCTTCATCGCTTCCAGGGTCAGCAGCAGGTCACCGGCGGCGACCCGCTGGCCGACCTCGACGTGCACCCGGGTCACCGCGCCGGGCAGCGGCGCGAGCAGCGACCCGGCCGCCAGCTCCGCGGTGGGCAGCGGGAAACGCGGCAGCTCGACGAGGCTCGTCGCCCCGTCCGGGCCGTCCACGAAGACCGCCGACCCCACCCGGTGTACGCGGAACGCCCGCCGCACCCCGTCGACCTCGAGCACGACCCGATCGAAGGCTGCCTCGACCAGAGCGACGCCCGGCACCGAGCACTCGGCGAGCGCCCCGGTCCGGTCCAGCCGGTACCGGACCTCGATCTCGCCGTCCGCCATGGTGAAACGGGCGGCCTGCGGGAGGGCCGGCACATTCCGCCAACCGGACGGCAACCCGGCCAGCACCGGTGCCGAGACGCGCCGGGCGGCGGCCGAGGCCAGCGCGGCGGCCAGCGCGGCGAGGGGGAGCTGGTCGGCCGGGGGCAGCGGGGCGAAGACCTCCTCGTGCCGCTCCAGGAAGCCGGTGTCGATCTCCACCGCGCCGAACTCGCGGCTGCGCAGCACCCGGACCAGCAGGTCCCGGTTGGTGGCGACGCCGTGCAGCTCGGCGCGGGCCAGCGCGGCCGCCAGGGCCCGCGCCGCCTCCGCCCGGGTGGGCGCCCAGGCGACCAGCTTGGCCAGCATCGAGTCGTAGTGGACGCGCACCACCGAGCCGTCGGTGACCCCGGAGTCCAACCGGAGCCCGCGAAGCGGGGTGAACGCGCCGGCCACGCCGGGGATCGCGAAGCGGTGCAGGGTCCCGGTCGCCGGGCGGAAGCCCTGGGCCGGGTCCTCGGCGCAGAGGCGTACCTCGATCGCGTGGCCGTCGGACGGCGGGGTCGCCGCCAGCGGCAGCGGCTCGCCCTCGGCGACCAGCAGTTGCAGCCGGACCAGGTCCAGCCCCGTGACCGCCTCGGTGACCGGGTGCTCCACCTGGAGGCGGGTGTTCATCTCCAGGAAGAAGAACGCCCCGTCGGGCGCGAGCAGGAACTCGACCGTTCCGGCGCCCACGTAGTCCACCGCCCGGCCGGCGGCCACCGCCGCCGCGTGCAGCCGTTCCCGCAGCTCCGGGGCGAGGACCGCCGGCGCCTCCTCGACGATCTTCTGGTGCCGGCGCTGGATCGAGCAGTCCCGCTCGCCGAGGGCCAGCACCGTGCCGTGGCTGTCGCCGAAGATCTGCACCTCGACGTGCCGGCCCCGCTCGACGTACCGCTCGATGAAGACCGTGCCGTCGCCGAACGCCGCAGCGGCCTCGCGGCGCGCGGAGGCGACGGCCTCGGCGAGCCCGGCGGCGTCGCGGACCACGCGCATGCCGCGCCCGCCGCCGCCTGCGGCCGCCTTGACCAGCACCGGGAAGTCCGTCACCTGGTCGGCATCGGTCCAGGTCGGGAGCATCGGCACGCCCGCGTCGGCGAGCAGCGCCTTGGCCGCCATCTTGTCGCCCATCGCCGCGATCGCCTTGGCCGGCGGGCCGACCCAGGTCAGCCCGGCGTCGGTGACCGCCGCGGCGAACTCGGCGTTCTCGGCGAGGAAGCCGTACCCCGGGTGCACGGCGTCGGCACCCGCCTTGCGGGCCGCGGCCAGGATCAGGTCGATCCGCAGGTACGTCTCGGCCGGCGTGTTCCCGGGCAGCCGCACGGCCTGGTCGGCCTCGGCGACGAAGGGCGCGGCGGCGTCCGCGTCGGAGTGCACCGCGACCGTCTCCACGCCGAGCGCGCGGCAGGTGGCGAAGACCCGGCGGGCGATCTCGCCCCGGTTGGCCACGAGCAGTCTCTGAATCATGTCCGCCTCACATCCGGAAGACGCCGAAGCCGTCGGCGCCCCGCACCGGTCCGTTGTGGATCGCCGACAGGCAGAGCCCGAGGACGGTACGGGTGTCCCGGGGATCGATCACCCCGTCGTCGTAGAGCCGGCCGGAGAGGAAGAGCGCGCCGGACTGCGACTCGATCTGCTGCTCGACCATCGCCCGCATCGCGGCGTCCGAGTCCTCGTCGTACTCGCGTCCCCGGGCGGCGGCGGCCTGCCGGGCCACGATCGACAGCACGCCGGCGAGCTGCGCCGGCCCCATCACCGCCGACTTGGCGTTCGGCCAGGTGAACAGGAACCTCGGCTCGTATGCCCGGCCGCACATGCCGTAGTTGCCGGCGCCGTACGAGGCGCCCAGGTTGACCGTCAGGTGCGGGACCTTCGAGTTCGACACCGCGTTGATCATCAGGGCGCCGTGCTTGATGATGCCGCGCTGCTCGTACTCGGTGCCGACCATGTAGCCGGTGGTGTTCTGCAGGAAGACCAGCGGGGTGTCGGCGGCGTTGGCGAGCTGGATGAACTGGGCCGCCTTCTGCGCCTCCTCGCTGAACAGCACGCCCCGGGCGTTCGCCAGCACGCCGACCGGGTAGCCGTGCAGCTCGCCCCAGCCGGTGACCAGCGCGGTGCCGTAGGCCGGCTTGAACTCGTCGAACTCGCTGCCGTCCAGCACCCGGGCGAGGACCTCGCGCGGGTCGAACGGCACCTTCAGGTCGGCGCTGGCGATGCCGAGCAGCTCCTCCGGGTCGTACCTCGGTGGCTGCGGGACGGGGTTCCGGGGCCCCGGGCCCTGCTTCCGCCAGTTGAGCCGGCGTACGCACTGCCGGGCCAGCCGGATCCCGTCCCGCTCGTCCTCGGCGAGGAAGTCGGCCAGGCCGGACTTCGTGGCGTGCATGGCCGCCCCGCCCAGCGACTCGTCGTCGGTGACCTCGCCGGTGGCCATCTTCACCAGCGGCGGCCCGGCCAGGTACACCTGCGACCGGTCCCGGATCATGATGGTGAAGTCGGACATCCCCGGCACGTACGCGCCGCCCGCGGTGGCGTTGCCGAAGACCACGCTGACCGTGGGGATCTTCGCCGCGGAGAGCCGGGTCAGGTCGCGGAACACCCGGCCGCCCGGGATGAAGATCTCCGCCTGGGTGGGCAGGTCCGCGCCGGCCGACTCGACCAGGTTGACCATGGGCAGCCGGTTGGCCAGCGCGATCTCGCCGGCCCGCCGGGTCTTCGCGAGGGCCCACGGGTTCACCGCGCCGCCGCGTACCGTCGGGTCGTTGGCGACGATCAGGCACTCCACGCCCTCGACCACGCCGATGCCGGTCACCGTGCTGGCCCCGACCGGGAAGTCCGTCCCGTACGCGGCCACCGGCGACAGCTCCAGGAACGGGCTGTCCGGGTCGAGCAGCAGCTCGATGCGCTCCCGGGGGAGCAGCTTGCCCCGCTTGTGGTGCCGGGTCACGTACTTCTCGCCGCCGCCGGCGCGGGCCTGGTCGAGCGCGGCCTCCAGCTCGGCGAGGCGTTCCAGCAGGGCTTCCCGGTTCGCCCGGTAGGCCGGCGCGGACGGGTCGAGCGCACTGTCCAGCGTGGTCACAGGCCGATACCCTTCGCGATGATCTCGTTCATGATCTCGGTGGTGCCGCCGCCGATGCCGAGGATCCGGGCGTCCCGGTAGTGCCGTTCCACCTCGGCGTCGCGCAGGTAGCCGAAGCCGCCGTGCAGTTGCAGCGCCGCGTCGACGACGTGGTCGCACGCGGCCACCGCCACGTTCTTCGCCATCGCCACCTCGGTCACCACGGGTTGGCCCGCGGCCACCCGTTCCGCCACGTCGTGCACGTACGCCCGGGCGGCCTCGGCCCGGGTGTGCATCTCGGCCAGCCGGTGCCGGACCAGCTGCCGGCTGGCGAGCGGCCGGCCGAAGGTGGACCGGTCCCGGCACCACGTCGCCGCCAGCTCCACGCAGCGCTGCGCGGTCGCGTACGCCTGGGTGGCCAGGGAGAGCCGCTCGCTGGCGAACTGCTGCATGATCGCGAGGAAGCCGGTGTCCTCCGGGCCGATCCGGTTCGTCACCGGCACCCGTACGTCGACGAAGGAGAGCTCGGCGGTGTCCGAGCAGTGCCACCCCAGCTTCTCCAGCCGCCGGCCGACGGTGAACCCGGGCGTGCCCTTCTCGATCACCAGCAGGCTGAGCGCCCCGGAGCCGGGCAGGACGGTGCAGACGGCGGTGGTCACGAAGTCGGCGCGGAGCCCGCTGGTGATGTAGGTCTTCGACCCGTTCACCACGTAGTGGTCGCCGTCGAGCCGGGCAAAGGTCCGGATCCCCGCCACGTCGGAGCCGCCGTCCGGCTCGGTGATCGCCAGCGCGCCGATCATCGTGCCGGCCAGGGTCGGCCGGACGTACCGGTCGATCAGGTCGTCGTTCCCGGCGGCCACCATGTGCGGCAGCGCGATGCCGTGCGTGAACAGCGCCGCGACCAGGCCGGACGAGCCGCCGGAGCGGATGATCTCCTCGGTGACCACGATCGAGTCGAGCAGGTCGCCGCCGCTGCCGCCGACCTTCTCGGGGAAGCCGATGCCGAGCAGCCCGATCTTCGCAGCTGTCTCGTGCAGCGACCGGGGCACCTCGCCGGCCCGCTCCCAGTCGGCCAGGTGCGGCAGCACCTCCCGGGTCACGAAGGCCCGGGTCAGCTCGCGCAGCTGCCGCCGTTCGGGGGTGTCCACGATGGTCACGACTGTCCCTCCCGGTGGGTCGGTGCGGCCGACCCGACGGGCAGCCCGGCCGGCAGGTCGACCACTCGCGAGCGGAGCAGTTCACCGAGCGCCTTGGCCTGCGGGTCGAACCGGGTGGAGGCGGCCACGCCCAGCCCGAGCAGGCCGCGGATGACGAAGTTGACCGCGCGCAGGTTCGGCAGCTCGTACCGCTCCACGGTCAGCGGTGCGGTCTCCGGCAGCAGCTCGCCCAGCCGCTCGACGGTGAGCCAGCCCCGCAGCCAGGCCCAGGTCGCGTCCGTGCGGGCCCAGACGCCCAGGTTGGCGTCCCCGCCCTTGTCCCCGGACCGGGCGCCCACCAGCTCCCCGAGCGGCGCCCGCCGGGTCGGTCCGGCAGGTGCCGCCGCGGTCTCGGGCCGGTGCGCTGGGGCGGCCGCCGGCACGGCCGCCGTCCGCGCGGGCGGGGCGATCGGCACCCGGGCCCCGTCGGGTAGTACCGCCACGTGCGCCACCGCGTCCTGCGGCACGGTGTCGGCGGTGAAGACGCCGTACGGGGTGGCGTCGCCGGGCAGGGTGGTCAGCGTGCAGCCCGGGTAGGAGGCCAGCGCCAGCTCCACCGCGGCCGCCGAGAAGGCCCGCCCGGCCCGCGCCTTGTCGCCGTCCCGTAGGTGTACGTGCAGCAGCGCGCTCGCCGCCTCGGTGTCGGCGGCGTCCGGGTGGTCGGTCCGGGCCAGGGTGAACTCCAGCCCTTCCTTGCCGACCGCCTCCTCCAGTTGGCCGCGGACCAGGGCCGCCTTGGCCGGGATGTCCAGCCCGCAGAGCACGAACGTCATCGAGTTACGGAAGCCGCCCAGGTTGTTGACGCCCACCTTGAGCGTGTCCGGCGGCGGCGTGCCCCGGACCCCGGAGACCCGTACCCGGTCCGGCCCGTCCTGGGTCAGCTGCACCGTGTCCAGCCGGGTCACCACGTCCGGCCCCAGGTACGCCGGCCCGCCCACCTCGTACAGCAGTTGGGCGGTGACCGTCTCGACGGTGACCGCGCCCCCGGTGCCCGCATGCTTGGTGAGCACCGACGAGCCGTCCGGGTGGATCTCCGCGATCGGGAAGCCGGGGCGGTGACCGCCGTCCGGCAGCTCGGTGAAGAAGCTGAAGTTCCCGCCGGTCACCTGCGCCCCGCACTCGATCAGGTGCCCCGCGACGGTGGCTCCGGCCAGCGCGTCCAGGTCGTCCCGGCCCCAGCCGAACCGGGCGATGGCCGGGCCGACCGTCAGCGAGGCGTCACTCACGCGTCCGGTGACCACGACGTCCGCCCCCGCGTCGAGGCAGGCCGCGATCCCGAACGCCCCCAGGTACGCGTTCGCGGTCAGCGCGTCCGGCCGGGCGAGGGCGTCGCCCTCGACGTACCCGACGCGCACGGTGAGGCCGAGCCGGCCGGCGAGCGCGCCGATCGCGGCGGCCAGCCCGGCCGGGTTGAGCCCACCGGCGTTGGTGACCAGCCTGACCCCCCGGTCCAGCGCGGTGCCGAGGCAGCCCTCCAACTGGCGGAGGAAGGTCTTCGCGTACCCGAGTGAGGGATCGCGCAGCCGGTCCCGGCCGAGGATCAGCATGGTCAGCTCGGCCAGGTAGTCGCCGGTCAGCACGTCCAGCCCGCCGCCGTCGAGCATCTCCCGCCAGGCGGAGAGGCGGTCGCCGTAGAAGCCGGAGGCGTTGCCGACCCGGAGCGGCACGCTCATGCCGGCACCCCGCCGCCGGCTGCTTCCCGCTTGCCGCCGGGCGGGCCGGCGAACGCCTGCGCCACGTCCAGCCACTCGTCGGCCACCGGTCCGGTGGCGACCAGGGCCAGGTCGGCGCGGTGCCGGCGCTGGGTCACCAGCAGGCAGAAGTCGAGCGCCGGGCCGGTGACCCGGTCGGCGGCGTCCGCCGGGCCGAAGGCCCAGGTCTCCCCGTCGGGCCCGGCCAGCTCGACCCGGACCGGCGCGGTCGGCACCGCACGGCCGTGGGCGGCGAAGCCGTGCCCGAGGGTACGGAAGCCCAGGTGCGCGACGTGCCGCAGGCGGCTGGTCGGGGTACGCCGGACGCCGAGCGCGTCGGCCACGTCCTCGCCGTGCGCCCAGGTCTCCATGATCCGGGCGGTCGCCATCGACGCGGGCGACATCCGGGTGCCGTACCAGGGCAGCTTCTCCCCGGCGGGCACGGCGGCGAGGGCCGATACGAGCGCCGCGCGGCCGTCCCGCCAGCGGGCCAGCAGTGCGGTGGGCGGGGCGAGGAACGACTCGGCGCCGTCGTCGACCAGCCGGGACGGGTCCGGCGCGGAGGTGACCGAGGCGTAGAACGCGTCGGTGTCGGTCGCGGCCAGGTGGGCCACGTGGTCGGTCCAGGCCAGGTGGGCGATCTGGTGGGCGGTCGTCCAGCCCGGGGCCGGTGTCGGCCGGTCCCATGCTTCCGGCGGCAGCGGCGCGACGAGGGCGTCGAGCTGCTCGGACTCGGCGGTCAGATCCGTGAGCAGGGCGGTCAGGTCGACCATGGTGCCTCCGGGGGTCAGTGCGGCCGGGCGCTCCCGGGCGGGCGGCCGTCGTCGGGGGTGAGCAGGGTGGCGAGCTGGCGCTTCCAGGTGTGCAGCAGCGCGGTACGCCGGGCCGAGTCGTCGCTGAGCAGGTTGGCCACGCCGAGGCCGCGGAGCAGGTCGAGGGTGGCCTGGACCGCCTCGCGTACGCCGGGCCGGCGCTCGTCCACGCCGAGCAGCTCGACGGTCAGCCGGTGCATCTCGCGGCCGATCCGAGCCTCCAGCGGCACCAGGGCGTCGCGCAGTTCGGCGTCGGTGCGGGCGGCCACCCACAGCTCCAGCGCGGCGACGAAGAGCGGCCCGGTGAAGGCGGCGGCGAGGAGATCGAGCACCCGGTCCAGCCGGCGGGGGCCGGCCGGCACGGCGGCCGCCTCGGTGCGAAGCTCCACGGCCCGGCGCTCGGTCAGGTGGGTGACGGCGGCGGTGACCAGGGCGGCCTTGGTCGGGTAGTGGTGCAGCTGGGCACCCCGCGAGACGCCGGCCCGGGCGGCGACGACCGTGGTGGTGGTGCCCGACCAGCCGCGCTCGACCAGGCACTCGACGGTCGCCTCCAGCAGCCTGGCCTGGGTGGCGCGGCTGCGTTCCTGCTGAGGGACGCGGGTCGATGCGACGGGCACGGGGACAGCGTGCCGCCACCGAAACAAACAGTCAAGACTGACTTTTTTCTGCGCCGACCGCAGCGGCCGTGACCGACCCGGGCCCTCCGTCGGGGGACGTTCTCTGTGCGAGCCCCTTTGGAGCTGATATCACCAACGACTCACGATCTTGCGCCGCCGCCGGGTCACCCGGTCCCGAGCCGCCTGGAGAGCGCTGCCCTGCGCCGATCGGCGGGCCGGGCGATGTCACGAACGACTCAGCTCCAAAGCGGATCTGACCCCTACCCGCCGTCACCCACCAGACGTGGCTGGGTGCCGCGGTCGGGCGGGGGGCGTGCGGCCGGAGGTGGTCAGCGGCCGTCGCGGGGTCCGAAGACGGCGAGGGCGTCGGCGTCACTGTGGCGGGAACGCAGGTACTCGTCGGCCCAGTCGGCGGCGTCCGGGAAGCCCGACTCGGCGGCCACCCGGGCGCAGGCGGCGTCCACGTCGTACCGGGTCCGGCGCAGTTGCACGCCCGGGCCGAGCAGCGCCCACCAGGCCCCGGCCCCGCCGTACGGCATGCCGACGCTGCCCGGGTTGACCACCAGGCGGCGGTCGACGAGCCGGGTGAACGGCATGTGGGTGTGCCCGCAGACCACGGTGCCCACCTCCGCCGGCAGGCCGGCGAAGACCTCGGCCCAGCGGTCGAGCCGCGAGTCGACCAGGACGACCTCCTCGTCGTCGCGGGGCGTCGCGTGGCAGAAGAGCACCTCGCCGAGGCCGGCGACGGGCAGCGTGACGGTCGGTGGCAGCGCGGCCAGCCGGGCGGCCTGGTCCTCCCGGAGCTGGGCGGCGGCCCAGTTCGACACCTCGATCGGCGCCGGGCGTCCGGCCCGTGCCTCGACCAGCTCCCGGTCGGCGTTGCCCCCGACCCAGCAGGCCCGGTCGCCGAGGGCGGCGAGCAGGTCCAGCACCTCGACCGGCTGCGGGCCGGCCGCGATGTCCCCGGTGAGCACGATCAGGTCGGCGGTGGCCACGTCCGGCTCGGCCAGGACGGCCTCCACCGCCGGCAGCACGCCGTGGATGTCGGAGAGGACGGCGACACGTTCGAACACCGCCCCACCGTGGCCCCGGCCCGCCGTGATGTCCAGGGATTCTGCGCCGGGCAGACGGCGCGCGGAATTGTCACCGCCGCCTACCGTGGGCGCCGGCGCCCGGGGCGGCGCGTCGGCCCGGGCGTGGGAGGCGGCGGTGGCGAGGCGGAAGGCACGACGCTGGCGAAAGGCGCGACCGGGGACGGCACCGGGGACGTCGCTGCCCGGTCCGGTCCAGCGCGAACCGCGGAGCCGCTGGCGGCCCGGCTACTGGCTGCGGCACCCGGCTCTCTCCGCGTTCCTGGTCGCCTGCGGGGTGCTCGCCGTCATCAACTGCGGGGCCGGCGCGCTGGTCGACGGGCAGCACCTGCGGGAGCGGGGCGAGACGACCAGCGCCGTCGTCGAAGAGGCCCGCAAGCAGCGGCGGGGGGTCTGGATCACGGTCCGGTTCACCACGGCCCGCGGTGAGGTGGTTAGCGCCAGGCTGGTCGAAACACCGGAGGACCTGCCGTCCCCCGGCGACCGGCTCACCGTCGTCCACGACCCGGAGGAGCCCGAGTACGCGTACCTGTCGGGCTACGAACCCTCGGTGTTCGGTCCCGTCCTGTTCATCGCCCTCGGGGCGGTGTCCGGGGTGCTGTACGGGTGGTACCTGCGGCGGACCTGGTCGCACTGGCGCGACCAGGCCGAGAACTGGCGGCACCGCCGGCCGGTCCCCCGGCTGGGCGACCGGCAGAACCCGTGGCCGCGCCGGCGACCGCGGGCCTGACCGCGGACGGGAACCGGCCCGGACCGCGCGAGGGCGGGCCGGGCCGGGCAGTGCGTGACGGAGGTGTCAGACCCGCGCGCGGCGGGCCAGGCGCTCCGGGTCCAGGATGATGATGCTCTTGCCGTCCAGCCGGAGCCAGCCGCGTGAGGCGAAGTCGGCCAGGGCCTTGTTGACGGTCTCCCGGGAGGCGCCGACCAGCTGGGCGATCTCCTCCTGGGTCAGGTCGTGGGTCACCCGCAGCACGCCGCCGTCGCGGGTGCCGAACCGGCCGGCCATCTGGAGCAGGTTCTTGGCGACCCGACCGGGCACGTCGGTGAAGATCAGGTCGGCCAGCGAGTCGTTCGTCCGGCGCAGGCGGCGGGCGAGCACCCGCAGCAGCTGCTCGGCGATCTCGGGCCGGTTGTTCAGCCAGGGCCGCAGCGCCTGCTTGCGCAGCCGGACCAGGCGGGTGTCGGTCACCGCGGTGGCCGTCGCCGTACGCGGGCCGGGGTCGAAGAGCGACAGCTCGCCGACCATGTCCGACGGGCCCATCACGGCGATCAGGTTCTGCCGGCCGTCCGCCGCGCGGCGCCCCACCTTGATCTTGCCGGACAGGAGGATGTAGAGACTGTCGCCGGGCTCGCCCTCGTTGAACACGACCTCGCCCTTACGGACCTCGATCGTCTCCATCTCCTTGGCGAGCGCCTCGGCAGCCTCCGGGTCGACACCCTGGAAGATCCCGCTGCGGGCCAGTACCTCGTCCATCGCGCACCTCCGCCTGCGCGTGCCGTCCGTCGGCCGGGTCCGCCGTCCGCTGATCCCTCGCGCGCCGCCAGTCTAGGCGCACCTGAGCAGGAATCAGAGGTGCACCCCTGGAATCTTGATCCTTGGGCGTAACCCACCCGACCCGGTCAACGACTAGGATCCCGGCCCCGAGCCGGGTGGCCGCCGCCCCCTTCCCACCCTGATCGTAGGGTCGGCGGCGTGCTGAGCGAGCCGTTCCTGACCACCCGCCCCGAAGCCGGGTCGGACATCCCGCTGCTGGTCTGGCGTGCCGAGGAGCCGCTGCTGGCGGTCGGCAGCGCCCCGCTGGGCGGCGGAATCGGCGTGCGGCGGTGGGTGGTCAACGCGACCGTGCCCATGTCGTACGACCGGGACGACCCGGCCGACCACCTGGCCGAACTGGCCGACGGCCTGGGCCTGGACGGACCCGGGGTGGGCCTGCTGACCGGGGTCGACGTGGCTGAGGTGGTGGCCCGCGCCGACACCGGCGTCCGGGTCTGGGCGACGGTCGGGCTGGGCACCCCGGTCTGGGCCGCCGCCCCCGCGCCGGCCGCCCCGGCCCAGCGCGTCGGCACGGTCAACATCGTCGGGTACGTCCCGGTACGGCTCAGCGAGGCGGCCCTGGTCAACGCGGTGGCCACGGTCACCGAGGCGAAGGCCCAGGCGATCTGGGAGCTGGGGCTGGCCGCCACCGGCACCCCGACCGACGCGGTCACCCTGCTCTGCCCGGCCGACGGCCAACCGGCCCCGTACGGCGGCCCCCGCTCGACCTGGGGTGCCCCGCTGGCCCGGGCGGTGCACGCGGCCGTGCTGGCCGGCGGCGCCGGCACCGTCGTCCCCTGGTCCGACCGGCGGGCGGGCTGAGCCGACCACCCGCGAGCCGCCCGTTTTCCGACCGATCGGACGTCGTCGGGCGCGTTCCCGCGCGGTAGCGTCGCGATCGATGTATGCTCCCGCGTTTTCCGTGTCCCGCCGCTCGTGGCGTCGACCGGCGGCCGTCCTCGGCGCGCTGCTCGCCGCCGTGCTCGTCGCCGGCTGCGCCCCCCAGGCCGACGACCCGCCGACCTGGCAGCCGGGCGCGGCGGCGAGCGGCGCTCCGGTCGAGGGCGACCAGCCGGCCCAGCCGGTGGACGAGTCGGAGCAGGCGATCTCGCTGGCCGCCACCGGGGACGTGATCATGGGCAACGCCCCGTCCCGGCTGCCGGCGGACGACGGCGCGGGCTTCTTCGACGACGTCAAGGCCGCGCTCAAGGCCGACCTGGTGATGGGCAACCTGGAGGAGCCGCTCACCGAGGACACCGGCACCGGCAAGTGCGGGCCGAGCCCGAAGAACTGCTACCAGTTCCGGGCCCCGCCGGAGTACGCGGCGCACCTCAAGGACGCCGGGTTCGAGCTGCTCAACCAGGCCAACAACCACGGCTACGACTACGGCCCGCGGGGGTACGAGAACACCCAGCGCGCGCTGGAGGAGCACGGCCTCCAGCACACCGGTGCCCCGGACCAGATCACCGTGGTCGAGGTCGAGGGCGTGAAGGTGGCGGTGGCCGGCTTCTCGTCGTACGTCTGGTCCAACAGCCTGGTCGACATCGAGTCGGCCAAGAAGGTGGTGGCGAAGGCGGCCACCATGGCCGACCTGGTCGTCGTGCAGGTGCACATGGGCGCCGAGGGCGCGGACAAGAGCCGGGTGCGGCCGGGCACCGAGCTGTTCTTCGGCGAGAACCGGGGCGACCCGATCAAGTTCTCGCACGCCGTGATCGACGCCGGGGCCGACCTGGTCGTCGGGCACGGCCCGCACGTGCTGCGCGGCATGGAGTTCTACAAGGGGCGGCTGATCGCGTACAGCCTGGGCAACTTCGCCGGGGGCGGGAAGTCGCTGAACAGCTCCGGCCGGCTCGGCTGGGGCGGGGTGCTCAAGGTCTCGCTCAAGGCGGACGGCAGCTTCGTCGACGGCACCTTCACCTCCACCCGGATGAACGGGGTCGGCCGGCCGTCGATCGACCGGGAGCGCCAGGGCCTCGGCCTGGTCCGCGAGGTCACCCGGGCCGACTTCCCGAAGTCCGGGGCCCGGCTCGACCAGGCCGGGCGGATCAGCGCGCCGTCCGGCACCGGCGCCTGAGGCGGCCCGGCCGGCGCGTGGACCCGCCGACACGTCGGCCGCGCGACGTAGGCTGGCCGGCGTGACCACGCGTACCCCCGAGACCGACCTCGGTCGCACCCGCCGCGCCCGGCGGATCGGCCGGGTGCTGACCGAGACGCACCCCGACGCGCACTGTGAACTCGACCACTCCAACGCGCTGGAGCTGGCGGTCGCCACCATCCTGTCCGCGCAGTGCACCGACAAGAAGGTCAACGAGGTCACCCCGAAGCTCTTCGCCCGCTACCGCACCGCAGCCGACTACGCCGGGGCGGACCGCGCCGAGCTGGAGGAGCTGATCCGGCCGACCGGGTTCTACCGCAACAAGACCAGCTCCCTGATCAACCTCGGTCGCGAGCTGTGCGAGCGGTACGACGGCGAGGTCCCCGGGAAGCTGGCCGACCTGGTCACCCTCCCCGGCATCGGCCGCAAGACCGCCAACGTGATCCTCGGCAACGCCTTCGGGGTCCCCGGCATCACGGTCGACACCCACTTCCAGCGGCTGGTGCAGCGCTGGCGGCTGACCGGCGAGACCGACCCGGTCAAGATCGAGCACGCCATCGGCGCGCTGTACCCGAAGCGCGACTGGACGATGCTGTCGCACCGGATCATCTTCCACGGGCGGCGGGTCTGCCACGCCCGCAAGCCGGCCTGCGGCGCGTGCACGCTGGCGAAGCTCTGCCCGGCGTACGGCACCGGACCGACCGACCCGGTGGCGGCGGCCAAGCTGCTCAAGGGCCCCCGCGCCCGGGACCTCGCGGCCGCCGTCGGCCTCGACCCGGACCTGGTCCCGCAGCAGGCGGCAGCGGCGGACGTGCCGTGAAGCGCCGACTCGCGTACCTGCTCGCGCCGGCGCTGCTGGCCCTCGCCGGGTGCACCGGCACGGGCCAGGAGCCGGCCGGTCCGGCCCCGGCGACCCGGGCCGAGCGCCCGTCGCCCTTCGCCGACTGCGCCTCGCTGACCGCCGCGCCGGCCTCGGCGCCCGCCACGCCGCCCGGCACCCCGGGCGATCCGCTGCCCGAGCTGACCCTCTCCTGCTTCACCGGTGGCAACCCGGTCGCGCTGAGTCACGTCAAGGGTCCGGCGGTGATCAACGTGTGGGCGTCCTGGTGCCCGCCCTGCCGCAAGGAGCTGCCCGCCTTCCAGCGGCTCAGCGAGCGGTCCGCCGGGCGGTTCCAGGTGATCGGGGTGAACAGCCGGGACAGCCGGGGCGGCGCGCAGTCCATCGGCGAGGACTTCGGCGTCCGCTTCCCCATGCTGGTCGACCAGGGGGACGCCTTCGAGCGGGCGCTCGGCCGGAACGCCTTCCCGCTGACCGTCTTCGTCGGCGCGGACGGCCGGATCCGGCACACCGACTCGACCGGCGCGCTCGACGACGCCCGCCTGGCCGAGCTGGTCCGCCAGCACCTCGGCGTGGCGGTGGTGGCCGCATGAGCGTCGACCGGCAGCCACCGACCTGGCTGGACCCGTTGCTCGGCCGCCTCGGCAGCGCCCGGGCCGAGGACTTCACCCGGCTCACCACGCCGGAGAGCGGGGGGCGGGAGAGCGCGGTGCTGGTGCTGCTCGGCGAGGAGCCGGCGGCTGGCCCGGACGTGCTGGTCCTGCAGCGCGCCGCCACCCTGCGCAACCACGCCGGGCAGCCGGCCTTCCCCGGCGGCGCGGCCGACCCGGAGGACGCCGACGCCAGCGCCACCGCGCTGCGCGAGGCGAACGAGGAGGTCGGGCTCGACCCGGGCAGCGTCACCGTGCTGGCCGAGCTGCCGAAGCTGTGGATCCCGGTCAGCGACTTCGTGGTCACCCCGGTGCTCGCCTGGTGGCACGCCCCGCACCCGGTGCACCCGCGGGAGCCGGCCGAGGTGGCGCACGTGGCCCGGCTGCCCGTCGCCGAGCTGGTCGACCCGGAGAACCGGATGCGGGTGCGCCACCCGAGCGGCTGGATCGGCCCGGCCTTCTCGGTACGCGGCATGCTCGTCTGGGGCTTCACCGCCGGGGTGCTGAACACGCTTCTCGAGATGGGTGGCTGGGCGCGCCCCTGGCCGCGCTCCCGGGTGGTGGAGCTGCCGCCCACCGGCGCCACCCCGGCGCCCTCGGCCGGCACCGACGCGGTCGACGAGACCCCGGTCCGCTGAGCGGGGGCGGGCGGGCCGCCGCGTACCTGGGCGTCACGTTCAGCGAGCGCTCAGCCGCTATCGCGCCGGCTGCCCGTACCCTGGACGGGTGTCCGTCGTCGATCTCGTACTGCTGCTGCTCATGCTCGTGTTCGCGATCAGCGGATACCGTCAGGGCTTCGCCATCGGGGCGCTGTCCCTCTCCGGGTTCTTCCTGGGCGCGCTCCTCGGCCTCCAGGTCGGCCCGCTGGTGGCCCGGCAGTTCACCGACAGCGGGATCCGCGTCCTGGTCTCCCTGGTCGCGATCTTCGGGCTGGCCGTGCTGGGGCAGGCGCTCGCCGGGTGGCTGGGCTCGCACCTGCGCAAGACGATCACCAACGAGCTGGCCAAGCGGCTCGACGACATCGGCGGGGCGCTGGTCTCGGTCCTCGCGGTGATGCTGGTGGCCTGGCTGGTCGCGGTGCCGCTGGGCTCGTCGGCGGTGCCCTGGGTGGCCTCCTCGGTCCGCAACAGCGCGCTGCTGACCGTGATCGACCGGCTCCTGCCGGACAAGGCGCAGGAACTCTCCACCGCGCTGCGGGACACCGTCGACACCAACGGCTTCCCGGACGTCTTCGGCGACCTCGCCCCGACCCGCGCCCGCCAGGTCTCCCCGCCCGACCCGGCGCTGGCCGGCTCGCAGGTGGTGCAGACCAGCCAGCGGTCGGTGGTGAAGGTGCTGGGCTCGGCGCCGAGCTGCGCCCGCCGCATCGAGGGCTCCGGCTTCGTGTACGCGGACGACCGGGTGATGACCAACGCGCACGTGGTGGCCGGCACCCGTTCAGTGGCGGTGGAGCTGCGCGGCGAGCGGTACGACGGCGAGGTGGTCGTCTACGACCCGGAGCGGGACCTGGCCGTGCTGCACGTGCCTGGGCTGCCCGGCCCGTCCCTGCGCTTCGCCGCCGGGCAGGCCGGTAGCGGGGCGGACGCCATCGTGCTGGGCTTCCCTCTCGACGGCCCGTACGACGCCCGCCCCGCCCGGATCCGGGACGTCGACCGGATCACCGGCCCGGACATCTACTCCTCGGGCGACGTCACCCGGGAGATCTACACGATCCGGGCGCTGGTCCGCAGCGGCAACTCGGGCGGCCCGCTGGTCTCCTCGAACGGGCTGGTGCTCGGGGTGATCTTCGCGGCGGCGGCGGACGACCCGAACACCGGCTTCGCGGTGACCGCCGCCGAGGCCCGGCCGGTCGCGCTGGCCGGCGCGGAGCGTACCCGGGGGGTCGGCACCGGCGACTGCACCTGAGCCGGGCGACGGCGCCGGACCGCGACGGACCCCGTCCTTCGGCGGGCGTCAGCCGGCGGACGCGCCCGCCCGGGCCACGTCGTCGCCCGCCCGGCTGACCGGCAGCCGGGTCCGCCCCCAGGTGAGCGTGCGGTCGAGCACGACGCGGGCCATGATCGCCACGCAGGTGCCGCCGTTGAGGAAGGACGCCACCACGTCACTCGGGTGGTGCATGCCCCGGTACATCCGGGTGGCGGCCACCCCGAGCGGCACCAGGACCAGCAGCGCCCACCAGGTGAGCCGGGCCGGGGTGCGCTTCGTCCGCAGCGCCAGCAGCACCGCGATGCCGACGTAGAGCGCGGTCGCGGCGGAGGTGTGCCCGGACGGGAAGCTGGAGGTCGGCGGTGAGGCGTCCATGTGCTCGACGGCCGGGCGGTGCCGGTCGATCACCATCGTGGTGAAGAGGAAGACCAGTGCCTGCGCGCTCACCGCCGCGCAGAGGAAGAGCGGCTCCCGCCAGCGGTGCAGCACCAGCCGCAGCACCAGCGCGACCAGCACGGTCACCACCACGATCAGCTGGGTGCTGGCCAGCGTGCTGAACACCAGCGACACGTTGTTCCACCCCGGCGTCCGGTCGGCCGCCAGCTCGCGGTTGACCGCGTCCTCCACCGTGAACGGCCAGGCCCGCGCGAGCACCCGGGTGACCAGGAAACCCAGCGCCACCATGACCGAGAAGAGCACGGCCACCGGCAGCAGGATCCGCCTGGCAACCTGGAGCACGACATCGGACATGGGCCGCCCTTTACCCCGGCCGGTGTCGAACTACGCGTGCGGGTCCGGCTCGGCCAGCTCCGGCTCCACACCCTCCCGGACGGTACGCACCGGCCGTTGACCGGTCCGGGTCCGCCAGGTGGTGAAGGCGGCGGTCGTGGCGGCGACCACCGCGGCGCCGAGCAGCCAGCCGCCGACCACGTCGCTGGTCCAGTGCACGCCCAGCGCGATCCGGCTGAGCCCGGTGACCACGGCGATCAGCACCGCCCCGGTCCAGAGCGCCCAGCGCAGCCCGCGCCGGTTCCGGGCGTACGGCAGGAAGACCAGCAGCAGCACCCCGGCGGCCAGGGTGGCGTTCAGCGCGTGCCCGGACGGGAACGAGTACCCGGCCGCCCGGGCCACCGGTTCGAGCAGGTCGGGGCGGTGCCGCCCGACCAGCAGCTTGAGCAGGCCACCCAGCAGACCGCCGACGGTCATCGTGGTGACCACCCAGACCGCCAGCCGCGGCGCCCGGCGGTACAGCAACCAGGCCGCCACCAGTGCGGCGGCCACCCGCAGCGGGTTGGGAGCGAACACGTCGGTCCAGAGACTCATCGCCCGCACCCAGGCCGGGTGGGCCAGCGCGTACCGGTGGAGCGTGTCGGTGATCGTGGCGTCGAGCCGGAACAGCGGCGGCCACGAGCCCAGCACCAGGAGCGCCAGCAGGGCGAACGGCACCAGCACCAGGAACGCCGCGACGGCCGCCAGGGTGAGGCGCAGGCCCAGCGAACGGTCCGGATCCAGGCGGTCCGCCCGCCACGACCGGTTACCCCTGGACACCCGACCGTCCACACCCCGCACGTTCATACGCTGACCACTACCCCGCCGGGCGGCCGGTCAGACCGGCGGGGTCAACGGCGGGCCTGGCGGAACCGGCGGACCGCCAGCGCCGCCCCGGTGACCAGGGCGACGAAGAGGGCCAGCCCGGTCCAGAGCCGCTCGGGGGCCGGGCCGGCGGCCTGCCCGGCCGCCCGCGCCGACCACTTGGTCTGCTGCCGGGGCGCGGCGTAGAACGGGTCGCCGCCCTGCCCGGCGGCGGCCCGGGTGTCGTGCCCGGAGCCGGGCGCCGGGCCGAAGCCGACCACCCCGGGGGAGGCGTTGTCGTCGAGCGGGTTGCCGCCGACCGACGGCACGTCGGTGGTCAGCGCGGCCACCGGGTCCACCAGCCCGTACCCGAACCGGTCGTCGCGGCCGGTGGGACCGAGGTCCCGAGCCGTGGTGATCATCCGGTTGACGACGTCGCCGGCGGACATCTGCGGGTACCGGGACCGGATGAGCGCCGCCGTCGCCGCGACCAGCGGCGACGCGAAGCTGGTCCCCTGCACCCGCCAGTACCCGTCGGGTCGGGCGCCGTGGAGCCCGGTCGCCGGCGCGGTCAGCACCGTCTCGTGGCCGGTGATCGAGCCGGACCACAGGTCCTTGCCGTTGCGCTCCAGCCCGGCGACGGCGATCACGCCGGGCTCGCGGGCCGGGTACCAGACCTTGGGGCTCTTCGAAGTGGCCAGGTTGCCGGTGCAGGCGACCACCACGACGTCCCGGGCGAAGGCGTAGTCGAGGGCGGCGGCCAGGGCGGCGCTGTCCCCGCCGCCGCCGAGGGACAGGTTGATCACGCGGGCGCCGTTGTCGACCGCCCAGCGCACCCCCTTGGCGACGATCAGCGCGTCGTCGTACCGGTTCTCGTCGTCGAGCACCCGGACCGGAAGGATCTTGGCGCCGGGGGCGAGGCCGACCACGCCACGATCGTCGTCGTTCCGGCCGGCGATCAGGCCGGCGACCGTGGTGCCGTGCCCCACCGGGTCCGGGCCCTCGGCGCCGCCGGGGGAGACCAGGTCGATGCCGGGGAGCACCTGGCCGGCCAGGTCCGGGTGGGAACCGTCCACCCCGGAGTCGACCACCGCGACCACCACGCCGCGCCCGGTCGACGTCCGCCAGGCGGTCCTCGCGTTCAACTCGTCGAGCTGCCACTGGTCCTCGCGGACCGGGTCGGCCCGGACCGGGGACGCCACCGGCGCCACCCAGCCCGGCTCCCGGGCCACGGTGGCGGCGTGCGCGGGGGGTGCCCACGGACCGGCGGTGGCGGCCACGGTGGCCGCCACCCCGAGCAGCGCCCGCCCGACGACGCGTCGGGCCGTCGACGCCCCCTGATCCCTGGTCACATTCCCCAGCCATTCATCGCGACAAGACCATGCTGCTCGGAGATTACCGGGTTTCCCTTACGTCACGGTGCAACTCGGAGACACCCCTCACCCCGCGGGGAGGTGGGCCAGTTGCACCAACCGGACCCCCTCGCGCCGGGTGACCAGCCGGCCACGGCCCGGGGGCAGCGGCCCCGCCTTCACCTGCCCGACGAGCGGCCCCTCCTCGCCGCCGCCGGACATCACCAGGCCGGGCGTGGAGAGCTCCCGCAGCCGCTGGATGATCGGCTCGAACGAGGTCCGCCCGGAACCGGCGGCGCGGCGGGCCAGCACCAGGTGCAGGCCGACATCCCGGGCGTGCGGCAGGTGCTCCTCCAGCGCGCGCAGCGGATTGGTCGGCCCGCCGGCCACCAGGTCGTAGTCGTCCACCAGCACGAACAGCTCCGGCCCGGTCCACCACGACCGGCTGCGCAGCTCGGCCGGGGTGACCTCCGGCCCGGGCAGCCGCCCCTGGAGGTAGCTCGCCGCCGACTCGATCAGCTCGGCCGTGTGCGGCGCGGCCGTGCCGTACCCGATCAGGTGCGGCGTCTCGATCGTGCCCATCAGGCTGCGCCGGTAGTCCACCAGCATCACCCGGGCCTGCTCCGGACTGAACCGGTCGACGATCGAGGTGGCCAGCGCCCGCAGGAAGGACGACTTGCCGCACTCGGCGTCGCCGAAGACCACGAAGTTGGGCTCCACCGCGAAGTCCAGCACCACCGGGCGCAGGTCCGCCTCGGCCACCCCGATCGCGAAGGCCAGCCCGCTGGTCGCGCTCTGGTCCAGTTCGGCGTACGGCAGCACGGGCGGGAGCAGTCGTACCGGGGGCGCGGGCGGGCCGGACCAGGCCCCGGCCACCGCCTTGACCAGGTCGGTCGTCTCGCTGCCCAGCCCGGCGACCGTGGGGGTGGCGGCGAGGAAGTGCAGCCCTGCGGCGGTGATGCCACGGCCCGGTCGCTCCTCCGGCACGGCCGCCGCGAACGGCCGCTTGCTCACCACCGTGTCGGCCGGGTCGCCGAGGCGCAGCTCCACCCGGGAGCCGAAGAGGTCGCGGATCGCCGGGCGGAAGTCCGACCAGCGCAGCGCGGTGGCCACCACGTGCACCCCGTACGCCAGACCCCGGGTGGCCAGCTCGGTGACCAGGGGTTCCAGGTCCTCGTAGTCGCTCCGCAGGGTGTTCCAGCCGTCGACCACCAGGAACACGTCGCCGAACGGGTCGGTGCCCGGGTGGCCACCGGCCAGCGCGGCGGCCCGCCGCCGGCGCCACGCGGCCATCGACTCCACGCCCGCCTCGGCGAAGCGCCGTTCCCGCTGGGCGAGCAGCCCCGCGATCTCCCCGACGGTCCGGCGTACGGCGGTGTCGTCGGTGCGCCCGGCGACCCCGCCGACGTGCGGCAGGTCGCGCAGCACGCCGAGCGTCCCGCCGCCAAAGTCGAGGCAGTAGACCTGCGCCTCGGCCGGGGTGTGGGTGAGCGCCAGCGCGCAGACCAGCGTGCGCAGCAGGGTGGACCGCCCGCTGCGGGTGGTCCCGACCACCGCCACGTGACCCGCCGCCCCGTCCAGGGTCAGCCAGAACAGGTCCCGGCGCTGCTCCAGCGGCTTGTCCACCACCGCCACCGGCACCTGGAGGGCGCCGTGCAGCTCGGGGTTCGCGACGGTGAGCCCGCGCGCCGGGTCGGCGCCCACCGGGCCGAGCAGCTCGTCGAGGGAGGGCGAGGAGTCCAGCGGCGGCAGCCAGACCTGGTGCGCCGGCGGGCCCTGCCCGGCCAGCCGGGCCACCATCAGGTCGAGCAGGCTCTCGCTGGTGGCCTCCGTGGCCGGGAGCGCGGCCGGGGTGGGCGGCTCGGGCACCGGCACCAGGTGGGTGGAGAAGGGACGCAGCCGCGCGGCGCCGCCACCGGCCGCACCCGCCGTCCCGCCCGGGCGCCGGACCGGGCCGGAGACGTACGCGGCCTTGAACCGGACCAGCGGGTCGGTGCCCGAGCGCAGGTAGCCGTGCCCGGGGGTGCGGGGCAGCTCGTGCGCGTCCGGCACCCCGAGCACCGTCCGGGACTCCAGCGCCGAGAAGGTCCGCAGCCCGATCCGGTACGACAGGTGCGTGTCCAGCCCGCGCAGCCGCCCCTCCTCCAGTCGTTGCGAGGCGAGCAGCAGGTGGACGCCGAGCGACCGGCCCAACCGGCCGATCTGGACGAAGAGGTCGATGAAGTCCGGCTTGGCGGAGAGCAGCTCGGAGAACTCATCGCAGATGAGCAGCAGCGACGGCAGCGGGGCGAGCGGGCTGCCGGCCGCCCGCGCGCGCTCGTAGTCGCGCAGGCTGGCGAAGTTGCCGGCCCGCCGGAGCAGTTCCTGCCGGCGGGTCAGCTCGCCGTTGATGGCGTCGACCATCCGGTCGACCAGGGGCAGTGCGTCGGCCAGGTTGGTGATCACCGCGGCGGTGTGCGGCAGCCGGTCGAACGGCGCGAAGGTGGCCCCGCCCTTGAAGTCGACCAGCACGAAGTTGAGCTGTTCCGAGCTGTGCGTGGCGGCCAGCCCCAGCACCAGGGTGCGGAGCAGCTCCGACTTGCCGGAGCCGGTCGCGCCGATGAGCAGGCCGTGCGGGCCCATGCCGTCCTGCGCCGACTCCTTGAGGTCCAGCTCGATCGCGCCGCCGTCGGCACCCACCCCGATCGGCACCCGCAGCCGGTCCCGCGCCGCCCGGGGCGCCCAGCCCTGCTCGGCGGTGAAGTTCTGCGGGTCGCCGATGCCGAGCAGCTCGGGCAGGCCCGGCTCGGCGCCGGGCGGGGCGTCCGGCCCGCGTACCGTGCCGGCGAGCCGCAGCGGGGCGAGCCGGCGGGCGACGGCCTCGGCGTCGGCGGGTTCCAGCGCGTCGGCGCTGCCCACCTCGGCGTGCCCCTCTGCGGAGTGCGAGTGCAGGCGGCCGTCGGTCAGGTCGAGCAGGAGGGTGTACCGGTCGAGCAGGCGGGGCGGCGGGGTGTCCAGGTCGAGCACGGTGACCGCGTCGATCCCGCCGTCTCCGGCCAGGTCGGTCGCCCCGGTCAGGTCGCCCCCGTCGAGCAGCACCACCACGTGCGGGCCGTCGGTCGCCGGGCCGGCCGGGCTGAACCGGGACCGGCTGGCCAGTACGTCGTCGAGGAGCCGTTCCAGCTCGGCGGCGGAGCTGGTGACCAGCCGGACCGGGCCGAGCGCGTCGGTGCGGCTCGGGTGGTGGGCGTGCGGCAGCCACTTCACCCACTCCCAGACCGCCCGCCGCTCCGGCCCGGCGCAGACCGCGATGAGCAGCTCTTCGGGGGCGTGGAAGACGGCGAGCTGGGCGAGCACGGCCCGGGCCAGCCCCTGCGCGGCCGGGGAGCCGGCGCCGCGCGCGCCGACGGCCCCAGCGACGGCTTCAGCGACGGCTTCAGGTCGCGGCGCGGCGTCAGACGCGCCGAGCTGGAGTTGTCGAGGGCCGCGGACGAAGACCCGGGCGAAGCTGCGCAGCGAGAGCGCCACCGGCAGGTCCGGCACCACCGAGTACGCGTCGAGGAAGCGGCGCAGCGCCCCGGCGGTCATCGGCTCCAGTTCCTCCAGCGGCCGGGTGACCGGCGGGATCAGCGGGGTGGCCAGGGTCTGCGGGCCGACCCCCACCCGGACGACGGCGAAATCCGGGTCGCCCGGCCGGCGCTCCCAGACCCGGTGGCTGTCCACCGTCGACCAGAGCCGGCCCGGGTCGGGGTGCCGGTAGTAGAGCCCGGCCCGTTGCGCCGCGGCGGTCTCCCGGACCCGGCGGCGCAGCGCGGCCAGGTGGCGCAGGTACTCCCGGCGGGCGGCCATCATCTCCGACTTGCGCGGGGTGCCGGAGGCGCTGCCCCAGGAGGTCACCAGCATCGCCACCGAGGAGAGGCCGAACATGCCGCCCACCACGTACGAGTAGGCCCCGCCGCCCCGGCCGAACATCATCGCCATCGCCACCGTGCCACCCAGCATGGGCAGCACCATCAGCGCCTGCTGCCAGCGCCCGCCGGCCAGCACCGGGATCTCCGGCGGCGCCTCGACGGGCAGCTCGCCGGCCGGGATCTCCGGCGCCGGGCGGCGTGGCGGCCGCTTGATGACGACAGTGGACACTCAACCCTCCCGTGGCTCTCGGTGACCCGAGCCTGGCTCATCGTAGGTAAAGTCCTGTCATCCGTCAGTCACCCGTCCCGCTCGATATGGAGAAACATCGATGACAACCGGGCTGGCCCGGGTCACGATCAGCGCCCCCCAGCGGCGGGTGGACGTGGCCCTGCCGGAACAGGTTCCCCTGGCCGAGCTGCTGCCCGAGGTGCTCCGGCACGCCGGGGAGGGGTTGGCCGACGACGGGGAACGGCACGGCGGCTGGGTGCTGCGGCGCACCGACGGAGCCGTGCTGGCCACCGCACAGGCGCTGCTCCCCCAGGGGGTACGCGACGGCGAGGTGCTGCACCTCGTACCGGCCCGGGCCGAGTGGCCCGAGCTGGAGTACGACGACGTGGTCGAGGCGATCGCCGACGGGGCCCGCCGGCGGGGCGCCGCCTGGTCACCGGCGGCCACCCGGGCGGCCACCCTGGTCGGCGCGGGCGTGCCGCTGGCCGTCGGGCTGGTCGCCGTACTGGCCGCCGGGCCCGGGCCGCGCGCCGGCTGGCCCGTCGCGGTCGCGGTGGCGCTGCTGCTGGTGCTCGCCGGCACCGCCGCCTCCAGGGCGTACGGCGACGGCCCGGCCGGCACCACCCTCGGCGGGTACGCCCTGCCCTGGGCCGCCGCGGCCGGCGCCCTGGCGGTCGGCTCCGGCGACCCGGTCGGCCCGTTCGGGCCGCTGCCCTGGGTCGGTGCCCCCGAACTGCTGGCCGGCTCGGTGGCCCTGCTGCTGGTGTCGGTGCTCGGCCTGCTCGGCGTGGCCAGCCGCGGCCGGGTCTTCGTGGCCGGCGTGACCGTCGGCGCGGCCGGCGCGTCCGCCGCCCTCGGCGGGCTGCTGCTCGACCCGGCCGGCACCGCGGCCGTGCTGCTCTGCGTGCTGGTGTTCGCGCTCGGCGGGCTGCCGCTGCTGGCCATCCGGCTCGGCAAGGTGCCGCTGCCGCCGATCACCCTGCCCGCCGCCGGCCCCACGGGCGGCCCGGACGGCGTGCGGGACCTGCCCGACAAGGGGCGGGTGCACGCGGCGGTGGCCCGCACCGAGGAGGTGCTGACCGGCCTGCTGCTCGGGCACGCCGGACTGGCGGTGGCCGCCACGGCGGTGCTGGCCACCACCGGCGGGCTGGCCGGCCGGCTGTTGGCGGCGGTCGGCTGCGCGGTGCTGCTGCTGCGCTCCCGGCTCTTCGTGGCGGTCCGCCACCGGGTCCCCCCGGTGGTCGCCGGCCTGACCGGGTACGCCCTGCTCGGCGTGCTCCTCGCCGGGCACGCCGGCCCGACCGGCCGGCTCGTGCTGGCCGCCGGCGGGCTCCTGCTGGCCGTGGCCGCCGTGGTGGCCGGTGCCACGTACGCCCGGCGACCGGTCTCCCCGTACCTCGGCCGGCTGGCCGACCTGACCGACACCGCGCTGGTGGTCTCCGTGGTTCCGGTGGCCTGCGCGGTGCTGGACCTCTACGACCGGGCCCGGGGTCTGCTCGGCTGATGCGCGCGGGCCCGGGCTGCTCGGCTGAGCGGCCCGGGCCCGTCTACGCAGGTCAGGTCAGTGCAGCGTCTCGCCGCGCTCCTCGGCCTCCTTGGCCCGCTGGAACGAGGCGACGATCTCGGCCTCGGCCTCGGTACGGCCCACCCAGGTAGCGCCCTCGACCGACTTCCCCGGCTCGAGGTCCTTGTACACCTCGAAGAAGTGCTGGATCTCCAGCCGGTCGAACTCGCCCAGGTGGTGGATGTCCCGCAGGTGCTCCTGGCGCGGGTCCTCGTACGGCACGCAGAGGACCTTGTCGTCGCCGCCCTTCTCGTCGGTCATCCGGAACATGCCGATCGTGCGGCAGCGGATCAGGCAACCGGGGAAGGTGGGCTCGGGGACCAGCACCAGGGCGTCCAGCGGGTCGCCGTCCTCGCCCAGGGTGCCCTCGATGAAGCCGTAGTCGGCCGGGTACTGCGTGGAGGTGAAGAGGGTGCGGTCCAGCCGGATCCGGCCGGTCGCGTGGTCCACCTCGTACTTGTTCCGGTGACCCTTCGGGATCTCAACCGTGACGTCGAAATCCATCTTCCACGCTCCCTCGTTTGCCCACGCTGGCTAACGGAAACCAGTGGCGCCGCCCTCCGCGCGGGTGAACGACCCCCGCCGGCTCCGGCCGCCGCATAGTGTTCGGACCGAAGTAGTGTCACCCAAGGTGCTTTTGAGCGGGGGAGGAGGGGGTCGTGGGGAGGGAAGATTCACACTACCGCCCCGAGGGGGTTGACGGGCGGAACTCCGGAGGTTCCGCTTCCGGCGGTGCCACCGGCCGGGTCCGGATCCCCGGAGCCAACCCGGGTGGCGGCCACGGGCCCGCCGCCGGGTCCGCTCCGGTCGGCCGCGCCGACCCCTCGGCGTACGGCCCCGGGCCGACCGGCCGCGCCGACCCGTCCGGATACGGCTCCGGGGCGGTCGGCCGTGCCGCCCCCTCGGCGTACGGCCAAGAGCCGGCCGGTCGCGCCACCCCTTCCGCGTACGGCCCTGGGCCCATCGGCCGCGCCGACCCGTCCACCTACGGTGGCGGCCACGCCGGGCGCGCCCAGCCCTCGGGCTACGGCGCCGACCCCGCCGGGCGGGCCGACCCGGGGTATCCCGCCGGTCCGGTCGCCCCGGTGAGCTGGCCGGGGCAGGACGCGCCCGGTGGGATCCCGGTGAGCCCGCCCGTCCCGTCGGCCGGTGCCGCGCCGCCCCCGCCGCCCCCGCCGCCCGCGCCCGCCCGCCGGTCCCGGTCCCGGCTGCTGGCGGTGCTGGCCGCCGTGCTGGTGATCGCCGTGGCCGCCGTCGGGTTGGCCGTGTTCCGTCCGGGACCGCTGGCCGACTGGCTGGGCGGCGGGGACGGCGCGCCGACCGCCGGCGCCCGGACGCCCGACCTCGCCCCGCAGCCGGTGCTCGCCGGCGCCGACCCCAACGCCCCGGCGCCGACCCCCGACGGGGTACGCGCCGCGCTCGAACCCCTGGTCGGCGCCGCCGCGCTCGGCGAGCGGGTGAACATCTCGGTGGAGGATGTGGCCACCGGCCAGGCGCTCTACGGCCGTGGGCAGGACACCCCCACCGTCCCCGCCTCGGTGACCAAGCTGGCCACCGGGGTCGCGGTGCTGGCCGCCCGGGGCCCCGGGTACCGGATCCCCACCCGGGCGGTGGCCGGCGCGAACCCCGGCGAGGTGGTCCTGGTCGGCGGCGGCGACCCGACCCTGGCGGTGGACAAGAACGGCTTCTACCCGGGTGCGGCCCGGCTGGACGACCTCGCCGCCCAGGTGCGCACGGCGCTCGGCGGCACCGCGCCGACGAAGGTCATCGTCGACTCGTCCCTGTTCAGCGGCCCGGTGTACGGCCCCGGCTGGGACGCCGACATCCCCACCGGCGGCTTCGGCGCGGCGATCGCCGCGCTGACCACCGACGGCGCCCGGCGGGATCCGGAGGAGGCCCGGAAGACCTTCGACGACACCCACGGCGCCGCCGAGCGGGTACCCCAGCCGGACCTGACCGCCGGCCGGTCCTTCGCGAAGCTGCTCGGGCTCTCCGGCGACGCCGCCGAGGTGAAGCGGGGCAGTGCGCCCGCCGCCGCCGGCGGGGCGGCGCCCGCACCCGGGACCGAGCTGGGCAAGGTCGAGTCGCTGCCGATGGTCCGCCTGGTCGACATCATGATCAGCGACAGTGACAACGTGATCGCCGAGTACATGGCCCGGCAGGTGGCGCTCGCCAAGGGCAAGCCCGCCTCCTTCGACGGCGGCGCGGCGGCCACCGACCAGGTGCTCGGCGAGCTGGGGTTGCCGGCCGACGAGATCAGCCTCGCTGACGGCAGTGGGCTGTCCCGGACCAACCGGATCAGCCCGTCCCTGCTCACCGACCTGATCACGCTCGCCGGCAACGGCAGCCACCCCGAGCTGGCGGCGATCTTCGGCGGCCTGCCGGTCGGCGGCTGGTCCGGCACCCTGGGGGACCGCTACCAGGAGTCGGTCACCGAGGCCGGGGCCGGCGTGGTCCGGGCCAAGACCGGGACGCTGACCGGGGTCAACGCCATCGCCGGCCTGGTCACCACGGCCGACGGCCGGCTGCTGACCTTCGCCGTGCTGACCGACCGGGCCCCGGCGGGCACCCTCGACGAGACCCGGGAGGCGCTCGACCGGATCAGCTCCGCGCTGGCCCGCTGCGGTTGCCGCTGAGCGGCTGCGACGGCCGTCGATCGCCGGTTGGGGTGTCGCGGCGCGGGTACGGTGGGTTCATGGCGCAGTTCGTGGACTGGGATCTGGCCGCCGCCACCGCGGGGGCGTTGGGCAAGTCGGGCCCCCGGGTGTCGTACGCCGAGGCCACCGACGTGGTCACCGAGCTGCGACGGCTGACCGAGGAGGCGGCCGGACACGTCGTCGACTACACCGGGCTGCGGTCCCAGGTCAGCCACCCGCCGGTGCGGGTGGTGGACCGGCGGGACTGGGCGGCGGCGAACATCGCCGGGCTGCGTGAGGTGATCAGCCCGTTGGTGAGCCGCCTCTCCGGCGACAAGCGTCCCGGGCCGCTGACCGAGGCGGTCGGGTCCCGGCTCACCGGGGTGCAGGCGGGCACCGTGCTGGCCTACCTCTCCGGCCGGGTCCTCGGCCAGTACGAGGTCTTCGCCGGCGACCCCGGCCAACTGCTGCTGGTCGCGCCGAACATCGTCGAGGTGGAGCGGAAGCTGGGCGCCGATCCCCGGGACTTCCGGCTCTGGGTCTGCCTGCACGAGGTGACCCATCGGACGCAGTTCACCGCCGTGCCGTGGATGCGCGCGTACTTCCTCAGCGAGGTGCAGGCGTTCGTGGACGCGGCGCAGGCCGGCGAGCACCTGCTCGAACGGCTGCGGCGGGGGGTGGCCACCCTGTCCGACGCGGTGAAGGACCCGGAGAGCCGGGCCAGCGTGCTGGACATCGTGCAGACCCCGGCGCAGCGGGCCGTGCTCGACCGGCTCACCGCGCTGATGACGCTGCTGGAGGGGCACGCCGAGTTCGTCATGGACGGCGTCGGGCCGCAGGTGATCCCGAGCGTGGAGTCGATCCGGGCGTCGTTCAACCGCCGCCGCGAGTCCGGCAACGCGCTGGAGAAGGCGATCCGCCGGCTGCTCGGCATCGAGGTCAAGATGCGGCAGTACGCCGAGGGCCGCAAGTTCGTGCACGGCGTGGTCGACCGGGTCGGCATGGCCGGCTTCAACAAGATCTTCGCCTCGCCGCTGACCCTGCCGCGGCTGGAGGAACTGGGCGACCCGGACGCCTGGGTGGCCCGCGTGCACGGGCCGACCGGGGCCACCCCGGCCGCCGGCTGAGCCGTACGCCGGTGAGCGCGAGGAGTGAGCCGGGTTTGCGAGCCCCGCAGTCGCGAACGAAGACCGGTGCCGTGAGCGCGAGGAGTGAGCCGGGTTTGCGAGCCCCGCAGTCGCGAACGAAGACCGGAGCCGTGCCCGCGCTCGCCCCGCCGGTCGCCGCCGTCCGGGTGGCGGTACGCCGGGCGCTGACCGGCCTGTCCGGGGCCGGCCCGGTGCTGGTGGCCTGCTCCGGCGGTGCCGACTCGCTGGCGCTGGCCGCCGCCACCGCCTTCGTGGCGCCCCGGCTCGGCCGGCGCGCCGGCCTGGTGACCGTCGACCACGGCCTGCAACCCGGCTCCGCCGAGCGGGCCGAGGCGGTCGCCGGCTGGGCCCGCGAGCTGGGGTTCGACCCGGTCGAGGCGGTGCCGGTACGGGTCGCCGGGCGGCCCGGCGGGCCGGAGGCAGCCGCCCGGGAGGCCCGGTACGAGGCGCTGGTCGGCGCCGCCCGCCGGCACGATGCCGCCGCCGTGCTGCTCGGCCATACCCGGGACGACCAGGCCGAGACGGTGCTGCTCGCGCTGGCCCGCGGCGCCGGCCCGCGTGGCCTGGCCGGCATGCCGGAGCGCCGCGAACTGGCCGGGGTGCCGCTGCTGCGCCCGCTGCTCGACGTGGCCCGGGAGGACACCCGCAAGGCGTGCGCCGCGCTCGGCCTCACTCCCTGGGACGACCCGCACAACGCCGACCCGGCGTACGCCCGGTCCCGGGTCCGGGCCGACCTGCTCCCGGCGCTGATGGACGCGTTGGGCCCGGGGGTGGTGGACAACCTGGCCCGGACCGCCCGCCTGCTCGCCGCCGACACCGCCGCCCTCGACGACCTGGCCGCCGCCGCACTCGCCGCCGCGCCTCGGCCGGTGGAACCCGGCGCGAGGACAGCCGGAGGACCCGGTCCGGTGTCAGCCGGCCCGGAGGCTGGTCCGGACGCCGGAGGGGAGGCGGGCGTCCGGCCGGTGCGGGCCGCCGGGGGCGGACTCTCGGTGGACGCCCTGGCCGCGCTGCCGGCGGCCGTGCGCACCCGGGTGCTGCACGCCTGGGCGCGGGAGTTGGGCGCCCCGCCCGCGGCGCTGTCGCACCGGCACGTCGCCGCCCTGGACGCCCTGGTCACCGCCTGGCACGGCCAGGGCCCCGTCCACCTCCCCGGCGGCATCCCGGTCGCCCGCCGCGAGGGCCGCCTGACCCCCTGACCGGCTCGGGACCCGCCGCCCCGCGACCTGATCGACTCGCGATGCGGAGAGCCGGGGCCCCACGTGATCGACTCGCGACGCGGCGAACCGGGGCACCCGGCGCGAAGGAAGCCCCGAAGTGCGGCAGGTCGCGCCCCGTCCCGGCCGCACGGACCCGGCCGGCGGCGGGTGGCGCGGGTCGGGCGGGGGCCCGCGGGGGTCGCCGGGAGCCGCCGGAGGCGGTAGACAGGGCGCATGGCGTACCCCCGACAGCCCCTCCTGGCCCCGAACGGCGCCGTCGCGACCAGCCAGCCGCTCGCGGCGGCCGCGGGCCTGGCCGTGCTGCGGCGCGGCGGCAACGCCGTCGATGCCGCGCTGGCCGCCGCGATCACCCTGACCGTGGTGCAGCCGCCCTCCAACGACATCGGCGGCGACCTCTTCGCGATCGTCTGGGACGGCGAGCGGCTGCACGGGTTGAACGCCTCGGGGCGCTCCCCGGCGGCGTTGACCCGCGAGCTGGTGCTGGCCGCGACGGACCGGCGGGGCGCGGAGCCGGTCGAGGCGCTCGGCGGGGCGCAGGCGGGCGGACCGGCGATGCCGGCCCGGGGTTGGCTGCCGGTGACCGTGCCGGGCGCCCCCGCCGGCTGGCGGGACCTGCACGAGCGGTTCGGCTCGCTGCCCTTCGCCGAGCTGTTCACCGACGCGATCGGGTACGCCGAGCACGGCTTCCCGGTCGCCCCCGGCACCGCCGCCACCTGGGCGTACGGGGTGGCCGGGCACGCCGGGCTGACCGGGGAGGAGTACGCGGAGTTCGACCGGGTGTTCACCCTGAACGGCCGGGCGCCCGGGGCGGGCGAGCGGTGGCGCAACCCGGACGCGGCGGGGACGCTGCGGCGGATCGCCGAGAGCCGGGCGGAGGACTTCTACCGGGGCCGGATCGCCGCGGCGCTGGACGGCCACGCGGCCCGGACCGGCGGCTTCCTGACCGGTGCGGACCTGGCCCGGCACAGCTCGACCTGGGCCGACCCGGTCTGCGTCCGCTACCGGGGGCACGAGGTGTGGGAGTTGCCGCCGAACGGGCAGGGGATCGCGGCACTGCTGGCGCTGCAGGTGCTGGACGGGGTGGACCTGGCCGCGCTGTCGCCCGAGGAGCGGCTGCACTGGCAGATCGAGGCGACGAAGCTCGGCTTCGCCGACGCGCACGCGTACGTCGCCGACCCGGAGCGTGCCCCGGTGCCGACGGCCGCCCTGCTGGACCCGGCGTACGCGGCGGCCCGCCGGGCGCTGGTCACCGACACGGCGGGCGAGCCGATGGCCGGTGAGCCGGAACGCGGCGGCACCGTCTACCTCTGCACGGCCGACGCCGGCGGCATGATGGTCAGCCTGATCCAGTCCACGTACATGGCCTTCGGCTCGCACGTGGTGCTGCCCGGCCACGGCTTCGCGCTGCAGAACCGGGGCCTCGGCTTCCGGCTCGACCCGGTCCACCCGAACGTGGTGGGGCCGGCGAAGCGGCCGTACCACACGATCATCCCGGGCTTCCTGACCCGGGACGGCGCGCCGGTCGGGCCGTTCGGCGTGATGGGCGGGCACATGCAGCCGCAGGGGCACGTGCAGCTCGTGTCGGCGACCGTCGATGCCGGCCGCGACCCGCAGGCCGCGCTGGACACCCCGCGCTGGTACTGGCACGCCGGCCGGGTCGTGCTGGTCGAGCCCGAGCTGGACCCGGCCGTGGTCGCCGGCCTCCGGGCCCGCGGGCACGAGGTCGTCGTCGCCGACCAGCCGGCCGTCTTCGGGTACGGGCAGGCGATCTGGCGCCACCCCGCCGGCGGGTACGTCGTCGGGTCGGAGTCCCGGGTCGACGGGGCGATGTTGGGCTGGTGATCAGGCCTCGACGCGTTCCCGGAAGGTCGTCCGGTACGCCTGCGGGGTGGTGCCCACCCGGCGGCTGAAGTGGTGCCGCAGCGCGGCGGCGTCGCCGAAGCCGGCCTGGTCGGCGACGCTCTCCACGCTCAGCCGGGTCTCCTCCAGCAGCCGCCGGGCCAGCAGCACCCGCTGGTTGGTCAGCCAGTCGTGCGGGGTGGTGCCGGTCTCGGCGCGGAACCGGCGGGCGAAGGTACGGGGGGCCATGCCGGCCCGGGCGGCCAGTTCGTCCACGGTCACCGCCCGGTCCAGGTGGCCCATCAGCCACTCCAGCACCGGCTCCAGGGTGGGCGCCTCGGGCGCCTTGGGGATCGGCGCCTCGACGTACTGGGACTGCCCGCCGTCCCGGTGCGGTGGGACGACCATCCGCCGGGCCAGCCGGGTGGCGACGGCCGAGCCGTGCTCCTGGCGGACCAGGTGCAGGCAGGCGTCGATCCCGGCGGCGGTGCCGGCGCTGGTCAGCAGCCGCCCGTCCTGGACGTACAGCGAGTTGCACCGCACCCGGGCCGCCGGGAACCGCTGTTGCAGCTCGTCGACGTGCCGCCAGTGGGTGGTGCAGTCGCGCCCGTCGAGCAGCCCGGCCTCGCCCAGCACGAACGCGCCGGCGCAGACGCTGAGCAGCCAGGCGCCCCGGTCGGCGGCCCGGCGCAGCGCCGCCAGGACCGGTGCCGGCACGGCCGAGCCGTCGTCGTGCGCCGGCACGGCGACCAGGTCGGCGTCCGCCAGCGGGGTCAGGTCGGCGGTGGGGGTGAGCAGGAAGCCGGAACGGCTGCGGACCGGCTGGCCGTCCCAGGTGCAGACGTCGAAGCGGTAGCCGGGGAAGCCGTCGGCGGTGCGGTCGGTGCCGAAGACCTCGGCGAGCACGCCGAGTTCGAACGCGGCGACGTCGTCGAGCGCGACGACGGCGACAGTGCGGAGCATGTGACGAGGGTAACCCGAAGGGTGGCAGAAAATCGATGGGCACCGGCATTCCTGCCACTGTCCGGGCGGGGCGGAGGGGCGCAGACTGGTTCCAGTCCGGTGCGCACCGGCGGCGAAACCGACACCAACCACGTGAAAGCGAGCGCCGCCATGACCGTCCTGCTTCTCCTGCTCTTCCTGCTCCTCCTCGTCGGCGCCAGCGCCCTTGGGCTGACCGCCGACAGCCGGGACTCGGCCGACTGGAAGCCGACCGACGACGGACGCCGCTGGCGCTCCCGTACCTGCTGAGGTGATTTACACCTTCCATACCGAAAATCCCCGGCGGGACCGCGCCAAAAGGGGCGGCCCCGCCGACGGAGGCCATCAGGCGTACGGCAGGCTAGGAGCATGGCTGACGGCTCCTGGTACGACGCCGACATCGACCACGTGATCATTTCCGAGGCGCAGATCCGCGAGAAGACGGCGGAACTGGCCAAGCAGGTCTCGGCGGACTACGCGCACGTCGAGGACGGTCTCCTGCTCGTCTGCGTGCTCAAGGGCGCGGTCATGTTCATGGCCGACTTCGCCCGGGCGCTGGGCCGGCAGGGCCCGCCCGCCGAGCTGGAGTTCATGGCCGTCTCGTCGTACGGCCAGGGCACCACCTCCTCGGGCGTGGTCCGGATCCTCAAGGACCTGGACCGGGACATCGCCGGCCGGCACGTGGTGGTCGTCGAGGACATCGTCGACTCCGGCCTCACCCTCTCCTGGCTGCTGCGCTACCTGGAGTCGCGGTCCGCGGCCAGCGTCGAGGTGGTCGCCCTGTTCCGCAAGCCGGACGCGGTGAAGGTGCAGGTCCCGGTGAAGTACGTCGGCTTCGACATCCCGACCGAGTTCGTCGTCGGGTACGGCCTCGACTTCGGCGAGCGCTACCGCGAGCTGCCCTACGTCGGCGTGCTCAAGCCCGAGGTCTACGCCCGCGCCTGAGCCCGGCCCCGCGACGCGCGGGCCCGCCCCGGGCCGCGCCGGAACGACCGCCCGTCCGTCAAGCGGACGTTCAGCGGGCTCTCAGCCTTTCGGACTACGGTAGAGGCCGGTGGCGTGGAGGCACCCTCCGCGTCCGACCCCTCGTCCGCGTGACCGGGCGGTCGGGAGGTCGGGTGGGGAGCTCCCGTCACGCCGGCTCAAACCTCGGTTCGCCGTACGCGTAAGTGCCAGGCTCGCAAGCTCACATCTGGCATGAACGGTGTACCGTCGAATGACCGCGGCGCGGCAATTCGCGCCCCGGGGTCGGGGCCGGCCCGCACGGCGGCTGCGGCCGCCGCCCGAGGCGGCGACACCATTCAGACGGTCAGGACGTCGATCAGGAGGATGCGGGCGTCTCGGCGCCCGACGACAGCATGGAACGTACGCGTTTCTTCCGCCGACCGGTGGTCTGGATCATCCTGGTCATCCTCGGCGCCGTTGTGCTCAGTCAGCTGTTCACCGCTGGTCCCAGCTACCACCGGGTGGACACTTCCGTTGCGCTCGAACAGCTCAACACCAAGGGTGGCATCGAGAAGGCCGTCTTCCAGGACAAGGAGCAGACGCTCCAGCTCGACCTGAAGGACAAGGCCAAGTTCGACGACACCACCACCGACAAGATCGAGGCGCAGTTCCCCTACGAGGTCGGCGGCCAGGTCTGGAACGACGTGGCCAAGGCCAAGGCCGAGAACAGGATCACCGGTCCGGCCGACACCAAGGTGTCGTCGGACAGCATCTGGGTGAGCCTGCTGGTCAACCTCCTCCCCATCGCGCTGCTCGTGCTGCTGCTGCTGTTCTTCATGTCGCAGATGCAGGGCGGCGGCTCCCGGGTGCTCAACTTCGGCAAGTCCAAGGCCAAGATGATCACCAAGGACACGCCGAAGACCACCTTCGCGGACGTGGCCGGGGCGGACGAGGCCGTCGAGGAACTCCACGAGATCAAGGACTTCCTGCAGAACCCCGCGAAGTACCAGGCCCTGGGCGCCAAGATCCCGAAGGGCGTGCTGCTCTTCGGCCCGCCCGGTACCGGTAAGACCCTGCTCGCCCGCGCGGTGGCCGGCGAGGCCGGGGTGCCGTTCTACTCCATCTCCGGCTCCGACTTCGTCGAGATGTTCGTCGGCGTCGGCGCCAGCCGGGTCCGCGACCTCTTCGAGCAGGCCAAGTCGAACGCGCCGGCGATCGTCTTCGTCGACGAGATCGACGCCGTCGGCCGGCACCGTGGCGCCGGCATGGGCGGCGGCCACGACGAGCGGGAGCAGACCCTCAACCAGCTCCTCGTCGAGATGGACGGCTTCGACACCAAGGGCGGCGTCATCCTGATCGCCGCCACCAACCGGCCGGACATCCTCGACCCGGCGCTGCTGCGCCCGGGCCGCTTCGACCGGCAGATCCCGGTCGACGCCCCCGACATGGAGGGCCGCAAGGCCATCCTGCGGGTGCACGCCAAGGGCAAGCCGTTCACGCCCGACGTCGACCTCGACTCGGTCGCCCGGCGTACCCCCGGCTTCAGCGGCGCCGACCTGGCCAACGTGATCAACGAGTCCGCGCTGCTCACCGCCCGCAAGGACCAGCGGGCGATCACCAACGACTCCCTGGAGGAGTCGATCGACCGGGTGATCGCCGGTCCGCAGCGCCGGACCCGGGTGATGAGCGACCAGGAGAAGAAGATCACCGCGTACCACGAGGGTGGGCACGCGTTGGTCGCCTGGGCGCTGCCGCACGCCGCGCCGGTGCACAAGGTGACGATCCTGTCCCGGGGTCGGTCGCTGGGCCACACCCTGGTCCTGCCGACCGAGGACAAGTACACCCAGACCCGGGCCGAGATGGTCGACACCCTGGCGTACGCGCTGGGTGGCCGGGCCGCCGAGGAGCTCGTCTTCCACGAGCCGACCACCGGCGCCGGCAACGACATCGAGAAGGCCACCCAGCTGGCCCGCGCGATGATCACCCAGTACGGCATGAGCTCCAAGCTCGGTGCGATCAAGTACGGCACCAGCGGCGACGAGCCGTTCCTCGGCCGCAGCATGGGCCACGAGCGGGACTACTCGGACGCGGTGGCCGCCGAGATCGACGGCGAGATGCGGGCGTTGATCGAGCTGGCCCACGACGAGGCCTGGGAGATCCTGGTGGAGTACCGGGACGTCCTGGACAACATCGTGCTCGAGCTGATGGAGAAGGAGACCCTCTCCACCGCCGACATGGCCCGGATCTGCGCCCGGGTGGCGAAGCGCCCGCCGATGGCCCCGTACCACGGCTTCGGCAAGCGCCAGCCCTCCACCGAGCCGCCCGTGCTCACCCCCGCCGAGAAGGAGGCCCTGAAGGCGCAGGCCCAGGCCGACGGTGCCTCGGTCGGCGGCGCGGCCTCCTCGAACAACTCGGACGGTAACCACTGAGCACCGACCCGACGGCCAGCTCCCCCAACCGGGAGCTGGCCGTCTCCGCGACCGAGCCCGACGGCGAGGACGGGCTGGACTTCGTCGCCGCGCGCCTGATCAGCGGCAAGCTGACCGGGCGCCCGGTGGAGGAGACGGTCGACCTCGCCCGGATCGAGAAGGCGGTGCGGGAGATCCTCATCGCCGTCGGCGAGGACCCGGACCGGGACGGCCTCCAGCAGACCCCGGCCCGGGTCGCCCGCGCGTACGCCGAGCTCTTCGCCGGCCTGCGGGTGGACCCGGCGCAGGTGCTCAGCACCACCTTCGAGGCCAACCACGAGGAGCTGGTGCTCGTCCGGGACATCGACGTGACGAGCCTCTGCGAGCACCACCTGCTGCCGTTCCGGGGCAGCGCGCACATCGGCTACATCCCGGGACCGGACGGCCGGATCACCGGGCTGTCCAAGCTGGCCCGGCTGGTCGAGGTCTTCGCCCGCCGGCCGCAGGTGCAGGAGCGGCTCACCTCGCAGATCGCCGACCTGCTGATGAGCAAGCTGGAGCCGCGCGGCGTCGTGGTGGTGCTCGATTGCGAGCACATGTGCATGGCGATGCGCGGCATCCAGAAGTCCGGCGCGAAGACCATCACCTCGGCGGTCCGGGGCACCTTCCAGCGCGACGCCAAGTCGCGCGCCGAGGCGATGTCGCTGATCATCCCGCGCTGACCCGTACCGGCGACGGCCCCCTCTCGACGAGAGGGGGCCGTTCCGTGTCAGCACTCAGCCGGGGAGCATCGCCAGGACCAGCCCGGCCGTGGTCAGGACCGCCGGGACGAGGCAGACCAGCGCGCCGAAGCGGGGCGTCCGGTCCACCCGGTCCTGCGGGCGGGGCCGGAACAGCCGCCCCACCGCCAGCCAGCCCGCCATGAACGCGACCGCCGGCATCGGTAGCCCGACCACCAGCGCCGCGATGCTCACCGGGCCGGTGCCGGCGGACGCGAAGAGCAGCAGCTGGACCAGCGGCACCAGCAGCGCCAGCGGCCCGTACACCAGCAGGTTGCGGGGGCGCGCCGGCCAGCGGGCCAGCCGGGGCAGGCCCCGGGCGGCGAGCGTGTCGTCCGCCGTCTCCGCCCAGTCGCGGGCGCTGCGCAGGGCGGCCAGCACGGCCGCGGGCCCGCCCGCCATCGCCCGGGCCGACTCGGTCACCTCGGGCGGCGTCGGCAGCAGCGAGATGGCCGGTACGCCCAGCTCCCGTAGCCGCGACTGCTGCGGGGCGAGCCGCTCCCGCACCGCGGTCAGCTCCTCCCGGGCCGCCGCCACCGACCGGGCCTGCTCGGTCGCGGCGGTCGCCGCGGACCGGCGTACCCCGTCGAGCTGCCGGGCGGCGGCGACGTAGTCGGCCCAGGCCGCCTCGACCGTGTCGGCCTCGCCGGTCGGCGTGCGGGGCGCGGGCACCGCGGCTTCGGTCACGACCGCTCCTCGCCGAACGGCACCAGGACCGTCCCCCGCTCGCCGGGGCCGTCCCAGAGCACCGCCCGTTCCGGGCGGGGCCGCCACGACACGGGGCGGTCGAAGAGCTGCTCCAACCGGCCGCCCGGCAGGTCGGTCACCACCACGGCGGTCAGCTTGTCCACCTCGCCCTCCGGGCCGAGCAGCCCGGCCAGCGGCCCCACCGACCGCCACCAGCCGAGCAGGTGGCGCCCGGCCGGCGGACCCTCCAGCAGTAGCGAACGCAGCAGCTCGGGCGGCAGCTCGTTGGCGTCCGGCACGTCCAGCCCGAACACCACCAGGTAGCCCGGGCCGTCCGCCGCCACGGCGGCCCGCAGCCCGGCCACGTCCACCGTCTCCACCTCGTGCCGCTCGGCCAGCTCGGCGGCGAGCGCCGCAGCCGGCTCGGCCGAGCCGTTCGCCAGCGGCGCCAGCACGAACCGGGTCCGGCCCTGCTGCACCGCCGCGCTCCGGGCCGCCGTGACCAGCAGCCGCTCCGCCTCCTCGTCCCGGCCCAGCACGGCCAGGTTCCGGCCGGCCGCCGGCCCGAGCGGTACGGCCACCGTGGAGCGGTGCACGTCCACCGCCCGGCCGAGCAGGGCGGCCGGCGCGTGTGCCCGGCCGGCCAGCGCGGCCCGGTGCCGCGGGTCGTTGGCCAGCAGCGGGCGCGCGTACCCGGCGAAGACCACCGGCGGGGTCACCCCCTCCGGCCGGGCCGACCAGAGCCGGTGCCGCAGGTCGGCGAGGACGGCGGGCTCGTCGTGCGGATCCGGGAACCGGATCATCCGCTCGTGGCCCCGGGTCGCGCCGCGCGGCCCGCCCAGCCCGCCGGCGGTGTTCACCACCGCGCTGCCCACCGGCAGCCCGGCCGCCGCGTCGTTCGTCGGCTCCAGCACCGCCGCGCCGCCGGGCAGCGCCACCCGGACCGGGAACTGGCCGAGCAGCGGATCGCGCGGGCCACCGATGCCGAGGTCACCCTCGCCGGCCAGGACCAGGTGGATCCCGTACGCCCGGGCGGCGCGGGCCAGCCCGTCCAGCCGGGACAGCAGGTCGGCGGCGAGGCGGTCCCGCTCGCGGAGCAGCAGCGGGAAGTTGTCGATGACGCAGACGATCCGGGGCAGCGCCTGGTGCTGGCGCAGTTCCGCGTACCGCTGACCGCCGGCCCGCCGGCCGGCCTCCTCGCGGCGGTGCAGCTCCGCCTCCAGCTCGCCGAGCAGGTCCGCCACGTACTCCCGGTCGGCGGCCATCCCGGCGGCCCGGACCTGCGGCACCCAGGAGCGGTCCCGCTCGGTCTGGAGGAACTCCACGAAGGACTCGCCCTCGCCGAGGTCGGCCAGGTAGACGACCAGCTCGTCGGGGCCGTACCGGGCGGTCAACCCGAACAGCACGTTGGTGAGGAACGCCGACCGGCCCGCGCCGGAGCGGCCGCTGACCAGCCAGTGCGGGGTCAGCTCGGTGAAGCCCAGGCTGACCGGCCGGCCGGCGGCGTCGCCGACCATGGTGGCGAGCCCGTCGGCGGAGCCCTCCGCCCAGAGTTCACCCGCCGGCAGCAGGTCGGTCAGGGCGAGCCGGCTACCGTCCTCGATCTGCCGGGCCAGTCGCCGGCAGACGCCGGCGACCAGTTCCTCGGGCGGGTCCTCCTCGACGAAGACCGGCGAGTTCAACCCGCCCGGTGGCTCCGCCCCCGGGCTGCTCAGCGCGGCGCCGGGCGGATCGCCGAGCAGCGCGTACGCGGTGCGTACGGCGAGCGTGGTGGCCTGGGGCAGCGGCGTGCTGCCCGGCCAGCCGGCCACCACCAGATGCAGGCCCGCCCGGTGCCCCCGGGCGGCCAACTCCTCGATCCGGCCCAGGTCGGACGGTGCCGTGCCGTCCGGCAGCGCGGCCACCACCAGCAGCAGCGTACGGTCGTGCCCGCGCTGCCGGGCCGTGCCGGCGGCCACCCACTGCTCGGCCTCGGCGAGCACCGCCCGCAGTCCGGCCAGATCGGTAGCGGGTGGCGGCAGCAGGCCCGCGTCGGCCAGCGCCGCGAAGCCGGCGAAGGTGCCCGCCGAGCCGTTGCCGTCCACCGCGCGGGCCAGCAGCGCGCCGGCCGGGGTGGCGGCGAAGAGCCGCAGCAGGAGCGCCCGGAGCAGCCCGGCCACCCGGGGGTCGCCGGCGTCGGTGTCCACGGCCAGGTGTCCACTGCCGAGCAACGGCACCAGCGCGGGAAACCGGGCGTCGTCCAGCGGCGCGGCGGTGCCCACCCGGACCAGGGCCGGCGGACCGTCGCCGGGTGGGGTCGTCACGGCCAGGCTCTCCAGCGCGGCGCCGGCCCAGCCGGGCGCGGCGAGCGCCGCCGCCGTACGCAGCCGCTCGGCCAGCTCGTACTGCCGGTGGTGATCGGCGGGGGCGGGCCGGATCTCGTCGAGGATGCCGGCGGCGGCCGTCGCGGCCGCCTCCGCCCGCCGGTGCAGGACGGCGGCCCGACCGGCTCGCGCCTTCGGACTCGCCATCGCGTCCACCTCTCTTCCCGAGGCCGACCTTCCCTCCCCGAGCTGTGACGGTATCCCAGCAGAGGCCCGTCCTCCGGGATGTCGGTCGGCGCTGCGCCGGTCTTTACCCCGGCGCTCAGCCGATCCACCCGGGAGCCGGGCGGCGTCCGCCCCGGCGGTTCTCCTGGGCCTTCATTCGGACGGAGCGCCGGCCAGCGCGCGGAGGCCGAACATGACCGCAGATCCGCCAGATCCGAGGCATTGGGTACGCGCCGCGCAGCCGATAGCCTCAGGAGGTGGAATCAGTGCAGCCCCCCGCCGGTTCCCAGGTCTCCCGCGTACCGGCGCAGCGGACACCGCCCGAGCAGGTGGCGGCCCCGGCGCCGGCTCCGGCGCCCGAACGTCCGCGTCGGCGGCTGCGGACCGTCCTCACGGTCGTCGCCGGGGTGTTGGCGCTGGTCTGCGGTAGTGGCGCGGTGGTCGGTTTCGTGCTGTACGACCGCGCGACCGCACCCGACCGCAGCGCCCCCGACGTCGCGGTGGACAACTACCTCCGTGCGTTCCTGGTGGATCGCGACGACACCAAGGCCAAGGAGTTCGCCTGTGACGGTCAGGCCGGACTAGATGGTCTGCGCGCGCTTCGCGACGACCTGTCGGCACGAGAGAAGAAGTTCGATGCCACCATCTCAGTGAGCTGGGGTGCCTTGAAGGCTCAGCGCACGGGCGACAACGCCGTGGTCGAGGTCGACCTCATCATTTCGGCTCTGGTCGACGGGACCTCGCAGAGCGACCGGCAGAGTTGGCGGTTCGAGACGCGCCGCGTCGACGGCTGGCGGGTCTGCTCGGCGCGGCCTGCCTAGGGGCTACTCGAGCCAGAGCAGGTGAACCGGAACCTCCAAGGTGGTGGGTGCCTGTCCTCGCCACGCCCAGCGGTACCACTCCAGCTCCGGGGCGACCCGGACGCAGATGTCGCCGTCCGCGCCAGAGTAGGTCTCGGTCACCGCACGCAGGTCGCGATGCTCGGTCGGCCCGGTCACGTGCACCACGCGCCGGCCGGTGACCGAGTCCGCCTCGAAGACGGGGGTGGGCGGGCGCCGGGTGGGCGCGTCGAGGGAGACCAGCCGGATGCCCGATTCGGGTGGCCGGCCGGGCGGCCGGCGCTCACCGACCGTCTCCACCCAGACCCGCTCCACCGGCACCAGCGGTGCGAAGACCTCGACCTGCTCGGACTCGGCCCGGTACCACTCGTGCTCCGGAATGACCGGCACGTACGTGCGGCTGCCCTGCACCACCCGCTCGTCGGCGCGCAGGTCGCCGCGCCAGCCGAGGCCGGGCAGGCCGACCAGCACCCGTCGGCCGCGCAGTTCGATCCGGTCGGTGGCGGGGACGATCTCGATGGGGCGGGGCGGCAGCGGGGCCCAGTCCGGCTGGTCCGCGAAGGGGTCGGGCACTGGGTTGCTCATGCGCCGGCGGGCCTCACTCGGCTCCGGACAGGGGCGCGCCGCGCTCGCGCATGAACTGCACCGGGTTGATCGCGCCCCGGCTGGACCGGTCACTGTCCACGTGCACCTCGAAGTGCAGGTGCGGTCCGGAGGAGTTCCCGCTGGTGCCGGAGAGGCCGATCACCTGGCCCGCCTCCACCATCTGTCCGGGCACCACCTGGGGCCGCTCGATCATGTGGCAGTAGCGGGTGACGTAGCCACCGGCGTGCAGGATGTCCACGAACCAGCCGCAGCCGCCCTTGCCCGGCCAGCCGTCCCGGTCGCAGTCGCGCCGCCCGGAATGGTCCGGGTCGCAGCGGGCCACCAGCACCCGGCCCGCCGAGGCGGCATGGATCGGGGTGCGCTTGCCCGCGGCGAGGTCGACGCCGTTGTGGCTGGGGCGTTCCGCGGTGCGGAAGCCGGAGACGATCCCGCCGGGCAGCGGAGCGGTCCAGCCGGAGGCGGCGATGCGCGTCCCGCGGGCGGCGTCGCAGACCGCCCGACCGGCGATCTGGACGGTGCGGGCGGCGCCGCCGGCGAGTTCGTCGACGATCCGCCCGGCCAGTTCCTCGTGCTTGGCGTACGCGTCGGGGAAGGCGCTGACCTGGACCCGCTGCGCCACCACGGTCAGCGGCCGCTGCTCCCAGTTCGGCACCTTGATCATCTTGTCGTAGAACTTCCCGGCCGCGTACGAGGGCGTCATCCGCTGCTCGACGCTGCCCCAGCCGGGTCGCTGCTGGAAGAGGCCCAGCGAGTCGTGGTCCGAACCGACCCCCTCGTGCGGCAGCCCGAGCGAGGCCGGCACGGTGCTGTTGGCGAGGTTGCGCAGCGCGGACTCCTGCATCGCGGTGGCCAGCGCGATGACCCAGCCCCGCGCGGGGACCTTCATGTCCTGGCCGACCTTGATGATGACGGCGGCATTGCGCAGCTGACCCTCGCCGTACTCGGCGAAGCGGGGCATCTCCCCGGTGATGTTCACCCGCCGCCCGAGGTTGCAGCCCTGGCCGACGGCGGGCCCGTCCTTCTCCTCGTTCCCCAGCTCGGTGAGGAAGAAGGCGGCCGCGCCGCCGACGCAGCAGAGCAGCGCGAGCACCGCCGTGAGCGCGGTGGCCAGCACGCCGACCCGCAGCTTCCGCCGGGCGGGCGGTGGCGCGCTGCTCATTGCCGCTCCCAGTCGACCGCGTCCACCAGCCACCGGCCGTCCGGGGCCACCAGGTCGAGCCGGAGCTGACCGTTGTCGAGGGGGATCAACGCCTGCACGAAGGACTCCGTCCGGGGTCGCAGCGTCACCTGACCGGTCACCCGCTGGGCGGGCACCCGTTCGGGGTCCGCCCCGGTCAGCTTGTCGGTGAGCGCCGGGGTGGACATTGGCTTCAGGCGGGCGAGCCAGTCGTCGCCGCTGCTGCCCGGGCCGCTCAGCCAGGCGGTGGTGAAGCGGGTGGCCATCTGCTCCGGGGTCGGCTCGCCGGGGCGGGTCTTCGGCGAGGGCACCGACGTCGGACTCGACAGCAGACCGTCGTCACCGGCCTCCGGATCGACGGTGCTGATCGGTTCGCGTGGCCGGTTGCTGAGCCCGGCGGTCGGGTCGACCGGACCGGAGACCAGCCGGGCCGCGCCGATCACGCCGAAGACCAGGGCGGCGATCACGAGCGCGACGCCGAGCCGGGACCGCAGTACCCGGGTGACCAGGAATTCCAGCGCGCGACGCATCGGGACTCACCGGGCCTCGGACCGTACGCGGGGAGCCGGTCGGGCCGGCGCGCGGTCGGCGGAGTCCGGCCGGTAGACGGCGAAGGACGGGGCCTCCTCGGGGACGTCCGGCTCGGTCCAGGTGGGCTCGCGGCGCGGCCTGGGCGCGGTGGTGCGGGGCCCGCCCGCCGGCCCGGGCGTCGGGACCTCGTCGGCCCGTTCCCGCCCGTCCGGCCGTTGGCGTTCGGTGGCGGCGTGCGACGGGTCCTCGTGCCGGGCCTCGGGCCGGAGGCTGCTCTGCTCGAGCGTCACGCCGCGGCGGCGGCCGACCGCCGGTTCGGCGGTCCCGCCCGGCTCGACCACGTCCAGCCGGGCGGCCACCCGCATGTCCCGGAAGAACCGGCGGTGCCACGACCCGGCCGAGCTGATCGCCTCGCTGCTGTCCTTGCCGCCGAGCTGGGTGATCCGCCGGTACGGCCGGAGCAGCAGCCAGCCCACCACGCCGCAGAGCCAGACCAGGACCACCTGGAGCCAGCCGGGCAGGGTGGGGGTGTTCATGATGAGGTCGACCGCGAAGAGGTAGATGGCCGCCCCCGTGCCGAAGATGGCGATGTTGAAGACGGCCGCGACCACCGCGTTCGCCAGCCGGCGGAGGCCGGCGCTCGCCGGCCGCATCAGGCCGACCGTGCCGAGGATCGGCGCGGCGATCACCGCCCACCGGAAGATCAGGAAGCCGAGCAGCACCAGCAGCGACGCCGTCAGGTCGAACATGGCGAAGAGCAGCGAGGCGAGCACCGCGATGAAACCCGCCCCGATCCGGTCCATGTCGCGGGTGCCCTGGAGGTACTCGTACGCCTCCGGGTCCTCCGACTTGATCTGCTCGGCGACCCGGGCCCACTGCTGCTGCTTGGCCTTGATGGTGGCCTCGCGCGTCTTCGGGTTCTGGCGGAGCTTCTCCGCCTCCTCCCACGAGAGCGACTTGGCGTCGTAGAGCGCGGGGCCGTACTTCTTGGCGGTCTCGCTGTCGGCCGAGCCGAGTACGCCGCGCAGCCAGTTCCGGTAGAGCATGGTCTCGGTGGCGGTGTCACTCGCCCGAACCGCAGGGGGCCGCTTGTCCACGCAGGCGTCCGGGTTCGGCAAGACGCACTTGTCCGACGGTATGTCCTTGGACGCCGGGCCGACGGCGTCGTGCACGACGCCCAGCGTGGTGATCAGGGTGTTGTCGGCGACGTTGGCCGACTTCACCGGCCAGGCGGCCAGCGCGGTCACCGCCACCATCACCAGCACCGCCCAGCCGGCCGTGGTCATGGCGTTGCTCATGTCGGACTGGCGCGACCGCCAGAGCAGATAGAGGCCGACAACGCAGAGCGTGATGATCCCGAAGACGCTGAACACCTTCTGGTAGACGGCCTTCGTCGCCTGCTCGACCAGCGGGTCCGCCCAGGCCCACATCGACCGCGGATCCCAGGCCCGTTCGCGCAACGCGTTCGACGCCCCGATCACCGCGTTGGCGAACATGAACTCGCCGTTGGCGACCATGGTGGTGAAGCGGTAGTCCGGGTGTAGGACGGACGACGCGCAGCCGCCGTCGACGTCGTACGTGGTGTAGCTGTAGCCGGCGTAGCCGTAGTCGCTGTAGAGCCCCTTGGGGCCGGGGAGCTTGGCGGAGTCGGGGCGGGCGGCGAACCAGCCGGCGAGGCCCGAGTCCGGCGCCCCCGGCACCGGCGCGTTACGGCACTCGACCTGGTCCTGGCTGACCTCCTTGAGCTTGGCGACGCAGGCGCGGAAGTCGGCCTGCCACTGCTCGGTGCTGCACAGCTCGGCCCGGGCCTGGGCGACCGGTGTGCCGGCGTACGCGGGTGTCGCCCCGACCAGCGGCCAGGCGATGGTGGCCCCGGCGAGTACGCCGAGCGCGAGGAGGAGCGCCGCGATCCGTGCCCGGGCCCGCGCCATGTCACGCCTCCAGATCAGCCAGGGTCGGCAGCTGCCCGGCCGCCTGGGCGACCGCGGCGGGGGTGGTGTCCAGGTGCTCCAGCAGCCCGTCGACGTACGACACGTCGACCCGGACCTTCTGCACGCGCCCGTCGACGTCGCGCATGACGAACTCGCGGAAGCCGAGCCGGGCGGCCGAGCCGCTGTCGGCCTGCGACAGCGAGGCCAGCGTGGCCTCGTAGCCGTCGTTGACCGGCACCCGGAGCAGCCGCAGCGCCTCGGAGGCGATCTCGGTGTCCTCGGCGATCCGGCCGACGAAGACGGTGGAGACCAGGTTCTGCACGTCGAGGCCGAGGATGTCCTTCGGGTTCTGCGAGGCGACCAGGGCGGCGAGGTTCCACTTGCGGGAGTCGCGGGCGAGCCGGACCAGGAAGGACCGCCCCGAGCGCCAGCCCTCCATGAAGTGGGCCTCGTCCAGGCCGACCAGTTTCCGTGAGGCCATCGAGCCGCCGTAGCAGCGCCGGACGGCGAGCCGGTGGGCGGTGTGCAGCATCGGCAGGGCCAGGGCTTCCTCGGCCGACCAGTACTCGCGCTCGATCTTGAGGTCGGGGAGGCGGAGCCCGGCCATGGTGATCACGGTGAGCGCCGCGTCGGCGCCGAGCAGCCCCTCCGGCGGCCGGCCGAAGAAGAGCATGGCCAGCGGCATCTCGGCGGTGTCCAGCAGCAGGTTCGCCAGCTCCCGGCCGGCGTCGTCGTCCATCCCCTGGAGGCAGGCGACCACGTCGTCCAGGGTGGACGTCTCCTCCGCCGGCACCTGGCGTACGGCGTGCCGGAACAGGGTGGCGGTGGACGCTTCCCGGGCCACCTGCGGCGGCACCAGCATCATGCAGATGTCCTGCACCAGCATGCGCCGCTCGGCGCGGGCGTTGGAGACCGCGATCTCGAACTCCCGGTCGCCGGCCGCGCCGGCGCTGAACTCGCTGCGCAGCGGCGTCGGGATCAGCGCGTACGGCGCCAGGGTGCCCTGGTCGGAACCGGTCAGGTTGAGCACGCGCGAATACGGGGCCAGCTCGGGCATGGCGCAGAGCCGGGCCAGCGGGCCGGACGGGTCGAGCAGGGTCACCTGCACGCCGCGCCGGGCGGCGAGGTAGCCGAGCGCGCCGAGCAGGGTGGACTTGCCCCCGCCCGGCTCGGCGACGAAGACCGCGAGGCCGGAGCGCTCGCGTACCTCCATGGGGAAGTGCAGGTCGAGGAAGACCGGCCGGCGGCAGGTGCCGGCGGTCCGGCCGATCAGGTCGCCGCGCCGGTCGCCGACCGTGGAGGCGGCCTGGGGCAGCGCCGCGGCGAGCAGGTTGACCGGCATCCGCCGGACGTAACCGGTGTTGGCGATCGGCTCGCCGGGGATGAACTCGCGGGCCAGCCAGTCCTGGTTCTTCGGGTGCTGGAGCGAGATCCGCAGCTCGCGGGAGTAGAGCTGGATGAGCCGGCGGGCCCGCTCCAGGCACTCCTCGCGGGTCCGGCCGCCCACCGCGATCCGGTGCCAGCCGTGCGCGCGCGCCGAGTCGACCGGCAGGCCGGTGGTCATCTCGTCGCCGATGACCAGCGCCCGCTTGGCGAGCCGTTCCAGCTCCGGCGGGGCGTCGATGCCGTGCTCGGCGTAGTCGAGCTGCTGGGACCGGATCATCCGGAGCCGGTGCTCCAGGTTCCGGAAGGAGTCGCCGGGGCCGAGGATGTCCACCCGGGTGGAGAGCTCCATCGGCCACGGCAGCCGCTCGTGGAAGTGCAGCCAGGGCTCGTGCCGCTCGGGGATCTCCAGCGGCTCCATCCGGCCCACCGCGAGCACGGCCACGTGCCGTTCCTCGCCGGTCATCCGGTTGACCAGCTTCACCGTCGAGCCGTACGGGGTGCGGTAGCGCTCGACCTGCTCGGTGAGGGCGAGCAGGTCGCCGCGTTCCCAGCGGCCGTTGGTGACCGGCGAGAGGGCGCCCGGTGGCGCCATGCAGAGCGCGACCGAGCGGTAGAGCAGCCACTCCAGTTCCTGGGCGGTGACCCGGCGGCCGCGCATGCCGAACGCGCCGAGCACCTCGTCGAACTGCTCGACGGTGCGGCCCAGCTTGCGGCGCTCGCCGTCGGCGGTGCCCCGCCCGAAGGTGCGCAGCAGCCGCTCGGTGAGCGAGTCGCCGAGTGAGCGGCGGGCGAAGGTGACCCCGAGGTAGGTCTGGCCCTCGGCGTGGTTGACCGCCATCAGGTGGCGCTGGGCGGCCACCAGATGGTCGGCCCAGCCGGGCGTGCCGGGCACGTCGGGCAGCGGTGACGCGGTGTGCGCGTCGACGGTGCGGGCCCACTCGTCGGCCGGGAACGGCCGGGTGGTCCGGCGCAGGTGCAGCCGGAAGCCGGCCAGGCCGGCGTACTGCTCGGAGATCGCGGAGAGCAGCGCCTCCCGCTCGGCGTCGGGGCGGAACGCCCAGCGCACCTCGGGCAGCCAGTACCAGGCGGTGACCGTGTTGGGGGTGAAGGTCAGGTGGCCAGCGATCTCGGTGATCGCCAGCTCCACGGACGGGTCGCGGTCGCCGAACTTGATCTTCGGGGGGCGGACTGGCTTGGCGGGCCGCCCGCTCCGCGCCGCGGACCGCTGCCGGGGCGGGACCACCTCGCGTCCGGGCGCGGTGGCCACCGCCCGGCCCTCCGCCCGGGCCGCGTTTGCCGCCCGCCGGTCGCCACGGCGTCCGGGTCGCTCGGCGGGAAGGTCCGGGTCGGCTTGCTCCGGCTCGGTGGTGGGTCGGACCACGGGCAGCCGGTCGCCGGGCTGGTGCGGCACCCTGGTGCGGGCGACCGGTCCCGCGTCGAGCGCCGGCGGCTGGTCCGGCGGCCCGACCGGCCGGGACGGCGCGCGGGTGGCCTCGGGCGGGGTGGCGGCGCGGGACGGAACCGCCTCGATCTCGGGGACGCCCCGGGCGCGGGACACCTGCCGGACACCGGCCGCGGCCTCGCGGAACCGGGCCGCCGGCGGCTCACCTCCGGGGGTTTCGCCGGGCCGGTGCTCAGCCGAGGACGGTACGACCGGATCGGCCGGGGCGGCGTGCTGGTGCGGGATCGGCAGGGCGTCCCGCCCGACGCCGCGGCGCGGTGGCGCCACCACGGGGGTCGGCTCGGCCGGAGCCGGCGTGCCGGGCCGGGCCGCGGGCGGGTCGGCCGGCCGGGCGGCCGGCCGTCGCGGGCCGGGCTGCGCCCCGCCGAACAGGTCGAGGAAGGGCGAGTCGATGTCCGCGCTGTCGGCGGCGGTCGGCACCCGCTGCTCGGGCCCGGACGGCCGGGGTACCGCCGGCCGGGGCGGCTGGAAGACGCCGACACGACCGTGCCCGGGGCTGGTGGCCAGGGCCGGGTCGAGGACGACCTCGTCCAGCTCCTCGTCCTGCGGGTAATCGAACGATCGCGCTCGGTTACCGTACGGGCCGGCCGGACGTCCGGCCGGGGAACCCGGCGTGGAAGAGCGACTCATGCGACCGCCTCACCCGCGTCGTTCGTCTGCGCCGTCGGCGTACGCCCGGTCATGCCAGTTCCTCCCGGATCCTGATCCGGCTCGCCACCAGGCGCGGGTCGCGCAGCTCGGCGGCCGGCTCCCGGGTGCGTCGCCAGTCCGTCAGCGCGGTCCGGATGACCATGCGCGCCGGCCGGTCCGGGTCGACGTACCGGAAGATGAACGAGGTGGTCACGATGGCGAGCGAGATCTCCCAGGCGGGGAAGAGCTCGACCTGCAGCGTGAACAACCAGTGGATGAACATGTAGAGGGGTACGAGCAGCATGAACAGGCCGTACTGGGCGTACGGCAGGTGGACGGGAAGGGTGTACCCGGGCGGCCCGAGGTAGACGAGACGAGCCCGGTAGATGTCGTCGTCGGTGCGCAGCCGCATGGTCGCCCGGGCCTATTCGAAGATCAGGTCGATCAGGTAGTCGCCGACGAAGAAGAGTGTGGCGGCCCCGGCGATGAAGGCCAGGCCGATGATGGCGATGGCCGAGCTGGTCAGCACCTTGGAGATCTCGCCCCGGCTGGCGCGCCCGATGAAGATGACACCGAGGACGGCGAGCAGGATCGGGGCGATCTTGCTGGCGAAGAAGCTGACGACACTGCTGGTGTCGATGCCCTTGGGGGCCGGCTCGGCGAGTGGAGTCGACGCCAGGGTGTGGAGCGCGTGGTCGACGGCGGACTTCGCCGTCGCCAGGAGCTCGATGGCGATCACTGAAACCTCCCCATGTCGCGGCCGGCGGCGCCGCGGTGGTGCAGTAGTAAAGCCTGGCGGGATGGTGCTCACTTGACGCAGCGCCGGCGACGCTGCGTCCGTCACCCACCACGGAGAGTGGTGAGCTTTGGGGGGATTTTTCCCGCTTCGGCCCTCCCTCCAGGCTTCGCCATCTCGATGCTGGGCAATTCCAAAGCGTACGGGCCGGCCACCTTTGCGACAACCCGCGAAGAGTCGACCCGAACCGACCCGGACGACCGATCGTACACCTGTTCCAATGCGCATGTCAGGGACGTTGTCGACGGCTGCCGGCCGGGCCGCCGGAAGCCCTGCTGGCGAACGGTAGTGTCGGGTCGTGACCGATCTGGTACGGGCGCGGGTCCCGGTGGTGATGGGCGTCCTCAACGTCACGCCCGACTCCTTCTCCGACGGCGGCAGGTACGCCGATCTCGACGCTGCCGTCGGACACGGAGTGCGACTGCGGGCGGACGGCGCCGACCTGGTCGACGTGGGCGGGGAGTCCACCCGTCCCGGCGCCGACCGGGTCGACGCGGAGACCGAGATCGCCCGGGTGCTGCCGGTCATCCGCGAGCTGAGCGCCGCCGGCATCCCGATCAGCATCGACACCAGCCGGGCCCGGGTGGCCGAGGCCGCCCTCGGCGCCGGCGCCGACGTGGTCAACGACGTCTCCGGCGGGCTCGCCGACCCGGACATGGCGCGGGTGGTCCGGGACGCCGGCTGCCCCTGGGTGCTCATGCACTGGCGGGGTCACTCCCGGCAGATGCGGGACCTGGCCAGCTACGCCGACGTGGTGGCGGACGTCCGGGCCGAGCTGAGCCAGCGGGTCGATGCGGCGCTCGCCGCCGGGGTCGCCGCCGAGCGGATCGTCATCGACCCCGGGCTCGGCTTCGCGAAGACCGCCGCGCACAACTGGGAGCTCAGCGCCCGCCTGCCCGAGCTGCTCGACCTGGGCTTCCCGCTGCTCTTCGGAGCCAGCCGCAAGTCGTACCTGGGCCGGCTGCTCGCCGACGCCGACGGCAACCCCCGCCCCACCTCCGGTCGAGAGGCGGCCACCGTCGCCACCAGCCTGCTCGCCGTGGCCGCCGGGGCCTGGGGGGTACGCGTGCACGACGTCCGGGGCACCGTCGACGCGCTCGCCGTCTGGCGGGCCACCGGCAGCCCGCGCCTGGCGCCGGGCCCGGCGACCGCGGCTCCGGCCGGAGGGGCGCGTACCGGGAACGAAGGGGAGCGATGACCGACCGGATCGAGCTGACCGGCCTGCGCGCGCACGGCCGGCACGGCGTCTACGACTTCGAGCGCGCCCAGGGGCAGGAGTTCGTCGTCGACGCGGTGCTCGAACTCGACCTCGCCCCGGCCGCCCGCTCCGACGAGGTGACCGACACCGTGCACTACGGCGAGCTGGCCGAGAAGCTGGTCGCGGTGGTCACCGGCGAGCCGGTCAACCTGATCGAGACGCTCGCCGACCGGCTGCTCGCGGTCTGCCTCGCCGAACCGCTGGTCGCCGCCGCCACGGTCACCGTGCACAAGCCCGAGGCCCCGATCCCGCACACCTTCCGGGACGTGGCCGTGACCATGCGGCGTACCCGGTGAGCCGCGCCGTGCTGTCGATCGGCAGCAACCTCGGCGACCGGCTCGCCCACCTCCGCGCGGCGGTGGCCTCGTTCGGCGACGCGGTGCTGGTGGTCTCCGGCGTATACGAGACTCCACCGTGGGGGGACGCCGACCAGCCCGCGTACCTGAACGCGGCGGTGCTGGTCGCGGACCCGGCGGCCGGCCCGCACGACTGGTTGGCCCGGGCACGGGCCGCCGAGGCGGCGGCGGGCCGGACCCGCGACCCGGAGCGGCGGTACGGGCCACGCACCCTCGACGTCGACGTCATCGCGGTCTGGGACGAGGCCGGCGCGCCGGTGCTCAGCGACGAGGAGGAGCTGACCCTGCCGCACCCCCGCGCGCACCTGCGGGCCTTCGTGCTGCGGCCGTGGATCGACATCGAGCCGCACGGCCGCCTGCCCGGGCACGGCTGGCTGACCGATCTGCTCAACGCCGAGCCGCTGGCCGGGGACGCCCTGGAACTCAGCCCCCGACCGGATCTGGCGTTAGAGTCGGAATCATGACCCAGTGGAGCCGGACGGCATGAGCGACCGCAGCGAGGCGACCGCATGAGCCAGGCGCAGTTCCCCCGCGATCCCGAACGGTGGCGGATGGGTCCCACCCGGATCTCCACGCTGGTGGTGGCCGGCCTGGCCGCCGCCGCGGTGGCGTGGCTGCTGATCAGCAGCTTCTACTACGACGTGGCGCCCAGGCTGCCCTGGCTGCCGGTGGTCACGCTGGCCGCCCTCGCGGTGCTGGAGGGGTACGCGGCGATCAACACCCGCGGCCGGATCGAGCGCCGGCCCGGCCGGGACCCGGTCAACCCGCTGCTGGTCGCCCGGTTCGTGGTGCTGGCCAAGGCGTCCGCGCTGGCCGGGGCCATCTTCGCCGGCTTCTACGCCGGGCTGACCGGCTGGCTCTTCGTCGAGCGGACCAACGCCGCCGTCGGCGACCGGCCGGCCGGTGGCGCCGGGCTGCTCGCCTCGCTGGCGCTGGTCGCCGCGGCGCTCTGGCTGGAGCGGTCCTGCCGGGTCCCGGAGCAGGAGGACGACGAGGACCGGGAGCCCGGCGACCGGGAGACGCCGCGCGGCCGCCTCTGATCAGGGGTTCCCACCACCCGCGCCCGCAGGTACCGTCCCTGGCGACCGGAGAGCAACGGCCGCCGCCGGTCCGCCGCGCGTCGGACCTGGACGGCCGCCGACGTGGGAGGCGCGTCCATGGGGTACGACGAGACGGGCCGGAGCGTGCCGGTGGACACGTCCGGTGTGCCCGCCACCGTGCTGGAGAACGTCTTCGACGACCCGTCCCACGGTGAGCCGGGCCGGGACCGGATCGCCGTCCACGTGGTTTGGGAAATCCTGCTGCTGGCCGGGCTGGCCGTGGCCGGCTGGCTGCTCTGGCGGGAGAACCCGGACGCGCTGCGCGGCGGCGGCCTCAAGTCGCTGCTGGTCGACGTGGCCGGGCTCGGGATGCTCGCCCTCGCCGCCGGGCTGAGCCTGCGCGCCGCCGCGGTGAACCTGGCGATCGGCCCGGTCGCGGTGGCCGCCGCCCTGCACTTCGCCGAGCAGGGTGACCGGGGCGTCCGGGAGGCGCTGCTGCCGGCGCTGGTGGTGGCGGCCCTCGGCGGGCTGGCCCTCGGCCTGACGGTGGTGGTGCTGCACGTGCCCGGCTGGGCGGCGAGCCTGGCCGGCGCGGCCGGGGTGATCGTGTACATCGAGCGGCGCACCTCCCCGGTCGTCATCCAGGGCGGGTACGACCCCCGACGCACCGCCATCTACCTCTTCCTGGGCTTCGCCGCGGTGGCTGTCCTCGGCGGGCTGCTCGGTGCCATCAAGCCGGTCCGCAGGCTGGTCGGCCGGTTCCGGCCGGTGGCCGACCCGGCCCGCCGCCGGGGCGCCGTCGCCGCCATGGTGACCGCGCTGGCCCTGGTCGCCTCGACCGTGCTGGCCCTGCTGAGCGGGGTGCTGATCGCCGCCAACGGGTCCGAACCGGTCGTCCCGGACACCGGGCTGGACTGGACCGTGCTCGCGGTCGGCACCGTGATGCTCGCCGGCACCAGCGCGTACGGCCGGCGGGGCGGGATCTTCGGCACCCTCTTCGCGGTCGCCCTGGTCGGGGTCTTCCTGGCCTGGGCGGACGCCCGGGGCTGGACGATCAGCCGCTGGGCCGTCGGCGGGGCCACGCTCGGGGTCGGACTGCTGGTCACCCGCCTGGTCGAGGCGCTCGGCCGGCCGCGCGGGACCACCGGCGCGGAGATCGGGGTCGGTCCGCCCGGCGACGGCACGATCAGCGCCGGCTGGGCGCTGACCCCGTCGCCGGAGCCGGCCGACGCCTGGCCCTCGGTGCTGCCGGTACGGACCGAGACCACCGTGGACGCCTGGGAGGCGCCCCGCTGGGAGAGCGAGCCGCGCCGCTGGGATGCCGACGACCGGTGACACCCGGCGCGTCGCGTTCCGGCGGGCCGGAGCTGATCTCGCCGGTTAGGCTCGGCGGCATGAGCGAAACTCCCGCCCCCGGCGGCCGTACCTTCGACGAGCTCGACAAGCTCTCCACCGAGGAGCTGCGCGAGCAGGCGTTACACCTGGCTTGGGAGCGCCGCGACCTGGGGTTCTTCTGGTCGGTGCTGCGGCACCTGCCGAACGCGGACGAGGCGGCGGCGCTGGACGGCGCCCTCAACTCGGTGGGGCCGACCATCGACGAGTGGAACGCGCTCTGGCGCGAGCTGACCGGGCACGGCTACGAGGAGAACGCCCCGGTGCTGCGGGCCGCCTTCATCGACTACCTGATGAAGCACTGACCCGCCGCGATGGCCGTCCGCAAACCGGTGGTCGCGCGTACGCGCAGGTTTGCCCGGCGACGGGGGCCGGGAACTGACCGCCCCATGGCCCTCACCAACCGCCCCCGCACCATCAGCCGGTACGGCACCGCCACCGGCACCGGCGCCCTGGCCGCGCTCCTCCTCGTCGGCGTCTGCGGCAGCCCGCTGTACGTGGGGTGGGTCCAGGACACCGACCCGGACGGGGCCGGCGGGTGGTTCCTGCGCCTGCTCGCCTGGCCGGCCTGGCGGCTGCACGCGGACGACCCGTCCCAGGGGGTGCTCGCCACCGACCTGCGCGCCATCCTGCTGCTGATCCTGGCCGCCGCGCTGCTCTACCTGCTGCCCGCCGGCCAGGCGGCCCGGGTGCAGGGCACCGCCAGCCAGTTCCTCTCCGGCTGGGCGGCGTACGCCCTGGCCGGCGGGTTCAGCGCGCTGCTGGCCGCGCTCCTCGGGCCGGGCGGCTCCCTGCTCGCCGCCTTCCAGGCCACCGGCACCGGGGTCACCTACGGCTTCTTCGCCGGCTGGATCATCGGCCTGGCCAGCCTCGGCGGCCGGGCCTGAGCGGGCTCGGCCCCGGCCGTCGGGCCGGAGCGGGCTCGGTCCACGACGCCGAGGCTCAGCACCCGGGCCCGGCTGAGCACCCCGACCGGCCGCCCGTCCTCGGTGACCACGGCGTGCTCGGCGGCCGAGGTGAGCAGCGTGCCCAGCGCGTCGTACGCCGAGCCGCCCAGCGCCACCGCCGGCAGGTCGGCCACGCCGTCGGCGGGGAGCGGGTCGAGCACGTCCCGGGTCACCGGGGTGACCGCCAGCCGCCGGATGCCCCGGTCGGCGCCGACGAACTCGCGGACGAACGGCGAGGCCGGCGACCCGAGCAGGGCGGCCGGGGTGTCGTACTGCTCCAGCCGGCCGCCCTCGGAGAGCACCGCGATCCGGTCGCCCAGCCGGACCGCCTCGTCCAGGTCGTGGGTGACCAGCACGATGGTCTTGCGGACCTCGGCCTGGAGCCGGAGGAACTCCTCCTGGAGTCGGGTCCGGACGATCGGGTCGACGGCGGAGAACGGCTCGTCCATCAGCAGCACCACCGGGTCGGCGGCGAGCGCGCGGGCCACCCCGACCCGCTGCCGCTGGCCGCCGGAGAGTTCGTGGGGGTAGCGGCGGCCGAACTGGGCCGGGTCCAGGCCGACCAGCTCCAGCAGCTCGTTCACCCGGTCCCGGGTCCGCTCCCGGGGCCAGCCGAGCAGCCCGGGCACGGTCGCCACGTTGGCGGCCACCGTCTGGTGCGGGAAGAGCCCGACGTTCTGGATGACGTACCCGATGCGGCGGCGCAGCGCGACCGGGTCGACCCGGGTGACGTCGTCGTCGCCGAGCAGGATCCGGCCGTGGGTCGGCTCGATCAGCCGGTTGATCATGCGGAGCACGGTGGACTTGCCGCAGCCGGACGGGCCGATCAGCACCACCAGCTCACCGGCCTTGACCTCCAGGCTCAGCTCGCGTACCGCCTCCGTCCCGTCCGGGTAGCGCTTGCCGAGGCGCTCGAGGGTGATCGAGGCGGCGCCGTGTCCGCCGGCGGCTCCCGGGGTAACGTCCACGTGTGTCCCTCCACCTGAGCTACCGGGCCGCGCCCGGTAACCCGTGGTTCTCCTGGCAGTACGTGCGGGACAACTCTGACACGATCCTCGCCGCGCTGCGCGACCACACCTGGCTGACCGTGCGGGCCGTGCTGATCGCCGCGCTGGTGGCGCTGCCGCTCGCGGTGGCCGCGTACTGGTTCCGGTCGCTGGCCGGGCCGGTCCTCGCGGTGAGCGGGGTGCTGTACACGATCCCGTCGCTGGCGCTGTTCGCGTTCCTCGGGCCGACCCTGGGCATCGGGGCCGTGACCGTGCTCACGGTGGTGGTCCTGTACGCGCTGCTGGTCATCGTCCGCAACGCGCTCGCCGGGCTGAACCAGGTGCCGCCCGAGGTCCTGGAGGCCGCCGAGGGCATGGGGTACGGCCGGTGGGCCCGGCTGTTCCGGATCGAGCTGCCGCTCGCCCTGCCGGGCATCCTCACCGGCCTCCGGCTGGCCACGGTCTCCACGGTGGCCCTGGTCACCGTCGGCGTGGTGATCGGCCGGGGTGGTCTCGGCCAGATCATCTTCGCCGGCTTCCAGAACAACTTCTACAAGGCCCAGATCATGACCGGCACGGTGCTCTGCGTGCTGCTGGCCCTGGTGCTGGACCTGGTGCTCGCCGGGGTGGGCCGGCTGCTCACCCCCTGGCTGCGCGGGCGGCCCGCATGAACCTCATCCGGGACGCCGTGATCTGGCTGAACGACCCGCTGAACTGGACCAACCCCGGCGGGATCCTGGACCGGCTGAGCGAGCACCTGACCATTTCCGCGCTGGCCGTGCTGCTCGGCTGCCTGGTGGCCTGGCCGATCGGGCTCTGGCTCGGGCACACCGGCCGGGGTGGCGGCGCGGTGCTGCTGATCTCGAACGTCACCCTCGCCATCCCGACGCTGGCGCTGCTGACGATCCTGCCGTTGACCTTCATCGGCTTCGGGCGACCGGCGGTGGTGGTCGCGCTAGCGGTGTTCGCGGTGCCGCCGCTGCTGGCCAACGCGTACACCGGGGTGCGGCAGGCCGACCCGGAGGCGCGGGACGCGGCCCGGGGCATGGGGCTCTCCGGCGGGCAGCTGCTGCGCCGGGTGGAGCTGCCGCTCGCGGTGCCGTACCTGGCGGCCGGCTTCCGTACCGCCGCGGTGCAGGTGGTCGCCACCGCGGCGCTCGCGTCGTTCGTGAACGGCGGCGGGCTGGGGCAGATCATCCGGGCCGGCTTCGGGCTGGACATCGCGGCCGGGGGCGGGCAGATCATCGCCGGCGGGGTGCTGGTGGCCGGGCTGGCACTGCTGGTCGAGGGCGCGTTGGCGCTGGTGGAGCGGCTGGTGACCCCGCGTCCCCTGCGGCCCGTACGGCGGGCGGCGAACCGGCGCGCGGCGGACGCCATGGCGGGCGGCTGAACCGGACGGCCGGCGCCGGGTGACGATCCGGTGACGAAACCCGCTCGGAATTTGTCGGTCCGGCCCGGAGGATATTGGCTGGACTCGCGGGCGGCCGACCGGATCGCCCGTCGGACACGCGGCCGGCCCGACGTGGGCCGCGCCGGGACACGGAAGGCGGGCAACTGATGCTTGCACGTTCACGGCTGGCCGTCGGCGCGCTCGGCGCCCTCGCCGCGGCGGGACTCCTCACCGGGTGCGGTGACGCGGGCTCGTCCGGCACCGACGCCCCGCAGCAGGGCGCCTCGGGTGCCGGCTGCGCCCCGGTCGCCGGTGACAAGCTGGTCGTCCTGACCGACGACAAGAAGCTCCAGAACACCGACAACGTCATTCCGGCGATCAACACCAAGGCGGCCACGCCGCAGCTCGTCGCCGCGCTGGACAAGGTCTCCGCCGCGCTCGACACCCCCAAGCTGATCGAGCTGAACCGCTCGGTCGACGTCGACCGGAAGACCCCGCAGGTCGCGGCGAAGGAGTTCGCCGACGCGAACGGCGTCACCCAGGGCGTCGAGAAGGGGCCGGGCGGGCAGATCACGGTCGGCGCCGGCAACTTCAGCGAGAGCCAGATCATCGCGGAGCTCTACAAGATCTCGCTCACCGCCGCCGGCTACCAGGTCAAGGTGCAGACCATCGGCAACCGCGAGCTCTACGAGCCGGCCCTGGAGAAGGGCCAGATCCAGGTCGTCCCGGAGTACGCGGCCACCATGGCCGAGTTCCTCAACACCAAGGCCAACGGCAAGGACGCCCAGCCGGTCTCCTCGCCGGAGCTGGAGAAGACGGTCGAGGCGTTGAAGACCGCGGGGGACAAGGCCGGCATCACCTTCGGCCAGCCGTCCCAGGCGCAGGACCAGAACGCCTTCGCGGTCACCAAGGCCTTCGCCGACAAGTACCAGGTCGCCACGCTCTCCGACCTGGCCAGCAAGTGCTCCGGCCAGGCCACCGTGCTGGCCGGCCCGCCGGAGTGCCCGCAGCGGCCGAAGTGCCAGGCCGGCCTCGTCCAGGTCTACGACTTCAAGGCCGGCTCGTTCAGCTCGCTGGACGCGGGCGGCCCGCAGACCAAGAACGCGCTGAAGACCGGTGCGGCCAGCGTCGGCCTGGTCTTCTCCTCGGACGCGGCGCTCGCCGGCAGCTGACCAGCGACCATCCGGGTCACGGCGCGTCCGAGGCCGTGCCGCGACCCGGAGCGGTCGTGCGACCATCCCGGCTCCGAGGCCGCGCCGCGACCCGGGGAACAGTCGTCCGGCGCCGGCGGTCCGCACCGGACCGCCGGCGGCCGGACGCCACCGGAGCCCGTGACCGGAAACGCTGGTCACCGCCGTTTACATCGATGCCCCCGACCCGTTCCCTCGCGGGGGATCTCTCGGTAGTCTGCCCGCCATGCCCTCGGTCGCCCCCGCCGACAAGCGCAGCCCGCTGCTGACCGTCCTGTTCTGGATCGGGGTGGCGCTCGCGCCGCTGGCCGCGCTGATCCTCCTCGTCGCCGACGGCAACGGCCTGCTGCGCTTCGGCGCCGTGCTGGCGATCCTCGCCGTGGTGCTGATCGGCCTGAGCATCGCGCTGCGCTCGGACGGTGGCGGGACGGCCGCCGCCGAGGAACTGCGGGACGAGATCGAGCAGCTGCGCCGGGAACTCCGTGGAGAGATCGTGGCCGCGGCGCAGCGCGGCAACCAGGCGCTCGACCAGGCGCAGCGGACCCAGGAGTCGGTCAGCGCGCTGCGCCGCCGCCTGGACGCCGCGGCCGCGGCCGCGGCGGGCCTCGCCAACCCGCCGGCCGAGCAGCCGGCCAACGCCCGCGCCCGGGCGTCCACGGCCGACGCGTACGAGGACCGCTACGCCCAGCCGGACCAGGGCGGGACGAGCTGGGGGCAGCCGGCCGGCGACCGGCGGAGCGAGGACGAGGCCGCCCGCCGTCCGCAGTCCGGCACCCGCTACGGCACCGACCACTCCGTACCGTCGGGCGGCACCGACCGGCCGCAGGCCGGCGTCTACGGCGCCCCGCGTACCCCGGAGCCGGAGCCCGGGCCTCGCCAGGTCGGGCTGGTGCACCACACCGAGACCGTGCACGTCACCACGCGGCACACCATCGTGGACGGTGGCGCCGACCCGGGCGCCGGCGGCCGCTACGGCGGATACGCCGGCCGGTGGTCCCCGGAAGAGCGCGGCTTCGGCGGCACCGAGCCGGAGGAGCGCCCCCGGTCCGGCCACCGGGAGGCCGACGACGACCGCGGCTGGTCCGGGGCCGACCGGGGCTGGTCGGGGCAGGGTGCCGGCCGGAGCGACCGCTCGTGGGCGGGCCAGGGCGACGACCGGTCGTGGGCCGGCCAGGGCGGATCCGAGGAGTGGGGCCGGGCCGGTCAGGCCGGGACGCGGGACGAGCCCGGCTGGTCGTCCGGGCGGGGTGAGCAGCGTTCCTGGTCGTCGAGCGGGTCGGCCGACGAGCGTTCCTGGGCCGGCCAGGCCGGGTCCGGCGACGACCGCTCCTGGTCGGCGGGACGGGACGAGTCCGCTCGGGCCGGGCAGGGCGAGGGCTGGGCGTCGGCGTACGCCCGGGCCTGGTCCCCGTCGGAGTCGTCCGCAACGGCCGACGACGCCGACGACCAGGACGGCGCCTACTGGTCGGAGCTGCGCTCCGGCAACCGGTGGGCGTCGGTGCGGGACGACGAGCGCGGCCGGGAGATCCGGGTCGGGGAGCGGCGGGCGGCGGTGCACGCCGACGGCGGTGGCACCGAGTACCGGCTGGAGGACCGCTGGGCCTCGGTCCGTGAGCCGCAGCGTGAGCAGGGCGGCGTCTACGGCGGCTCGGCGGGTGCGGTCGGCTGGGCGGAGGAGAGCCGCCCCGCGCTGCCGGCCGGCGGGGTGCCCGTCCCCGACGAGTGGCGGCCCCCGACGCAGCGCAGCGGCCAGCCCGAGTGGCGTCAGGCCGACCCCGAGCCGGCCCGGTACGCCGACGAGCGGTACGGCTACCCGCCGCGCGACGACGCCCCCCGTGCCGGCGGCACCCGCGCCGACCGCTGGCGCTGACCGGCCGGACGGCTCACTTGTCGATGTCGCCGACCACGAAGAACATCGAGCCGAGGATGGCGATCAGGTCCGGCACCAGGCAGCCCGGGAGCAGCGTGGCCAGGGCCTGCACGTTCGCGTACGAGGCGGTGCGCAGCTTGAGCCGCCAGGGGGTCTTCTCCCCCCGGGACACCAGGTAGTAGCCGTTGATCCCGAGCGGGTTCTCGGTCCACGCGTAGGTGTGCCCCTCGGGCGCCTTGACCACCTTCGGCAGCCGGGTGTTCACCGGCCCGGTGAGCCGGTCGACCCGGTCCAGGCACTGCTCGGCGAGGTCCAGCGAGGCGTACACCTGGTCGAGCAGCACCTCGAAGCGGGCGTGGCAGTCCCCGGTGGTCCGGGTCACCACCGGCACGTCAAGCTGGTCGTACGCCAGGTAGGGCTCGTCCCGGCGCAGGTCCAGGTCCAGCCCGGAGGCCCGGGCGACCGGCCCGGAGGCCCCGAAGGCGGCGGCGTCGGCCGCCGACAGCACGCCCACCCCGACGGTGCGGGCCAGGAAGATCTCGTTGCGCCGGATCAGGTTGTCCAGGTCGGGCATCCGGCGGCGGACCGCGCCGATGGCCGCCCGGGCCCGCCCGGTCCAGCCGGCCGGCACCTCCTCCTTGAGCCCGCCGACCCGGTTGAACATGTAGTGGATCCGGCCGCCGGAGACCTCCTCCATCACCGCCTGGATGGTCTCCCGCTCGCGGAACGCGTAGAACATCGGCGTGATCGCGCCGATCTCCAGCGGGTACGAGCCGAGGAACATCAGGTGGTTGAGCACCCGGTTCAGCTCGGCGAGCGCCATCCGTAGCCAGACAGCCCGCTCAGGCACCTCCATGCCCATCAGCCGTTCCACCGCGAGCACCACGCCCAGCTCGTTCGAGAAGGCGGAGAGCCAGTCGTGCCGGTTGGCCAGCACGATGATCTGCCGGTAGTCGCGCACCTCGAACAGCTTCTCCGCGCCCCGGTGCATGTAGCCGATGATCGGCTCGGCGGAGACCACCCGCTCGCCGTCGAGCACCAGCTTCAGCCGCAGCACGCCGTGCGTGGACGGGTGCTGCGGCCCGATGTTCAACACCATGTCGGTGCCGAGCTGCTCGCCGCCGGCGCCGGTGCCGACGGTCAGCTCGCGGAGGTCCCCGGCATCCGTGGTCATGCCCGTCATCGTGCCATGAAGGGATCGAGGGCGACGCCGACCGGTTGTAGCAGCCACCAGTGCCCGCCGAGGCCGGCCGGGTCGGTCAGCTCGGCCGCCGTCGAGGCGGCGGCCAGCGCCCGCAGGTAGCCGGCCGGGTCGCGGGAGGCCAGGCTCAGCGGCGGTCGGCCGCCGTCGGCCCCGAGCGCCCGCAGCGCCTCCCGCTGGGAGAGCAAGGTGTACGCACACCGGGCAATTCGCTCACCGGCGGAGGCGACCGAGTCCATGGCGACGTGCATGGTGACGTCGCACGACCCGTCCGGCACCGGCGTGACCTGCCGCCCACCCCGGTACCCGGTCAACGTCCCGCCGACCGGCCGGTCATCTCTGAGATGCCCGTAGTCCACCCCCAACGCGCAGCCCCTTTCGACCTTTTCGACGGCGGCGGCCCAGGCTTCGTCGCGGGTCCGGCCGATCTCGGCTCTTGCGCCAGCGGGGGGTTCCGGGCGGCCCAGCCGGCTCCGGGCGGTCAGGCTTGATCCCTCCGCCGGCTGGGCCGCCCGGAACCCAGCGGTGGCCGGACTGGTCACGTCGCTCACCCGCGCCGGCCACCAGCGGTCCAGCCAGTCGGCATCCTCCGGGCTCACCGGATCACCGGTCGACTCCTCGCCCGTCGCCGGGTCCACCAGCAGGTACCGCCAGCCGTCGCCGGCCCAGACAGCCAGGTCCAACGGCACGTTGTCCAGCCACTCGGTGGCCACCAGCAGTCCGGTGATCCCCGGCGGGATCTCCGAAGTCCAGTGGATCCCCTCAGGCAGGTCCGGTGGACGGGGTGCCCGTTCGACGGCGGTGAGGCGTACCCGATCGGCGAGAGGAACCGGCGTGGCGGGTGACGGCCGGACGGCGGAATCCGGCTCCGGCGGCGACGGGGGGACGGCGGCCGTGGTGGGCAGGGTTTCCGGGGAGCCCGCCCGCGGAGGGATCAAGCCTGACCGCCCGGAGCGGGCGGGCTCCCCGGAAACCCCGACGAGCAGCGCCCGCAGCAACTCACCTTGACCCGCGCCCACGTCCACCACGTCCAAGCGAGGGGGATGACCGAGCGCATGATCGAGATTGAGAAGGAGGCGCAGCAGACAGGACGAGAACACCGGGGAGGCGTGCACGCTGGTGCGGAAGTGGGCGGCCGGTCCCGCGCCGGAGACGAAGAAGCCGTCGGGCCCGTAGAGCGCCCGATCCATCGCCACCCGCCAGGGAAGCCGCTCGGTGGAGGTCACCCGCCGACCGTACGGGCCCCGGAACGGCCCCCGGGGCCGACACCCGCAGCGACCGTTGAAACCCCTCTGCGGCGGCCGGTGAAGGTTTTCACACATCCTTGTTCTGGCTCTGTAACCCCGGCGCATACTTGCGATCGACCGGTACCCCCTTCGAGGACTGGATCGATTGCCATGAGCGCACCGCTGCGTTCGCGTCCGGCCGCCCCGCCCGGGCCCGCCGACGCCCCGCTCGTCTTCCCACGCATCCTCACCGTCGGCGTGATCGGCGCCGGCCGGGTCGGTGCCGTGGTCGGCGCGGCCCTCGCCGCCGCCGGCCACCGGGTGGTCGCCGCCTCCGGCGCCTCCGGAGCCGCGAAGGCCCGGATGGCGCTGCTGCTGCCGCAGACCCCGAACCGCTCCGCGACCGCCGTCGCCCGCGCCGCCACCGACCTGCTGATCGTGGCGGTCCCCGACGACGCCCTCGCCGGCGTGGTCGCCGGGCTCGCCCGGACCGGCGCGCTGCGCCCCGGCCAGGTCGTCGCACACACCTCCGGGGCGCACGGGCTGGGCATCCTCGCCCCGGCCGCCGCCGTCGGCGCCCGGCCGCTCGCGCTGCACCCGGCGATGACCTTCACCGGTACGCCGGACGACCTGAGCCGTCTCGCCGGCATCTCGTACGGGGTGACCGCCCCGGCCGAGCTGCGCCCGTTCGCCGCCCGGCTGGTCGCCGACCTGGGCGGGGTGCCGGAGTGGGTGGCCGAGGACGACCGGCCGCTCTACCACGCGGCCCTGGCGCACGGCGCGAACCACCTGGTGACCCTGGTCAACGAGGCGGCCGACCGGCTGCGCGACGCCGGCGTGGACCGGCCGGAGAAGGTGCTGGCCCCGCTGCTGCGGGCCGCCCTGGAGAACGCCCTGCGGCTCGGCGACGACGCGCTCACCGGCCCGGTCTCCCGGGGTGACGCCGGCACCGTACGCCGGCACCTGGAGCGACTGGCGGCGACCGCCCCGGAATCCGTGACCCCCTACCTGGCGTTGGCCAGACGGACCGCGGACCGGGCCATCGCGGCCGGCCGGCTGCGCCCGGCGGACGCGGAGTCGCTGCTGGACGTGCTGAGTGGCAACCACAGGGAGGTGGCCGCATGACCGAGCTGGTGCACACGCGCAAGGAGCTGGCGGCGGCGCGGGACGCCCTGACCGGCCGCGTCGGCGTGGTGATGACCATGGGTGCGCTGCACGCCGGGCACGAGACGCTGCTGCGGGCCGCCCGGGAGCAGGCCGACCACGTGATCGTCACGATCTTCGTGAACCCGCTCCAGTTCGGCCCGAACGAGGACTTCGACCGGTACCCGCGCACCCTCGACGCCGATCTGGAGATCTGCCGGCGGGCCGGCGCGGACGTGGTCTTCGCCCCGGCGGTGGCCGACATGTACCCGGACGGCCAGCCGAAGGTCCGGGTGAACCCGGGCCCGCTGGGCGAGGACCTGGAGGGGCTGAGCCGCCCCGGCTTCTTCCACGGGGTGCTCACCGTGGTCCTGAAGCTGCTCCAGCTCACCCGTCCCGACCTGGCCTTCTTCGGCGAGAAGGACTACCAGCAGCTGACCCTGGTCCGGCGGATGGCCCGCGACCTGGACGTGCCGGTGGAGGTCGTCGGCGTGCCGACCGTACGCGAGCCGGACGGCCTGGCCCTCTCCTCCCGTAACCGCTACCTCTCCGCCGAGGAGCGGCAGGCGGCGCTGAGCCTGTCCGCCGCGCTGCGGGGCGGGGCGGAGGCCGCCGACCGGGGCGCGGACGCCGGCGCGGTGCTGGCGGCCGCCCACCGGGCCTTCGACTCCGGTACGCCCGGGGCCCGCCTCGACTACCTGGTGCTCACCGACGCCGACCTGGAGCCGGGGCCGGTCGCCGGTCCGGCGCGGCTGCTGATCGCGGCCTGGGTCGGCACCACCCGCCTGATCGACAACGCGCCGATCCACCTCGCCCCGCGTTCCTGACACCCACCACAACCCCGCTGAGAGGCACCCCGATGCTCCGGACCATGCTGAAGTCGAAGATCCACCGGGCCACGGTGACCCAGGCCGACCTGCACTACGTCGGCTCGGTGACCGTGGACGAGGACCTGCTCGACGCGGCCGACCTGATCCCCGGCGAGCAGGTGGCGATCGTGGACATCACCAACGGGGCCCGGCTGGAGACGTACGTGATCCCGGGGCGGCGGGGCAGCGGCGTGATCGGCATCAACGGCGCCGCCGCCCACCTGGTCCACCCCGGTGACCTGGTCATCCTCATCTCGTACGGGCAGATGGACGACGCCGAGGCCCGCGCCTACCAGCCCAAGGTGGTGCACGTCGACGCCGACAACAAGATCGTCGACCTGTCGGCCGACCCCACCACCGCCGCCCCCGGCACCGCCGGCGACCCCGTCCCCAACCCCCTCGCCGCCGCCCTCAACTGACCCGCACCTCGCGCCGATCTTGCACTTCGGGTTGGCCTTATGGGCGGTATGCCCGGCATGCGGGCACCACAAGTGCAAGATCGCGGGGGAGCGGGGTGGGGCGGCGAACGCGGTCTGTCACCGGAAGGTCATTTTCGGCTAGCCTGGGCGGACCGTCGGGTACCGACGGTCGTGGGCTGGGGGAGGCCGCGATGGGCCGTGCGATGACGAACCTGGTCGCCGCGTTGGTCGCGGGGGTCGTGCTGACCGGCTGCGCCGCCACCCATGGGCTGGACGGGGACCTCACCGACGACTGGCGCGGCCTGCCGCCGGCCGGCGCGTTCACCCCCGCGGCCGGGGTCTGCCAGGTCGCGGACTTCACCCCGACGGTCAGCCCGGCCGGATACGAGCCGGTCGGCTGCGACCTGCCGCACCGGGTGGAGACGGTGCACGTCGGCACGTTCAGCGTCGACCGGGCCGCTCCGCCGGCCCTCGGCTCCGCCGAGCTGCGCACCGCGTTCGCCGACTGCGACGGCCGGGCCAGCGGGTACGTGGGCGACAACTGGCGGGCCGGGCGGCTCCGGCTGGCGGTGGCGCTGCCCACCGGGCCCGGCTGGGCGGCCGGTTCCCGCTGGTACCGGTGCGACCTGACCGAGTTGACCACGGTCGAGGCGGCCGCCCGGGTGGTGACCCGGACGGGCAGCCTGCGGGACGCGCTCAAGGGGCCGTCCGCGCTGCGGCTGGGCTGCCAGCGGACCGGCGGGGACGCCCGGGCGAGAACCCTCACGCCGGTGGACTGCCGCACGCCCCACGACGCCGAGTTCGTCGGGGTCTGGGCGGCGCCGGACCGGCCGTACCCGACGAAGGACGCCGAGTGGGCGCCGCTCTACACCGGCTGCAACACGGTCCTGGCGACGTACGTCGGCGTGCCCGACGACCCGATCCTGCGCTTCCGCAGCGGCGTGGTGGTACGCCCACCGGGCACCGGCCGGTGGGCCGTCGGCGACCGGGGTGTCCGCTGCTACCTGTGGCTCACCGACCGGACGGTGACCGCCTCGCTGAAGGGTGCCGGCCCGGCCGGCCTGCCGGTCCGGACGAGGTAGCCGATACCACTCGTCCCGCCCCCGCCGCCCGGGATGAGACCCGTTCGGGTTGACTGTGCTCATGGACCTTCCCACCGTCGACCTGCCGGCCCTGCCCCGGCTGCTCGCCGCGCCCGCCCCCGGCTGGGTGGAGACCACCGACGTGATCGTGGTCGGCTCCGGGGTCGCCGGGCTGACCGCGGCGCTGCACCTGCGCGAGGCGGGGCTGCACGTCACCGTGGTCACCAAGGTCAACATGGACGAGGGCTCGACCCGCTGGGCGCAGGGCGGCATCGCCGCGGTGCTCGACCCGACCGACACCCCGGCCGCGCACGCGTACGACACCGAGGTGGCCGGCGTCGGCCTCTGCGACCCGGCGGCGGTCCGGGTGCTGGTCGAGGAGGGCCCGACCCGGCTCCGCGAGCTGATGCGGCTCGGGGCGGAGTTCGACCGCAACCCGGACGGCTCGCTGATGCTCACCCGGGAGGGCGGCCACCGGGCCGACCGGATCGTGCACGCCGGCGGCGACGCCACCGGCGCCGAGGTGCAGCGGGCCCTGCACACGGCGGTCCACCGCGACCCGTGGATCCGGCTGGTCGAGCACGCCCTGGTGCTGGACCTGCTGCGCGCTCCCGGCGACGGCCCGGGCGGGCTCGGCCCGGCCTGCGGCATCACCCTGCACGTGCTCGGCGAGGGCAGCGAGGACGGCGTCGGGGCGATCCTGGCCCGGGCGGTGGTGCTGGCCACCGGCGGCATGGGCCAGATCTTCGCGGCCACCACGAACCCGGCGGTCTCCACGGGAGACGGGGTGGCGCTCGCCATGCGGGCCGGCGCCGCGGTGACCGACGTGGAGTTCGTCCAGTTCCACCCGACCGCGCTGATCGTGCCGGCCGGCGCGCCGGGTGCCGGGCTGGCCCAGCAGCCGCTGGTCTCCGAGGCGCTGCGTGGCGAGGGGGCCCACCTGGTCGACGGCGACGGCAAGCGGTTCATGGTCGGCCAGCACGAGCTGGCCGAGCTGGCCCCCCGGGACGTGGTCGCCAAGGGCATCCACCGGGTGCTGCTGGCCACCGGCGCGGACCACGTCTGGCTGGACGCCCGCCACCTCGGCGGCGACTTCCTGGCCCGGCGCTTCCCGACCATCGTCGCCTCCTGCCTGGCCATCGGCGTGGACCCGGCCACCGACCTGATCCCGGTCGCCCCGGCCGCCCACTACGCCTCCGGCGGCGTCCGTACCGACCTGCACGGCCGCACCTCCATCCCCGGGCTGTACGCCTGCGGCGAGGTCGCCTGCACCGGCGTGCACGGCGCGAACCGGCTGGCCAGCAACTCGCTGCTGGAGGGGCTGGTCTTCTCCCGCCGGATCGCCGAGGACATCGCCGCCGGCCTGCCCGAGCAGGCGAAGCCGGCGGAGACCGGCGCCTGGGTGGGCGGCCAGGGCTGGGTGGTGCCGGCCGGGGGCACGGCGACCCTGCAACGGGCGATGACCCGGGGCGCGGGCGTGCTCCGGTCGGCGGAGACGCTGGCCGCCACCGCCGGCACGCTGACCGACCTGGGGCAGGGCCGGGGCGTCCCGCGGACCGCCGAATGGGAGGCGACGAACCTGATCACCGTGGCGTCGACGCTGGTCGCCGCCGCGTACGCCCGGCAGGAGACCCGGGGCTGCCACTGGCGGGAGGACTTCCCGGTCGCCGACGACCGGTGGCTGGGCCACCTCGTCGGCGGGATCGGGGCGGAGAGCCGGTTGACCGAGCGCTGGGAGGAACAGCGGTGAGGGAGTCGACGGAGCGGGCGCTGCGGGACGGCGGCCTGGACCCGGAGCGGGTACGGCAGGTGATCGTCGACGCGCTCACCGAGGACCTGGGACCCGACTTCCTCGACGTCACCAGCGTCGCCACCATCCCCGACGCGCAGAACGACACCGGGGACCTGGTCGCCCGGGAGGACGGCGTGGTGGCCGGGCTGCCGGTCGCCGCGGCCGTGTTCGAGCTGGTCGGCGAGGTGACCGGCGCGGACCGCACGGTCGAGGTGTCGCTGGTGGCCCGCGACGGGCAGCGGGTGGCGCGCGGCGACGTGCTGGCCACGGTGACCGGCCCGACCCGGCTGCTGCTGACCGCCGAGCGCACCGCGCTCAACCTGCTCTGCCGGATGTCCGGGGTGGCCACCCACACCCGGGCCTGGGCCGACGCCCTGGCCGGCACGAAGGCGACGGTGCTCGACACCCGCAAGACCACCCCCGGCCTGCGCGCCCTGGAGAAGTACGCGGTCCGGGCCGGCGGCGGCACCAACAAGCGGATGGGCCTGCACGACGTCGCCATGATCAAGGACAACCACAAGGTGGCCGCGGGCGGCGTCGGGGCCGCCTACCGCCGGGTCCGGGAGGCGTTCCCGGACGTGCCGGTGCAGGTGGAGGTGGACACCCTGGCCGAGGCGGTGGAGGCGGTCGAGGCCGGCGCGGACTTCCTGCTGCTGGACAACATGACCCCGGCCCAGCTGCGCGAGGTGGTCGCCGCGGTGGGCGACCGGGCCGAGCTGGAGGCGACCGGCGGCCTGACCCTGCCGGTGGTGGCCGAGTACGGGGCGACCGGCGTCGACTTCCTCTCGGTGGGCGCGCTGACCCACTCCTCGCCGATCCTGGACATCGCCTTGGATCTGCGCGAGGAATGAGCTGAGCTGGTCTTCGTTCGCGACTGCGGGGCTCGCAAACCCGGCTCGCTCCTCGCGCTCACCCCGCGACAGGCGCGGTCTAGGCTGCGGTCGTGCTGCTCTGCATCGACATCGGAAACACCAACACCGTGCTGGCGACCTTCGACGGCGACAAGCTGGTGCACTCCTGGCGGATCAAGACCGACGCCCGTTCCACCGCGGACGAGCTGGGTCTGATGTTCCGGGGGCTGCTGGCCGGTGACGCCGTGGAGATCACCGGGGTGGCCGCCTGCTCGACGGTGCCGGCCGCGCTGCGCTCGCTGCGCACCATGCTGTCCCGCTACTACGCGGACCTGCCCAGCGTGATCGTCGAGCCCGGGGTACGCACCGGGGTGCAGCTCGCCATCGACAACCCGAAGGAGGTCGGCGCGGACCGGGTGGTCAACACCCTGGCCGCGTACACCCTCTACGGCGGGCCGTCGATCGTGGTGGACTTCGGCACCACCACCAACTTCGACGTGATCAGCGGCCGGGGCGAGTTCCTCGGCGGCGCGTTCGCGCCGGGCATCGAGATCTCCTTCGACGCGCTCGCCGCCCGGGCCGCCCAGCTCCGCAAGGTGGAGGCGACGAAGCCCCGTTCGGTGATCGGCAAGAACACCGTGGAGTGCCTCCAGGCCGGCCTCTACTTCGGCTTCGCCGGCCAGGTGGACCGGATCGTCGAGCGGATGACCGAGGAGTTGGGCGAGGTGAAGGCGGTGATCGCCACCGGCGGCCTGGCGCCTCTCGTGCTCAACGAGTGCCGGACGATCACGCATCACGAGCCGATGATCACTCTCATCGGCCTTCGCATGGTTTACGAGCGCAATACGTGATCGTGGACCGGGAACCCTCGGTGGTTCAGCGTCGCCGGGAGCGGAAGACGAACGTGCGGTAGGGGAGTTCGACGGTTTCCCGCCCGGCCAGGTCCGGGTGGGTGGCGAAGAGGCTCTTCAGCCCTCGGTCGATCTTCTCCTGCTCCTCGGTTGACGCGGTGAGCCAGTAGGAGCGGGTGTGCAGCATGGCGACCACCTCGTCGGGGGTGAGTGTGGCCGCGTGGGCGAATTCGCCCAGCTCGACCGGCTCGAAGGCGGGGCCGAAGTCGCCGTACTTGTCGACCACGTTGCCGGCGTTGTCGCCGAGGTGGGCGATCCGGGTCAGCTCCGCCACCCAGGCCACCCGCTCGTCGCGGACGTTCCAGATCGGGGCGAACGTCCCGCCCGGGCGCAGCACGCGGGCGATCTCAGCGTGCGCCCGCTCCCGGTCGAACCAGTGGTAGGCCTGGCCGACCAGCACCGCGTCCGCCGACCCGTCCGGCAGCGGCACCGACTCGGCGCTGCCGGCCAGCGCCGTCGTGCCCGGGGTGGCGACCGCCAGTTGCGCCCGCATCCCCGGATCCGGTTCCACGGGTACGACCTGGTGTCCGAGCGCGAGCACGCCCCGGCTGAGGATGCCGGTGCCCGCGCCGAGGTCGACCACCCGGGCCGGCGCGATCAGCCCGTCGAGCGCCCAGCGCAGCGCCGCCTCCGGATAACGGGGGCGGAACCGGTCGTACTCGGCGGCGGCCGCACCGAAGGAGAGTGCCTGAGTGGGGTCCGTCATGGGCGGCAGGTTATCCCGTAACGGCCGGCAGGGCCCTTGAGTACGCTCATGGGCTGACCCGCCGATATTTCTCCAAGCCTGAGGAAGCTGCCGTGACCGAGCAGAACGCCCTGCCAGTGGACCCCGCCGACGACCTTCCCGAGCAGATGAAGGTCCGCCGGGAGAAGCGGGACCGGATGCTCGCCGAGGGCGTCGAGCCGTACCCGATCGGCTACCCCCGCACCAGCACCCTGGCCAGGATCCGCGAGCAGTACGCCGACCTGCCCACCGACACCGCCACCGGCGACCGCGTCTCGGTCACCGGCCGGGTGATCTTCGTACGCAACACCGGCAAGCTCTGCTTCGCCACCCTGCGGGACGGCGACGGTACCGAGCTGCAGGCGATGCTCTCGCTGGACCGGGTCGGCGCGGAGCGGCTGGACGACTGGAAGCGCCTGGTCGACCTGGGTGACCACGTCGGCGTGACCGGCGAGGTGATCACCAGCCGGCGCGGCGAGCTGTCGGTGCTGGTCGAGGAGTGGGGGGTCACCGCCAAGGCGCTCCGCCCGCTGCCGGTGGCGCACAAGCCGCTGAGCGAGGAGGCCCGGGTCCGCCAGCGGTACGTGGACCTGGTGGTCCGCCCGCAGGCGCGGCAGATGGTCCGCACCCGGGCCGCCACCGTGCGCAGCCTGCGGGACACCCTGCACGCCCAGGACTTCATCGAGGTCGAGACCCCGATGCTCCAGTTGCTGCACGGGGGCGCGGCCGCCCGCCCATTCGTGACCCACAGCAATGCACTCAACACCGATCTGTATCTGCGAATCGCGCCGGAACTGTTTCTGAAGCGGGCCGTGGTCGGTGGCGTCGACCGGGTCTTCGAGATCAACCGCAACTTCCGTAATGAGGGCATCGACTCTTCGCACTCGCCGGAGTTCGCGATGCTGGAGGCCTACCAGGCGTACGGCGACTACAACACCATGGCCGAGCTGACCCGGAATCTGGTGCAGCAGGCCGCGATCGCGGTCAGCGGCTCGACGGTGGTCACCCACGCCGACGGCCGCGAGTTCGATCTGGGCGGCGAGTGGCGCTCGGTGACGCTCTTCGGCGTTCTTTCCGAGGCGCTCGGCGAGGAGGTCACCGTCCGCACCGAAAGGTCCCGCCTGGTCGAGTACGCCGACAAGGTCGGGCTCTCCGTCGACCCGAAGTGGGGCCCGGGCAAGCTGGCCGAGGAACTCTTCGAGGAACTGGTCGTCCCGTCGCTGCAGGCGCCCACCTTCGTGCGGGACTACCCGGAGGAGACCAGCCCGCTGACCCGGGCGCACCGCAGCGAGCCGGGGCTGGCCGAGAAGTGGGACCTCTACGTCCTCGGCTTCGAGCTGGGCACCGCGTACTCCGAGCTGGTGGACCCGGTGGTGCAACGGGAGCGGCTGGTGGCCCAGGCGCAGCTGGCCGCCCGGGGCGACGACGAGGCCATGCGACTGGACGAGGACTTTCTCCGGGCGATGGAGTACGGAATGCCGCCGGCCGGCGGTATGGGAATGGGAATCGACCGTCTTCTGATGGCGCTGACCGGGCTGGGAATTCGGGAAACGATCCTGTTCCCGTTGGTCCGGCCCGAGTAGCGCGACACCGTCTCCGGGTCGTTACCGCACCCTATTGACGCAACAAGCATCGGGCGGGTTATTGTGCTCCTGTATTGCAGGAGCACAACCCTGCTCGAAAGGAATGTGGGACGTGGCCAAGCAGATCATTCACAAGCTGGTCGATGACCTGGACGGCGGGGACGCTGACGAGACCGTCAAGTTCGCGCTCGACGGTGTGCAGTACGAGATCGACCTCTCGGCTTCCAACGCTGAAAAATTGCGCGACGTATTCGCTCCGTACATCGCGCACGGGTCCAAGGTCGGTCGGGGCGGGGTGGTCGTCGGCGGCCGGGCCGCGCGCGGCCGGGGCGGCGCGACCGCCGACCGCGAGCAGAACAAGGCCATCCGCGCCTGGGCCAAGAAGGCCGGCAAGGACATCTCCGACCGGGGCCGCATCCCGCAGGAGATCGTCGACGAGTACCACTCGAAGGCGGGTCACTGAGCCGACCAGCCTTCCCCGGGCGACACCGACGCCGGACCGGAGTGCCACTCCGGGCCGGCGTTCGCCGTTTCCGCCCCGCTACGTCGTCTGTCCGCTTCCCCGCCGCCGAGCGCGTCGGCCGAGGTCGCCCGACACCCTCGGCGGGGCCGGGAAGAAACCGGGGCCGGGCGGAGTTGTCCACAGGCGGTGGAAATTTCATCCACAGGCTGTGGATGACGGTGGGTGGCATGGACGCCGCCCGCCCGGAGCCCCGGCAGTCGTCCGGGAGGCCACGACCGGCCTTTTCCACCGACGGTCGAATTTCGCTCTGCGCGTACAGGCAGGGGTACCGGAACACCTCCTGAGCGCGGACGGTTGTCAGAAACGACGCGTGAACGGCCATTCGCGGGGACACACGACCTCAGCGGAGTCGGTCCGCGGCGATAGAGTAAGGAGGCACGGACGCCCGTCCCGGACGTCCGCGCACCGGCCCCGCCAAGATCTTGACCATCAAGGCGCACGGCACGTGAGGAGCACGAGGGCATGTTCGAGCGGTTCACCGACCGAGCGCGACGGGTTGTCGTCCTGGCCCAGGAAGAGGCCCGGATGCTCAACCACAACTACATCGGTACGGAGCACATCCTGCTGGGCCTGATCCACGAGGGTGAGGGTGTCGCGGCAAAGGCCCTGGAGAGCCTCGGCATCTCCCTCGAGGGCGTCCGTCAGCAGGTCGAGGAGATCATCGGCCAGGGCCAGCAGGCGCCGAGCGGGCACATCCCGTTCACGCCGCGGGCCAAGAAGGTGCTGGAGCTGTCGCTGCGTGAGGCGCTGCAGCTCGGCCACAACTACATCGGCACGGAGCACATCCTGCTCGGTCTGATCCGTGAGGGTGAGGGCGTCGCCGCCCAGGTGCTGGTGAAGCTCGGCGCCGACCTCAACCGGGTCCGCCAGCAGGTGATCCAGCTGCTCTCCGGCTACCAGGGCAAGGAGCCGGCCGCGGCGGGTGCCGCGCCGGGCGAGGCCGCGCCGTCGACCAGCCTGGTGCTGGACCAGTTCGGCCGCAACCTGACCCAGGCCGCCCGCGAGGGCAAGCTCGACCCGGTCATCGGGCGCGAGAAGGAAATCGAGCGGGTCATGCAGGTGCTCTCCCGCCGTACCAAGAACAACCCGGTCCTGATCGGTGAGCCCGGCGTCGGTAAGACCGCCGTGGTGGAGGGCCTGTCCCAGAAGATCATCAAGGGCGAGGTGCCCGAGACGCTGAAGGACAAGCAGCTCTACACGCTCGACCTCGGTGCCCTGGTCGCCGGGTCCCGTTACCGCGGTGACTTCGAGGAGCGCCTGAAGAAGGTGCTCAAGGAGATCCGCACCCGCGGCGACATCATCCTGTTCATCGACGAGATCCACACCCTGGTGGGTGCGGGTGCCGCCGAGGGCGCGATCGACGCCGCCAGCATCCTCAAGCCGATGCTGGCCCGTGGCGAGCTGCAGACCATCGGCGCCACCACGCTGGACGAATACCGCAAGCACCTGGAGAAGGACGCCGCTCTCGAGCGCCGCTTCCAGCCGATCCAGGTGGGTGAGCCCTCGCTGGCCCACACCATCGAGATCCTCAAGGGCCTGCGGGACCGCTACGAGGCGCACCACCGCGTGAGCATCACGGACGCCGCCCTGGTGGCTGCCGCGACGCTCGCCGACCGCTACATCTCCGACCGCTTCCTGCCGGACAAGGCGATCGACCTGATCGACGAGGCCGGTGCCCGGATGCGGATTCGCCGGATGACCGCGCCGCCAGACCTGCGTGACTTCGACGAGCGCATCGCCCAGGTGCGCCGCGACAAGGAGTCCGCGATCGACGCGCAGGACTTCGAGCGGGCTGCCCAGCTCCGTGACAAGGAGAAGCAGCTGCTCGGCCAGAAGGCCCAGCGGGAGAAGGAGTGGAAGGCCGGTGACCTGGACGTCGTCAGCGAGGTCGACGACGAGCAGATCGCCGAGGTGCTCGGCAACTGGACCGGCATCCCGGTCTACAAGCTGACCGAGGAGGAGACCTCGCGCCTGCTGCGCATGGAGGACGAGCTGCACAAGCGCGTCATCGGCCAGGAGGACGCGGTCAAGGCGGTCTCGAAGGCGATCCGGCGTACCCGGGCCGGCCTGAAGGACCCGAAGCGCCCGTCCGGCTCGTTCATCTTCGCCGGCCCGTCCGGTGTCGGTAAGACCGAGCTGTCCAAGGCGCTCGCCGAGTTCCTTTTCGGCAGCGAGGACGCCCTCATCCAGCTGGACATGTCCGAGTTCCACGACCGGTACACGGTGTCCCGCCTGGTGGGTGCCCCTCCCGGCTACGTCGGCTACGACGAGGGCGGGCAGCTGACCGAGAAGGTGCGTCGTCGGCCGTTCTCGGTGGTCCTCTTCGACGAGATCGAGAAGGCCCACCCGGACGTGTTCAACACGCTCCTCCAGATCCTGGAGGACGGGCGGCTCACCGACGGTCAGGGTCGGATCGTGGACTTCAAGAACACGGTCATCATCCTGACCACCAACCTCGGTACGCGGGATGTCGCCAAGGCGGTGTCGCTGGGCTTCCAGGCCTCTGAGGACTCCGAGTCGAACTACGACCGGATGAAGCAGAAGGTCAACGACGAGCTCAAGCAGCACTTCCGGCCCGAGTTCCTGAACCGGATCGACGACACCATCGTCTTCCACCAGCTGCGAGAGCAGGAGATCCTGTCGATCGTCGACATCATGATCTCCCGCATCGAGACCCAGCTGCGGAACAAGGACATGGGCCTGGAGCTGACCGACAACGCCAAGAAGTACCTGGCGAAGAAGGGCTTCGACCCGGTGCTGGGCGCGCGGCCGCTGCGCCGCACGATCCAGCGCGACATCGAGGACAACCTCTCCGAGCGGATCCTCTTCAACGAGCTGACCCCGGGTCAGATCGTGGTGGTGGACTGCGAGGGCGACCCGAGCAACATCGACAAGTCCAAGCTCGTCTTCCGGGGTGCCGACCGGCCGGTGGCCGTGCCGGATGCGGTCCCGGCCGACCTCGGCGGCACCGCCGCCACGGGCGCGGACGACGCGGCGTAAGCGTCGGGCGAAACTGACACAGGGCGACGGCCCCGATCGGCGAAAGCCGGTCGGGGCCGTCGCCTTTCCGCCTCCGCGCCGCATGCACCTCCCCGGATCAAGATCCGCGCAGATTCACGGAAATAGTGGCCATCCGTCGCCGGATGGCCACTATTTCGGCGAAAGAGGCCCCACCAGGGGAGGTTGCGGGGGGCCGTCGCCGACCAGGCGGAACGACTCCTCGTTGACGGGCTCGACCAGGCCGTCGGTGACCAGCCCGGCGAGGGCGCGGGCCCGCTGCACGTCGTCGCGCCACACCTGGTCCAGCCGCTGGTGCGGCACCGGGCCGGTCGCCTCGCGGAGCACCGCGAGCAGCAGGCCGCGCACCTGTCGATCGGTGCCGGCGTACCGCTGGGGGCGGCGGGTGGGGCCGGCCGGCGCCTCCTGGCCGGAGGCCCGCCAGGCGCAGACGGATTCGACCGGGCACACCGCGCAGCGCGGCGCGCGGGCGGTGCAGACCACCGCGCCGAGTTCCATGAAGGCGGCGCTGGCCAGGGCCGCGGCGGCCGGCTCCGCCGGCAGCAACTCCTCGGTGGCGGCCAGGTCGGCGGGACGGGTGGCCGGGCCGGCGTCCGGCTCGCCGGCGATCGCCCGGCAGACCACCCTGCGGACGTTGGTGTCCACCACCGGGTGCCGCTGCCCGTACGCGAAGGCGGCCACCGCCCGGGCCGTGTACGTGCCGACCCCCGGCAGCGCCAGCAACTGGTCCAGCCGGTCCGGCACCTCGCCGCCGTGCCGCTCCACGATGGCCACCGCGCAGTCGCGCAGCCGTACGGCCCGGCGGGGGTAGCCGAGCCGCCCCCACATCCGGATCGCCTCGGCGGGGGTGTCCTCGGCGAGCGCGAGCGGCACCGGCCAGCGGGCCAGCCACGCCTCCCAGGCGGGCAGCACCCGGACCACCGGGGTCTGCTGGAGCATCACCTCGCTGACCAGGATCGCCCAGGCGCCGACGCCCGGCTTGCGCCACGGCAGGTCGCGGGCGTTCCGCTCGTACCAGCGGCTGACCAGGGTGGCGAAGGTGGGCTCAGACATGGCGCTGCCGATGATGTCACGGGCGGCTTTCCCGCAGGTTGGGCGGGCCGGGCGGGCCCGCGCCGGCGTCCGGCGGCGACCGGGCAGAATGTCCGGATGAACGAGCTCGCGATCACCGTCATCGGCCGGGACCGGCCGGGCATCGTGGCCGACGTCGCCGAGGCCCTCGCCCGGCTGGGCGCGAACCTCACCGACTCCACGATGACCCGGTTGCGGGGACACTTCGCGATGACCCTGATCTGCGTGGGCCCGGCCGCCGCGGACGTCGAGGCCGCGCTGGCCCCGCTCGCCGCCGACGGCCAGCTGCTGGCCACCGTACGCGCGGTCACCCCGGACGGGCGGACCGAGCCGGCCGGCGAGCCGTACGTGATGGCGGTGCACGGCGCGGACCGGATGGGCATCGTGGCCGCGATGACCCGGGTGCTGGCCGACGCGGGCGGCAACGTCACCGACCTGAGCACCCGGCTGACCGGCTCGCTCTACGTGGTGGTCGCCGAGGTGGAGCTCCCGCCGGGCAGCTCCGACGAGGTGGCCGGCCGGCTCGCCCGTACCGCTGCCGAGCTGGGCGTGGGCGTGAGCCTCCGGCCGGCGGACACGGATCTGCTGTGACGGCGGAGTACGTGGGCCTCGGCGGCTGGACCCCGGAGGCGCTGGGCCTGCCGGGCGAGGTACGCCCGGTGGTGTCCGCCCCCGATCCGGTGCTCAGCCGGCCCGGCCCGGAGGTGGATCCGAAGTCGGACGAGGTGGTCCGGCTCGCGGCGGACCTGGTCGCCACCATGCGCGTGTCGCCGGGCTGCGTGGGCCTCGCGGCGCCGCAGGTCGGGGTGAGCGCCCAGGTCTTTGCCGTGGACGTGACCGGCCACCCGAAGGCGGTGACCGTGCACGGCACGTTCGTGCTCTGCAACGCGCACGTGGTCGAGGCGACCCGCTGGAAGGCCGGTCGGGAGGGCTGCATGTCGGTGCCCGACCTGACCGGTGACGTGAAGCGGGCCAGCCGCCTGGTGGTGGAGGGGGTGCTGCCCGGCACCGGGGACCCGGTCCGGCTGGTCACCGACGGCTTCGAGGCGCGGGCGCTCCAGCACGAGATCGACCACTGCGCTGGCCTGATCTTCCTCGACCGGGTCGCCGGGGCGCACTCCGTCTACCAGCGCAAGGTCTATCTCTGACCGGGGGCGCGTTCCGTCCACTGTGGAGAAGTTGGGTGGTGTCATGGGGGCGTACCGGCGCGTCGCGCCCCGGCCGGCGCGGTACGCGGCTACGGTGAACGCATCATGCGTATGACGGTCGGCCCCCTGCCCCCCGCCGTGTACTGGCGGCGTCGAGCCGTCGTACTCGGAGCCGGGCTGCTCTTCCTGATTGTCGTGCTCTACTCGTGCAACGGCGCGGACCCGAACACCCGCACGTCCGGGGCTGGGTCGGCCACGACGCCGTCCGCCACGGCGGCCCCGGAACCGACCGGGTCGGTGCTCACCCCGCAGTCCGGGAACCCGTCCGCCAGGGCGGATGACTCCGGCGGGAACTCCGGCGGCTCGGACGGTGGCGCGACGGGCGGCGACACCGGGACGAACGACACCGGGGGCGCGCCGGTCGCGCCGGTGGCCGACGACGGGACCTGCGCCGACTCGGAGATCAAGGTGACCCCGGTGGCCGTGCCGTCCACCGCCCAGCGGGGCACGGTGGTCACCCTCCGCCTCAAGATCAAGAATGTGTCGGACCGTACCTGCAGCCGGGACGTCGGGGCGGACCTGCAGGAGCTGTTCGTGAAGTCCGGCGCGGAGAAGGTCTGGTCCTCGGACACCTGCGGCACCGGCAAGGGCTCGGACGTGCAGTCGTTCACTCCGGACTTCGAGCGCTCCTACGAGCTGGGCTGGAACACCAGGTACAGCACGAAGTGCGCGAACGGCCTGGCCAGCGGCGAGTTCGTGGCGGCCGGCACGTACCAGGTCTTCGCCCGGGTGGGCACCAAGCTCAGTGACCCGGTGAAGCTGACCATCACCAACTGACCGGCGCCCGGCCGGTACGCGCCGGGCGTCCCGGGGTCAGACGTAGCGCTCCAGGATGGACGCCTCGGCGAGCCGGGAGAGCCCCTCGCGGACACCCCGGGCCCGGGCGTCGCCGACCCCCTCGACCGCCTGCAGGTCCTCCACGGTCGCGCCGAGCAGCCGCTGGAGGCTGCCGAAGTGCACCACCAGCCGGTCGACCACGGCCGTGGGAAGCCGGGGCACCTTGGCCAGCAGGCGGAAGCCGCGGGGGCTGACCGCCGCGTCGAGCGCGTCGGAGGCGGACGGGTAGCCGATCGCCTTGGCCACCGCGACCAGGTCGATCAGCTCGGTGGCGCTGAGCAGGTCCAGCTCGACCAGCGCCTCGTCCAGGGTGCGCGACTTCCGGCCGACCGGGAGGTAGTCCCGGATGACCAGGGTGCGGTCGGCGTCGACGCCGGCCATCAGCTCGTCGAGTTGGAGGGCGAGCAGGCGGCCGTCGGTGCCCAGCTCCACCACGTACCCGGCGATCTCGTCGGCGATCCGGCGGACCATCTCCAGCCGCTGCACCACCGAGACCGCGTCGCGGACGGTGACCAGGTCCTCGATCTCCAGCGCGGAGAGGGTGCCGGAGACCTCGTCCAGCCGGAGCTTGTAGCGCTCCAGCGTGGCCAGGGCCTGGTTGGCCCGGGACAGGATCGCCGCCGAGTCGTCCAGCACGTGCCGCTGGCCGTTCACGTAGAGGCTGATGATCCGCATGGACTGGCTGACCGAGATGACCGGGTAGCCGGTCTGCCGGGCCACCCGCTCGGCGGTGCGGTGCCGGGTGCCGGACTCCTCGGTGGGGATGGACGGGTCGGGCATCAGGTGCACGCCCGCCTGGACGATCCGGGTGCCGTCGCTGGAGAGCACCACGGCGCCGTCCATCTTGCACAGCTCGCGGACCCGGGTCGCGGAGAACTCCACGTCCATCGGGAAGCCGCCGGTGCAGATCGAGTCGACCACCTTGTCGTAGCCGAGGACGATCAGCGCGCCGGTGCGGCCGCGCAGGATGCGCTCCAGGCCGTCGCGCAACGCGGTGCCCGGCGCCATCAGAGCGAGGTTGGCCCGCAACGGGTCGCCACCCGCCCCGCCCACGCTCCCGGAGACGCTCACGCTGATCGGACGGGCGGGGGAGCCCACGGCGCCGCTGCGGGCATGCGGCGTCGCCGCGGCGGGCTTGGTGGCATCGCGGTCGATCGGCACGGGCACAGTCTACGGACTGCCCTGCGGTGGGTGCTCTCGTGGTTACTGTGATGTGTCACGATGTCCGGCTCCGCCGGTCGTCGACCGGCTGCGTCGGCTGTCCGAAATCGCCCCGCCGATCCCGCCGGCCGTTCACCGTCCGTCACTCCGCCGACGCGCGGGCGGCGGCCTGGAGTGCCCCGCGCACGTCAGTGACCTCGATCACGCGCATGTTCTCCGGCGCCACGCCGCTGCTGCCCGGGCCGCAGCCGGGGGGCACCAGGGCGAGCCGGAAGCCGAGGCGGGCAGCCTCGGCCAGCCGGCGCGGGACCGCGCCGACCCGGCGTACCTCACCGGTGAGGCCGACCTCGCCGATCGCAACCAGGTGCGGATTGAGGGCCAGGTTGAGGCCGCCGGAGGCGACCGCCAGCGCGACGGCCAGGTCGGCGGCCGGCTCGACCACCCGGATGCCACCCACCGTGGCGGCGAAGACCTCCCGGTCGTGCAGGGTCAGCCGCTCGGTGCGCCGCTGGAGCACCGCCAGCACCATGGCCAGCCGTGCCCCGTCCAGCCCGGAGACCGTACGCCGGGGCGAACCGGCCACCGTGGCGCCGATCAGCGCCTGCACCTCGGTCACCAGGGCCCGCCGCCCCTCCATGGCCACCGTGACGCAGGTGCCCGGCACCGGCTCCGAGTAGCGGGTCAGGAAGAGCCCGGACGGGTCGGCCAGGCTGCTGATGCCCCCCTCGTGCATCTCGAAGCAGCCCACCTCGTCGGCCGCGCCGAACCGGTTCTTCACCCCCCGGACCATCCGCAGCGAGGAGTGCTTGTCGCCCTCGAAGTGCAGCACCACGTCGACCAGGTGCTCCAGCACCCGGGGGCCGGCGACCTGGCCGTCCTTCGTCACGTGCCCGACCAGCACGGTGGCGACGCCGCGCTCCTTGGCGACCGCGACCAGCGCCGCGGTGACCGCCCGGACCTGGGTCACCCCGCCGGGCACGCCCTCGGTGCCGGTGGTGGAGATGGTCTGCACCGAGTCGAGCACCAACAGCCCCGGCTTGACCGCGTCGAGGTGCCCGAGCACCGCCGACAGGTCGCTCTCGGCGGCGAGGTAGAGCTGGTCGTGCAGGGTGCCCATCCGCTCGGCGCGCAGCCGCACCTGGCTCACCGACTCCTCGCCGCTCACCACCAGGGAGGGGCTGCCCGCGTTGGCCGCCCACTGCTGGGCCACGTCGAGCAGCAGGGTGGACTTGCCGACGCCCGGCTCGCCGGCGAGCAGCACCACCGCGCCGGGGACCAGGCCGCCGCCGAGCACCCGGTCCAGCTCGCTGACCCCGGTGGGCCGGGCCCGGGCGGGCGCGGCGCTGATGGTGGCGATCGGGCGGGCCGGCTCGGCGGGCATCCGCGAGCTGACCACCCGGCCGGAGACCAGCGGGCCGCTGAGCGTGCACTCGACCACCGAACCCCACTCGCCGCACTCCGGGCAGCGCCCGACCCACTTGGGGGGCTGGTGGCCGCAGGCGTCGCACTCGTACGCCGGGCGCGGCTCGCGGCCGGCGCTCCGGCCCCGGCCGGTGGCCGCGGAGGCGCGGGAGGAGGTCGATCGGGAGGTGCTCACCCCAGGACGCTAACCGGGCGGTACGACGAAAGCCCACCCGGAAACGGCGACACCGCCGGCGTGGCGCTGGCCACACCGGCGGTGTCGTCGAAGCAGGGTCGGCGGATCAGCCGTGAGCGCCACCCTCGACGCCGCTCTCCGCGCCCGCCTCCTCACGCGGGTGGACGATCTGCGACGGGGCCGGGGCCGGGGTCAGCGGGACGCCGACCGGGGCGCCGGTCTTGATGACCTTGCCGTTGCCGAAGTCGAAGGTCAGGTTGACCTGCTGGCCGGAGCGCAGCTTCTCGTTCAGGCCGACGAGCTGGAGGAACTGCCCCTTGCCGCCGGTCAGCTGGATGTAGCCGTTGGCCGGGATCTCGATCCGGGCCGGCCGGCCGGCCGGGGCCGACTCGCTCGGCGAGGCCGACGGGCTGGCCGACGGCGACTCGGAGGTGCCGACCGACTGGCTCGGCGAGGCGCTCGGGTCGCTCGCGGTCGGCGACGCGGAGGCCGGCTCGGTGGGCGAGCCGGACGGGGCGGCCGACGGCCCGCCGCTCTCGCCCGCGCCGGTGAGCACGATCTCCCGCGCGCTGTCGGTGGTGACGGTCACCGTCACCGGGGACTTGCTGTCGTTGTAGAGCACGACGTTGAGCTGCGCGTTGGCGCCGGCCTGGTAGCCCTCGCCGCCCGGGTACTGCACGTACAGGCCGCGCACCTTGTAGAGGTTGTCGGAGGTCTGGACGTTGATGCCCTGCACCGACGGGATCTTGTTGGCGGTCTCGGCCACCTGGCCGGCGCCACACCCGGACAGCAGCAGGCTCGCCGCCGCCGCCGTACCGGCCAGCAGCAGGGCCGCCCGCCCGGAACCCCTGATCGAGCGCGTCACGTCGGTCCTCCTCGTCACGATCCCCGCCCGGCCGTACGCCAGGTCCGGGGTGGCCATACCCGCGCAGACCGCGCTCCAGGGTAGTTGGGGCTGATCGAGGCCCGCACGCCGACCCGGTAATGCCACCTTCCCGGTGACCGGTCACCCCACCCGACCGTTCGCCACCAGCAGCACCACATCGATCAGCGCCACCAGCATGACGGCCCGGAACGCGGCCACCGGCCGACCTCCGGTGCGGGCGGTGGCCCGGCCCGCGTACCACCCGAGGAGCGGCACCACGGCGGCGGCGGCGACCGCCGAGCGGCCCGCCCAGGACGGCGGCCCGGGCGGGCCGGCGACCAGGGTGACGGTGGCCGCGAGCAGCAGCGCGGCGGCCGCCACCCGGCTGCCCGCCGGCCCGAGCCGGTGCGGCAGCCCGCGCACCCCGGTGCGGGCGTCGTCGGCCAGGTCGGGCAGGACGTTGGCGAAGTGCGCCCCGGCGCCGAGGCAGGCGGCGGCGGCCACCAGCCAGACCGGCGGGGCGGGGGCGCCGGGCAGGGCCAGCACCACGAAGGCCGGCAGCGCGCCGAAGGAGACCGCGTACGGCAGCACCGAGACCGGCGTCGACTTCAGCGGCCAGTTGTAGAGCAGTGCCGAGAGCAGCCCCAGCGCGGCGCAGAGCGCCGCCGGGCCGCCGCCGGCCAGCGCGACCAGCGGGGTGGCGACGGCCGCCGCGACGGTGGCGCGGGCGAGGGTCCGCCGGCGGACCGCGCCCGTGGCCGCCGGTTTGTCGGTACGCCCCACCGTGGCGTCCCGGTCGGCGTCGATCAGGTCGTTGCTCCAACCGACCGCGAGTTGGCTGGCCAGCACGGTGAGCACCACCACGGCGATCCCGGTGGGACGGTGCCCGACGCCGGTGGCCAGCAGCCCGGCCACCACGGTGACCGCGGCGGTCGGCTCCGGATGGCTCGCCCTGACCAGCCCTAACACCGACGACGACATAAGGGAAGTCTGGTCGTTACCCGGGAGTCGTGCCACGCTCGGTGCATGTGTGCTGCGGCCCCGGTGTCCACATCGCCCCGGGCGCTGCCGCCCAACGATCCCCGGCAGTACGACGACCTGGTCGACGAGTGGTGGCGCCCGGACGGCGCGTTCGCGATGCTGCACTGGCTGGCCCGGGCCCGCGCCGCGCTGGTGCCGCCGGCGTCCAGGAGGGACGCCCTGCTGGTCGACCTCGGCTGTGGCGCCGGGCTGCTCGCCCCGCACCTGGCCGGCAAGGGCTACCGGCACGTCGGGGTGGACCTGACCCGGTCCGCCCTCGACCAGGCCGTCCCGCACGGGGTGACCGTGCTCCACGCCGACGCGACCGCGGTACCGCTCGCGGACCGCTGCGCGGACGTGGTGTCCGCCGGTGAGCTGCTGGAACACGTACCGGACTGGCGGCGCACGGTCGCCGAGGCGTGCCGGCTGCTGCGGCCCGGCGGCCTGCTGGTGCTGGACACCCTGAACGACACCCTGCTGGCCCGCCTGATCGCGGTGGAGATCGGCGAGCGACTGCCCACCGTGCCCCGGGGCATCCACGACCCACGGTTGTTCGTGGACGCCCGCGCGCTGGTCACCGAGTGCGCCCGGCACGGTGTCGAGCTGCGCGTGCGCGGGATCCGTCCGGCGTTCGGCGGCACGCTGGCCTGGCTGCTGCGCCGGCTGCGCGGCGCTACGCCGACCGCGCCCGGGGTCCCGGCGGCCGGCCGTCCGGGGAGGACGGCGGGCGCGGAGCCGCGGATCGTGCCGACCTGGTCCACCGCCGTGCTCTACCAGGGGCACGGGGTACGCAGCGGATAGCCGGGGCGGGCCGGGGTAGAGGGGACGCCGAGAAGGGGGTTCGATGTCTGTGCACGCGCTGGAGGCGGCCCGTCGGTTGGCGCCGCGACTGGCCGCCCGCGCGGCGGACCACGACCGGGACGGCTCCTTCCCGGTCGACGACTTCGCCGACCTGCGGGAGGCCGGGCTCTTCGGGCTGATGGTGCCCCGCGAGCTGGGCGGGGCGGGGGCGACCTTCGCCGAGTACGCCGCCGTCGCCACCGAGCTGGCGCGGGGCAACGGGGCGACCGCCCTGGTGTTCAACATGCACGCCTCGGTCACCGGGGCGCTCGGCGCGGTCACCGAGGAACTGGCCGAGGCGCTCGGCATCCCGGACGAGGCGCTGGCCGCCCGGGACCGGCTGCTCCGCGCGGCGGCCGAGGGCGCCTGGTACGCGGTGGCGATGAGCGAGCGCGGCGCCGGTGCCCGGTTGTCCCGGCTCAGCACGGTGTACGAGCCGGTCGAGGGCGGCTGGCACATCAAGGGGGCGAAGACCTTCTGCTCCGGCGCCGGGCACCCGGACGGCTACCTGGTGGCGGCCCGCAGCGCCACCGACCCGTCGGTGGTCTCCCAGTTCCTCGTGCCGGCCGGGGAGGGGATCACGGTCGAGCCCACCTGGGACTCGCTCGGCATGCGCGCCACCTCCTCGCACGACCTGCACCTGGACGTCACCGTCCCGGCCGACCGGCTGCTCGGCGGGGTGGAGGGGCTGGCCCTGGTGGTCGCCCAGCTCATGCCGCACTGGCTGGTGGCCAGCTACGCCGCCGTCTACGTGGGGGTGGCCCGGGCCGCAATCGAGGCCGCCGCCGAGCACCTGAACGCCCGCGACCTGGGCGGGCTCCCGGCAGTACGGGCCCGGCTCGGTCGGGCGGACGCGGCGGTGGCGGCGGCCGAGCTGGTGGTCGCCGAGGCGGCCCGCCGGGTGGACGAGGCACCTGGGGGCGCGGAGACCAACCGCTGGGTGTGGCGGGCGAAGCTGCTGGCGGGCACCACCGCCGCCGAGGTGGCGGCGTCCATGCTGGAGGCGGCCGGCACCTCGGCCACCCGCCGGGGCCATCCGCTGGAACGGCTCTACCGGGACGCCCGGTGCGGCTCGCTGCACCCGGCCACCTCGGACGTCTGCGCGGACTGGCTGGGCGTCGCGGTGCTGGGCGGCGACCCGGACCGCGACACGGCCACTCCTCGTTGGTGAGGCGTGGGGAACGGGACCGAGAGAGTGGGGGAGATGGGCGTGCCGGTGATCGCGGGCCTGGGTACGGCGCAGCCGCCGGCCGCCGCGCAGGACGAACTCTGGACGGGGTTCTTCGCCAAGCACTTCTCCGGGACCACCCGGGCGCTGGCCGAGCGGATCTTCGCCAACTCCGGGGTGTCCCGTCGCGCCGCGGCGGTGAACCCGCTGCTCGAGGACGTCTCGGAGTGGCCGACGGAACGCCGGATGCGGCGCTACCAGGTCGAGGCGCTGCCGCTCGGCAAGGAGGCGGTGAGCCGGGCCCTCACCGCCGCCGGCCTGGACGCCGGTGACATCGGCCTCTTCGTCGTCTGCTCGTGCACCGGCTACGCCACGCCGGGGCTGGACATCCTGCTCGCCCGGGACCTCGGCATGGCCCCGGACACCCAGCGCATGTTCGTCGGCCACATGGGCTGCTACGCGGCGCTGCCCGGGCTGGGCGCGGCGAGCGACTTCGTCACCGCCCGGGGCCGTCCGGCGCTGCTGCTCTGCGCCGAGCTGACCAGCCTGCACATCCAGCCGGCGAGCGCCCGGGTGGACACCCAGCAGATCGTCTCGCACGCGCTCTTCTCGGACGCCGCGGTCGCCGCCGTGCTGGTCCCCGGCGGCCGGGGGTACGCGCTGCGCGAGGTCACCTCGGTCACCGACACCTCGACCGCGGACCACATGACCTGGGACGTCACCGACACCGGCTTCCGGATGGGACTGTCGCCGAAGGTGCCGCAGGTGCTCTCGCGCCACGTCCGGGGCCTGGTCGACGACCTGCTGGCCCGGCACGGGCGGACGGTGGCCGAGGTGGACGGCTGGGCGGTGCACCCGGGCGGCCCGCGCATCCTCAACGTGGTGGAACGCGAGCTGGCCCTGCCGCCGGAGGCGCTCGCGGCCTCCCGGGCCACCCTGGACGAGCAGGGCAACTGCTCGTCGCCGACGGTGCTGTTGATCCTCGACCGGCTGCGCCGGGCCGCGCGCCCACCGGAGCGGATCGTGATGCTCGCCTTCGGACCGGGCCTCACCCTGTACGCGGCGCTGCTGGACCGGGCGGACTGACGGGGCGGTGCCGGCGAGCCGGCGCCGCTACCCTCACCGCATGGCTCCCGACGATCGGGTACGCACCGCGCTGCTGGCCGGGCTGACCGCGGCGGCGCTGGCCGCCGGCGGGTGGTGGTGGCAGGGCTCGGCGCCGGCCCTCGGCCCGACCGGCCCGTCGCCCAGCCCGTCCCGCGACGCGTTCCTCGAACCGGGGGTACGGCTGGCCGACCCGGTCCTCGGCGAGGTGCTGCCCAGCTCGGACCCGGGGGACCGGGTGGTCGTGCACGTCGGACCGAGCGACCCGCCCGGCACGGGCGCGGCGTTGGAGCTGTGGCACGAGCGGTCCCACCTGGTGCCCGGGAGGCCGCCGCTCGCCCGGCAGAGCAGCACGGCGGATGTCGGGCAGTACCTGTTGAGCGTCCGGTGTTCGGGCCCCGGGGCGGTCGTGGTCGAGTTCTCCGGGGCAGGGTACGACCCGCCGCCGAGCAACGTGCGCTGTGGCGAGGGCTCGGCGTCCTCCGTGGTCGAGTCCACGGGTTCCCCGCTGCTGGTCCGGTTCAGCGCCGAGGAGGGCGAGGTCGACCTGGATGCCCGGCTCGCCCAGCTGTCCTGACCCGAGGATCAGGCGGCGAGCTTGACCAGGTCGTCCCGGTACGCCCCGACCGGCCCCAGCTCCGGCACCACCCGGACCAGCGTGCCCTCGCGGTCCACCAGCAGGGCGGTGGCGGTGCCGGGGTGCGGGGCGAGGTGGACGTAGGCCCGCAGGCCGCCGGCCGGGTCGGCGAGGGCGCGTACCCCGGGGACGGGCGAGGTCTCCGCCTTCCGGCCCTCGGTGACGGTGACCACGGTGACGCCCGCCGGCGCGGCGGCGGCCGCCTCGGTGACCCGCTCCGGGCAGGCGCACGCGTCGATCAGGACGATCATCGCGGGCAGCAGGCTGCGCAGCGACACCGGGGAGTTCCCGGTGTCGACCAGGTCCAGTGCCGGCAGCGGCCCGATCACGGCCAGGCTGGCCGTCGGGTACGGGACGACGGTGGGGCTGCCACCGGAGCGCGTCGACCGGGGCCAGGTCACCGCGGCCAACCCGGTGAGGGTGATCAGGACCGAGACCAGGAGGGCCAGGATCGGCAGCCCGAGCGGGGGGCGCCCGTCCGGCCCGGGGACGAGCCCGAGGCGGCGGCGCCATCCGGTACGCCGGTGCTGGCGGCGCAGCTCGCGGCGGACCTGGCGGGCCTCGTGGGCGAGCGCCGAGGCGTCGTCGGGTACGACCACCCGACCCCATTCGGGGGGCAGGCCGGGCAGCCCGTCCGGCGGCCCTTGGCCTTCAGCGTCAGGCATGCCCATCGGACCCCCAGGAACCGTCTCGGGAGCGGACGTCACGTCCACCTCAAGCGTCCCGCACCGGTCCGCGTACCGCCACACCTGGGCGCACCTCGTGTTCCGGAGCTACCATGGGAAGAGCGCATCGCCCTAGATATCGACGCTCCTGCCAGTCGCACCCGGTTGTCATCCGGTCGTCACGGAGCGTGTCGAAACCATCGGTTTGACCGCCTGTCAAGCTGAAGAAATACCTCTCACAGGGCCCCTGAGCTGCGCCAACGGTCAGGACAGCGGTGGGACATCGGTGCCTGAGCGTGTTACCCTAGACACAGCGAAAGGGGTTTCGAACCTATGGTTTTCAGTGTCGGCGAGACCGTTGTTTACCCCCACCACGGGGCCGCACTCATCGAGGCAATCGAGACTCGGGTCATCAAGGGTGAGGAAAAGCAGTACCTCGTCCTGAGGGTCGCGCAGGGTGACCTGACGGTCCGGGTGCCCGCTGAGAACGCCGAGATCGTGGGTGTGCGCGAAGTGGTCGGCGAAGAGGGCCTGGGCAAGGTCTTCGACGTGCTCCGTGCTCCGCACACCGAGGAGCCGACCAACTGGTCGCGGCGTTACAAGGCGAATCTGGAGAAGCTGGCCTCCGGCAACCCGCTGAAGGTCGCCGAGGTCGTCCGCGACCTGTGGCGCCGGGAGCGGGAGCGGGGTCTTTCCGCGGGTGAGAAGCGCATGCTCGCCAAGGCCCGGGACATTCTCGTCGGCGAGGTCGCGCTGGCCGAGAAGAGCACCAAGGACGAGGCGGAGACGCTGCTCGACAAGGTCCTGACCGAGGCCTGATTCCCACAGCATCGTCGTACCCACCCCGTAGCAAAGAAATCCGAGGACCGCGACGTGACCGCGCAGCTCAATCCGCGCGGTGACGTCGCGGTCCTTGTTCCTGCGGCCGGTGCCGGCGTACGCCTCGGGCCCGGCGCGCCGAAGGCGCTCCGGCCGCTGGCCGGCGAGCCGCTGCTGGTGCACGCGGTACGCCGGATCGCGGGAGCGTCCTCGGTGCGCGTGATCGTGGTGGCCGCCCCCGCGCCCGACGTCGAGTCGGTCCGGGAGCTGCTCGCGCCGGTGGCCCCGGTAACCGTGGTGCCCGGTGGCGCCGAGCGGCAGGCCTCGGTGGCCGCCGCGCTGGCCGCCGTCCCGCCCGGGCCGGAGATCGTCCTGGTGCACGACGCGGCCCGCGCCCTCACCCCGCCCGAGCTGGTCGAATCGGTCGCCGCGGCGGTCCGCTCCGGCCATGACGCGGTGATCCCGGTCCTCCCGGTGGTCGACACGATCAAGGAGGTCGACCCCGGCGAGCGGGTCCTCGGCACGGTGGACCGTTCCGCCCTCCGGGCGGTGCAGACCCCGCAGGGCTTCCGCCGCTCGGTGCTGGCCGCCGCTCACGAGGCGGCCGGCGACCCGCTGACCGACGACGCCGGTCTGGTCGAGAAACAGGGCGTCCCGGTGGTCTGCGTACCCGGGTCCGAGCTGGCCCTGAAGATCACCCGGCCGTTCGACCTGGCCCTCGCCGAGCACCTGCTCTCAGCCGGCGCCTGACGCGTACCCTCGGCTCATGATCGTTCCTCGGGTGGCCATCGGCACGGACGTGCACGCCTTCGAGGCCGGGCGGCCCTGCTGGGTGGCCGGCCTGCACTGGCCGGGCCAGGACGGCCTGGCCGGCCACTCGGACGCCGACGTGGCGGCGCACGCCGCCTGCAACGCCCTGCTCTCCGCGGCCGGCCTCGGTGACCTGGGCGCGAACTTCGGCGTGGACCAGCCGGAGTGGGCCGGCGCGTCCGGCGTGGCGCTGCTCACCGAGAGCGCCCGGCGGGTCCGGGCCGCCGGCTTCGGGATCGGCAACGTGTCGGTGCAGGTGATCGGCAACCGCCCCAAGATCGGCCCGCGCCGGGAGGAGGCGCAGCGGGTGCTCTCCGCGGCGGTGGGCGCGCCGGTCACGGTCTCCGCCGCCACCACCGACGGGCTCGGCTTCACCGGGCGCGGCGAGGGGCTGACCGGCATCGCCGTGGCCCTGGTGTACGAGGCCCCGGCCGACTGAGCCGGCCGGAGCTCCCGGTACGGCCGGGTCAGGCGAGATCCGCGCAGAGGTCGTGCACGGTGCCGTGCCGCATCGTGAGGGTCTTGATGCCGGTCGGGCTGAACGCGAGGACGTACTCGCCGTCGATGATGTACAGGCCCTTCGGCAGGCTGCCGCCGTTCTCCCGGAAACCGATCAGCACCGGGCCGGTCACGTACCAGGTCATCGAGCCGTCGGTGCCGTACTCGATCCGGGCGCTGCCGCTCGCGTCGGTGATCGTGCTGGCCCCGGTCTCCAGGTTGGTCAGCCGTCCGATGAGCGCACCCTGGTAGAGCTCCCGTTCCGGGGAGCCGTCCGGGTACCTCGACACCGTCAGCTTCCGGACCTCGTCCACGATCGACTCCGACCGTACGGCGAAGTCGCAGCGCGCCCCGGCGGGCAGCTCGAACTCCTCCTGCGGCGCCGGCTCCCAGGCCCCGGGGGCGATGTCGCCGCTCGCTGCGGACGCCGGGGCCGGCCCGGCCGCGACGAGTGCCGCCGCGGCCAGCGCCGCTCCGACGGTCTTCAGGAAACGCATGATCACTCCATCCGTTCTTCCGTGTGGGACGGGCCCAGCGTCACCGGGCCCACTCACCGTCCGCTCACCGCGCGACCTGCCTCGACCGGCGGGTTCGGCGGCGGTGCCGAGCGGCCGGCGGCCGGCGGACACACCACCGGCTCACCGGACCGACAACCTCCGGCGCGGGCCAGGCGGTTTCAGGTGACATGGACTTCCGCCTGCTCGGACCGTTCGAGGCCCGCCATGACGGTCGGCCCGTCGAGGTCGGCAGCCGGCGTCAGGAGCGCTGCCTCCTCGGCGTGCTGCTGCTCGAACCCGGCCGGCTGGTCGGCACCGACCGCCTGATCGACCTGCTCTGGCACGGCTCGCCACCGGCCTCGGCCCGGGGTGCCGTGCACACGTACATCGGGCGGTTGCGGTCGTCCCTGACGCCGTACGGGGTGCGGATCAGCACCCGCGGCGAGGGTTACCTGGTCGAGGCCGACGAGCATCACGTCGACGTGCGGGACTTCGCCGGCTTGATCCGGCGGGCGGGCGAGGTGGGGGATCCCGCCGAGCGGGTCCGCCTGCTCGACCGGGCGCTGGACCTCTGGCGGGGCCCGCTGCTCGCCGACACGGCCGACGACGAGCTGCGGGAACGGCTCGCGGGCCCGGTGGAGGAGCTGCGCCTGGTCGGCGCCGAGCTGCGGGCGGAGGCGCGGCTCGCGCTGGGCCAGCACAGCCGGGCGATCGGTGAACTGGCCCCGCTGGTGGCGCGCCACCCGACCCGGGAACAGCTCGTCGCCACGCTGATGACCGCCCTGCACCGGGCGGGCCGACGCCCTACGGCTCTACCGGACCACCCGGGAACTCCTCGTGGCGGACCTCGGGGTCGAGCCGGGCTCGCGGCTGCGCGAGGTGCACCGCCGGGTCCTCGACGGTGACGACCGGCTCGACCGTCCGGGCCGGCCGATGTTCGAGGTCCGGGTACGCGACGAGAGCCTGCCGTGGAGTGTCGGTGGGCATCCGGCGCTCGACTTCTGCAACACCTTCGCGGGTTGGGGTCACGAGCCGGCGCCGCCCCGCGGCGAGTGGCTGCGCGGCTATCGGACCCTGGCCGTGTGGAGCGGCCACGTCGGACTGACCGACGAGGTCTCCGTGAGTCGGCTGCTCCACCTCGCCCGGCGCGACCCCACCGCGGCCGACGGCGTGCTCGCCGAGGCCCGCGCGCTGCGTGCCGCGCTGTACGCCTGCCTGCGCCACCCGGAGGACCGGTCGGCCTTCGACACGGTCGCCCGGTACGCGGAGGCCGCCGCCGGGACGATGGTGTTCCGCCGGGAGGCCGACGGCCGGGGCCGCTGGTGGCCGGAGCTCCGCGGCGGTCTCCGGCTGCCCCTGCACGCCGCCGCGTGGAGCGCCGCGCAACTGCTCGCCGACCCGCGCCGGCTCACCGTCCGGGCCTGTCCCGACGAGCGGTGCGGCTGGCTTTTCCTCGACGAGACCGGCCTGCGCCGCTGGTGCAGCCTCGGCACCTGCGGCGGCCGGACGGCCGGGCTGCCCTGCCGCAGCGCCTGACGCCGGCTCCCGGCCGGCCGCCCTGGCCGGCGCGGCGCCGCCCGCCGGTGCCGACGACCCGGGGCGGGGCGCGGCGGGTGCACTGGTCGGCGGGACGGGGCGCGGGCGGCTACGCTCGCCGGGATGTCGAGTGACGCCGCCTCCGACCAGTCCGCAGCCGACGGCTACCTCCAGCGCGCCCAGCTCCTCGCCGAGCTGGGCCGGTACGACGAGGCCGTCGGCGAACTCAGCTCGCTGATCGCGACCGACCCGGGCAACGCCGAGGCGTTGACCATGCTGGCCCGGATGCACCTGGCCACGGACCGGTCGGCCGAGGCGCTCGACGCCGCCGAGGCGGCCGTGTCGGCCGCGCCGACCGCCGTACCGCCGCTGGTGGCGCGCGGATTCGCCCTGGTGGACCTGGGCCGGTGGAAGGCCGCCGCGAGCACCGCGGACGAGATCCTGGCGCTCGGCCCGACCGACGCGTACGCCCAGCGCAGCGCCGCCGCGATCCTGTCCGGCTCGCGCAACGGCCAGCAGGCGCTGAACGCCGCCTGGCGGGGCGTCGAGCTGGCGCCGGAGGAGCCGCAGGCGCACCTGGTGCTCGGCCTGGTCTCCGCCCGGCTGGAGCTGTACGACCTGGCCGAGCGGGCGTACCGGGAGGCGCTGCGGTTGAACCCGGAGCTGAGCGCGGCGCGGCACGACATGGGCGTGATCCGGCTGGAGCAGCGGCGCTACGCGGAAGCCCTGGAGCACCTGACCGAGGCCGCCGCGATGGACCCGGCGCGCGGCGACGCGGGCCGGACCATCTCCGACGGGCTGCGGCGGCTGGTCCTCTACGGGGCCGGCTGGTCCCTGGTCGCCGCGGTGCTGGTCGCCTTCCTGGCCCCGGCCGCGCCGGGCCTGTCCCGGGTCGTCGCGGCCCTGTCGGCGCTCGGCGGGGCGCTGGTGGTCTGGCGGTACGCGGCCCGGATGCCGGGCCTGCTGGGCACGATCCTCCCCGGGCTGGTCCGCGCCGACCGGAGCCTGGCCCTGGCGGTGTACGCGGTGGCCGGCGCGCCGGTGCTGCTGCTGCTCTACGCGCTGGTCGGCGGCCCGTGGCCGCTCGTCGCGTCGATCACCGTGGCGATGGTCGCCGAGTTCGCCGTGCTCGCGCGCACGCCCAGATGACCCAGCACAAGGCAGCACCCCGACAGGTCACTCAGCGTTTGGCAGCGCGGGTGAAGGGTGACCAGCGTGACTAGCTGCACCGAAACCCAAGCAATCAGGAACGACGTGCCCAGGTCCAGGCGTACCCGGAGTCCTCGCAGGCCGCTGCGGCGTCGCACAGGTCCAGCGGGCGGAAGGTGTCCACCATGACCGCCAGCTCGTCGAAGAAGTCCACCCCGATGGAGCGCTCGGCCGCGCCGGGCTGCGGGCCGTGGGTGAAGCCGGACGGGTGGAGCGAGATCGAGCCCTGCTCGATCCCGGAGCCGCGCCGGGCCTCGTAGTTGCCGCCGGTGTAGAAGAGCATCTCGTCGGAGTCGACGTTGTGGTGGTTGTACGGCACCGGGATGGCGTCCGGGTGGTAGTCCACCTTGCGCGGCACGAACGAGCAGACCACGAAGTTCGGGCCCTGGAAGGTCTGGTGCACGGGCGGCGGCTGGTGGATCCGGCCGGTGATCGGCTCGAAGTCGTGGATGGAGAACGCCCACGGGTACATGTGCCCGTCCCAGCCGACCACGTCGAACGGGTGGTGGGCGTACGTGTACCGCGTCCAGCCGCGCCGGTGCCGGACCAGCACCTCGACGTCCTCGCCGTCGACCAGCAGCGGCGCGTCCGGTCCCCGGACGTCCCGCTCGCAGTACGGCGAGTGCTCCAGGAACTGGCCGCGTACCGAGAGGTAGCGCTTGGGCGGCCCGACGTGCCCGGCCGCCTCGATGGCGAGCAGCCGGGTCGGCTGGTCGCCGGTCGGCACCAGGCGGTGGATGGTCGAGGTGGGGATGATGACGTAGTCGCCGGCCACCGCGTCCAGCACGCCGAACGGCGACTCGACGCGCAGCGCGCCGGACTCCAGGTAGAGGCAGTGGTCGCCGGTGGCGTCCCGGAACAGCGGGGACGGCTGGTCGGCCAGCACGTACGCGATCCGGACGTCGTCGTTGGCGAGCAGGTACTGCCGGCCGAGCACCGGGTCCGCCCCGGTCCCGTCGAGCTTGTGGGTACGCAGGTGGCGTGGCTTCAGCGGCAGGTTCGGCACCCGGGTGAAGGCGGGCGGGGTGAACTCCTCGGCGGCCACGATCGCGGTCGGCGCGTGCCGGTGGTAGAGCAGCGACGAGTCGGAGGAGAAGCCCTCCTGGCCGACCAGCTCCTCGGCGTAGAGGCTGCCGTCGGGCTGACGGAACTGGGTGTGGCGCTTGCGGGGCACCTCGCCGACGCTGCGGTAGTAGGGCATCTCGCCTCCCGATATGTCCCGTTCTCCGGCCGATGGCGTCCGGTAATCGGACGCTGTTGTCCGTTCCTCGTAGCGTCCCGTAGATTCTTGTCTCGTGTCAACGCAGGTGCCCCGTCTCTTCACCGGACTGGTCGACGACGCCGCGGTCTTCCCGCCCGGCAGCGCGTCGCTGCCGGACGCGGTGACCGCCCACCGCCGGCACCGCGCCGGCTGGTACGCCGGCCTGGTCGGCCCGCTGCTGCTGCCCGCCTCGGCCCTGCCCGACCTGCCCGGTCTCCTGGCACCGGAGACGACCCTGGCGGTCGGGGCGATCGGTGACGTGCCGATCGGCCGGCTGGAGGGGGCGCTCGCCGAGGCGGACCCCGGGCTCGCCGTGCGGCAGGTCGAGGCGCCGGTCGCCAAGCGCGGCGAGGACCCGCAGCCCGGCCTGGCGGACCTGGTCAAGCTCACCGAGCGGCTGGCCGGCACCACGGTGTACGCGGAGATTCCGCTGACCTTCGGGCTGATGGGCGCGCTGGACACCGTCGCCGAGGCGCGCGCCGGCGGGCTGCCGCTTGCCGCCAAGTTCCGTACCGGCGGGCTGGCCGCCGAGCTCTTCCCGACCCCGGTCGAGCTGGCCGCGGTGATCTGCGCCTGCCGGGACCGGGAGCTGCCGTTCAAGCTGACCGCCGGGCTGCACCACGCGATCCGGCACCGCGACCCGGAGACCGGCTTCACCCACCACGGCTTCGTGAACGTGCTCGGCGCGACCCTCGCCGCCATCGAGGGCGCCGAGGTCGACGCCGTCGCCGAGCTGCTCGCCGCCACCGACCCGGTGCGCGTGGTCGAGCTGGCCCGGGCGCACCGCGACGCCGAGCGCCCCCTCTGGGTGGGGTACGGCTCGTGCAGCATCGAGGAACCGCTGACCGATCTGATCCGGCTGGGGCTGGTGAACGGGGGTTTTGACGAATGACCTGGGTGACCGGTGCCGACGGTTCGCCGTACGGCGTGACCAACCTGCCGTACGGAGTGTTCCGGCGTGGCGACCAGGAGCCGCGCGTCGGCGTACGCATCGGCGACTTCGTGCTGGACCTGGCCGGCGCCGAGGACGCCGGCCTGGTGCTGGCCGCCGGGGCCCTGGGCCGCCCCACCCTGAACGCCTTCATGGCGCTCGGCCGTCCGCAGTGGACCGCCGTCCGGCAGCGGATCACCGAGCTGCTCACCGACGCGGCGCACCGGCCGGCGGTGGAACCGCTGCTGGTACCGCTGCGCGAGGTGGAGCTGCTGCTGCCGTTCGAGGTGGCCGACTACGTCGACTTCTACTCGTCCGAGCACCACTCGTCGAACGTCGGGCAGATCTTCCGCCCCGGGCAGCCGCCGCTGCTGCCCAACTGGAAGCACGTGCCGGTCGGCTACCACGGCCGGGCCGGCACGGTGGTGGTCTCCGGCACCCCGGTGGTCCGGCCCACCGGCCAGCGGGCCACCGCGCAGGGGCCCACCACCGGCGCGTCCGTACGGCTGGACATCGAGGCGGAGGTCGGCTTCGTGGTCGGGGTGCCGAGCCGGCTCGGCGACCGGGTGACGGTGGACGACTTCGCCGACCACGTCTTCGGCGTGGTGCTGGTCAACGACTGGTCCGCCCGGGACATCCAGGCCTGGGAGTACCAGCCGCTCGGCCCGTTCCTGGGCAAGTCCTTCGCCACCTCCGTCTCGGCCTGGGTCACCCCGCTGGACGCCCTCGCGGACGCGTTCGTGCCCGCCCCCGACCAGGACCCGCCGGTGCAGGACTACCTCCACGACACCCCGCACCTGGGGCTGGACCTCGCCCTGTCGGTGGAGTGGAACGGCGAGCGGGTCGCCGAGCCACCCTTCGCCACCATGTACTGGACCCCGGCCCAGCAGCTCGCCCACCTCACCGTCAACGGCGCGTCGCTGCGTACCGGGGACCTCTACGCCTCCGGCACCGTCTCCGGGCCGGAGCGCGGCCAGGTCGGCTCGTTCCTGGAGCTGACCTGGGGCGGGGCCGAGCCGGTCAAGTTCGCCGACGGCGGCACCCGGACCTTCCTGGAGGACGGTGACACGGTCACCATCACCGCCACCGCGCCCGGCCCGGACGGCACCACGATCGCCCTCGGCGAGGTCACCGGGACGGTCCTCCCGGCCCGCTGAGTCGCCCTTCCGTCTGCCCCTCTCCGGTCGCACAGCGGGTGCGATCGGCGGCGTGGCCATCCCCGTTGATCGTCGCGGATTCCGCACGCCCCCGACCGGCCGGTCGGGGGCGTGCCCGAGCGCAGGAGAAAACGAGGATGACCGACCTGACCGGTGCCGTCTGGCGCACCAGTAGCCGTTCCAACGATCAGGGCCTCTGCGTCGAGGTGGCCACGAACGTGGTCGCCGCGCACGGCGTGGTGGGCGTACGCGACTCGAAGGACCCGTCCGGTCCGGCGCTCGCGGTCAGCCCACCGGGCTGGACGGCGTTCGTCGCCGCGATCCGGTCCGGCACCTTCCAGAGCTGACCGACCCCGACGCCCCCTGAGCCCGGTGCCCCGCTCGGGGCACCGGTGGTGGAAATGTCACCGCAAGCCTCCCCGTTCCCGTTCACGCCCCGTACCGTGGACGACACGGGAGGTGCCATGTCGACGGTGACGGTAACCGCATTCATCGAAGCGCCGGACGTCGACGTGTGGCGCCTCCTCACCGATCTCCCCGCCCGAGCCGGGTGGCTCTCCGCCGTCGGCGCGGTCGACGTGCTCACCCCCGGCAGCTTCGGTCCCGGCACCGCGTGGTGCGAGACCCGGGCCCGGCCGGACGGTGCCGCCGAGCCGGAGGAGTTCGTCGTGGTCGAGGCGGTCGCCCCGACGCGGCTGGTGCTCAGCTCGCGCGGCGCCGGGGCGGACTACCGGATCACCTGGCGGCTCCGGACGGTCGAACGCCGGGGGCGCGGCTGTACCGAGGTCACCGTGGAGCAGCAGGCCGCCCCGACCGCCCCGTACGGCCGCGTGCTGGCCCTGATCCTCGGCGGCCTGGCGGCCCGGGCGGTCGAGGGCGCCCTGCGGCGCGACCTCGACGATCTGGCCCGGGCGGTCGCGCCCAACCGCTCCGCCGAGGCTGCCTGAGACCTGCCGCCGCCGCTGGGTAGGGTGCCGGGCGGAGGTGCGGCATGGGGTTGCCCGTGGGGCGGCGGCGGATCGTGGTGGCGCTCGCGGCGGTGCTCGCCGCGGTGGCGACGGCCGTCGTGGTCCACCGGGTGCTGGCGCCGGCCGAGGTCAGCACGGTCGCCCGGGGCGCGTACCCGCCGGCGCCGAGCCCGGGACCCGGGGTGATCGGCCGGCTGCCGGTGGCGCCGCTGGTTGTCGACGGCCGCCTCCGCGTCTACGCCAGCGCCCGCCAGGTGTACGCCGACCAGCCGGCCGACGGGCGGTACCGGGTGACCCCGTTCTGGTCGTACCGGCGCTGGCCGGCGAAGCTCGTCGGGGTGTTCGCGGACGGCACCACCGTGGTCAGCCGCTGGTCCGACCGGAAGCTGGTGGCGCTGGACGCGCGTACCGGACGGGTCGCCTGGCGGGCCGACGGGCCGGAACCCGGCGTGCTGCCGAAGCCGCGTCGCACCTACGCCGCGACGGTCTGGGACCCGGCCGGGCTGCACGTCGCCCGCACCGCCGCCGGCCGGGCCGTGCTGGTCGTGGCCGGCGCCGGCCGGCTCGACGGGTACGACCTGGCCGACGGCCGCCGGCTCTGGCGGGTCGACCGGGAGCGCGGCTGCCTCGGCGCCGCGGGCACCACCGCCACCGGTGAGGTGCTCGGGTTGGACGCCTGTGCCGGGCCGGAGGCGGTCGAGTTCCGGGACGCCGCCACCGGTGCGGTCCGCACCCGCTGGCGCCCGCCGGAGGCCCCGGAGGAGTTCGTGGTGACGCCGGTCGGCTGCCGGCAGGGGCGCTCCGGCTGCCGGGGCCTGCGCATCGCCGATCGCGGCGACGGCAGCGGCCGGGGCTGGCTGCTGGGCTCCGGTGCGCCGGTGGCCGCGCCCGCGCTCGACGGTACGGACGCCCAACTCGACGGCGAGCGCGTCGTCGGCACCTCGGCCGGGGTGGTGATCGGCCGCTCCGCGCGTACCGGCGCGGAACTGTGGCGGCGGGACGACCTCGGGCCGGTCCGGATCATCGCGGTCGAGCCCGGTCGGATCCACCTGCTGACCGAGGGGAAGGACCTGGTGACCCTCGACCCGGCCACCGGCGCGGAGCGGTCCCGGTTCGCGATGAACATCGGCCGGGACGGGACCGGCTGGCAGCCCGGCCGGGCGTACGCGGCGGGCGGCTACGTCGCCGTGGAGCGGGCCCGCGAGCGGGCCGGGCCGGACGACGACGACCAGGCGTACTTCCTGATGGCCGAGCCCGTGCTGCTCGCCGCGACCTGAGCGCAGTGTGAGGAGGGGCCCCTTGTACAACGCCAGGCGTTGACAAGGGGCCCTTCCTTACATCTCAGGCGAGCGCGGCCTCGGCGGCGGCCAGGAAGGCGTCGTTCTCGGCCGGGGTGCCGATCGTGACCCGGACCCCGTCGCCGGGGAACGGCCGCACGATGACGCCCCGCGCCTCGCACGCCTTGCCGAAGTCGACGGCCCGGTCGCCGAGCGGCAGCCAGACGAAGTTGGCCTGGCTGGCCGGCACGTCCGGGACGAACTTGCGCAGCGCCTCGGTGACCCGGTCCCGCTCGGCCACGACCAGCGCGCAGCGCCGCTCGACCTCGTCGGCCTGGGCCAGCGCGGCGAGCGCGCCGGCCTGGGCGGCCATGCTGGTGGAGAAGGGCGTGACGACCTTGCGCACGGCGGCGGCCACGGTCGGCTCGGCGACCAGCCAGCCGATCCGCAGGCCGGCCAGCCCCCACGCCTTGGAGAGGGTGCGCAGCACCGCCACGTTCGGCCGGTCCAGGTAGCTGAGGCCGTCCGGCACCTCGGGGTCGGTGACGAACTCCCGGTACGCCTCGTCGATCACCACGAGCACGTCGTCCGGCACGGCGTCGAGGAAGCGGTCCAGCTCCGCCTTCCGGACGGCGGTGCCGGTGGGGTTGTTCGGGTTGCAGACCAGGATCATCCGGGTCCGGTCGGTCACCGCCGCCGCCATCGAGGCGAGGTCGTGGCCGTGGCCGGCGTCGTTCGGCACCCGCACGCTGGTCGCGCCGCTGGTCGCCGCGATGATCGGGTACGCCTCGAAGGACCGCCACGAGTAGAGCAGCTCGTCGCCCGGCAGGCAGGTGGCCCGGACCAGGTGCTCGGCCAGCGCCACCGACCCGCAGCCGGTGGCGATCCGGTCGGCGTCCACGCCGTACCGCTCGGCGAGGGCCTGGCGGAGCGCCACCACGCCCATGTCCGGGTAGCGGTGCGAACCGGCGACCGCCTCGGCGACCGCCTCCACCACGCCTGGCAGCGGGCCGTAGGGCACCTCGTTGCTGGCCAGCTTGATCGCCTCCGGCAGGCCCAGCTCGCGGGCCAGGTCGGCGGGGCTGCGCCCGGGCACGTAGTTGGGCAGCGCGTCCAGGTCGGCGCGGGTCAGCCGCAGCGGAGGCTGGTGACGTCCGGTGTCGGTCATGGGGTGTCTCCCGGGTGGTTGGCGCGGTCGCGCGGGGTGGTACGGGGTTCGGGCCTGGTACGCGGAAGCTGGACCACCACGGTCTGCGCGCGCTTGTCGTGCAGCGCCTGGCGCAGCGGCTGGTCGAAGAGCACCGAGACCGCGTCGACGAACTGGAGCAGCAGGCCCAGGCCGCAGCAGTACCAGAGCATGGTGGGCAGGCCGAGGGTGCTCCAGCGCCGGGTGGCCCGGCCGAAGCCGAGCGGCTGGTCTGCCTCGACCGGCAGCGCGCGGACACCCATCATCCGCTTGCCGAAGGTCTGCCCACGGGCCGCCATCGAGGGCACCTCGTACGCGAACCAGAGCGCGGTGGCGATCAGCAGGATGACGATCTGGAGCAGACCGGCCTGCTCGCCGGGCTGGGGCAGCCCCTCGGTGGAGCTGTTCCCGGCCAGCGCCCGGCGGACCGACTCCCGCAGGTACGGCGCGATCTCCTCGAGGTACCGCCAGACGAACCAGCCGTTCACCGCGACGTTGAGCAGGAACACCGCGCCGAAGTCGATCAGGCGGGCGACCAGCCGGGCGCCGTACGAGGCGAGCGGCAGCCCGTGCGGCTGCGGCAGGGGCGGCCGGCCCGGCCAGGTCGGGTACGGCCAGCCCGGGGGCGGCCCGCCCGGCTGCCCGACGCCGGTCGGCTGTCCCGGCCACGGTCCCGGTCCGCCCGGCTGTCCCGGCCACGGTCCCGGTCCGCCCGGGTGCCCGGGCCACGGGCCGGTCCCGGGTTGACCCGGCTGGGGCCCGGGGCCCGGCTGGCCCGGGTGAGCGCCGGGAGGAAGCGGTGCCGGCGCGGCCACGGGGGCCGGCTCGGGCGGCGGCGGGCCCTCGGGCGGGGTGGCGTCGACCGGGATCGGCGCGCCGATCCACCCCTCGCCGTCCCAGTACCGGCGGGTCTCGGGGTCGGCGGGGTCGACGTACCAGCCGGGTTGCACGCTCACGGTGCCAGCTCAGTTCGCGATTGCGGGGCTCGCAGACCCGGCTCACTCCTCACGCTCACGGTGCAACCTTAACGACGACCGTACCGGCGAACTTGTCGTGCAGGCACTGCTGCCAGGGCTTGTCCCAGAGCTGCCAGAACCCGTCGACGTAGTTGGCGAAGGGCACCAGCGAGCCGGCGACGAACTCGACCAGGTAGCGCTTGCCGAGAACGCCCCGGGTGAGGGGAGCGGCCGGGTCGAGCGGCACGATGCGGAGCTTCATCGCCTTCTTGCCCAGTGTCTGCCCGGTCCGGCGGGCGTACTCGACGTGGTAGAGCCAGTAGAAGACGAACATCACCAGCAGGAGCCCGGCCTCGGCGAGCAGCATCGGCAGGACGAACTCGCCCATCATCTGCGCCGGGTCGGGCTGAGCCACCGTCCCGTCCGCGTTGGCCGTCATCATCTCGCTGAACATCCGCCACCAGAGCCAGATGAAGACCGGGAAGAACAGCACCATGGCGAGCACGGTGGCCACCGCGGTGTCGATCAGCCAGGCCACCAATCGCTCACCGAAGCCGGCCAGGGGCTGCCCGTTGGGGGCCAGGGTGGGCGGCACGAAACCGGCGTGGGGGACGTACCCCGGCGGCGGCGGCGGATAGCCCGGCAGCCCGGCGTACGTGGGCGGGGTGTGCTGCCGGGGCGGCAGGTACGGCCCGGACGGGGGCGCGAAGCCGCCGCCCGCGGGTGGGGGCCCGGCGGGCGGCGGCGGGGTGCTCGGGGGAGGCTGGGTCACGCGGACAGTGTTACAGGTTGCCGCGCTTCTCCTGCTCCCGCTCGATCGCCTCGAACAGGGCCTTGAAGTTGCCCTTGCCGAAGCCGAGGGAGCCGTGCCGCTCGATCAGCTCGAAGAAGACGGTCGGGCGGTCCTGCACCGGCTTGGTGAAGATCTGCAGCAGGTAGCCGTCCTCGTCCCGGTCCACCAGGATCTTGCGGGACTGCAGCTCCTCGATCGGCACCCGTACCTCGCCGATCCGGGCGCGCAGCTCCGGGTCCTCGTAGTAGGAGTCGGGGGTGTCCAGGAACTCGACGCCGGCCGCCCGCATGGCGTCGACGCTGGCCAGGATGTCGTTGGTGGCGACGGCGATGTGCTGGGCGCCGGGGCCCTGGTAGAACTCCAGGTACTCGTCGATCTGCGACTTCTTGCGGGCGATGGCCGGCTCGTTGAGCGGGAACTTCACCTTGCGGGTGCCGTTCGCGACCACCTTGCTCATCAGCGCGGAGTAGTCGGTGGCGATGTCGTCGCCGATGAACTCGGCCATGTTGGTGAAGCCCATGACCCGCTTGTAGAACTCGACCCACTCGTCCATCCGGCCCAGCTCCACGTTGCCGACCACGTGGTCGACGGCCTGGAAGAAGCGCTTCGGCTGGATGCCGGCGTCGATCATCGGCTGCCGGTCCACGATCGGGCCGCGGGCCACGAAGCCGGGCAGGAACGGGCCGGAGTAGCGGGACCGGTCGACCAGGGTGTGCCGGGTGTCGCCGTATGTGGCGATGGCGGCCAGCCGGACGGTGCCGTGCTCGTCGCTGACGTCGTGCGGCTCGACCAGGCCGGTCGCGCCCTGCGCGGTGGCGTGCGCGTACGCGGCGTCCACGTCCGGCACCTCCAGCGCGATGTCCGAGACGCCGTCGCTGTGCCGGGCCACGTGCTCGGCGCCCTCGGCGTCCGGGCGGACCGCGCCGGTCAGCACGAACCGGGCCGAGCCGCTGGTCAGCACGTACTGGGCGTGGTCCCGGTAGCCCTGCTCCGGTCCCCGGTACGCCACGCAGGTCATGCCGAACGCGGTGGAGTAGTAGTGGGCCGCCTGCTTGGCGTTGCCGACCAGGAAGTGCACGTGGTCGAGACCCTTGACCGGGAACGGGTCCCGGGTGATGTCGTGGTCGACGGCGCCGACGAGGGCGTCGACGTCGACCTCCTCGGTCGACTCGGGTCGGTCGATCGCCTGGGTCATGGTGGCCTCCCTTGCGTACCGGCCGGCCTGGTGGGCCGCCGTTCGTGTGCTGATGTGGCGAGGATCGCCGCGCCGCCGTTCGTTGAGCAACAGTTGGCCAAAATGCTGGTCATGTTGTGCATTCGGTAAAGTGAAACCCCATGAACGCTGGTCAGGATGTACAGCTCGACGAGCTGGATGCACGACTGCTCACGTTGCTCGCCGAGGAGCCGCGGATCGGGGTGCTGGAGTGCTCCCGCCGGCTCGGGGTGGCCCGGGGCACCGTCCAGGCCCGGCTCGACAAGCTGGTCGACCGGGGGGTGATCGGCGGGTTCGGCCCGGACATCTCCCCGGCCGCGATCGGCTTCGGGGTGACCAGCTTCGTGACCCTGGAGATCAGCCAGCGGCACGGCCACGACCCGGTGACCGCGCACCTGGCGGCGATCCCGGAGGTGCTGGAGGCGCACACCATCACCGGCTCCAGCGACCTGCTCTGCCGCATCGTGGCCCGGTCGAACACCGACCTCCAGCGCGTCATCGACCAGATCGTCTCGTCCGAGGGCATCCGCCGCGCCTCCACGATCATCGCGCTGGCCGAGCAGATCCCCTACCGCACCCTCCCCCTGGTCCGCTCGGCCGCGCGCGGCGGCGCATAACACGACCGCCGACGGAGAAAGCGGCGCGACACGGCCGTTCGGGGGGTCGGCGCAGGGGTGATCGTCGCTACCGTGTGCGGTGTGAAGGGCCTTGGCGTACGTGGCTGGTTGCTGCTGGGGCTCATCACCGTGATCGTGCTCGCCTCGACCGGAGTGTGGAACCCGTTCCCGACCATGTGGGACTGGGTCGACCGGAGCGAGCCGATCTCCGAGCCGGACGTGGTCTGGCAGCAGCGGGTCGGCGGCACTCCGAAGAGCGTCACCATCGCCGGCGACACCGTGATCGTGGAGCAGCGGACCCGGGTGGAGGCCCGCAGCCTGGCCACCGGCACCCAGCTCTGGGAGCGCAAGGCGGACTGGGCGGCGGTCGCGGGGGGCGACCGGGACGCGGTCGTCGCCGTGGGCAAGCTCCTGGTCAAGGGGTACGAGCTGCTCGACCCGGCCACCGGCGTGGTGCGCCGCCACGACGACCAGGCGGTGGCCGTCTGGACGTACCGGGACCTGCTGCTCGACGTGCACTGCACGGCGGCCACCGACTGCACGCTGAGCGCCTGGGAGCCGCGCGGGACCCGGCCGCGCTGGACGGCCTTCCTGCCCGGCGTGCACAGCGGGATGCTCGCCGACAATCCGGAGCTGCTCGGCAGCCGCCGGCTGGGCACGCCGCGGATCGACGGCGGGGTGGCCGGGCCGGAGGGCGTCCCGCCGCTGCTCGGTTTCCCGGTGGACGGGCGGGTGCACGTGGTGGACACCGCCACCGGGCGGGTGCTGCAGAACGTCCAGCCCGGCCGGGAGGAGCGGCTGGCGGTGATCGGTGGCCGGCTGCTCCGGATCACCGCCACCTCGCGCGACGGGACCTGCTACTTCACCATCTCCGCCGTCGACCCGGCCAACGGACGGGAGGTGTGGCGCCGGGCCGGGGTGAACCTGCGGACCGCGGACTACGCCGGCTGCGTGCAGCGGGAGGACCCGCAGGGTGCCCGGAACGTGCTCATCGGCGTCGCCCCGGACGGCCGCGAGGCGGTGATCGACGGGTACGACGGCCGGCTGCTCCAGGTCGGCGCGGACGGCGAGAAGCTGCTCGCCGTGGACGACCGGTACGCGCTGGTGCGCAGCGCCGACAAGCACTCGATCCTCGGCCGGGAGCTGTCGGTCGACCGCACCCGGTGGACCCGGGCCGCCGGAGGGAAGAGCGGGGCGGCGCTCACCCCGTACGCGGCGGTGATCGCCGAGGACAAGCCGTCCCGGCTGATCGCGGTCGACCCGCGTACCGGGCGGGAGCTGGTGGTGCTGCGGACCTCGGCGAACGCCCTGGCGGTCGGCCCGAACGGCATGATCATCGGCGAGGGGCGGGAGATCGGGTACGTCCGCTGGGGCGCCGCCGGCAGCTCCGTCGCACCCCCGCCGGCCGGGGGCGACGTACCCGCTCCGAGGCCGGACGGCAGCTACCTGCCCCCCTCTGACCAGGGCAGCTGCGGGCCGAAGAAGGAGCTCTGCTGACCTGCGACGACGCCAGCTCGGCGCGGCGGGTGAGAGCGGCGTCCCAGGACGCCCCCGGCGGGTGCCACCGATCGACCCCTCTGCCCTAGGCTTTCCCGTCATGAGCAGTGCCGCCGCGTTCTCGTACGCCCCCTTGCTGCCGACCGGTCCCGACCAGACCGAGTACCGCCTGGTCACCGACGAGGGCGTCGATGTCGTCAACGGCCCGGGTGGCCGTCGCTTCCTCACCGTGGAGCCGTCCGCGCTGACCGCGCTGACCGCCGAGGCGATGCACGACATCGCCCACTTCCTGCGCCCGGCGCACCTGGCCCAGCTCCGGTCGATCATCGACGACCCGGCGGCCTCGCCGAACGACCGGTTCGTCGCGCTGGACCTGCTGCGCAACGCCAACATCGCCGCCGGTGGCGTGCTGCCCATGTGCCAGGACACCGGCACCGCGATCGTGATGGGCAAGCGCGGCCGGCACGTGCTGACCGACGGCACCGACGCCGAGGCCATCTCGCGCGGCGTCTACCAGGCGTACACCCGGCTGAACCTGCGCTACTCCCAGCTCGCCCCGCTGACCATGTGGGAGGAGCGGAACACCGGCAGCAACCTGCCCGCCCAGGTGGAGCTCTACGCCGAGGACCCGGACGGGCACCCGGACGCGTACAAGTTCCTCTTCATGGCCAAGGGCGGCGGCTCGGCCAACAAGTCGTACCTCTACCAGGAGACCAAGGCGCTGCTGAACCCGACGCGGATGATGCAGTTCCTGGAGGAGAAGCTGCGGCTCATCGGCACCTCGGCCTGCCCGCCCTACCACCTGGCCATCGTCATCGGCGGCACCTCCGCCGAGTACGCGCTGAAGACCGCCAAGTACGCCTCCGCGAAGTACCTGGACACCCTGCCCACCTCCGGCTCGATGAGCGCGCACGGCTTCCGTGACCTGGAGCTGGAGGCCGAGGTGCTGGAGCTGACCCGCAACTTCGGCATCGGCGCGCAGTTCGGCGGCCGCTACTTCTGCCACGACGTACGGGTCGTCCGGCTGCCCCGGCACGGCGCCTCCTGCCCGGTCGCCATCGCCGTCTCCTGCTCCGCCGACCGGCAGGCGGTGGCCAAGATCACCCCGTCCGGGGTCTGGCTGGAGCGCCTGGAGACGGACCCGGCGCGCTACCTGCCCGACGTCACCGACGCGCAGCTGGACGCCGCCGAGGTGGTCCGGGTCGACCTCAACCGGCCGATGGACGAGATCCGCGCCGAGCTGTCGAAGTACCCGGTGAAGACCCGGCTGTCGCTGACCGGCCCGCTGGTCGTGGCCCGCGACATTGCGCACGCCAAGATCGCCGAGCGGCTGGACTCGGGCGAGCCGATGCCGCAGTACCTCCGCGACCACGCCGTCTACTACGCCGGCCCGGCGAAGACCCCCGAGGGCTACGCCTCCGGCTCGTTCGGCCCGACCACCGCGGGCCGGATGGACGCGTACGTGGAGAAGTTCCAGGCGGCCGGCGGCTCGATGGTGATGCTGGCCAAGGGGAACCGGTCCGCCCAGGTCACCCGTTCCTGCCAGCAGCACGGCGGCTTCTACCTCGGCTCGATCGGCGGCCCGGCCGCCCGCCTCGCCCAGGACTGCATCAAGCACGTCGAGGTGCTCGAATACCCCGAGCTGGGCATGGAGGCGGTCTGGAAGATCGAGGTGGAGGACTTCCCGGCGTTCATCGTGGTCGACGACAAGGGCAACGACTTCTTCGCCGAGGTCACCAAGCCGGTGCTCACCGTCGGCCGGCGCTGACGTCGGTGCGCCCGCTGGGAGGGGGGATTCCCCGCGGGCGCACCGCCCCCGTCGGATGTCGTGACCGACAACCCGGAACGAGTGTCGGACGTACGGCTGTCGATCCGCTATCACATCGCTATCGCCTCGACGAGGCGGTCCGTCACCAGGGCGCTACGCTCCTGGAAGTTGCACGATGGCATTGCGGGGGACAGATGCGGTTCGGGATCCTGGGATCCCTGCGGGTGGGCACTGGCGAAGCCACCGTCACCGCGGGTCGGGACCGGACCGTGCTCGCCATGCTGCTGCTGCGCGCCGGCCGGGTGGTGCCCGTCGAGGAGCTGATCGACGCCGTCTGGGAGGAACGTCCCCCGGCCACCGCCCGGACCCAGCTGCAGATCTGCGTGTCGCGGCTGCGGCAACGGCTCGCCGTGCTCGGCCTGCCCCCGGAGATCATCGTCCGGGATCCGGTCGGCTACGGCATCCGGATCGAGCCGGACGACCTGGACGCCGACGCCTTCGCCCGGCAGGTCGAGGCCGGCCGGGCGGCGGTCGCGGCCGGGCAGCCGACCGAGGCGCGCCGGCACTACCGCGCGGCGCTCGCGCTCTGGCGCGGTCCGGCGCTGAGCGGCATCACCAGCCGGAGCGTACGCCGCCGGGCGCAGGCCCTCGACGAACAGCGGCTCGCCGCGCTGGAGGAGTGCGTCGACGTCGAGCTGCGGCTGGGCCAGGCGGCCGACGTGATCGACGAACTGACCGAGAGCGTGGAGCGCCATCCGCTGCGGGAGCGGCTGCGCCGTCAGCTCATGCTCGCCCTCTCCGCGGCCGGCCGGCAGGCCGACGCCTTGGCCGTCTACCGCGAGGGGCGCCGCATCTACGCCGAGGAACTGGGCATCGAGCCCGGTGCGGCGTTGCAGGAGCTGCATCAACGGCTGCTGACCGGCGACGCGACGGCCACCGATCGGGAGCAGCGGCCGGTGGTGGTCCCGGTCCGGTCGCTCCCTCGGGCGATCAGCGACTTCACCGGCCGGGAGCAGACGGTGGCCCGGCTGGTCAAGGAAATCGCCGAGGAGGGTGCCAGGGTCCAGCTCATCGATGGCATGGCCGGCAGCGGCAAGACCACCCTCGCGGTGCACCTGGCGAGTGCCCTCGGTGACCGGTTCCCGGACGCGCAGCTCTTCATCGACCTGCACGGGCACAGCGAGCACGCGCCGGTGACCCCGGCGGTGGCGGTGGACACCCTGCTCCGGCAGCTGGGTGTGCCCCCCAAGCGGATCCCGGTGGACCTGGACGGGCGGCTGGCGGTGTGGCGTACCGAGTTGGCCAACCGGCGGGCCGTGGTGGTGCTCGACAACGCGGCCGGTGCTGCTCAGGTGGCGCCCCTGCTGCCCAACGGGCCGGACAACCTCGTCCTGGTCACCAGCCGCCGGCGGCTGATCGGGCTCGACGACGGGCGACCGTCGTCGCTGCCGGTGCTGGACCCGGACGAGGCCGTCGAGATGCTCGGCCGGGTGGCCGGCCCGGATCGGGTGGCCGCCGAGCCGGCGGCCGCGGCGGAGGTGGTCCGCCGTTGCGGTCATCTGCCACTGGCGATCCGCTTGGCGGGTGCCCGGCTGGCCCACCGTCCACGCTGGCGAGTCGCCGACCTGGCGGCGCGGCTGGCCGCTCGGCCGGACCCGCTGGCCGAGCTGGCCGCCGGCGAGCGCTCGGTGGGTCAGGCCTTCGCGCTGTCGTACGCCCAGGTGTCGCCACCGGCGCAGCGGCTGTTCTGGCTGCTCGGTCTGCACCCGGGAGAGCGGTTCGACAACGGGGTGGCCGCGGCGCTGACAGAGCTGCCGCTGCCCGAGGCGCAGGACGTGCTCGACGAGCTGGTGGACGCGCACCTGGTCGAGGAGGTGGAGCCGGGCCAGTACCGGCTGCACGACCTGCTGCGTGGGTACGCCCGCAGTCTGCTGGCCGAGCCAGAGCGGGCCGCTGACCGTCAAGCCGCCGTCGAACGCCTGCTCGATCATTATCTGTATGTCGCCACGATGATCGCCCGCAAGATCGAGCCCAGCCCGGGCGTCGAGGACGTGCACCACCTGCCCCCGCCGCCGCGTCCCGATCTCGTCGCGGCGAGCCAGGGGCTGGGCCGCCCCTGGCTCGAGGAGAACCGCGCCGCGATGACCGCCCTGGTCCGGCTGGCCGAGGCCGAGGGCTTCCTTCGGCACTGCTGGCAACTGACTCGCGCGTCATGGTTCTTCAAACTCCACGGTGGGCACCTCGATGAACTGATCGAGACGCACACGATCGCCCTGCGGGCCGCGCAGAAGCTCCGCGACGACGAGGCGGTGGCCATTACCGCGAACCGTCTCGCCGCGACGTACAACCGGCTGGCCCGTTTCACCGAGGCGATCCAGTTGATGGAGGGCGTCGTCGACCGTTACCGCCGGCTCGGCCGGCGCCGCGAGACCGTGCACCATCTGATCAACCTGGCTGCCGCCCATGTCAGCGCCAACGAGTACCGACGCGCCCTCGAGCGCGCCGACGAGGTTCTCGCTCTGGGGCTGCTGCCGGAAGACGTGGGGGCGAGGCTGCCGAACCTGCTCAACAACCGATCGGTCGTCCTGACTCTCCTGGGCCGCTATCCCGACGCCCTCCGGGACGCCCGGCACCACCTTCTGCTGGCCCGGCGGAACGGCGATCCGTGGCACGTGGCCAACGCGACCGGCCACCTCGGGATGATCCGGCACCGGATGGGTGACCGGAGACAGGCACGCCGGTTGCTTCAGGCGGCGCTCGTGCTCAAACGCGAGAACGGCAACCGGTCCGGGGAGGGTGAGCTGCTCAACGAGATCGGGATGCTGGAGCGCGAGGAGGGCCACCCCGATCAGGCGGCGATCCGGCACCGCGACGCGCTCGTGGCGATGATCGACGCGGGGGATCGGATCGGGCAGTACGCCTCGCGCAACCTGCTGGCCCGCGCCCTCCTCGATCAGGGCGACACGGCTGGCGCCCTGGACCTGCACCGCCGGGTGCTCGACCAGGCCACCGCACTCGGCACTCGCTACGAGCAGGCGCGGGCGCTCGACGGGCTGGCCCGCTGCCTGCGCGGCACCGACCCGCATCAGGCCCGCACCTACGCCAGCCGGGCGCTGACCCTGTTCCGGCAGATCGAGTCCCCGGACCAGCGGGCGACCGAGGAGCTGCTGGCCGAGCTCGGCTGAGCGATCATCTGCGCGCCGGCGTCCGGCGCGGCAGGATGGTACGCGTGACGACTCCAGAGGCGACCGGCTACCGGATCGAACGCGACTCGATGGGCGAGGTGGAGGTGCCCGCCGAGGCGCTGTGGCGGGCCCAGACCCAGCGCGCGGTGCAGAACTTCCCGATCTCCGGCCGGGGCATCGAACCGGCCCAGATCAAGGCCCTGGCGCAGATCAAGGGGGCGGCCGCCCAGGTCAACGGCGAGCTGGGGGTGATCGGGGCGGACGTCGCCGAGGCGATCGCCACCGCCGCCGCGCACGTCGCCGACGGCGGGTACGACGACCAGTTCCCGGTGGACGTCTTCCAGACCGGCTCCGGCACCTCGTCCAACATGAACACCAACGAGGTGATCGCCACCCTGGCCGGCCGGGAGCTGGGCCGCAGCGTCCACCCGAACGACGACGTCAACGCCTCGCAGTCCAGCAACGACGTCTTCCCCTCCTCGATCCACCTGGCCGCCACGCAGTTCGTGGTGGAGGACCTGATCCCCTCGCTTAAGCACCTGGCCGGGGCGCTGGAGGAGAAGGCGGAGGAGTTCTCCACCGTGGTCAAGGCCGGGCGTACCCACCTGATGGACGCCACCCCGGTCACCCTGGGCCAGGAGTTCGGCGGGTACGCCGCCCAGGTCCGCTACGGCGTGGAGCGGCTGGAGGCGGTGTTGCCCCGGCTGGCCGAGCTGCCGCTGGGCGGGACGGCGGTGGGCACCGGCATCAACACGCCGCTCGGCTTCGCGACGAAGGTGATCGAGAAGCTGCGGGACTCGACCGGCCTGCCGTTGACCGAGGCGCGCAACCACTTCGAGGCGCAGGGCGCCCGGGACGCGCTGGTGGAGACCTCCGGCCAGCTCCGCACCATCGCGGTCGGGCTGTACAAGATGGCCAACGACATCCGCTGGATGGGCTCGGGCCCGCGTGCCGGCCTGCGCGAGCTGCGCATCCCCGACCTCCAGCCCGGCTCATCGATCATGCCCGGCAAGGTGAACCCGGTGGTCGCCGAGGCGATGCGGCAGGTCTGCGCCCAGGTGATCGGCAACGACGCCGCGGTGGCCTTCGCCGGCACGCAGGGCGACTTCGAACTGAACGTGATGCTCCCGGTGATGGGCCGCAACCTGCTGGAATCCATCAAGCTGCTGGCCGCGTCGAGCCGGCTCTTCGCCGACCGCCTGGTGGTCGGCCTGGTCGCGGACGCCGAGGTCTGCCTGGCGTACGCCGAGGGGTCGCCGTCGATCGTCACCCCGCTCAACCGCCACCTCGGGTACGACGAGGCCGCCTCGATCGCCAAGGAGGCGCTGGCCAAGCAGGTCTCCATCCGCGAGGTGGTGATCTCCCGGGGGCACATCGCCTCCGGCAAGCTCAGCGAGGCCCAGCTCGACGAGGCCCTCGACCTGCTCCGGATGACCCATCCCTGACGGCCCGGCGCGCCAGAGCGCTGACCATGCCTGATCGACGCCGCCTCGCCGATCTGGCGGTGTCCCCGCGGCCGGGATACCCCCACCTCGCCGACGTGGCGCCGGGATGCCCGGCCGCGTCCGGCCCGGTCAGGACTGGGCCGCCGCCCGGCGGGCCCGGTAGGCGCTGACGGCGGCGCGGTTGCCGCAGCCGGCGTCGCAGAACCGGCGAGAGCGGTTCTTCGACAGGTCGACCAGGACGTTGTCGCAGTCCGGGTGGTCACAGACCCGTAGCCGGCTCAGTTCGTCCATCCGGACCAGGTCGGCCATCGCCATGGCCGCCTCGACCGCCATCCGGGTGGCCAGCGGCGCGTCCCGGGGCACGGCGTGCAGGTGGTACGGCTCGTCGTCGTGCCGGATGAGCTGTGGCAGGGCGTGCGACTCGCGGAGCAGGGCGTTGACGATCGCCACCACCTCGTCGGGGTCGGCGTGCCAGAGCCGGCGCAGCCGGGGCCGCAGGGCGCGGACGTCGCGCAGCTCCGCCTCGGTGTGCTCGTGCCGGCCGGTCCAGGCGTGGGCGGTGAAGAACTCGTCGAGGGCGGCCACGTCGGGCAGCCCCTCCCGGTCGGGACCGGTGGTGTTGACCAGCGCTGCGGTCGCGGTGAGACCGCACTCGGTGTCATGAGCGAAAAGCAACTTGACTCCTGTCAGGGTGCCGGCCTAGCGTCATCAGCATAACCTCGTTTGACTCATGACGGGTCGTCGGATCAAGGAGCTGTCGATGCGTGAACGGCCCGGCGTCGGCCTCGGCCTGGCCCTGCTCTCCGCGCTCACCTTCGCCACGTCGGGCACCTTCGCCCGCCCGCTGATCACCGGCGACTGGTCCGCCGAGGCGGTGGTGCTGGCCCGGGTCGGCATCGCCGCGCTGGTGCTGGCCGTGCCGGCCCTCGTGGCGCTGCGCGGGCGGCTGCCGGTGCTGCGCCGCAACGCCGGCACCGTCGTGGTGTTCGGGCTGCTCGGGGTGGCCCTGGCCCAGGCGTGCTTCTTCAACGCGGTCCGCTACCTGCCGGTCGGCGTCGCGCTGCTGCTGGAGTACCTCGGCATCGTGCTGGTGGTCGGCTGGATGTGGCTGGTCCACGGACAGCGGCCCCGGCTGCTCACCGTCATCGGGTCGCTGACCGCGCTCGCCGGCCTCGCCCTCGTGCTGGACCTGACCGGCGCCGGCCGGCTCGACCCGGTCGGGGTGCTCTGGGGGCTCGGCGCCGGGGTCGGGCTGGCCGGCTACTTCGTCATCGCCGGCCGCGTCGACGCCGAGCTGCCGTCCGTGGTGATGGCGAGCGGCGGCATGGCCGTCGGCGCGCTGGTGCTGCTCCTGCTCGGGCTGGTCGGGGCGCTCCCGCTGCACGCCGGCACTGCCGACGTCACCTTCGCCGGGCACCGGATGAGCTGGCTGGTGCCGATCGCCGGGCTGTCGCTGATCGCCGCGGTGGTCGCGTACCTCACCGGGGTGGCCGGGGCCCGGCTGCTCGGGGCGCGGCTGTCGTCCTTCGTCGGGCTGACCGAGGTGATGTTCGCGGTGCTGATCGCCTGGCTGGTGCTGGGCGAACTGCCGGCCGGGATCCAGTTGCTCGGCGGCGCGCTGATCGTCGCCGGGGTCGCCCTGGTCCGGCTGGACGAGCTGCGTGCCGCGCCGGACGCGGTCCCGCCGACCCCGGCCGAGCCGGCCCTGGCCGGCGAACGATGAGCGAACGACAGGCATTGAGCCCGATGTCGTCGCCGCTCAGGCGGCCGCGACAGCCCGTTGAGCCACCACCCGTTGGGCCGATCGTGACGGCCCCCTGCCCGACGGTGACAGTTCCCTGCCCGATCCGTCGGCGGATGCTTGCCGAGCGGAAAGAATCCGCGCTGACCACTGGCGGAAATGGCGTCGGTGAGATGTGATGCCAAGCACGTCCCTCGAACCGAGAGGAAAGATGTGGTGAGCAGACGCTTCACCGCCGGTGCCGTCGCGACCGTGGCGGCCCTGGCAACCGTGCTGGCCGGACAGACCAGCATGGCCGGCGCCGCCCCGTCGACCACCACCGAGTACACCGTGGTCGCCGAGAAGGGCATCTCGGCCGACGCCGCCGTCGCGGCGATCGAGGCCGCCGGCGGCACCGTCGTGTCCCGTACCGACAGCCTGGGGATCTTCCAGGTGCGCAGCGACCGGTCCGACTTCGCCAGCCGCGCCGCCGCCGCCCAGGCTCTCGTCGGCGCCGCCCAGCAGAAGGCCATCGGCCGCGCGCCGAAGATCGACCGCGTCGAGCAGGAGCACCTGCTGGCGGACGTGGCGAGCAAGGGCACCGGCGCCGTTTCCGCCAGCCAGTCGGCTGGCATGGACCCCCTTGACGACAAGCTCTGGGGCCTGTCGATGATCCACGCCGACAAGGCGCGGCAGACCGAGCCGGGCAAGCGCGGGGTGACCGTCGGCGTCCTGGACACCGGCCTCGACGCGAGCAACCCGGACCTGGCGGCCAACTTCAACTGGTCGCTGTCCAAGAACTTCGCCCCCGACATGACCGATGTGGACGGCCCTTGCGAGGTGGCGAGCTGCCTCGACCCGGTCGGTACCGACGACGGCGGCCACGGCACGCACGTCGCCGGCACGATCGGCGCGGCCGCGAACGGCTTCGGCGTCTCCGGCGTCGCCCCGAACGTGACCCTGGTCGAGCTCAAGGGCGGTCAGGACTCCGGGTACTTCTTCCTGAACCCGGTGGTCAACGCCCTGGTCCACGCCGGTGACGTCGGCCTCGACGTGGTCAACATGTCCTTCTACGTCGACCCGTGGCTCTACAACTGCACCGCCAACCCGGCCGACTCGCCCGAGGCGCAGGCGGAGCAGCAGGTCATCATCGAGGGCATGAACCGGGCGCTCAACTACGCGCACGACAAGGGGGTCACCCTCGTCGGCGCGCTCGGCAACAACCACGAGGACCTCGGCAACCCGCGGACCGACACCTCCAGCCCGGACTACGGCGCGCCGGCCTACCCCCGGCCGATCGACAACTCCAGCTGCTGGGACCTGCCGGCGGAGGGCCCGCACGTGATCGGGGTGTCGGCGCTCGGCCCCTCTGGCAAGAAGTCGGACTTCTCCAACTACGGCGTCGAGCAGATCTCGGTGGCCGCCCCCGGTGGCTGGTTCCGGGACGGCTACGGCACGTCGTCGTACCGGACCGACGCCAACATGATCCTGTCGACCTACCCGAAGAAGGTCCTCCAGGAGGAGGGCTCGGTCGACAAGCACGGCAACGTCGTGCCGGCCGCCCGCAGCTTCGTCTTCAAGGAGTGCACCGAGGCAGGTGTCTGCGGCTACTACACCTACCTGCAGGGCACGTCGATGGCGTCGCCGCACGCCGCAGGCGTGGCGTCGCTGATCGTCAGCAAGTTCGGCAAGGCCGACAACGAGCTGGGTGGTCTGCGGATGCCTCCCGCCCTCGTGGAGAAGCAGCTCTACGCCACGGCGGCCGAGCACGCCTGCCCGGAGCCGCGCCTGCAGACCTACACCAACGAGGGCCGGTCGGCGGAGTTCAACGCCTACTGCGAGGGTGACGAGGAGTTCAACGGCTTCTACGGGTACGGCATCGTCGACGCGTACGCCGCGGTGACGACCCCCATGTGACAGCCGCACCTCGGTGCGGGGCCCGGGTGACCGTCTGGTCGCCCGGGCCCTTCCGTGTGCCCGGGAAGGTGACGACTTGGCGTAGCCGACCCGTAGGCCGCCCGTAGCGACCTCGGCCAGGCTCGCCGTGGCCGTGCACCCGATCCACGGCCACGGTCTCTCACCGAGGAGTCCCATGCGCTGGCTTCGTACGTCCTCCCGCCGGTGGAGCGCCACCGCGCTCACCGCCGTCACCATCGGCACCGCCGTCGCCGCGGTACCCGCGACCCCGGCGCTCGCCGCCGGTCCCGCCGACCACGTCCTCTACTGGAACAACGTCCTGCTCCGGACCTACCGCCAGGTGGGCGGCGCACCGGGGCCGCTGGCCCGCGCCGGGGCGATGGTGCACGGCGCCATGTACGACGCCGCCAACTCGGCGCTCTGTGCCACCGGCGCCGACCGGTGCCTCGGCCAGCCGTACCGGGTCAAGGTAGCGCCGACCGCCGGGGTCACCCCGGACTTCGCCACCGCTGTGGACTACGCGGCGTACGACACCCTGCGCAGCATCTACCCGACGATCAACTTCGACGCGGACCTGGCCACCGCCCAGGAGGGCATCGCCGGCTCGGCCGCCCGCACCGACGGGCAGCGGATCGGCTCGGCCGCCGCTCAGGCGATGATCAGCTTTCGGACCGGTGACGGCTCGCCGGACAACTCCACCTACGTGGACGGCACCGTCCCGGGGCAGTGGCGGGCGACCGACACGAAGCGCGCCGCGGCCACCCCGAGCTGGGGGCTGGTCAAGCCGTTCACGATGACCTCCAACACCCAGTTCCGGCCCGGCCCGCCGGCCGGCTACACCACGTACGACAGCCTGCTGCGCAGCGACGAGTACGCCAGGCAGGTCAACGAGGTCAAGGACCTGGGCCGGTACGACAGCACCCTGCGCACCGCCGACCAGACCGAGATCGCCTGGTTCTGGGCCAACGATCTCGACGGCACCTACAAGCCCCCGGGCCAGCTCTTCGCCCACACCCAGGAACTCGCCAAGGCCGCGAAGCTCACCCAGGCCGGCAACGCCCGCCTCTTCGCGCTGGTCGGCCTCGCGATGGGCGATGCCGCGATCGTGTCCTGGGACACCAAGTTCCAGACCACCATCGACCTCTGGCGGCCGGAGAGCGCCATCACGCTGGCCGGTGACGACAACAACGACGCCACCGTCGCCGACCCGAACTGGAAGCCGCTCTCCATCGACGAGGCCGGCGACCGCTTCTCCCCACCGTTCCCGGCGTACAGCTCCGGCCACGCCACCTTCGCGGCGGCCTGGGCGGGCGCGGTGAAGGGCTTCTTCGGCACCGACGCCTTCCGGTTCACCGGCGGCACCGACGACACGCACGCCACGGTGAGGCAGCGGACGTACAACAGCTTCAGCACGGCCGCCACCGAGAACGCCCGCAGCCGCATCTACCTGGGCGTGCACTACCAGTTCGACGCGGACAGCGGGATGTCGTCCGGCACCTCGCTGGCCAACTACGTGACCGCCAACTTCCTGCGGCCCACCTCGACCTACACCTTCGACGGCTTCTGGACCGGCGGCACGAAGGTCGGGAACGTGATCTACGTGGCACCGCCCGCGTCGTACCTGCTTGAGTTCACGCTCAGGGACGCCGCCGGCAACCCGGTGACCGACCCCGGCGCGGTCGTCGGCGCCTCCTGGGACGGCTCGCCGGCCGGCACCGTCTACGCGACGCCCACCTACAACGCCAGCAAGGGCCGGTACGAGGTGGGCATCTCCACCAACCGCAACTGCAGCGGGCCGTACCCCTTCTCGGTGCTGCTGCGGGACGGTTCCCGGCGCACCATCACCGTCGACTGCGACGTCGTCTGACCCGGACACCACAGGTCGGCGCGGCCGGAACCGTCCGGCCGCGCCGACCGGCGTCACCGGCTCGGCTCGCCCAGCTCCAGCTCACGGCGGATGTCCCGCAGCATCCGCTCCACCCGGGCGAGCCGGGTCAGCGCCCGGTCGAGGGCGTCACCGCGCGGGTCCACGGTCAGCGGGCCCTCGGACGCCAGCAGGTCCCGGTAGGCGCGGGACAGTTCGCGGCCCGGCTCCAGCCCCAGCTCGTCCCGGAGCACCGCCCGGGCCCGGCGGTAGCAGGCGATCGCCTCGCTGCGACGTCCCGCGGCGTGCAGGGCCACCAGCAGGTGCCGCCACAAGGGCTCGTGCAGCGGGTGCCGTTCCACCAGGGTGGTCAGCTTGGGGATCAACTCGTGGTGCCGGCCGGCCGCCAGGTCGAGGCCGATCAGCTCGGTCAGTGCCGCCAGCCGCTCCTCGGCCAGCCGGCCCGCCTCGGCCCGGGCGAACGGGGCGTCCAGGTCGCCCAGCGGTGGTCCGGCGTACAGCCGCAGCGCCGCCCGGTACGCCTCGGCGGCGGCGATCGGCCGGCCGAGCGCCGCCTCGGCGCGGGCCTGCCGGGTCAGTTGCCGGAACACGGCCACGTCGATCTCGTCCGGCCGTACGCGCAGCAGGTAGCCGGTGGCGTGGGTACGGACCTCCACCTCCGGCAGCGCGCGCAGGCCGCGCCGGATCACGGAGATCTGGGCGTGCACCTGGGTCCGGACGCTCCTCGGCGGCGCGTCCCCCCAGACCTCGTCGATGATCCGCTCCACCGGGACCAGTGTGCCCGGGTTGAGCAGCAGCAACGCGAGGACGCAGCGGGCCCGGTTGCCGTCCAGCCGGACCGGCCGGCCGTCCTCCTCCACCGCGAACGGTCCCAGTAGCCGGAACCTCATGACGGGTCCGGACCCTCGTGTGACCAGGCACGCCGACAGCAGCTCATCAGTCCTCCACCCCCCGTGTCAGAGGAGAACGCGACGCTGCCGCAACCATAGAAGTTGCACGATGCAATGGCAATGACACGGACAGTCGAAAGCCGCCGTGCGCCGGGAAATCCGGCGACGACGGGTCAGGACAGGGCGGCGGCGACCGCCTCGGCCGCGGCGGTCACCTGGGCGCCGACCACCGCCACGTCGAGCGGGGCCAGCGACACCACGCCGACGCTCGCCTCCATGCCCGGCACCCCCAGCACCGGCGCGGCCACCCCGTACGCCCCGGACTGCAACTCGCCGCTGGTGCTCACCGGCCCGGCGTCGCCCGCCCGGCCGGCCAGGATGGCCCGACCCGCCGCGCCCCGCTCCAACGGGTGTCGGGACCCGGTCCGGTACGCCACGTGGAACGACGTCCAGCTGGGCTCCACCACCGCGAGGGCGACGCCCTCCCCGCCCTCCACCACCGTCAGGTGGGCCGTCGCGCCGGCCTGCTCGGCCAGCCGGCGCAGCGCGGGCAGCGCCCCCTCGGCGAGCAGCGGCTGGGCCCGCCGGGCCAGCTGCAGGACGCCGGCGCCGAGGCGCAGCCGGCCCGCGCCGTCCCGGCGTAGCATGCCGTGCCCGGTCAGCGCCCCGACCAGCCGGTAGACCGCCGCGCGCCCGATGCCCAGCCGGCTCGCCGCCTCGGTGACGGTCAGCCCGTTGGGCGCGTCCGCGACCAGGTGCAGCAGGCGTAGCCCCCGGTCCAGGGTCTGGGCCGTCTCCGGTGCGCGCGCCGCGGTGTCCACGCACGCAGCGTACGACCCGGCTCCCGACAACCTCGAAATGCGCGGACGGCTACCCTTGTACGGTGACGCTACGCCTGTATGACACCGCCACCCGATCGGTGCGGGACTTCGTCCCGCGGGAAGCCGGCAAGGTGGGGGTCTACCTGTGTGGTCTCACCCTCCAGGCCCCGCCGCACATCGGCCACCTTCGCTCCGGCGTCAGCTACGACGTGCTGCGCCGCTGGCTGATGGCGTCCGGTTTCGAGGTCAACTTCATCCGGAATCTGACCGACATCGACGACAAGATCCTGGTCAAGTCGACGGAGCGGGGCCGGCCGTTCTGGTCGATCGCGTACGCCAACGAGCAGATCCTGGCCGCGTCGTACCGGGCGCTGAACGTGCTGCCGCCGACCTACGAGCCGCGGGCCACCGGGCACATCCCGGAGATGCACCAGCTCATCGCGCGGCTGATCGAGACCGGGCACGCCTACCCGGCCACCGACGGCTCCGGCGACGTCTACTTCGACGTGGCCTCCTGGCCGGCGTACGGGTCGCTGTCCGGCCAGTCGCCGGAGGACATGCAGTCGGCCGGGGACGCCCCGGAGCGGGGCAAGCGTGACCCCCGCGACTTCGCCCTCTGGAAGGGCGCCAAGCCGGACGAGCCGGCGGACGCCTACTGGCCGTCGCCGTGGGGCCGGGGCCGGCCCGGCTGGCACATCGAGTGCTCCGCGATGTGCTGGCGCTACCTGGGCGCCGAGTTCGACATCCACGGCGGCGGGCTCGACCTGATCTTCCCGCACCACGAGAACGAGATCGCCCAGTCCCAGGCGGCCGACCTGCCGTTCGCCCGCTACTGGGTGCACCACGGGCTGCTCGGCATCGGCGGCACCAAGATGGGCAAGTCGCTGGGCAACACCCTCGACCTCGACTACGTGGCGTCCCTCGGGGTGCGCCCGGTGGAACTGCGCTACTACTACGCCGCCGCGCACTACCGGTCCCGCATCGACTATTCCGAGGACGCGCTGCGCGAGGCCGCCGTGGCGTACCGGCGGATCGAGGGCTTCGTCCAGCGAGCGACCGAGCGGGTGGGCGCCGGGCAGCCCGGCGAGCTGCCGGCCGGCTTCGTCGCGGCGATGGACGACGACCTCAACACCTCGGCCGCGCTGGCCGTGCTGCACGAGGTGGTCCGGGACGGCAACACCGCGCTGACCGCGGGCGACGATGTGACCGTCCGCACCACGCTGGCCGCCGCCCGGGCGATGCTGGATATCCTCGGGGTCGACCCCCTGGACCCGGCCTGGACGACCGGCGGCGGCCGCGCGGACGACCTGCGCGGCGTCGTGGACTCGCTGATCTCGCTCGCCCTGGAGCAGCGCGCGCAGGCCCGCAGCCGCAAGGACTGGGCCGCCGCCGACGCCGTACGCGACCAGCTCAAGCAGGCCGGCGTGGTGGTCGAGGACACCCCCCAGGGCCCCCGTTGGACTATTGGAGAGCAGGACTAGATGGCCGGCAACTCGCAGCGCCGTGGCCGGCGGCTGACGCCGAAGGCGGGCGCCCCGAAGGGCTCCGGCGGCAAGGGCAAGGACGCCCTCGCCGGGCGGGGCCGCACCCTGCCCGCAGACGAGCGGCCCTGGCACAAGGCGTACTCGGGCACCGAGAAGCTGCCCCAGCGCACCGCCTGGAAACAGGAGAAGGAGCGTCGCGCGGCGGCCGAGGAGGGGCGCGCCCCCAAGATCGGCCAGCCGGGCACCAAGGACACCACCTGGGGCAAGGGCAGCCGGGCCGGCGTGCCGCTGAAGGGCGGCAAGGGCAGGCCCGCCGGCCGGGGCGGCCCCCGGGTCGCCCCGGGGCGTAAGTCCACCCCGGCGAAGGACAGCCCGGAGCTGCTGGTCGGCCGGAACCCGGTGCTGGAGTCGCTGCGCGCCCAGGTGCCGGCGACCGCCCTCTACACCGCCCAGGGCATCGACATCGACGACCGGGTCAACGAGATCGTCCGGACGGCCGCCGACCGGGGCATCGCGATCCTGGAGGTCAGCCGGGCCGAGCTGGACCGGATGACCGGCGGGGTGCTGCACCAGGGCGTCGGCCTCCAGGTGCCGCCGTTCGCGTACGAGCCGTTCGAGGACCTGATGGCGGCTTCGCTGGAGCAGGCCGCCCCGCTGCTGGTCGCGCTGGACGGGGTAACCGACCCGCGCAACCTCGGCGCGGTGATCCGGTCCGCCGCCGCGTTCGGCGCGCAGGGCGTGTTCGTACCGGAGCGGCGGGCGGCCGGGATCACCGCGACCGCCTGGCGGACCAGCGCCGGCGCGGCCGCGCGGGTGCCGGTCGCCCAGGTCACCAACCTGACCCGGTCGCTGAAGGCGTGCAAGGACGCCGGCTTCGTCGTGGTCGGCCTGGACGCCGACGGCGAGACCGACCTGTACGACCTGGAGGCCGCCGTCGGCCCGCTGGTCGTGGTGGTCGGCTCGGAGGGGCGTGGGCTGTCCCGGCTGGTCGGCGAGACCTGCGACCTGACCGTGAGCATCCCGATGGTTTCGGACGTCGAGTCGCTCAACGCCAGTGTCGCCGCCGCGGTCACCCTCGCCGAGGTCGCCCGCCGCCGCTCCGTCGAGATGTAGTCACCCGAGCACACGAAAAGGGGCGGTCCGCCGTGGCGGACCGCCCCTTTTCCTGCGTACGTCAGATCCGGTTGCCGGTGGCGGCGTTGAAGACGTGGCTGCGGCCCTGGCGCGGCTTGACGAACACGGTGTCACCCATGTTCGGCATGCTGCGCCGGTCGGTGCGGACGACGAAGCGCTCGGAGTTGCCGCCGAGCGCGGCGTGGCCGTAGACGTTGGCGTCGGAGCCCAGGTCCTCGACCAGCTCGACCACGACCGGCATGCCGCCCTCGCTCGGGCTGACCAGGTCGCAGTCCTCCGGGCGGAAGCCGACGGTCACCTTGCCGTCGCCACCCTCGGCGCGGGCCGCCTCGACCTGCTCACGGGTCAGCGGCACGTGCATCTCGGCGAACTCCGCGCCCTGCTCGGTCAGCGGCACGGTCTTGATGTTCATGGCGGGGGAGCCCATGAAGCCGGCGACGAAGACGTTGGCCGGGGTGTCGTAGAGCGCCCGCGGGGTGTCCACCTGCTGGAGCACGCCGTCGAGCATGACCGCGACCCGGTGACCCATGGTCATGGCCTCGACCTGGTCGTGGGTGACGTAGACCGTGGTGACCCCGAGCTTGGCCTGGAGCGAGGCGATCTGCGTACGGGTCTGCACCCGCAGCTTGGCGTCGAGGTTCGACAGCGGCTCGTCCATGAGGAAGACCTGCGGCTCGCGGACGATCGCGCGGCCCATGGCGACGCGCTGGCGCTGACCGCCGGAGAGCGCCTTCGGCTTGCGGTTGAGGAAGTCCTCCAGCTGGAGCAGCGCGGCCGCCTCCTTGACCCGACGGTCGATCTCCGACTTCGAGGTCTTGCGCAGCTTGAGGGCGAACGCCATGTTCTCGTACACCGTCATGTGCGGGTAGAGGGCGTAGTTCTGGAAGACCATCGCGATGTCGCGGGCCTTCGGCGGCAGGTGGGTGACGTCGCGGTCGTCGATGAAGATCGCGCCGTCGTCGACGTCCTCGAGACCGGCGAGCATCCGGAGGCTGGTGGACTTGCCGCAACCCGACGGGCCGACCAGGACGAGGAACTCCCCGTCACCGATCTGGAGGTCGAGCTGGTTGACGGCGGGGCGATCGGTGCCCGGGTAGATCCGGGACGCCTTCGCGTAGGTGACCGTAGCCATGGTGGAGCGCTTCCTTTCACCGGCAGGAACGTGCCGGACGATCCGAGTGAAGGAGCGACCGGCACCCAGGGTGCCGGCCAACGGTCCGTCACCCGAGCAGCCGAGGCCGTCCGGAGTGTCGTCCGTGTCACTGCACGGTAAACGGGTTTTGCGACCCTGCCAAGACGAGGGACGCGGGGTGGGACGGACGGCATACGCATTCCGGTCACACGGGCACGGTGAGGCATCAATCCCCGGGGTGCTCGAGCCGGGCGGGCGTCGATCCGTCGGTACCGGGGACGGGAAATTGACGTTTTCCGTGCTCGGGAGCCCTGCCGAGCGGGATTTTCGGACTTTGGTCGCTATGCTGACCACGACACCACGCGCCCCTGTAGCTCAGCTGGCCAGAGCACTCGCCTTGTAAGCGAGATGTCGCCGGTTCGATCCCGGCCGGGGGCTCCAATTCCGCCGGGCGGTTCGAGGTTTCGGTCGCCGCGAACCGGCGGATGACAGCAACGGCGACAGTGACGAGGGGCCCCGGTGCGAACCGGGGCCCCTCGGTGTGTCCGGGTACGGACCGCGGTTCTAGGACTGCGGCAGCAGGCCGACGTCGACCGCCGTCCTCATTCCCGAGCCGGTTCAGCTCCAGTTCTGCGGGGCCGGCTGCCGGGTGGTGGCGTTGATCCGGTTGAAGAAGTTGGTGGTGGCGATCCAGAGCACCAGCGCGGCCAGCTCCTTCTCCCCGAAGTGCCGGGCCGCCTCGTTCCAGATCCCGTCCGGCACCGCGTCGCTGCGGTCGGCGAGCCGGGTGGCGGCCTCGGCCAGGGCGAGCGCGGCCCGTTCGGCCTCGGTGAAGTACGGCGTCTCCCGCCAGGCGGCCACCGCGAAGAGCCGCTCCTCGGTCTCGCCGTTCTTCCGGGCGCTGCGCGCCCCGGAGTCGACGCAGGCGCTGCACCCGTTGATCTGGCTGGCCCGCAGGTGGACCAGCTCCAGGGTGCTGCCAGGGACGCCGGCCGAGTGGGCCGCCTTGTAGAGGAGATTGATCCCCTTCACCGCGTCGGGGAGCAGCGCGGCCGAGTTCTGGATGCGGGGTTCGAGCGTCATTTTCATCCATCCTGTCCTGTTACGCTGGCCGGCGTTCGTCGCCGCCGCTGTTGTCGTCCGTCACCGGGATGTCGAGGTCCGGAGCGGTGACGTGACAGATGTGACGGCGATCACTCAAAGGTCGCGGGGGATGGCGGGATCGTGAGCGGTACCGAGGTGTTGGCCGAGCGTTTCGAGGAACAGCGGCCCCGGCTGCGCGCCGTCGCCCACCGGATGCTCGGCTCCGTGGCCGAGGCCGACGACGCCGTGCAGGACACCTGGCTGCGGCTCAGCCGCGCCGACGTCGACGCCATCGACAACCTGCCGGGCTGGCTGACCACCACGGTCGGGCGCGTCTGCCTGGACCGGCTGCGCTCCGGCAGCACCCGGCACGAGGAGGCCACCGACACGGCCGGGGAGGAGTCCGCCGCCGAGCCGGCCGGCGGACGCGACCCGGAGCAGGAGGCGCTGCTCGCCGATGCGGTCGGTCAGGCGCTCGAGGTCGTGCTGACCACCCTCGGCCCCACCGAGCGCCTGGTGTTCGTGCTGCACGACATGTTCGCCGTCTCCTTCGACGAGATCGCGCCGGTGGTCGACCGCAGCGCCCCGGCCGTACGACAGATGGCCAGCCGGGCCCGGCGCCGGGTGCAGAGCCGCTCGGCCGACCCGGTCACCGACCCTGCCCGCCAGCGCCGGGTCGTCGAGGCGTTCCTCGCCGCCTCCCGGGAAGGTCGCTTCGAGGACCTGGTCAGCCTGCTCGACCCGTACGTGGTGCTGCGCGGCGACGCCGCCGCCGTCCGGATGGGCGGGGCCGGCGAGGTACGCGGGGCGTCCGCCGTGGCCGACTTCTTCAACGGCCGTGCCCAGGCGGCGGTGCCGGCGTACGTCGACGGGGCGGCGGGCGCCGTGGTCGTCGCGGGCGGGCAGACCCGCCTCGTGCTCAGCTTCACCGTCACCGACCGGATCATCGGCATCGAGGTGGTGGCCGACCCCGAGCAGGTGCGCACCCTCGACGTGGTGGTGGACGGGTGAGCCGGGCCGTCGAGGAGTCCAACCGGGCGATGCTGCGCGCCCGGGACGCCATGGACCGGGCGTACGCCGAGCCGTTGGACATTCCGGCGCTGGCCCGGATCGCGCACGTCTCCGAGGCACACTTCATCCGTACCTTCCGGGCCACCTTCGGCGAGACCCCGCACCGCTACCTGCAACGCCGGCGGGTCGAGCGGGCCATGTCGATGCTGCTGGAGACCGGCAGGGACGTCACCGACATCTGTTACGCGGTCGGCTTCGGCAGCCTCGGCACGTTCAGCCGCACCTTCCGGCAGATCGTCGGGGAGTCGCCCAGCGACTTCCGCCGGCGCCGGTCGGTCGCCGCCGCCAACGTGCCGAGCTGCTTCGCCAAGGCCTGGACCAGACCCAGCAGTTTTGGATAAGCAGCAGGTCAGCGGCGGGCCGTAGCGTCGTCGGCATGACGATGAACTCGATTTCCCGCTCCCAGATCTACGTGCTCGACCAGGACGAGGCGCTCGACTTCTACGTGGGCAAGCTCGGCCTGGAGGTCAACACCGACCAGGACCTCGGCTTCATGCGCTGGCTCACGGTGAACGTCCCGGGCGACCCGGAGCACGAGATCCTGCTGGAGAAGCCGGGGCCGCCGGCGCTCGACCCGGCCACCGCCGAGCAGGTGCGGGAGCTGCTGACCAAGGGCGCGATGGGTGGCTGGCTCTGCCTCACCACCGACGACGCCCACAAGACGTACGAGGAACTGGTGGCCAAGGGCGTGGACATCACCGACGAGCCGACCGAGCGGCCGTACGGGATCGACTTCGGCATCCGCGACCCGTTCGGCAACCGGATCCGCATCGGCCAGATGTTCCCGCGCCGCTGAGGCGCTCACCCGGGGCAGCTGCGGGGGCAGCCGGGGTCGGGAGGCGCGGGCTAGGCTCGCGTCTTCCGATCATGGCGAGGTGACGAGTGGCGAGCCGACTTCTCTACCTGGTCCGGCACGGTGAGCAGGACAGAGCGGAGGAGGGCGGGGACACCGGCCTCTCGGCGCGGGGGCGGCGGCAGGCCGAACTGCTCGCCGCCCGGCTGCGCGGGGCACCCTTCGTGGCCGTCCACCACGGACCCGCGCGGCGGGCCGTGGAGACCGCCGAGCTGGTCGCCGCCGCCCTGCCCGGCGTCCCCGTGCACTGCGCGGAGAGCGTCGGCGACCACCTGCCGCACGACACCGATCCGGCCGGCCTGCCCCCGGCGTACGCGGAGTTCCTGGCCGGGTTCGACGAGCGGGAGCGGGCCGACGGGCCACGCCGTACGGCGGAGGCGGTGGCCCGGTTCGCGACGGCGCCGGCGGAGGGTGACGTCCGCGAGCTGGTGATCACCCACAACTTCCTGATCGCCTGGCTGGTGCGGCACGCGCTGGAGGCGCCGGAGCGGCGCTGGCTGGGCCTCAACCACCACAACTGCGGCCTGACCGTCCTCCGCTACCGCGACGGGGTCCCGCCCACTCTGATCGCCCACAACGACGTCGCCCACCTCCCGCCCGACCTGCGCGCCACCGGCCTGCCGGCGGACTACCTTCTCTAGCCACCTGTTTCCCGGAAAGAGTGGCCGTCAGCGCACCGATGGCCACTCTTTCCGCGAATCTGCGTGCTGGTCGGCGGGGGCGGGTGCCGGGGCGGGTCAGCCGGTGGCGCGGTTGAGCAGGTCGACCACCGCCCCGGTGGCGGCGGGCGGGGTGGCCTGCGGCGGGCAGTCCACGTAGCCGGTCGTCGTCCGGCCGACGGTGAGCCGGTAGGTGAAGGCGTCCGCGCACATGGTGGCCGCGGCGGTGGCGGTGGCCTCGGCGGCCAGCCGGGGGTCGGTGGCGAGCTGCCGCAGCCGGTCCAGGTCCGCGGCGGTGAGCTGGCCGGTACGGGCGGCGCCGGACCGGTCGACCCTGGTCCAGTGGCCGTCCGTCCGCACGGTCACGGTGTCCTGCCGCCCGGCGATGCCCCCCGACGTGGTCAGCACCACCTGGCTCGGCAGGGTGGCGGCGTCGGTCGCGGTGGCGGGGGTGGCGCCACCGTCGGCCTGCGCGCACGCGGTGGTGGTGAGCAGCGCGGCGATGGTGGCCGCCACGACAGGGGTTGTCCTCATGCCGATCGGACGCACGGCGAGGCCGGGTGGTTCCGACCACCGTGCGTCGCCTCGTCCGAACGGACAGTGTCGCCGGCAGGAAAGCGCCCTCCTCTTTCACGTTCTTCGATGTATCGCTATATCTACATCAGTGACTACCCCCGTCACAACTTTCTCTCAGGAGGGCACGTGAAGAGATCCCTCGCCGCCGTCAGCGCAGCGTTGCTCACCAGCGGCGCGCTGACCTGCGTCACCACCACGGCGCACGCGGCAACCCCCAGCGCCCCCGTCTCGGAATCCGCCGCCGCAGCTCGGGCGGACAGCCTGCTCCAGGCCAACCCCGGTGCCGTCCAGGGCGCCAGCGGGGAGGCGTACCAGGCCGTCCGCACGAAGGTGGACCCGTCCGGGGCCGCACACACCCGGTACACCCGGACCTACCACGGCCTGCGCGTCTACGGTGGTGACTTCGTCATCCACACCGCCCCGGACGGCACCATGACCGGCACCTCGTCCGGCCTGGCCGCCCCGCTCACCCTGAGCACCGCCGCCAAGGTCGGCGCGGCCGCCGCCAAGGCGACCGCACGGCAGGCCTTCTCCGGCACGCTCACCTCGGTGGGCAGCCCGGAGCTCTTCGTCGACGCCAGCTCCGGAAAGGGCCGCCTGGCCTGGGAGACCGTCGCCTCCGGGTGGCAGCCGGACCGGCAGACCCCGTCGAAGTTGCACGTCATCACCGACGCCAGCACCGGCAAGGTGATCGGCTCGTACGACGAGATCGAGGCGGTGGCCGGCACCGGCAACAGCATCTATTCCGGCACGGTCAGCATCGACACCACGCTCTCCGGCAGCACCTACCAGATGATCGACCCGTCGCACGGCAACGGCTCGACCTGCGACATGAATAACGGCACGTCGACCTGCACCACCTTCACCGACGCCGACAACACCTGGGGCAACGGCACCAACTCCAACCGGCAGTCGGCGGCGGTGGACGCGCACTTCGGTGCCGCCAAGACGTTCGACTACTTCAAGAACGTGCACGCCCGCAACGGCATCTTCGGCAACGGCACCGGCGTGCCGAGCCGGGTGCACTACGGCAACAACTACGTCAACGCCTTCTGGGACGGCTCCCGGATGACCTACGGCGACGGCTCCAGCAACGCCCGCCCGCTGGTCTCGCTGGACGTGGCCGGGCACGAGATGAGCCACGGCGTCACCGAGAACGTGGTCCCCGGCGGCCTGACCTACTCCGGTGAGTCCGGCGGCCTCAACGAGGCCACCAGCGACATCTTCGGCTCGATGGTCGAGTTCTACGCCAACACCACCGCCGACCCGGGCGACTACGACATCGGCGAGAAGATCAACATCAACGGCAACGGCACGCCGCTGCGCTACATGTACAACCCCGGTCTGGACGGCTCGTCGCACACCTGCTGGTCGACCACCACCAAGAACGTCGACGTGCACTACTCGTCCGGCCCGGCCAACCACTTCTTCTTCAACCTCGCCGAGGGCACCGGCGCCACGCCGTACGGCACCTCGCCGGTCTGCGGCTCGGCCCCGGCCGTGACCGGCATCGGTCGCGCCAAGGCGGAGAAGATCTGGTTCCGGGCGCTCGACGTCTACTTCACCTCGAACACCTCGTACGTCAACACCACCACCCCGTCGAACACCGCCCGCGCGTACACCCTCAAGGCGGCGACCGACCTGTACGGCAACTGCTCCACCGAGTACAAGACCGTGCAGGCGGCGTGGACCGCGGTGAACGTGGCCGGTTCCGACGCTCCCTGCGGCTCGACCGGTAACGACTTCTCCGTCTCGCTCTCGCCGACCTCCGGCTCGGTGACCGCGGGCGGCTCGGTCTCCACCACCGTCGCCACCGCCACCACCAGCGGGACCGCGCAGACCGTGACCTTCTCCGCGTCCGGCCTGCCGAGCGGCGCCACCGCGTCGTTCAACCCGTCCTCGGTGACCTCGGGCGCCTCGTCCACCCTCACCATCAGCACCACGGCGAGCACCCCGGCCGGCACCTACTCGGTGACCGTCACCGGCACCGGCTCGGTGAGCCACTCGGCGACGTACACCCTGACCGTGAACGGCACCGGCGGTGGCTGCACCGGGGCCGGGCAGAAGCTGGGCAACCCCGGCTTCGAGTCGGGTAACACCGTCTGGGCGTCCACCTCGGGCGTCATCGGCCAGTACGGTTCCAGTGGCCAGCCGCCGCGCTCCGGCACCTGGAACGCCTGGCTGGACGGCTATGGCACCACCCACACCGACACCCTGTCCCAGGCGGTGAGCCTGCCCAGCGGCTGCACCTCCTACAACTTCACCTTCTGGCTGCACATTGACAGCTCCGAGAGCACCACGAGCGTCCAGTACGACAAGCTCACCGTGCAGGTGCTCAACTCCTCCGGCACGGTGCTGGCGACGCTGGCCACCTACTCCAACCTGAACAAGGCCGCCGGCTACACCCAGCGGTCCTTCTCCCTGGCCGCCTACGCCGGCCAGACCGTCACCCTGAGGTTCACCGGCACCGAGGACATCTCCCTGCAGACGTCCTTCGTCATCGACGACACCGCGGTCAACGTCTCCTGACGTAGCCGCCCGACCCCGGGGCCCGGCGGCCACCTCACGCGGGTGGTCCCCGGGCCCCGCCGTTATGGTCGGCGCGAGGGAGAGACGGCGGCCCGAAGATCACAAACAAGACCGGCGCCAAGCGGGAACCGGTTCTAGCCAGCCAGCCCGTACGCGCGGATCATCGTCTGGTCGACCGCGTTACCGGCGAGGTCCGTCGCCGTGGCCCGCAGTGAGACGTAACCGCCGGTGGCGGGGTGGGTGAGGCTAGCCGTCCAGCGGTCACCGGTACGCGCCAGGCTGACCGGTTGCCACGTCGCGCCGTCGTCGAACGATGCGGACAGGGTCAGCGACTCGATCTGCTGAGCCGGTTCCGATCCGCTCTGCTCCACTGACACGTCGAAGGTGAACGGAGCCTCAGCCGGCGCCCGGTTGAGGTTGTCCAGCCCCAGGTCATACCGGACCGCAAGCAGGGGCAGGGACGCTGCCTGGTCGAGGTGGGCTGAGGTGAACGTCCACACGGCTCGTTGCCGGGTGGACAGCGATGACCAGGGCGCGTCCCGGATCGCCTCGGTGGTGAGGACGTACTGCAATTCCTCGCTGGGCACAGGGAATTCCCCGAAGGCGGTGCGATTGGTGCTGCCCAGGATTGTGCCATCCGCCAGGGACAGGGTGGTCGTGCCGGTGGTGGCTGGATAGTCCGCAGCGAAGTTGGCGGTCGGGCCGCCATTGCGTGCGCCGGCGTCGGCGTACGCGGGAATTCCGAACCGGAGGACGTCCCCGTCGCGTTCCGCTGGCCAGAATGCGTACGGGTTGCTGGAGCGGGTGACGGTGGGACCAAGCGGTGCTCGGCCGAAGGTCACGGCGTACGGACCGGCGGTGGGAAAGGTCCGTTCGGTGATGAAGTAGTCGCCGCCCGCCGTCTCCGTGCAGTCTGCCGGCAGGATCCGCGCCGTCGGGCTCCACAGCACATTCGTGCCAGGGGTGAAGTACGCCTCATACGTCGCGGGGACTGGGCCAGCGGTGACCGAGGTGCCGAGGCCGATGGGCAGGTCCGGGTCGTAGCCCTGTGCGCCGATCCGGCCGCAGGCCGTCTGGCCTTGGCCGTTGACCTGCATGGTGACTGCCGCGAGCGCGGTCGTCTGTGCGGTGAAGGCTGGCTGCGGGGGGATCCCGTTGGTGGACTCGAACGTCAGGTGGTAAATGTACGGGCTTGTCGACGCGCCATTCCTGGTGAGGGCCGTGTACACGTTGAGATCGAGGCCGGGGACCTGGTTGGTCGGCTGGACGTAGATGCCCCCCGGGTAGTCGAAGTCCGCGGCGTACCAGATCAGCTCCCCTGGGGTGCGTTGGGTGACCTGTACGGTCCCCCCGGCCAGCTGCGCGTCCGCACGGTCTGTGCTCGCCGTCACCCGCGCCGTGCCGCGGGCGTCCAGCGTGGTCTGGGTGCTACCGACCACGGGCACCTGCGCCTGCATGGGCATGCTCAGCGATAGCTGACCGTTGGCCTCGGGCGTCTCGACGAATGCCTGGACCAGGTACGTCCCCGGCGTCAGGCGGGCGCTCCCCTGACCGTTGGTCAGCGGTACTCCCGTCAACGCGCCGGTGGCCAGGTCGAAGGCGAGGGCATAGCTGGCGTGTTCGGTTTTGGGTCTTGCTCCGAATCGGTCCCGCACGGACACGACCAGCGTGGCGCTGCCGGTGTCGCCGACCGGCGGCGCGGTCGCCGACTGTGGGAGCGTGGACCGCCCCGGATGCCAGTGGCGAGGCTCGGACTGGTTGCCATTGCGAGAGAGCGGCCGCTGCGCGGACTTGCCGGCTGGTGCGGTCGGGACGGGTTGGATTGTCGGGGTCGTCGCCGGTGCGGCTGTCGCCGGTGCGGTGACGGTGGTCAGCAGGCTACCGAACAGGGCGGCCAGCACGACGGAAGCCTTCGTTCGACGCATGTCACTCGCCCTTCGGTCGGTTGGCGCCACAGTCGGCGGTCTGCGCATGCGGCCCGGCGGGCGGTGGCGCGTCCACGACTTCGGTGCCCAGCAGGGCGTCGGATTCGATCACCGCGTCGGCGGGGTAGCCCATTCGCGGGTTGGCTGCCGTGGTGATGGTGCGGCTGCCCAGGTACTGGTAGGTCTTCCGGTCGAAGACCAGCTGCACCTGGGTGCCGTTGGTAGGCAGTTCCCGGGCCACCGCGACTCCGGTACGTCCGGCCGCGTCGGTCGCGCCGGGCACGAGTCGTACGTCCGTCTGCTCGGCCATGAGGGTGTACACCGCCGCGCGCAGCTTCGCCGGAGCGGCCGGAGCCTGCGCCAGGGCGGTCAGCATCTCCCAGGTGGTCTCGCCTCGCCGGACCGGATCAGCCAGATCCTGCGGGGTGCTCGTTTTCCGCACCTCCTCGTCGACCAGGGTCCGTAGCTGACCAGGATCGGTCGGCAACCCGCGCAGATAGGCGTACGAGGGCGCGCGCATGTCCGGCGCACAATCGGCGACTCGGACCTCGATGTCGGGGAACCGCCGCGCCGCTGGAGGCAGGCTGTGACCGGGCAACGGCCGAGGCGCCGAGTACGACAGCCGCAGCAGCCCATCGCCGTCGGCGTTGGCTGACTCCCATCTCTCCTGCCTGCTGTCCACCAGCCACGTAGGGTCGCCGCCGACCGCCCGCTCCGGGGGTGCCGGAGGTGAACCGCTGCCCGCCGACCCAGATGACGGACTACCGCTCGCGGGCGCCCCCGGGCCACCGACGGTGGTCGTGGCGGTCCGCAGATAGCTGACGTGGACGAACTGGTCGTCGCGGGCGGTGAGGTCGGCGGCGGCGGCGACCAGTGCGGCGTCGCGGAGGACGTCGGCCGGGGCGGCAACGGTGCCCGGCGCCTCTTCCGGCACACCCGCGTCGGGTGAGGCGAGGGTGATTACGGCGACCCCGGCGGCAAGTCCGCCAGCAAGCGCGCCACTCACCGCGAGTTGCCACCACCGGCCGCTACGGCGGGCGCGGACCAGGTGCGGTCGAATGCTACGTGCCGTCTCGTCGGCGATCACCGCGTCCAACCGGGCACGGCCGCGCGCCTCCACCTCGGGTGTCGGCGGCGGCACCGACCGTACGGTGGCCAGCAGATCAAGCTCGTTCATTGCGGAACTCCTTGCCGGAGAAGACTTCCTGGGTGGGATTGGTGTCGCCCAGCGCCTCGCGGAGCTGGCGGCGGGCCCGGTGAAGCCGGGACGCGACCGTGCCAACCGGTACGCCGAGCGCGGCGGCGGCCTCCGTCTGGGAGAGCTCGGCCCAAGCCACGAGCAGCAATGTGTCCCGGTCGCGGGCACTGAGCCGGCCGAGCGCGGCGGCGAGCCGACCGCGTACGGCCGACGCCGCTGCCCGGGCGACGAGGCGCTCGTCGGAGGCGTCCGACGGCGGTTCGGCGGACATCCGCGCCAGGGCGCGATAGCCACGTACCTCGGCCCGGCGATGCCGCTTGATCAGGTGGGTGGTGATGCCGTACAGCCACGCCCGAATCGATCCTCGGGCTGGGTCGTACCGGCCGCGCTGACTGAACGCGATGAGGAAGACCTCGGCGGCCAGATCATCGGCCGTCCCGTCGACTCGACGCGCCGCGTACCGGTGCAGCTCGCCGAAGTAACGATCATAGAGCTCGGCGAACGCCTCCGGATCGGTCCGCGAGCGCCGCAGCGTCTCGGCGTCGCGGTGTTCGGCGGACAGACGCAGCTCCCCACCTGGCGTGTCGTCGGTGGAGAGGATCATGTGGGGGTATCGATCATGGGTGGCCCTTCCGAGGGTGCGGGCGAAAACGGTTGACGTACCTACTTGCCCGCAGCCCTAAATGATCTTCACGGCTGTCGCCGACATGCCACCGACCGAGGCGTTCGTCGCGCACCGTGACCTGCCGGTGCACGAGGGTTTCCCCGGTTCAGGTCCCGCCGCCGGAGCACGCCGAGCGTCCAGTTCAATACGGGAGCGATTCGCATGGAGGCGGACCGGGAGCATGCGGTCCTGCCGCGGTTGGGGCGGTTGAAGACGCACGAGCCGACCCGTAAGCTCACCCGGCGGCTGGAGGCCGGAACAGCCCGGATCCTGTCCGCGACGGTGCACGGGGGAGAGATGTCGGACGCGGAGCTGACCGTGACGGTGACCGGCCCGGTGGCGACCGTGGTGATCCGGAACCCGGCCCGCCGCAACGCGATGACCCCGGCCATGTGGCGGCAGCTCCCGCTGCTGCTCGACGGCCTGGAGGCCGACCCCGCCGTGCACGCCCTGGTGCTCACCGGCGCCGACGGCACGTTCTGCGCCGGTGCCGACCTCGGCGACCTGGACGAGTTGCTGGAGGCCGGGGAGGGCAGCATCGCGGTCGCCGCCGAGGAACGGCTGGCCGGGTTCGCCAAGCCCACCGTCGCCGCGATCCAGGGCGCCTGCGTCGGCGGTGGGTGCCAGCTCGCCGTCGCCTGCGACCTGCGGCTGGCCGCCGAGGACGCCCGGTTCGGCGTACCCCCGGCGAAGCTGGGACTGGTCTACCCCGCGCCGACCACCCGCCGGCTGGCCCGGCTGGTCGGGCCGTCCGCCGCCAAGCACCTGCTGTTCACCAGCGAACTGGTCGACGCCGGACGGGCGCTGCGGATCGGCCTGGTCGACGAGGTGCTCCCCGCGGACGGGCTGGCCGGCCGGGTGGTGGCGGTGACCGCTGCCATCGCCGAGCGCTCCCGGCTCACCCTCGCGGCGGCCAAGGAGATCATCGACGGCCGGGCCGACGACGACCGGGTCGCCTGGTGGCACGGGCAGGTCCGGGCCAGCGGCGAGGCCCGCGAGGGGGTGGCGGCGGCCAACGAGCGCCGACCGCCCCGCTTCACCTGGACCCCACCCGCCGCCGGCTGACCGCCGGGGAGGGACCGGCGGGCGCCGCGCCGGAGGCGTACCCCCGACGCGGCCCCCTGTGCCCGCCGGTCGGCCGTCACCGCCCCGCCATCGCGGCCCAGCTCGGCGTCACCGGCTCGCGCCGCAGCGGCATGCCCGCCTCGGCCGGCGTCCGGTCGCCCTTGCGCTGGTTGCAGGCGTAGCAGGCGGCGGTGGTGTTCTTCCAGGTGTTCCGGCCGCCGCGCGAGCGGGGCAGGATGTGGTCGACCGTGCTGGCCGGGCCGTCGCAGTACGCGCAGCGCCGGCCGTCGCGGCGCAGCACCCCGCCCCGGGACCAGGCCGGCCCGGCGCTGAACCGCCAGCGGGTGACCACGTACTGGACGAGGCGGACCACGCGCGGCATCGGGAACACGCCGATGACCTGGTCCGGCTCGGCCTCGTGGATCTCGGCGACCCGCCGGCAGAGCATCCGGATCGCGTGCTGGACGGTGACCCGGTGCAGCGGGCCGAGGTCGGCGTTGATGACGAGGACGGCGTCCACCGGGCTCTCCCTTCACGATCGGTGGTACGAAAACGAAAAACCGCCCGGGTCCACGGGACCGGGCGGCGGTGGGGACGGACGCGGACACGCGTCAGTCGGGCCACCCGGTGCGGGGACCTTCGGCTCGGCAACCATCGGCGGGCAGCATCGACAACACGCACCTGACGTGCGACAACGACATGGCATGCTCCCGGCGGGCTGGTTGACCTTGCGCGGATCACGGTAGGGCGGGGTCCCGCGGGCGGGCAACGCATTTCGATGCCCGCCCGGATGCCCGCCGAGTCGGTGAGAAGGGAACCCTTCTCTACACCAGGCGTTAAGAAGGGGCCCTTCCTTACCGCCCGGCGAGCAGGCCGCGCGGGCGTACCGAGCGAAGCGGCTCGCCCGCCGCGCCCTCGGTCCGCAGGATGTGGTTGGCGGCCACGATCCCGGTCGCCGCCGCCCGCTCCATCAGCGCGCTCGGGATCTCGGTGCGGATCCCGTCGCCGGCCAGGTAGAGGCCGTCGGCGTCGGTGCGTACCCCCGGCCGCCCGGCGTGGCTGCCCGGGTTGAACGCCGGCGCCCGGGCCGCCACCCGGGCCCGCAGCGCGCGGACCCGCAGGCCGGCGGCCTCCGGCCAGAGCGCGGCCAGCTCCACCCGCATCCGTTCGGCCAGCTCCTCGGCGGGCACGCCCGGCTCGCAGGCGTACGCGTGCAGCTCGACGACCGAGCCGCCGGTGCGCGCGGCCCAGCGGCGCGGCTCGTCCGCCAGCCGGTGGTGGAGGGTCACCGAGTCCAGGGTGGCCTGCCGGGACACGCCGCTGAACACCGCCCGGTCCGGGCGGACGTCCCCGGCCATCCAGTACCGCGCCACCGCGTACGGCGGTCCCGGGGCGCCGAACGCGGGCATCCGCGCGACCAGCCGAGGCGCCGCCGCCACCAGGCCGGGCGAGGCGGCGACCAGCGCGGCGAGCGCCGGCGGGTCCACGGCGAGCACCAGGTGCCCGGCCTCGTGGGCGTCCCCGGCGGTGGTGGTCACCCGCCAGCCGGCCGGCGTCCGGTCCAGCCGGGCGGCGGCCGTGCCGGTGTGCACCCGGCCACCGTGCTGCTCCACGTGCCGGGTGAGCGGTGCCCAGATCGCCGTCCCGTAGTCCCGGTCCGGGCAGTCGAAGGCCAGCCCCTCCGGGTTGCCGAGCAGGTAGAAGTGGAACTGGGCGATCATCTCCGCGGCCGACATCTCCGCCTCGTGGTTGAAGAACGAGTGGGCGAAGACCTCGAAGAGCATCGCCCGGGCCCGGTCCGGCAGCCGCAGCGAGGTGAGCAGCTCGTCGGCGGTCCGCTCGTCGAACTCGGCGTAGGTGCGGACCGGGTCGTAGCTGAGCAGCGGCAGCGCGGCGTCCCGGTCCATCGACCGCAGATCGGGCAGGCGCACGCTCGGGCTGCGCAGCAGCAGCGCCAGCAGGTTCGCCGGCGGCGCCGGCGGCAGCCGGCCGAACTCCTCGGCCGGCCACCGCGCGGACAGGACGGGATAGCCGGGGACCGGTTTGAGGAAGCGCAGGTCCGGGTCGATCCGGCGGAGGATGGACCGCCAGTTGTAATACTGCCGGAAGAAGGCGTGGAAGCCGTGCTCGTTCCGCTGAGGGCCGTCCGGCAGCTCCTCCGGCCAGGCGCCGAGCCGGCCGCCCAGCGTCGGCGCGGCCTCCAGCACGGTCACCGTCACCCCGCGCTCGGCCAGCACCACCGCCGCCGACATGCCGGCGATGCCACCGCCCACCACCACCGCCCGCACCGGGCGCGGCACCCGGGGGGCGCCGGCGCCGCCGGGGTCCACCACGTGCTCGCGTACGCCGATGAGCCGGCCGACCAGTTGCGACAGCGCCATGTGCACCCTTCCCGGCGGCGGGGGCCTCCAGTTCTCCGGCTCAGCCCTCCCGGGGCAGCAGGCAGCGCCGTTCCCGATCGGAGGCGGGCCAGACGTACTCCAGGTCGGGCGGGACGTCGCGGAACCAGGAGCCGTAGTGGCCCGGGTTCTTGCGCAGCAGCGACGAGCGGTGGCTGCGGTGCACGTCCTCCCGGCCCAGCCAGGGCGGCAGCTCGCCGGCCTCGGCCAGCTCCGCCTGGCTGCGGACGACCGTCACGCCGCACGCGGCGGCGAGATCGGTGACCAGGGTGGCCGCGCAGGTGTCCGCCCGGCCCGGTTCCGACCACACCGCGCACATGTCCAGCCCGTACCGGGTGAGCGCCTCCTCGTACCCGGCCCACATCTTCACCGCCGGGTGGTTCCGCCACCCGTAGTCGGGCCGGGTCAGCCCGCGCAGCACCTGGATGGTCTCCACCCGCTGCTTGCCCAGCCGCTGCTGGTCCAGTACCCGCGCGCTGGCCAGGAAGTCCGGGTACGGGAGGAACGTCTGCATGCGCTCCTCTACCCGTACTCGGGGACACCATGCGTTCGTGATCAACGGGGCTGCGCGCACGGCGATCGACTGACTACGATCCGGGCATGGCCGAGCCCCTGCGTGACCGTGCGCGCCGCGCGACCGGATGGCGGCTCCGGATGAACGGGGATCCCCGCCCGCACTACGTGGTCTGCGGCAACGACCCGCTCGCGTACTGGGTGGCCCGGTCCCTGCTCGCCACCGAGTCGCCCGTCGGCCGGGCCCGGGTCACCCTGGTCCTGCCCGAGCGCCGCCGCTCCGAAGGGCCGGACGGCCGGGACCTCGACGGGGTCCTGGTGATCCTCGCCGACCGCCTCGACGAGGCCACCTTCCGCCGGGCCGGGCTGGCCGGCGCGGCCGGGCTTGCCCTGCTGCACCAGGACGACGTCGGCAACATGCACGCGGCGCTCTGCGCGCAGGAGGTCGAGCCCCGGCTGCGCCTGGTGGTACGCATGTACAACACCAGCCTCGCCAACGGCCTGCGGGAGCTCTTCCCCGACTCGGCGGTGCTCTCCGACGCCTCGATCGCCGCCCCGGCGTTCGTCGCCGCGGCGCTGGGCGAGCTGGCCCCCACCCACTTCCGGCACGGCGGCCGCACCCTCTACGCGGCCCGCCGCACCGACGTACGCCCGCAGGACGTGCTCTGCGGCCTGGCCGTCACCACCGACCCGGAGCTGATCCGGGTGCTCCCCGCCGACGAGGAGTCGGCCGACGTGGTGCTGGCCGAGGCGACCGGGCAACCCGCCGGCACCGAGCTGGCCGCCCGCCGGCTGGCCCGGGCCCGGCGTCGCCGGGAGCCCGTCGTGATGCTGCTCCGGGCGGTCCGCAGCTTCGCCACCCGCAAGATCGGGGTGGCGGTGCTGGCGCTGCTGGCGGTGATCGCACTCCTCGGCTGGCTGAACGCCCGCGCGGCGGCGGTGAACTGGTCCGACGCGCTCTACCTCACCCTGGTCACCACGTTGAGCGGGCAGGATCCCGACCTCGACAAGCCGGTCGCCGCCCAGGTCATGCAGGTGGTGCTCAACCTGGCCGGGCTGGCCCTGATCCCGCTGATCACCGCCGCCGTGGTCGACGGCATCGTCAAGGCCCGGCTCGCCCTGCACACCGGCCGGATCCAACCCGACCGCGCCGGGCACGTGGTGGTGGTCGGGCTGGGCAACATCGGCACCCGGGTGATGGCCCAGCTCAACGACTTCGGGGTCGAGGTGGCCGCCATCGACAAGAACCCCGACGCGCGCGGCGCCTCCCTGGCGCACCGGCTCGGCGTACCGCTGATCGTCGGGGACGCCGGGCTGGAGGACACCCTGCGGGCCGCCTCCGTGGCCACCTGCCAGGCGTTGGTGGTGGTCTCCACCGACGACGGGACCAACCTGCGCGCCGCGCTGAACGCCCGCAGCCTCGACCCGGACCTGCGGGTGGTGCTGCGCCTCTTCGACGGTGACTTCGCCGAACGCATCCAGCGCGCCTTCGGCATCGGCATCTCGCGCAGCGTGTCGTACCTGGCCGCGCCCGCGTTCGCGGCGGCGCTGCTGGACCGCGCGGTGATCGCCACCATCCCGGTCGGCCGGCACGCGCTGCTGGTCACCGAGGTGCCGGTGATGGCCGGCTCCCCGCTGGACGGCCGCCCGCTCGCCTCGGTAGCCCGCCCCGGCGAGGTACGCCTCCTCGCGTACACCCGGGTCGGGCAGAAGACCGACTGGTCGGCCGACCCGCGGATGGTGATCCACCCGGGGGACCGGCTCACCGTGGTGGCCCGGCGGGCCGGGTTGAGCGCCCTGCTCCGGGAGACCACCCCGGTGCCGCCCGAGCCGGCCGGCATGCCAGCGCCCCGGCTGCCGGAGGAGTGACCGGTCAGCCGCGGGCCACGGCGTGGCGGAGGGCGTACCAGGCCGCGCCGAGGGCCAGGACGCCGAAGCCGGCCAGGACGCTGCCGACCGGCAGGCTCACCGCCAGCACCAGGCAGCCGACCAGCCCCAACGCGGCGAGGAGCTGCACCGGGATCCGGCTGCCGGGTTCCCGGCCCAGGGTGAGCGCGGAGGCGTTGGCGATCGCGTAGTAGACCAGCACGGTGCAGCTGGAGAAGCCGATCGCGCCGCGGATGTCGCCCAGCGACACCACGACGATCACCACGGCGGCCACGGCCAGCTCCGCCCGGTGCGGCACCTTGTAGCGGGGGTGCACGGCGGCCAGCGCGCCCGGCAGGTCCCGGCGGCGGGCCATCGCCAGGGCGGTCCGGCCGACCCCGGCGAGCAGGGAGAGCAGCACCCCGGTCACCGCGACGGTGGCGCCGGCCCGCACCAGCCAGGCCAGGCCGGACAGCCCGGCGACCCGCACCACGTCGGCCAGCGGCGCGGCCGAGGCGGCCAGCCGCTGCTCGCCGAGCACGCCGAGCGCGACCACGGCCAGCACCAGGTAGATCGCCAGCACCACGCCGAGCGCCAGCGGCACGGCGCGCGGGATGGTGCGCCGCGGGTCGCGTACCTCCTCGCCGAGGGTGGCGATCCGGGCGTACCCGGCGAAGGCGAAGAAGAGCAGGCCGGCGGCGGTCAGCACGCCCCGGGTCCCGGTCTCCGCCACGCCGTCCAGCCGGTCGAGGGAGACGTGCGGCGCGCCGGTCACCGCGACCACCGTCAGCACGGTGAGCACGAGCCCGACCAGCACCCGGGTGGCGGTGGCGGTCTTGCCGATGCCGCGCAGGTTCACCGCGGTCACCGCCAGCACCGCGAGGACCGCGACGAGCCGCGCCCGCCCCGGCCAGAGGTACGCCCCGATGGTCAGCGCCATCGCCGCGCAGCTCGCCGTCTTGCCGACCACGAAGCCCCAACCGGCGAGGAAGCCGGCGAACGGGTGCAGGCGTTCCCGGCCGTAGACGTACGTGCCGCCGGACTCGGGGTAGCGGGCCGCGAGCCGGGCCGAGCTGGTCGCGTTGCACCAGGCGATGAAGCCGGCCAGGGCCAGCGCGGCCAGCAGCCCCGCGCCGCCGGCCGCCGCCGCGGCCGGGGCGAACACCACGAAGACGCCCGCGCCGAGCATCGACCCCAGGCCGATGACCACCGCATCGGGTACGCCCAGCCGGCGCGTCAGATGATCCACACCGGCACCCTAGGGGTACGAGGTGAACGGCCGGTCCCAGTTCCGCAACGGCCCGGGCAAGGGCAGGTCGTCCCAGGGCACCCGGCGCAGCAGCCGGTCCAGCAGCAGCCCGAGCATCAGCCCGGCGACCGAGTCGGTCAGCCAGTGCCAGCCGAGGTAGATGGTGGTGGTGAAGACCACCAGCGGCGGCACCACCCGGACCACGGTGATCAGCCGGGGCGGAACGGTCCGGCCGAAGGTGCGCAGCAGCGGGGCGAGCAGCAGGGCGAGCACGCCGTACCAGACGATCGCGTTGGCCACGTGCCCGGACGGGTAGGACTGGGCGAAGCGCACCGGCAGCTCGTGCTGGAACAGCGGCAGCGTCAACTCGGGCGACAGGAACGGCTCCTTGGCGCTCGCGCTGGGTGCCGGCCTGGCCGTCCACACCTTGAGCGGCCCGATGGTCAGGTACGTGAGCACGAACGCGACCACCGGCGGCAGCACCGGCCGGACCGAGCGGAGCCGGACCGCCAGCAGCACGCCGAGCCCGGCGGAGAGCAGGGTCAGCGGGGTGCCCTGCCCGAGCAGGTTCAGGATCCGGGCGGTCCACTCCGCGGCGGTGGGGCGGTGTGCGTCGGACCAGTCGGCGACGGCCCGGTCGAGGCCGAAGAGGTGACCGGCGGCCAGCGCCACGGTCAGCCCGATCAGGGCGGCCAGCAGCAGCCCGTCGAACCACCAGCCGGCCGGTCGGACGGGCCGGAGCCGCAGCTTCTCGCGTACCTCCGTGGTGTCCCGCACGCGACCACGCTACCGGCCGCCGGCGCGGGCGGACCGGCGCGGGCGGGCGGCGGCTGTGTGCCGGCCCACGAAGGGAGGCGCTCGGCCGGGTGACCGGTCACACTTGGGGCCGTGCGGATCACCTCGGCCCTCGTCGACCCGGCGCTGCTCGACCTTCCCTGGTCGACCCCGCTGGAGGAGTGGCCTGCCCAGCACCTGGTCGCGCTGCCGCAGGGCATCTCGCGGCACATCGTGCGCTTCGTCCGCCTCGGCGACTACGTGTACGCGGTGAAGGAGACCGGCGAGCGGGTCGCCGAGCGGGAGTACGACCTGCTCCGGGCGCTGGAGCGGATCGACTTCCCCTCCGTCGAGGCGATCGCGATCGTGGCCGACCGGCAGACCGACGACGGCCAGCCGCTGGACCCGGTGCTGATCACCCGGCACCTCCAGTTCTCGCTGCCCTACCGGGCGCTGTTCTCCCGGACGCTGCGCCCGGAGACGATGAACCGGCTGCTCGACGCGCTGGCGGTGCTGCTGGTCCGGATGCACCTGACCGGCTTCTTCTGGGGCGACTGCTCGCTGTCCAACACCCTCTTCCGGCGGGACGCGGGCGCGTTCGCCGCGTACCTGGTGGACGCCGAGACCGGGGCGCTGCACCGCTCGCTCTCCAACGGCCAGCGGGGCGAGGACCTGGAGATCGCCCGGGTCAACATCTTCGGCGAGGCGCTGGACCTGCAGGCCGCCGGGCTGCTGCACGAGTCGATCGACCCGGAGGTGGTCTGCGAGGAGGTCGTGCAGCGCTACGAGCGGCTCTGGCACGAGATCACCTACGAGCAGCAGATCGAGCGCGAGGCCCGGCACGACATCGAGGGCCGGATCCGCCGCCTCAACGAGCTGGGTTTCGACGTCGCCGAGGTGGCCATGTCGACGGCCGACAACGGGCGGTACCTGGTTCGCCCGAAGGTGGTCGACGCCGGCTACCACACCCGCCGGCTGCTCCGGCTCACCGGCCTGGACGCCGAGGAGAACCAGGCTCGCAAGCTGCTGAACGACCTGGACGCGTACCGGGTGGAGAGCGATCTGACCGACGAGCAGCAGGCCGCACACCGCTGGCTGACCGAGGTGTTCGAGCCGGTGGTCCGGGCGGTGCCGGCACACCTGCGCCGCAAGCTGGAGCCGCAGGAGCTGTTCGCGCAGATCATCGAGCACAAGTGGCTGCTCTCCGAGCGGGCCGGCCGGGACGTCGGGATGCGCCACGCGGTGCACTCGTTCCTCGCCGACGTGCTGGTGCACCGCCCCGACGAGCAGGCCGTCCTCGGCGTCGAGGTCCCCACCGCCGGCTGACCCCGCCCGCGCTCGCTTGATCCACTCCGGATGCGGCAGCCCGGGGGTTCCGGCGTCCGCAGTCCCCGCAATGCGGCATCCCGCCATCCGGCATCCCGGCGTCCGCCATCCGCCGTCCGGCGTCCGGCGTCCCGGGTGGGGAGCGCCAAGGGTTGCTGCCGCCTTTGGAGCTGATATCGCAGACGACTCACTGCGCGGGCTGTCGGGCGGCCGGCGACGCCGTGAGCGTGGCGACGCGGCGGCTCCGGGGATGTGGTGAGTCGTTGGTGATATCAGCTCCAAAGGGAACGATCAGCTATAACTTCCCGCAGCCCGCAGGTCACTCCAGCCAGGCGCCGGCGCGCATCACCCGGACCACGTTGAGGTCGTCGTCGAGGACGACCAGGTCGGCGCGGAGGCCGGCCTGGAGCGCTCCGACCTGGTCGCCCAGGCCGATCGCCCGGGCCGGGGTGGTGGCGACCATCCGGCAGGCGTCCGGCAGGGCGATGCCGGCCGCCACGGCGTGCCGCAGGGCGGCGTCCATGGTGAGCGTGCTGCCGGCGATCGCGCCGTCCCGGCTGAGCCGAGCCACCCCGTCGGCCACGGTGACGGCCTGGCCGCCCAGCTCGTACTCGCCGTCGGGCATGCCGGCGGCGGCCATCGCGTCGGTGATCAGGGCGGCCCGCTCCGGGCCGGCCACCGAGGTGGCGAAGCCGAGCATGCCGTCGTGCAGGTGCACCCCGTCGGCGACCAGCTCGCACACCACGTTCGGCGCGTCCAGCAGGGCCACCACCGGGCCGGGCTCCCGGTGGTGCACGGGGCGCATCCCGTTGAACAGGTGGGTGCCGACGCTCGCCCCGGCCGCCACGGCGGCCCGGGTCTGCTCCCAGGTGGCGTCGGTGTGCCCGACCGCCGCGACCACGCCGTGCGAGATCAGCAGCTTGATCGCCTCCAGCGCGCCGGTCCGCTCCGGGGCCAGGGTCACCATCCGGACCACGCCGCCGCCCAGCTCGATCAGCTCGGCCAGCTCCTCGGTCGACGGGTCGCGGAGGAACTCCGGGTTCTGCGCGCCGCACCGGTCCGCCGACAGGTAAGGCCCCTCGAAGTGGACGCCGGCCAGCACGCCCGACTCGACCAGCGGCCGGTAGGCGGCGGTGGCGTCCCGCATCAGCGCGAACGGCGAGCTGACCAGGCTGGCCAGCAGGGTGGTGGTGCCGTGCCGCAGGTGGAACGCGGCCGCCGCGCGGGCCGAGTCGGCGTCCCCGGTGGTGAAGGTGTGTCCGCCCCCGCCATGGGTGTGCATGTCCACGAAGCCCGGCACGATCCAGTGCCCGTCCCGCACCGACGGGTACTCGGCGACCGCACTGATCCGGTCGGCCCTGATTTCCACGCAGCCCTGCCGGATCACGCCGGCCGGGGTCACCACCTTGCCGGTCACGCGCAGGGTCATCGGCTCTCCATCTCCAGCGTCAGGATCGGGTGTCCAGGGCGAGCAGGGCGGCGCCGAGGCAGCCGGCCTCGTCGCCGAGGGCCGCCGCGACCAGGCGCGGCTCCCGGTGGAAGGTCAGTCGTTCGCGCAGCGCCGCGCGCAGCGGGTCGAGCAGACCCGGACCGGCCTGCGCGAGCCCGCCGCCGATCACCATGGTGTCCACGTCGAAGAGCGCCTGACCGGTGGCGAGGCCGTCGGCGAGTGCCTCGACCGCCTCGCGCCAGACCCGGCCGGCCAGCTCCTCGCCGGCCGCCGCCCGGCCCGCCACCTCGGCCGCGGTGGCCGAGGTACCCGCCAGCTCCGTGTAGCGACGGCCGATCGCCGAGGCTGAGGCCATCGCCTCCAGGCAGCCGGGCCGGCCGCAGCCGCAGCGCGGGCCGTCGGGGCGTACCAGGATGTGGCCGATCTCCCCGGCGGCGCCGTGCGCGCCGGTGGCGGCCGACCCGTCGACCACGTGGGCGGCGGCGATGCCGGTGCCGATCGCGACGAAGAGCACGTGGCGGGCGTCCCGCCCGGCGCCGAGCCGGGCCTCGGCCAGGCCGCCCACCCGGACGTCGTGGCCGAGCGCCGCCGGCAGGCCGAGCCGCGCCTCCGCCAGCTCCCGCAGGGGTACGTCCCGGAAGCCCACGTTCGCCGACCAGACCGCGACCCCGCGCGCCTCGTCGACCACGCCCGGTACGGCGATCCCGCACGCCAGCGGCGTGAGCCCGTCGGCGCGGGCCTTGCCGGCCAGCCCCTCGGCGACGTCGAGGATGGTTCCGACCACCGACTCCGGGCCGCGGGCCGCCCCGGTGGCGTGCCGTTCGGCGTGCACCACGGTGCCGTCCGGGCGGACCAGGGCGCACTTCATCCCGGTGCCGCCCACGTCCAGCGCGACGACGACCTCGCCGCCTGACGTCACGCGAGCACCACGGAGCGGGTCAGGTGCCGGGGCGCGTCCGGGTCGAGACCGCGGCTGGTGGCCAGCGCGACGGCGAAGCGCTGGGCGAGGATCAGGTCGGCCATCGGGTCGACCGGGTTGCGCCCGACCGCCCAGCTGGTCAGCACCGTGCGGCAGCCATGCGTACGGCTGTGCACGAAGGCGGCGCCGGTGGCGGCCACGTCCTCGGGCAGCCCCTCGGGGATGTCGCCGAACGCCCAGACCAGCCGGCCCGGGGCGGCGACCGAGATGGGGCCGTGCCGGTAGTCCATCGCCGGGTACGCCTCGGCCCAGAAGGTGGCCGCCTCCCGGCACTTCAGTGCGGCCTCCTGGGCCAGCCCGACCGTCCAGCCTCGGCCGAGGAAGGTGACCTGCTCGATCCGGGCCGGGTCGATCGGCAGCGGGGCCCGGACGGCGACCTCGGCGTCGGCGGCCAGCCGGCCCAGGTCCTCGCCGAGGTGGGCGCGGAGCAGGGCGAGGGCGGAGGTGGCGAAGCGGGTCTGCACGACCGAGCGCTCGTCGGCGAAGGGCATGGTCACCGCGGCGTCGGCCAGCTCGACTGCCGGGGAGGCGGGATCGCCGACCAGGACCGTGGTGGGGACCTGACCGCGCAGCGCGCCGAGCAGATCCAGGACCTCGGTGGTCGTGCCGGAGCGGGTGATCGCGATGAGCCGGTCGTAGCGGCGACCGGCGGGGAACTCGCTGGCCTGGAAGGCGTCGGTCTCGCCGTGGCCGGCGTGCTCGCGCAGTCCGGCGTACGCCGTCGCCATGAACCACGACGTGCCGCAGCCGACGACGGCGACCCGCTCGCCGGGGCGCGGCAGCCGGTCGGTGACGGTCGGGGCGAGCTGCGCCGCCTCCCGCCAGCAGTCGGGCTGGCTCGCGATCTCCGCGTGCACGTACGCCATCACAACTCCTCGCCCCGGAGGGAGACCTTGCGCAATACGGCGCGATATGGCCGTCTTTCGCGCGTCATTCTGCGCGAGCTCGGGCGGCTGTGGCAACCGCCTCTCAGATCGCGCAGGTCAGGGTTTTGCGCCCTGCTAGTTTCGCGCACTACTGTGCACGCAATCAATCACCGTTCGTGCAGAGTCAGTGGAGGCCCCCGCGGTGGACCGCTACGCCCGATGGAACGCGCTGCTGGAGATGCTGACCGACAACGGACGGGTCAGCGTCGAGGAGGCGGCCGCGCGCCTGGACGTCTCCCAGGCGACCATCCGGCGTGACTTCGACCAGCTCGCGCAGCAGCAGATGATCACCCGTACCCGGGGTGGCGCCGTCGCCAACGGCGTCTCGTACGACCTGCCGCTGCGCTACAAGACGGCCAAGCACTCGGCCGAGAAGCAGCGGATCGGCGCGGCCGCCGCGGCGCTGGTCTCCCCGGGCACCGTGGTCGGCCTCAACGGCGGCACCACCAGCACCGAGGTGGCCCGCGCCCTGGCCGTCCGGCCGGACCTCAACACCAACGCGGAGGGCGCCCAGCTCACCGTGGTCACCAACGCCCTCAACATCGCCAACGAGCTGCTGGTGCGCTCGCGGATGAAGGTCGTGGTGGCCGGCGGGGTGGTCCGGCCCAAGTCGTTCGAGCTGGTCGGCCCGCTGGGCGGGGCGTTGCTGCGCGAGGTGACCCTGGACGTCGCCCTGCTCGGCGTGGACGCGATCGACCCCCAGCTCGGCGCCGCCGCCCATCATGAGGGCGAGGCGGCGATGAACAGCCTGATGGTGGCGCGGGCCAAGCGGGTGGTGGTGATCGCCGACTCGTCCAAGCTGGGCGGGCACGCGTTCGCCCGGATCTGCCCGGTGGACCGGGTGGAGACGCTGGTGACCGACTCCGGCGCGTCCCCCACGGTGGTGCAGGCGTTCCGGGACGCCGGGGTGCACGTCATCTGCGCCTGAGCGCGCGCCGCCGTCCACACCCGAGGGCGAAATCCGGTCCCCCTGATGCATACCCGGTATTGTCTTCTGCTGCATACCGCGTATGGTGTCCGCTGTCACCAACACATCGGGGGAGGTCAGCTTGACGGCTGTCCTGGAGATCGAGGGTCTCCGCAAGACGTACCGGAGCCGCAGACGCGGGGTGCGCCACGCGCTCGACGGCTTCGACATGCGGGTCGAGGCCGGGCAGGTGCACGGCTTCCTCGGCCCCAACGGCTCGGGCAAGACCACCACGCTGCGGACGCTGCTCGGCCTGATCCGGCCGAACGGCGGCCGGATGGCCATCCTGGGCCAGGAGCTGCCGCAGGCGCTGCCGACGGTCGCCGGCCAGGTCGGGGCCATCGTGGAGAGCCCGCAGTTCTTCCCGCACTTCTCCGCGCGGGACACCCTGGGGCTGCTCGCCCAGGCCGGTGAGCTGCCCCGGCAGCGGGTCGACGAGGTGCTGGAGCTGGTCGGGCTGCGCGACCGGGCCGGCGAGCGGGTGAAGACCTACTCGCTCGGCATGAAGCAGCGGCTGGCGGTCGCGTCGGCGCTGCTGAAGAACCCGAAGCTGCTGATCCTGGACGAGCCGGCCAACGGTCTCGACCCGGGCGGCATCCGGGAGATGCGCACCCTGATGCGGGACCTCGCCGCCGCCGGGATGACCGTGGTGCTCTCCAGCCACATCCTGGGCGAGATCCAGCTCATCTGCGACTCGGTCACCATCATCTCGCTGGGCCGGCGGGTCGCGTACGGCCCGGTCGACGAGGTGCTCGCCGCGCACTCGCAGGGCACGGTACGGGTCCGCCTGGAGGCGGTCACCGACCTGCCCCGGGCCGCCGAGACGCTGACCGGCGCCGGGATCCGGGTCAGCGCCAGCGAGCCGGACCACCTGATGCTGGCCGGCGTCGACAAGCCGGCCACGGTCAGCCGCCTCCTCGCCGAGCAGGGCCTCTACGTCAGCGAGCTGACGCCCGTCGCGGTGGACCTGGAGAGCGTCTTCCTCGAACTGACCGCCACCGCGCCGGTCCCCGGGCAGCACCGGCAGGTCGACCAGTCCATGAAGGTCGAAGGAGGTTGGGGCGCATGAGTCTGTACGTCACCGAGCTGCGCCGGCTGGCCAAGCGCCGGCTCACCCGCCTGCTGCTGGTCCTGCTGGTGCTCGGCCTGGCCGGCGTGGCCACCGCCTTCACCCTCTCCAGCCACAAGCTCTCTCCCGAGGTGGTCGCGGCGGCCCAGGCGGAATCCGACGCCCAGTACCGCCAGGCGCTGAAGGACTGGGAGCGGACCGTCGCCGACTGCGACGCCGCCAAGGCGCGGGGGGAGAACACCGAGGAACGCTTCGGACCGAACTGCGGCCGGGACTGGCAGCCGCAACCGGAGATGTTCGACCCGAAGTGGAACCTGCCCTACCAGTTCGACTTCCGCAGCGAGTTCCCGCTGTTCATCGCGGTCTTCGCCGGTGCGCTGGCGCTCTTCGCGTTCATCGCCGGCGCGTCCTTCGTCGGGGCCGAGTGGAGCACCGGCGGAATGATGAACCTGCTGCTCTGGCGGCCGAAACGGCTCGCCGTGCTGGGCACCAAGCTGGCCGCGCTGCTGACCACGGTGCTCGGGGTGAGCGTGGTGCTCGGCGCGTTCTGGACCCTGGCCTTCTGGCTGACCGGGCGGTACCGGGGGACGACCGAGAAGGTGACCGCCGGGGTGTGGCAGTCCCTGGGGCTCGACGGGTTGCGGGCGGTCGGCCTGATCCTGGCCGTCGGGGCGGTCGCCTTCGCGCTCGCCTCGCTCGGCCGGCACACCGCGATGGCGCTCGGCGCGGCCGTGGCGGTCTTCGCGATCAGCGAGATCGGCATCCGGATCGCCGTCGGCGTGCTCTCCGTCCCGTTCGGCGAGCGGTACGTGCTCTCCACGTACGCGCAGGCATGGTTCATGAAGCAGGTGAAGCTGCTCGACTACGACGCGTGCCAGTTCGCCAAGGGCCAGTGCGAGCCGGCCGAGCTGCTGCTCACCTGGCAGGACGGGGCCCTGGTGCTCGGCATCGGCGCCGCGGCGGCGCTGGTCGCCGGGTTCTGGGCGATGCGCCGGCGGGACATCGCCTGACCGTCCGCGGGATGCGCCGGCGGCGGACATCGCCACCGTGCGCGCCACGGATCCGGCCCGGACACGGCGTCCGCTGCGGCCGGGGCGGGCCCTGGTTACGCTGGGGTCCCCCCGGCCGGTGGTCCCCGCGCCGGTCGTCCGCCCTCCCGAGGAGCGCCATGCCCGCCGACGCCTCCGCGGCCGCCACCGATCGGCCCGAGCCGTCCGGCTCGGCCGACGTCGTGCGCCGGGAGCCCGGCGTCACCGTTCCCCCGCCCCGGTCCGCGCCCGCCGTCGAGGCCGACCCGGGCCCGCCGAGCGCCGGCCCCGTTGACGTACGGACCGGTCCGGCCGCCGCGGACGATGCCGGAGCCGACGGGGACGACGCCCCGGCCGCCGACGCGCCGGCCGGTGGGCCGGGCGAGTTGACCGAGCGGGACCGGCGGATTCTCGACTTCGAGCAGCGGTGGTGGAAGCACGCCGGTGCCAAGGAGCAGGCCATCCGGGACACCTTCGGCCTCTCCGCGACCCGTTACTACCAGTTGCTCAACGCGCTGCTCGACCATCCGGCCGCGCTGGCCGCCGAGCCGGTGCTGATCGGCCGGCTGCGCCGGTTGCGCTCCTCCCGGTCCCGCAACCGCCGGCGCTGACCGGCGCCTTCTCCCCGGGCGACGCCCCGGCGGTCCGCCCCGGCACGCCGCTCGCGGCGGGGCCCCGGCCGTCCCTCCCGGCCCGGCGCTCGGGGCGGAACCGGCGGGGTCGCCGGCATGGCCGCCGCCGCTCCGGGTAGGCGGGCGGCGACGGAGGGAGCGCACGGATGGGGGCACCAGATCGCCGGTACCCGACCGGGAGCCGGCCGGCGCGGCCGGTCGGGACCGCGCCCATGATGCGGGTACGCTCCGCCACCGACCCGGCGCCCGGCCGGCTGGAGAACGAGGACGTGGTGTTCCGCTTCGGCCCGCTGGTCGGCGTCCTCGACGGCGCCACCGTGCCGGAGGGTTTCGACACCGGCTGCGTGCACGGGCCGGCCTGGTACGTCCGCCACCTGGCCGCCCGGATCGGCCTGGCCATCGCGGCCCGGCCGGCGGCCACGCTGATGAGCAGCCTGGCGGCGGCGATCCTGGGGGTCCGCGCCGACCACGGCGACCAGTGCGACCTCGACCACCCCGGCACCCCCTCCGCCACGGTCTGCCTGCTCCGCGAGGGCGGCGACCAGGTGGACTACCTGGTGCTCTGCGACAGCCCGCTGGTGCTCGACACCGGCGGCGAGGTCAGCGTGGTCTCCGACGATCGGCTGGCCGCGGCGATGGCGGACCTGCGCCGGACCGCCGAGGCGCTGCCCGGGAACGACCTCGACCCGCAGCTCCGGTTCCGCCGCTCGGTGACCGTGCAGCGGGCGCGGATGAACCGCACCCACGGTTACTGGGCGGCCGCCGCCGACCCGGACGCCGCGTACCACGCGGTGACCGGGACGCTGCCGCTGCGCGGTCCCGGCGCGCTGCGGCGCGCGGCCCTGCTCAGCGACGGCGCGTCCTGCGCGGTGGACCAGTTCGGCCTCTTCGACTGGGCCGGACTGCTGGACGTGACGGTCGCGGAGGGCCCGGAGGGGCTGATCGGCCGGGTCCGGGCCGCCGAGCGGGACCATCCGGAGCGGCTGCGCCGGCACAAGCGGACCGACGACGCCTCGGTGGCGCTCTGCGAGTTCGAGTGAGCACGCTCACGCCGAACGATCCGGTCGGCTGACAACGCAGCGTGAGGCGGAACACCCCGGGGGTACGACCGGACCATACCCTCGTCCGGACCGGCAGAACGGGCCCAAAGCAGTGGACTTGGGCCGCTGAGAGCGGCAGACTGCGGCACGTGACGGGTGCGGTACGACTGGAGCCGGTCGACGAGGGGAACCTCGAGCCGTTGCTCTCCGTAGCGGCGGCCGAGGCGGAACCGGAGGACGTGATGCCTCCGGTGGAGGCCCCGGCCGGCTGGTCGCTGGCCCGTCGGGACGCGTTCCGCGAGTTCCACCGGGCCAGCTTCGGCGGCCTGGACGGTCCCACCCGCACTCGGATGTACGCGATCATCGCCGGCGGCGAGGTGGTCGGCATGGTGCGGATGACCCGCTGCGACGAGCCGGGGACGGTGGAGACCGGGATGTGGCTCGGGCGCTCGGCGCGGGGCCAGGGGCTCGGCGCGGCCGCCCTGCGTGAGCTGCTGAACGCCGCCGCGGCGGCCGGGATGCGTACCGTCGTGGCCGAGACGACCCCGGACAACCGCGGGGCGATCTCGGTATTGAAGAAATGCGGCGCGGAATTGCGCGAGAATGACGGCAAGGTGCGCGCGGAAATGTGTCTGGATTCTGCCCTCCCGGCCCACTGACAATTATTTGTTGCTTCAGGGAAAGTAACTCCTTCCTCCTGCTCAGAGCGGTCCGTCTGACCGCTTTGTGGGGTATCGGCCTCCGGATCGCCGGCCATCCCATTCCACTGTGACGTCTCCGTCGAGACTTCCTAGGAAACGTTTTGTGGATGCGGAGACGGGTACTGCCCGCCGGGTCCGCTGATTCGGGACGCCGGTCGCAGGCCCATTTCCGCTGATCCCCGGTAGCAGTTTTCCGGGCCTGCTCCACGCGCACGGTGTCCGCTTCCGCCGGGGAGCGAAGGAGAACTGATGAAGAGCGGAGCTCGGATCGCCCTGGCGGTCGGTGCCGGATACGTCATCGGCCGCCGCAGGAAGCTGCGTACCGCACTCACCCTGGCCGCCGCGGTCGCCGCGGGGCGGGCCAGCCAACAGCCCGGCGGGCTGAAGCAACTCGCCGCCGACCTGCTGAGCGTGAACCCCCAGCTCAGTAACCTCAGCAAGCTGGGCGGGCCGCTCGCCACGGCCGGCAAGGCCGCCGCGACCGCGGCCGCCGGCAGCGGTATCGACGCGCTCAGCGGCAAGCTGCGCGGCAGCGCCGACGCGCTGCGCCGCAGGTCCGCCGGCCAGGCCGGCGGGGAACCGGAGCCCGAGGAGCACTCGGCGCCGGACGAGGAGCAGGAGCTCCACGACCAGCCGGAGGCGCGGGACGAGGAGGACCGTGCCGAGCGTCCGGTCGTGGTCCGGCGGCGGGGGCGGTGACCATGGCCACCAGCAACCTCGCCGACAAGGCACGCGACCAGCTCGGTGGTGAGCTGCGCAACCTCGCCTCGGCCGTCGGGGAGCGGGCCGTGCAGGTGGTGACCGAGCGGATCACCGGGGCCACCGGCCGGCTCAGCGAGTACGCCAAGCAGGGCGGTCCCGGTCTGGTCGCCGCCGCCACCGGCGCGCAGAAGCTCGCCGAGGGCGACTCCCCGGTCAAGGCCATGTTCCATGCCGGCCTGGCCGGCGGTAAGGAGAAGCTGATGTCGGCGTTCGGCGGTGGCGGTAAGCGTGGCAAGGGCGGGGGGAAGAAGCTCAAGGTCACCAACATCGTCGAGACGATCGAGGTCGGTGTGCCGGTGCGGGTCGCGTACAACCAGTGGACGACCTTCGGTGACTTCCCCAGCTTCATGAAGAAGGTCGAGCAGGCCGACTGCGAGTCCGACGAGAAGATGACCTGGAAGGCGCAGGTCTTCTGGTCGCACCGGAGCTGGGAGTCGACCATCGTCCGGCAGATCCCGGACCGGTTGATCCACTGGCGGTCGAAGGGCGAGAAGGGCTCGGTCGACGGCACGGTCAGCTTCCACGAGGTCGGCCCGGAGCTGACGAAGATCCTGGTGGTGCTGGAGTACCACCCGCAGGGACTCTTCGAGCACACCGGCAACCTCTGGCGCGCCCAGGGCCGCCGGGTGCGGCTGGAGCTGAAGCACTTCGTCCGGCACGTGATGACGCAGACGGTGCTCGACCCCGACGCCGTCGAGGGCTGGCGCGGCGAGATCCGGGACTCTCAGGTGGTCAAGGACCACGAGACCGCGCTCCGGGAGGAGCGCGAGGCCCGGGAGCGGCCGGAACAGGGCCGTGCCGAAGCCCCGGCGGAGGAGCGCGAGGAGGAACCGGAGGAGGAGCGCCGGCCCGCCGAGCGCGCTCGCCGCCGGCCGCCGCCACGCCGTCGTCCCCGGGAGGAGGAGTACGAGGAGGAGTACGACTCCTACGACGAGGGCGACGACTTCGAGGACGACGAGTACGCCGAGGAGCCCGAGGAGGCGGAGCAGCCGCCACCGCGCCGCCGGCAGCCCGAGCGGGCCCGCCGCCCGCAGCGGGAGGAGCGCGAGCCCCGCGAGGAGCGGGCCCGCCCGACCCGCCGTACCCCCGAACCCCCCCGACGGCCGGTGGTTCGCCGCCGGCGAGAGGAGCGTGACTGATGACGATCGCCACGACATCGAACGACACCGGTGGTGCCCTGGAGCGCGTCGGCGGCGGTGGGGGCGGGGGAACCCTCGCCGACGTCGTCGAGACGGTGCTGGACAAGGGCGTGGTGATCGACGCGCAGGTGTCGGTCGCCGTGGTCGGCATCCAGCTTCTCGAGGTCAACGCCCGGATCGTGATCGCCAGTGTCGAGACGTACCTCCGGTTCGCCGAGGCGGTCGACCGGCTGAGCATCGTGCCGAAGGACACCAAGGGCCTGCCGGACATCGTGGGCGACACCGCAAGTGGGGCCGCCAAGGGCAGGTCGCTGTCCGGCCTCGGCCAGGCGGCCAAGGAGATCACCGGCGTGGTGGTCGACTCCCTCGGCGACCGGGACGCCGACCGCCCCCGGCAGCGCCGCAGCTGGCAGGAGGAGCGCTGAGATGGCCCAGCAGAACGGACTGTTCATCTACGGCATCGTGCCGTCCGACGTGGAGCCCACCGCCGACGCCGAAGGGGTCGGCAACCCGCCCGGCAAGGTCGGCGCCATCCAGCACGGCGAACTCGCCGCGCTGGTCAGCGAGGTCGGGCTGGAGGAGCCGTTGGGTCGGCCGGACGACCTGACCGCGTACGAGCGGCTGCTGGACGGCACGGCGCTGGTCGCGCCGGTGCTGCCGGTCCGGTTCGGCACCGTGGTGACCGGCGAGGACGCGGTGGCCGAGCTGTTGGAGGCGCACCACGAGCGGTTTGCCGCCGCCCTCGACGAGCTGGAGGACCACGTCCAGTACACCGTGCACGGGCGCTTCGACGAGCAGGAGTTCATCGGCGGCTTCCTGGCCGGGAACGAATCCGCCGCCGCGCTCGCGGACCAGGTGCGCGGCCGGCCGGAGGCGGAGAGCCGGGAGCAGCGGATCCGGCTCGGCGAGCTGATCAGCCAGGCCGTCGAGCTGCGCCGGGAGGCGGAGAACCGCGAGCTGATCGACGCGGTGGGCCGGTACGCGGTGGCGAACGTGCCGCGCCAGCCCAGCCACGAGCTGGACGCGGTGAACGTCGCCTTCCTGGTCGGCACGGACGACGAGGAGGAGTTCATCGCGTCGGTGGAGGAGTTCGCCGAGCAGCGCCGGGACCTGATCCGGATGCGGCTGATCGGCCCGCTGGCCCCGTACGACTTCGTCAGCGCGCACCAACTCGTGGGGTGAGCCGTGGACATCCTCTGGGGACTGCTGACCCTGCCGTACGCCCCCGTGCGGGCGGTCACCGCGGTGGTCAAGGTGGTGGCCCGGGAGGCGGAGTCGCAGCAGCACGACCCGGCCAACATCCGGCGGGAGCTGGAGGAGCTGGACCGGGCGGCGGCGGCCGGCGAGATCACGCCGGAGGAGCGGGACCGGGGCCAGCAGCAGGTGCTGGAGCGGCTCACCCCGCCGGCCGGCGACGGCCCGGCCCCGTCCCCGGGACCGGCCGGCACCGGCCGGCGACCGCCGCCCGCCCGGCGACGGCGCGTCGACCGTACGGGTGAGCAGCGCGGCGGGCGAGGGAGACCGAGATGACAGCAGCGAGGATGCGCGACGACCGCGAGCGCCGGCCCGAGCAGGGCGACCGGGACGAGGGCCGGTACGTCGACGAGGACGAATACGAGGAGATCAGCGCGGCCGAGGCGGCTCGCGAGGGGTTGCGCCAGATCGCCGGGTTGACCGGGAAGGATCCGCTGGGCGTCACCTCGGTCCAGCCCACCGACGACGGCTGGCTGATCGGGGTGGAGGTGGTCGAGGACCACCGGATCCCCGCGTCGACCGACCTGCTCGGCCTCTACGAGGTGGACCTGGACATGACCGGCAGCCTGCTCGGTTACCGGCGGACGCGCCGCTACCAGCGCGGCAAGGGGGATGGGGGCTGAGATGACCACAGCGCGGCCACCCTCGGTGGTGCAGAACTCCGGTCAGGTGCTGCCGGCCGGGCACGAGCCGGCCAACCTGGGCGACATCCTCGAACGGGTCCTGGACCGGGGCATCGTCATCGCCGGTGACATCCGGGTCAGCCTGCTCGACATCGAGCTGCTGACGCTGAAGCTGCGGCTGGTCATCGCGTCCGTGGACACCGCGCGGCAGATCGGCATCGACTGGTGGGAGCACGACCCGTGGCTGAGCTCCCGGGCCCGCCCACCGGTCGAGCCGGGCCCGCGCGACCCCGAGGAGGTCGAGGCGTCCCGGCGGCCCCGCACGGCCGCCCGGGCCGAGAGGGAGGAGTGGGATGAGTACGACGGCTGAGCCGGCTCCGGGCCGGCCGGGGGACGGGACCGGCGTCTGGCTGCACGGCGTGGTCGGCGGGGCGAGCCCGGCGACCCCGGCCGGGATCCCCGGCATCGCCGGCACCCCGGTCCGCGCGGTGGCCGCCGCCGGCCTGGTCGCCGTGGTCAGCGACGCCCCGCTGACCGAGTACGGGGAGGAGGCGCTGCGCCGCAACCTGGAGGACCTGGCCTGGCTGGAGCGGGCCGCGCGGGCGCACCACGCCGTGGTGGACGTGCTGTCCCGGGCCGGCGCGGTGGTGCCGGCGCGGCTGGCCACCGTGCACCGGGACGACGACCGGGTGGCCCGGGTGCTGGTGGAGCGGCAGGACGAGCTGGCCAGCACGCTCGACCGGCTCACCGGCCGCGAGGAGTGGGGCGTCAAGGGGTACGCGGTTCCCGGCGCGACGCCGCGCACCGAGGCGCCAACCGGTGGCGGCGGGGCCGGCGCGGCGTACCTGCGGCGGCGCAAGGCCCAGCTCACCGCCCGGGAGGAGGGGCAGCGGATCGCCGCCGACGCGGCGGCCACCGTGCACACCGCCCTCGCCGGGTACGCAGCCGCCGCCCGCCGGCACGCCCCGCAGGACCGGCGGCTCTCCGGCGCGCCCACCGCGATGGTGCTCAACGGCGCGTACCTGGTCGACCGGGAGCGGCTGGACGGCTTCGCCGCGCTGGTACGCGACCTGACGGACCGGCACCCGGAGCTCCGGCTGGAGCCGACCGGCCCCTGGCCGCCGTACTCCTTCGTGGCCGAACCCTCGGCGGAGCCGGCATGGGCGTGACCACGCTGGCGCCGAACAGCGCCGACGACCCGCTCACCTACCGGCCGGTGGCCCTGGTCGACCTGCTCGACCGGGTGCTCGCCACCGGGGTGGTGATCACCGGGGACATCACCCTGGCCATCGCCGACGTCGACCTGGTCCGCATCTCGCTGCGGGCCCTGATCGCCTCGGTCGGCGCGCTCGCCCCGCCGACGGAGGGTGCGCCGTGACCGGGCGGGACGAGGCGGCCGACCTGGCCGCGGCGCTGGGGGAACCGCAGTGGCAGGCGCCCCGGGTCCGGCCGCTGGACCGCCGGCTCGCCGTCGACCAGGACTCGGTCGAGCGGGGACTGGCGAGCCTCGTGCTCACCGTCGTGGAGCTGCTGCGCCAGCTGATGGAACGGCAGGCCCTGCGCCGGGTCGACCTCGGTGACCTCAGCGACGAGCAGGTGGAACGGATCGGCACCACGCTGATGGCGCTGGAGGAGCAGATGACCCAGCTCCGCGAGTACTTCGGCCTGGCCCCCGAGGACCTCAACCTCGACCTCGGCCCGCTGGGCCCCCTCCTCCCCACCGACTGAGCCACCGCCGCGACCCGGGTCAGCGGTGGGTGGCGGCGTACGACTCGAGGTGGGCGAGCTGGGCCGGGTCGAGGGAGGGGCGGACGCGGGTACGGGCCGCCGCGACGTGGGCGGCGGTGACCGTGGTGGCGGTCAGCGACTCGCGCATCGCGGCGAGCGCCGACTCGCGGACCAGCGCCGCGCAGTCCGCCGCCGAGAAGCCGGCCAGCTCCGCGCCGAGCGCGGCCAGGTCCACGTCGGGCGCGAGCGGGACGTCACGGGACGCCGCCCGGAGGATCTCCGTCCGGGCCGGACCGTCCGGCGGCGGCACGTACACCAGCCGCTCCAGCCGCCCGGGGCGGAGCAGCGCCGGGTCGACCAGGTCGGGCCGGTTCGTCGCCCCGACCACCACCACGTTGCGCAGCGCCTCCACCCCGTCCAGTTCGGTCAGCAACGCGGCGACCACCCGGTCGGTGATACCCCCGTCGGTGGCCTGACCGCGGACCGGCGCGAGCGCGTCCACCTCGTCCAGGAAGACCAGGGTGGGCGCCGCCTCCCGGGCCCGGCGGAACAGCTCGCGGACCGCCCGCTCACTCTCCCCGACCCACTTGGAGAGCAGCTCGGCACCCTTCACCGACAGCACGTTCGCCCGTCCCGAGCCGGCCAGGGCGGTCACCAGGTACGTCTTGCCACAGCCGGGCGGCCCGTAGAGCAGCACGCCGCGCGGCGGGGTCACGCCCAGCCGGGCGAAGGTGTCCGGGTAGGTCAGCGGCCAGAGCACCGACTCGGTCAGCGTCTCCTTGACCTCGTGCAGCCCGCCGACGTCGTCCAGGGTCACCGCGGCCAGCTCCAGGGTGGCGGCCGCCATCGTGGTCGGCCGGACCACCTCCAGCGCGGCGGTGAAGTCGGCCATCGCCACTGTCGGGGTCTCGGCCGACTTCTGCCGCAGCGCCGCCCGTACGCCGGCCTCGCGGACGAGCGCGGCCAGGTCGGCGGCCACGAATCCCGGCGTACGCCCGGCCACCTCGTCCAGCCGGACGTCCTCGGCGAGCGGCACCTGCCGGGTGAGCACGGCCAGCTGCTCCCGGCGCAGCGCGTGGTCGGGCAGCGGCACGGTGATCCGCAACGAGAGCAGGTCCGGGGCGCGCAGCGCGGGGTCGACGGCCTCCGGCCGGCCGGTGGTGCAGACCACGGCCGCCCCGGCCCGGACCGTCTCGGCGACGACCTGCCGGAAGACCGTGGCCAGCGGCCCCGGCTCGTCGGCCGGGGCCAGCGCCTCCACGTCGGTCACCAGCAGGACGGCCGGGCGGTCGGCGCGTACCGCCTCGGCGGCCGCCCGCAGCCGGCGAGCCGCGGCGTCGTTGGTCAGCGCCGCCACCTCGGGCGCCCAGAGCGGGCACACCCGGGCGCGGACCCGGGCGGCGACCGCGCGGACCAGAGCGGACTTGCCCGAGCCGGCCGGCCCGCTGAGCAGCACCCCCAGCGAGACCGTGGTGCGGAGCCGATCCAGCACCTCGCGGTGGTGGAACCCCAGGTCGAGCAGTTCGGTCAGCTCCTCGGCCTGGGCCCGCAGCCCGGGCAGCTCGTCGACGTCCGGCGCCTCCTCCGGTCCCAGCAGGCCGACCGTCGCCGGCTCGGTCCGCGCGCCCGTCCCGGTGGGGGCGTCGCCGGCGGGGGAGGTCGGTGCCGGCACGTCCCCGGTCAGCCGACCGGCGGCGTCCTGCCCCAGCGGGCCGGAGCCGCGGGTGGCCGGGCCGTGCTCCCAGCCGACCACGGTGTCCATGGTGACCAGCGCCCCTGCCCCGGGCTCGGCCGCGACGACGGTGAGCAGGGTGCTGGTCCAGGCGTACCCGACGGTGTTGGCGAGGCTGCGCCGGGCGGCCTCGACCAGGCCGCGGACCGCGGCGTCGGGCAGCACGTCCTGGGGCAGCAGCGAGACGTCGTCCCCGGCCGTGACCACCTTGCCGAGCAGGGCGAGGCGGAGCATCTCCGGGGAGACCGCGGCGACGACCCCGACCGGGCCGGCCAGGGTCACCCGGCGGGCGGGGGTGACCGGCAGCGGGGTCACCGTCACCTGTCCGCCGTCACGGATGCCGAGGTTGCCCAGGAGCAGGTCGTCGGCGTAGAGCAGGGCGGTGCTCGCGGTCGGCTCGGCCGCGGCCACGACGCCCGCGGTCACCCTCCGGCCGGCCAGCCGCACCGGGTCGCCGGGGCGCAGCGCCAGCGCGGTCAGCACCTCGGGGTGCAGGCGGACGACGCCGCGCCGGGCGTCCAGCGCGGCCGGCCGCAGGCTCGCGGTGAGGGTCAGGTCGGGTTCCGCCACCCGCCCGACAGTAGCCGCCGGCACCACGCCCTGCCCCGTGGCGCGGCCCGCCTGGTCAGCGCGGGCCGGTGTCCGCCCGCTGGGTCTCCAGGCCCGGCGGTCATCGCTGGACGGCGTTCTTCAGCTCGGCGATCAGCTTCGGGCCGAGGGCCCCGCCGGCCCGGCCGGCGAAGAGCGTCATCTCGTACGCCACGGTGCCCAGGTTGGCCGAGCGGTCGGCGACCACCCCGAGCACCGAACCGCTGCTGATCGCGCTGATCAGGAGGTAGCCCTCGGCCATGTCGACGATCACCCGGTTGAGGCCGCCCAGCGCGTACCAGCTCGCGGCACCGCCGGCGAGGCTGGTCATGCCGGAGACGACCGCGGCGAGCCGCTCCGCGTTGGACCGGTCCTTGCTGGCGGACATCGCCATCAGCAGCCCGTCGGAGGAGACCGCGATCGCCTCGATGACCCCGGCCGTGCTGGAGGTGAACGAGTCGAGCAGCCAGTTGAACGTGCGCGCCTCCGGGCTGAGTTCCCCGGTGCCGTTCTGGTCGACGTTGTGCGGGAAGGGGCTGGTCACCGTGATGGGTCCTCTTCGTGACGGCGGTCTGGACTGACTTCGCGCGGAGCGCGGGCAGGTGACGCTGCGGTGGTGGGGAGTACGCGGTCCGGTGCACCGGACCGGAAAGTAGCCGACCTGCGGGTGGGTGTGCCGGCCATTGCCGAGTCGGCTTCGCGTCACTTCCGGTTGCGTCACGTCTCGTCGAGACCTCCGGCACGCAGCGTCCCACGGGCCTGGCGGGATGCCCGGATCGACGGTGATTCGCGCGTAGAGGTGAATTCGCGGGATTCGAATTCGTCTCGCTGAGACACCGGTGGACCTTCAGCGGTCGACGGACCTCGCGCACCGAACGGTGCAACCGGACGGACGTACGGCGGATCTCAGGTGACGCTCAGCTTCCGGGCCGTACCGTGTGCCGCATGAGATCACCGCTGGACGCCGCGCGGATCCGGCGCGCCCTGGCCACCCGCCGTCGCCGGGTCGTCGCCGCGGTGGCGGTGGTGGTCCTGGTGGCCGCCGCCGTGGCCTGGGCGGCCCGGCCGCAGCGATCCGACTTCCGGACCGAGCCGGCCCTGGTGACCGTCCGCTCCGGACCCGACGGGAACCAGCCGGTCGACCTGGACACCACGCTCTACCTGCCGCGCGACGCCTCGGCCCGGCACCGGGTGCCGGCGGTGCTGCTGGCGCACGGTTTCGGCGGCACCAAGGAGTCGGTCCGCGACGACGCCGAGGACCTGGCCGCCCGGGGGTACGCGGTGCTCACCTGGACCGCCCGTGGGTTCGGCCGCAGCGGGGGCGAGATCCACCTGGACAGCCCGGACTACGAGGTGCGGGACGCCTCCCGGCTGCTCGACCGGCTCGCCGCCCGTCCGGACATTCGCCTCGACGCCGCCGGCGACCCCCGGGTCGGCGTGGTCGGCGGCTCGTACGGCGGGGGCCTGGCGCTGCTGCTGGCCGCCCAGGACCGCCGGGTCGACGCGATCGTCCCGATGATCACCTGGAACGACCTGTCCCGGGCGTTCCTCCCGGAGAGCACCGGCAAGGCGCCCACCGAGGGCGTGTTCAAGAAGGGCTGGGCCGGCATCTTCTTCGGCGGCGGGGGCAACGCCGGCTCCGGCCCGTCCGGCGTCTCCGGCAGCACCGCCGGCCAGTCCGAGGGCGCTCCCGCGTCGGCCGGCGCGCCCAGCCCGCAGCCCGGGGCGGGACCCGGCACCGGCCCGGGTCGGGCTCCCGGCGGCGCCGCCGACCCGGCCTGCGGCCGGTTCGCCGCCGACGTCTGCGCCGCGTACCTGCGGATCGCCACCACCGGCCGGGCGGACCAGGCGGCGGTGGACCTGCTCCGGCGCTCCTCCCCGGCCGGGGTGCTGGACCGCATCACAGCGCCCACCCTGCTGGTGCAGGGGGAGGCCGACACGCTCTTCCCGCTCACCGAGGCGGACGCCAACGCCCGCGGCATCGCCGCCGCCGGCACCCCGGTCCGGGTCGCCTGGTTCACCGGCGGCCACGACGGCGGCGAGGGACCCACATCCGACTCGGACCGGGTGAAGTTCCTGACCGCGCAGTGGCTCGACCACTACGTCAAGGGCGAGGGCGCGCTGCCCGGCCAGGGCTTCACCTTCTCCCGGATCGCCGGCTTCGACGCGCTCGACCGCGGCCTGGTGGCCACCGGCTACCGGATCACCGACTACCCGGGGGTGACCGGGCAGGCCCGCCGGGACGTCACCCTGACCGGCCCGGCGCAGACCATCGCCAACCCACCCAACGGCAACCCGGCGGCGATCTCCGCGGTGCCGTTCGCGGGGGCGCTCGGCTCCCTGCTGGACGGGGTGGCCGGCGACATCCCCGGCCAGCACGCCCGGTTCGAGTCCGCCCCGCTGGACGAGGCGGTCGACGTGGTCGGCGCGCCCACCGTACGGATCCGGGCGGCGTCGCCGACCGGCGAGGCGGTGCTCTTCGTCAAGCTCTACGACGTGGACCCGAAGGGTGCGGCCACCCTCCCCGACGGCCTGGTCGCCCCGGTCCGGCTGACCGGCCTGCCGCGGACCGTCGACGCCGCCCAGCCGGTCACGGTGACCCTGCCGGCGATCGTCCGCCGGATCGAGGCGGGGCACCGGCTGCGCATCGTGGTCGCCACTTCCGACCAGGCGTACGCCACCCCGGCCGAGCCGGCCGTCTACTCGGTGGCCCTGGGCGACGGGCCGCTGACGGTGCCCACGGTCGACGCCCAGCCGATCCCCACCTCGGCCATGCTCTGGCGCTGGGTGCTGGCCGGCCTGCTCGCCGCGATCGCGCTCGGGCTCGTGGCGGTCGTCCTGGTCGTCCGCCGCCGGCACCGCCGCCAGGACAGCTCGGTCCACCCCGACTACGCGGACGTCCCGCTCGCCGTCCGCGCGCTGCGCAAGGAGTACGCGGACGGCTTCGTCGCCGTCTCCAACGTGGACTTCGAGGTGCACCCCGGACAGGTGGTCGGCCTGCTCGGGCCGAACGGCGCCGGCAAGACCACCACCCTGCGGGTGCTGATGGGGCTGACCCAGCCCACCGCCGGCGAGATCTACGTCTTCGGTCACCGGCTGGTGCCCGGCTCACCGGTGCTCTCCCGGATCGGCGCGCTGGTGGAGGGGCCCGGCTTCCTGCCGCACCTGTCCGGCCTGGACAACCTGAAGGCGTACTGGCGGGCGACCGGCCGGCCGTGGGCGGACGCGCACTTCGACGAGGCGCTGGAGATCGCCGGACTCGGCGCGTCGGTGCACCGGCGGACGAAGAACTACAGCCACGGCATGCGGCAGCGGCTGGCCATCGCGCAGGCCATGCTCGGCCTGCCCGAGCTGCTGGTGCTCGACGAGCCGACCGACGGGCTGGACCCGCCGCAGATCGCCGAGATGCGCCGGGTGCTCCAGCGGTACGCCACCGACGGCCGGGCGGTGCTGGTCTCCAGCCACCTGCTGGCCGAGGTGGAGCAGACCTGCACCCACGCGGTGGTGGTGAACAAGGGGCGGATCGTGGCCTCCGGCCCGGTCGAGGAGATCGTCGGCGAGTCGCCGAGCGTGCTGTTCGAGGTGAGCGACCCGGACGCCGCCCGGACCGTGCTCGACCGGCTCGGTGGCGTACGGGTGCTGCCGGACGGCGACGGCGGGCTGGTGGTGGACACCAACGGCACCGCCCGCAGCGAGGTGGTGGCCGAGCTGGTCCGGGCCGGCATCGGGGTGGACCGGGTGGTGCCCCGGCGCCGCCTGGAGGACGCGTTCCTCGCCCTGGTCGGCGAGAACTCTCGGGGAAGCGGGGACCGGTGATGGCGGAGTCGACCTCGGTGTGCACGGTGGACCGGGCCGGCGCGGCGGCAGGCTACCGGCCGTCCGCGACGCTGCCCTTCCTGGCCGAGTTCCGCCGGCAGGCGTCGCGGCGGCGTACCCAGCTCGCGCTGGGGTTCATGGTGCTGCTGCCGCTGATCATCCTGGTCGCGTTCGAGTTCAACTCCGGCGACGCGGACCGCAACCGGAACAACGAGTTCGGCAGCCTGGTCGACCTGGCCACCGGGGGCGGGCTGAACTTCGCCCTCTTCTCGCTCTTCGTGTCCTCGTCCTTCCTGCTGGTCGTGGTGGTGGCGCTGTTCTGCGGGGACACCGTGGCGAGCGAGGCGAGCTGGGGCAGCCTGCGCTACCTGCTGGCGGTCCCGGTGCCCCGGGCCCGGCTGCTCGCGATGAAGCTGCTGGTGGCGCTCGCCTACTCGGCGCTGGCCCTGCTGCTCCTCTTCGGCACCGCGCTGCTCGCCGGCACCGTGCGGTACGGCTGGTCCCCGCTGCGCAGCCAGGTCGCCGCCGAACTGGCCCCGGCCGACGGGCTGCTGCGCCTGCTCGCGGTGCTCGGCTACCTGGCGGTCGTCCTGCTGGTGGTCGCCGGCCTGGCGTTCCTGCTCTCGGTGACCACGGACGCGGCGCTCGGCGCGGTCGGCGGGGCGGTGCTGCTCTGGATCCTCTCCAGCATCCTGGACCAGATCACCGCGCTGGGCGGGCTGCGCGCGCTGCTGCCCACCCACTACAGCAGCGCCTGGCTCGGGCTGCTCTCCACCCCGGCGCAGACCGACGACGTGGTACGCGGCGCCGTCTCGGCCGTCGTCTACGCCACCCTGTTCTGGGGCCTCGCGTTCTGGCGCTTCACCCGCAAGGACGTCACCAGCTGACCCGAATCGGGTGGCCTCTTGGAGATCTTGGTAGGAAACGGCCCCTCCAGGGGCCGTTTCCTACCAAGATCCAAGCGGCTCAGCTATGGATACCTGGAGCCCGGTGCCGGGCAGGCGAGCTGATCAGGCGGTGTACGGCGCGTCGGTGTGCTTGACCTCGGTGACCGTGGTGCCGGACAGCTGGTAGACGGTGGTGCGCCTGATGTCCAGCTCGGCCATGCTCTTGCCGTCCGAGCGGGTCAGCCAGACCACGGTGGCCTGCTGGCCGGCGACGCTGATCGAGGTGACCGGGTTCCGGTCACCCAGGTCGACCAGGCTGCGGTAGGCCGGCTTGCCGGCCGAGTTGTGCCAGAAGACGACGCTCCAGAACTGCCCGATCCCGCCCGTACGCAGCAGCACCGTGCCGACGGCGTCGGCCGCGCCGTCGCCGTCCAGGTCGCCGATCCCGCACGGATTCTGCAGCTCGACGGTCGCGCCGTCCTCGCCGCTCCAGACGCCGTCCAGCAGGGGGATGTAGTCCGGGTAACCGTTGAACGGCACCTTCGCACTGCCCAGCTGGGCACCGCCGAGCTGGGTGCAGGTGAGCGCCGGCGTCTTGGGCGGGGCCGGCTTGGGGGCGACGACCGGCTTCGTCGTCGACGCGGTCTTCGGGGTGGCGCTGGGGGTGACCGCGGCGGGCGTCGAGGCGGCCGGGGCGGTCGGGGCCTCGGCGGACGAGGTGACCGTGCTGGTCGCCGAGGAGACCGCTCCGGAGTCACCTCCGCAGGCGGTCAGGAAACCGAGCAGGGCGAGGGTCGCGAGGCTCGGCAGGGTCCGGCGCATGGGCGGGCGTTCCTCTCTCGGGGAAGGTGCCCGCACCGTACTGAGCCCGCGCCACCCGGATGATCGGCCGCTCGGCCGCCCGCGGTCGCGCCGTCGGCGTACGGCTCAGGACGGGGTGCGCGCGGTGAGGACCGCGTCGAGGAGCCCCGGGTAGAGGCGGTCCAGCTCGTCCCGGCGCAGCCGCACGTACCGGCTGGTGCCGGCGACCCGGGTGCGGGTCAGGCCGGCCTCGCGCAGCACCTTGAGGTGGTGGCTGCGGGTCGCCTTGGAGACCCCGAACTCGAAGGTGCCGCAGGCGTACTCGCCGCCCTCGGCGAGGGCCCGGACGATCTGCAGCCGTACGTCGTCGGCCAGGGCGGCCAGCACGGCGGTGACCGGGACGTCCCGCAGCTCGGGTTCGTGCAGCTCCATGTGACCAGGGTAACCCATGTTCGACATCCGTCGAACAACCTCCTATGGTCGGTGTCGTTGGTTCGACGGTACTCGAACATTGGAGCTGTGATGCGTCCTCGTCATGCCGCCTTCCCGCTCTTCGCCGTACTGAGCTGGGGCGTCATGTTCCCCGTCCTGGCCAGCGCGCTCACCCGGGTCGACGCGGTCAACCTGACCACCGCCCGGTACGTGCTCGCCGGCGCCGTGCTGCTCGCCCTGCTGCTGGCCCGGGAGGGGGTGGCCGCCCTCCGGGCGGACGGGCGCGGCGTCGAGGTGGTGCTGCTCGGGGTGATCGGCTTCGGCGGCTTCAACATGCTCACCAACCTCGCCCTCGGGCACGCCGCGCCGCAGCAGATCGCCCTCTTCGCCGCCACCACCCCGCTGGTCACCCAGCTCGTCCGCTGGGCGCGGGACGGGGTACGCCCCCGGCCGGTGCTGCTCGGCCTCTCGCTGGTCGCCCTGCTCGGCGTGGGCCTGGTGATCACCCGGGGCCGGCTCGACGGGCTGGGTCAGTTCGGCCTCGGTGGGCTGCTCATGGTCGGCGCGGTGATCAGCTGGGCGATCTACACCCACGGCGCCAGCCGCTTCCCCGAGCACTCCGCGCTGCGCTACACCACCCTGACCGCCGTCGCCGGCACGCTCGCCATGCTCGCCGCCAGCGCCGTCGCGGACCTCACCGGGGTCCAGCACGCGCCGGCCGCCGCCGACCTCGCCGCGGTCGCCCCGCAGCTGGCGTACGCCGTGGTGGTCGCCGCGGTGCTCGCGGTCCTCGCCTGGAACACCGGGGTACGCCGGCTCGGCGCGGCCGACGCGGCGCTGTTCATGAACCTGGTCCCGGTGACCACGTTCGCGGTGCAGACCCTGCGCGGCTACCGGCCCGGCGCGGTGGAGCTGGTCGGCGCGGCGGTGACCATCGCCGCCCTGGTCGCCGCGAACCTCGCCACCCGCACCCGCAAGGCCGCCGGCGCCGAGCCCCTGGCCGCCGTGATCGACCGCCCCGCCGTCGTCGACCCCGTCGCCGTCGTCGCCCGCTGACCCCGCCGTCCCCGCCCCACCCGGGCCCGGGTGCGCGCAGATTCCCGGAAAGAGTGGCCTCCGAGCTCCGGATGGCCACTCTTTCCGTGTTTGAGGGCGAATCTCGGGCGGGGGTGGGTTCACAGCGTGGGAACCCGAGGTGGTGGTCGCGGGGACGCGGCATAGACTCGGCGGCACAACTGCATACCTCATCCAGAGGGGCTGAGGGATACGGCCCGATGACGCCCCGGCAACCACCCGCGCGCTCGACGACGAGCGACGCCGGGCAGGTGCCAATTCCGTCCCCGCCGCACGAGGCGATGCGGGGAAAGATGAGAGGAATTCCTCGACATGACGTCGACGCTTCCCGGCACGTCCGGCATCGACACCACCCTCAGCCCCGCCCGCGCCCTGGTTTGCCGCGCCTGTTCCGCGCGCTACCCGCTCGCCGCGCAGCACGCCTGCTACGAGTGCTTCGGCCCGCTGGAGGTCGACTACGACGCCGCCGCCCTGGCCACCGTCACCCGCGAGCAGATCGAGGCCGGCCCGAAGAACCTCTGGCGGTACGCGCCCCTGCTCCCCGCCGGCCAGGACCCGGCCACCCGGGTGACCCTCGACCCGGGCCTGACCCCGCTGGTCGCCGCCCCGAATCTCGGCGCCGAGCTGGGCTTCACCGCGCCGCTCTGGGTCAAGGACGACAGCGGCAACCCCACCCACTCGTTCAAGGACCGGGTGGTCTCGGTGGCGCTGACCGCCGCCCGCGCGCTCGGCTTCACCCGGTACGCCTGCGCCTCCACCGGCAACCTGGCCAACTCGGTGGCCGCCCACGCGGCCCGGGCCGGGGCGCCCTCGGTGGTCTTCATACCCAGCGACCTGGAGCAGGGCAAGGTGGTGACCACCGCCGTCTACGGCGGCGACCTGGTCGCCATCGACGGCTCGTACGACGACGTGAACCGGCTCTGCGGCGAGCTGGTGGAGACCGACGACTTCGAGGACACCGCCTTCGTCAACGTCAACGTCCGGCCCTACTACGCCGAGGGCTCCAAGACCCTCGGGTACGAGGTGGCCGAGCAGCTCGGCTGGCGGATCCCCGCCCAGGTGGTCATCCCGATGGCCAGCGGCGAGCTGCTCACGAAGATCGACAAGGCGTTCTCCGAGCTGGTCGAGATCGGCCTGGTCGAGGCGCCGGCCGGTGGCTGGAAGGTGTTCGGCGCCCAGTCCGCCGGCTGCAACCCGATCGCCACCGCGCTGCACGCCGGCAGCGACACCATCACCCCGGTCAAGCCGACCGGCATCGCCAAGTCGCTGAACATCGGCGACCCCGCCGCCGGCCTCTACGCGCTGGAGGCGGTGCGCCGCACCGGCGGCTGGATGGAGTACGCCGACGACGACGAGATCCGCGCCGGGATCCGGCTGCTCGCCCGGACCACCGGGGTCTTCGCCGAGACGGCCGGCGGGGTCACCGTCGCGGTGCTCCGCAAGCTGGTCGAGTCGGGCCGGCTCGACCCCGCCGCCGAGACGGTCGTCTTCAACACCGGCGAGGGCCTCAAGACGATCGACGCGGTGGCCGCGCAGGTCGGTCCCACGCACCGCATCAAGCCGAGCCTGCGCGCCGCCCGCGACGCCGGCCTCCTGGCCTGACCCGCCGGCCCCCCAGGTCGTTGGTCAAGGGGTTCGCGTCGGCGGAAGGGCCGATCCCGACGCGAACCCCTTGATCAACTCATGCGAGTGGGGGAGGGGCGGATCGCCCGGGTGGGGGATCGGGGAGATCCGGTGGGTAACTGGCGATTTGCTGTGAGTGTGGAAAACCCGCCGACAAGGACTTGACGGCAGGAACCGGACGGCGCAAGATGCTCGGTGCGGGAGGGCATCCGCCGGAGACTTTTTAAGTTCTTACGACCCAACGCCGGAGGCGTTGTGCGGACGTCCCTCCCGACCAACGTCCGAAGGGGCCGGCGGAAAACCGCTGGCCCCTTCGCTGTGGGTGGCGCACGCTCAGCGGCATGGGCATCTCCGTCACCCCCCTCGATCCCGCCGACCGGCCGACCCTCGACGCGGTCCACCGCACGGCGGTCGCGGCCCAGGCCGTGGACGAGCCCGACCTTCCGCCGCCGTGCCGGCGCCGGTTCGAGGCACCGCTGTGGCACCCGATGCCCGGCATCGACATCCGGTGGTCGGTGGCCCGCCTCGACGGGGTGCCCGTCGGCTGGATCCGGCTGTACCTGCACACCCTCGACAACACCGAGAACGCCAGCGTGGAGCTGGTGGTGGACCCGGCGTACCGGCGGCGCGGGGTGGGGCGGGCGCTGCACGAGCACGGCCTGACGGTGCTGCGGGAGCACGGTGGCAAGCGGATGGTCGGCTCGACCGTCACCGCGCTGCCGGGCGAGGAGCATCGGGAGCTGCCCGGGGCCGCCTTCGCCGCCGCCGTCGGCGCGCGGCCGGCGCTCGCCGATGTCCGCCGCCGGCTCGACGTCACCACGCTCGACCGGTCCCGGCTGGCGGCGCTGCTCGCCGGTGCCCGGGCGGCCGCGGCCGGCTACCGGGCGGTCCGCTGGCGGGATCATGTCCCTGAGGAGCACGTCGCCGACGTCGCCCACCTGGAGGGCCGACTGCTGCTCGACGCCCCGCTCGGGGAGCTGGCGTGGGAGCAGGAGCAGATGGACGCGGAGCGGATCCGGGGCGTGGAGCGGGCGCTGGACGGCCGGGGCATCCGCCGGTACAACGTCGGCGCGGTGCACGAGGCGTCCGGCCGACTGGTCGCCTGGAGCCAGCTCAGCTTCGACGCGAGCAGCGTCCAACATGCCTGGCAGCAGATCACCATCGTCGACCCGGAGCACCGCGGCCACCGTCTCGGTCTGCTCTGCAAGGCCGAGAACCTCGCCTACGCCCTGACCCACGAGCCGGAGCTGCGCGTGATCGACACCTACAATGCGGCGGAGAACACGCACATGATCGCGATCAACGAGCAGCTCGGCTTCCGGCCGGCGGCCGGCTCGACGGACTGGCAGCTCACCCTCTGAGCCCGCCGTCCCCCGGCCGGCCGAGCCGGAGGGCCAGGTCCCGGACCGCCCGGTGGAAGTCCTCGTCCGGCTCGAACCGGTGTCCGCCGATCGGCGGCGGCACGGTGTCCCCGGGCGGGATCAGCAGTGTCCTCGGGTCACGGACCCGGCGGTCCACCCCGGCGGCCGGGTCGTCCGGTGACAGCTCCGCCGGGAAGATCCGCCCCCCGATCGGGTCGGTGTACCGCCACAGGCTGATCCACTTCCAGTCCACCCGCTCGCCGATCTCGCGCAGCACCTCCGGGCCGAAGTAGGCCGGGAAGACCCGGCGGTAGAGCGGACCGAGCGGCGTCGCGTACGTCAGCAGGGCCACCCGGGCGCGGCAGGACTCGGGCAGTTGCAGCACGGTGGCCGAGACCAGCACGCTGCCGTGGCTCTGGCCGGAGAGCACGACCCCGCCGCCGTCCCGGGTCAGCTCGGCGATCCGGCGGGTCAGGTCGGGCACCGCCCGCTCGGTGTAGCAGGGCGCGGCCAGCGGGTGCGCGGCCCGGGGCCAGAAGGTGGCCAGCTCCCACAGCACGCCGACCGCCCGGATCGCGGGCGACCGGTAGGCGAACAGCCCGGCACCGGCCAGCACCACGGCGAACAGGCCGATCAGCAGGCCGCCGAGGTCGGTCGCGAAGATCACCGGGGCGGCCAGGGGCATCCCGCCGAGCCGGGCCGCGATCGACTCCGGCCCCTGGTGCACGACCGACAGCCCCGCTGCACCGAGGGTCAGCACGGCCAGCAGCGCGTACGCCCCCGGCAGCAGCGGCCCGAGGCGGGTGGCGAGCCGGGCCCGGACGAGCCGGTCCCGGAGCGCCCGGACCCGCTCCGGTGGCACCCGGGCGACCTCGGGGAAGTCCTGCCGGATCAGCTCCTCGGCCGCGCGGCGGCGGCGGGACCGGTGCCAGCTGCGACCGGCCAGGGCCACCACGACGGCCAGCACCACGGCGATCGAGAACCCGAGGGCGGCCCACCGGTACGCCACCGGCGGGGCGAGCGGCGGCGCGCCCGGTGGCAACGGCCGGGCCGGGGTGGGGCTGGAACCCCGGTCCAGGTATTCGGCCACCCCGTAGCTCAACCCGGACGAGAAGGCCACGGCGAGGCCGATCGCGGCGGAGACCAGGACCGGCGCGCCCAGGCCACCCAGCACCGCGGACGCCCGCTGGGTGGCCGGCCCGGTCAGCACCACGCCGGCGAGGAGGAGCAGCAGCCCCAGCTGGGTGGCGAAGACGGCGGACACGAGGACGTCGTACCCGGGCATTCCCTGCGTGGCCGACCACGGCGAGCGGGGCGCGGCCGCGTAGCCGACGGTGAGCGCGGTGAGGGCGACCGTTCCCCACCGCGCCCCGGCCGTGGCGCGGTGCAACCAGGGCTGGGCGCCCCTACGGTCCAGCTGGGGCAGGCAGAGCAGCGCCGCAGCCGCCAGCAGCAGTCCGATGGCCGCCGCGAGCAGCAGATACCCGGGCAGGTTCCGGTCGTGCGGGACGAGCACCAGCAGCAGCGCCAGGTCGAGCATCCCCAGGGCGATGGCGAGGTGCAGCGAGCGCAGCCGGCGCAGCAGTGCCCGGTTGTCCCAGAAGTGCCGGGTGTCCAGCCGGTCGGCGCCCACCCCCTGCGGCCTCGTCGCCGCGTCCTCGGGGAGCTGCCAGGTGCGGTCGCTGGTCCGGCGCACCAGCCCGACCGCGAGGATCGGCAGCAGCGCCAGGATGGCCAGCCGCTGCCCCGGGGGCAGGCCACCGAGCCACGAGATCTCCCGCCGTCCCTCCAGGCAGCGCGGAAACTCCGCGCACTGCCAGCCGATCAGGTCGAGCGCCACCCCGACGGCTGACAGCACGTACATCGCGGTGAGGCTGGCGGCGAGCAGCCGGCACAGCGCCCGCCCGGGCGTCGCCGAGGCCCGACCCGGGGGCAGCATCCAGATGGCGATGTTGGCCAGCATGAAGGGCAGGAGCAGCACCAGCGAGAGAGTCCGGATGGCGGTGCCGCCGGTGAGGCCGCTCCACCGGTACGCCTCCAGGTCCGCCCCGCCCGGTCCGGTCGGCTCGCCGAAGCCCGGACGTACCCGGTAGAAGCCGGCGTCCCGGTCACCCGCCACCCGGACGACCACCGGGCGGTCCAGGATCGCCTCCGGCCCCTTGTCGGCGACGCCGTGCACCCGGATCTCGGTCGTCCGCACCCGCCGCCGTCCTCTCCTGGTCGCCGACCGCGCGGTTACCCGGCGCCGGTCCGGTCATTCCCGGACGGTCCGGGGCAGCTCGACCAGTGGCGGGCGACGATCGAACTTGTGACACGCCCCTACTGATCTGGTGGCTTCCTGTTGCATGATGGCGGGCATGACGGAGACCCCGCACCCCCTGTACGACAGGCACGCCGACACCCTCAACCGGGCGCTGACCGCGATCTCGGAGCGCGGGTACTGGTCCGCCTATCCCGAGTCGCCCAGCCCCCGGGTGTACGGCGAGACCGCCGCCGCGGACGGCAGGGCCGCCTTCGAGGCGTACCTGAACGCCGACTTCCCCCTCGACCAGCCGGGTGACGGCGGGACCGTCGCCACCGAGGTCAGCCCGTTCGGCGTCGAGCTGAACGTCCGCTACCCGCACGCCGGCGCGGACCAGCTGGTGGCCGCCGCCACCGCCGCCCTGCCCGCCTGGCGGGACGCCGGCCCGCAGGCCCGGGTGGGCGTCTGCCTGGAGATCCTCGACCGGCTGCACAAGAACGTCTTCGAGCTGGCCAACGCGGTGCAGTTCACCAGCGGCCAGGCGTTCGTGATGGCCTTCCAGGCCGGTGGCGCGCACGCGCTGGACCGGGCGCTGGAGGCGATCGCCTACGCGTACGCCGAGATGACCCGGCACCCGGGGACCGCCGGCTGGGAGAAGGCCGCCGGCAAGGGCGACCCGCTGCGGATGAGCAAGACCTTCCACGTGGTGCCGCGCGGCGTGGCCCTGGTGATCGGCTGCAACACCTTCCCGACCTGGAACTCGTACCCCGGGCTCTTCGCCTCGCTGGCCACCGGCAACCCGGTGATCGTCAAGCCGCACCCGCGCGCGGTGCTGCCGCTGGCCATCACCGTCAAGTACGCCCGCCAGGTGCTCGCCGAGGCCGGCTTCGACCCGAACCTGGTGCAGCTCGCCTCCGAGGCGGCGGACGAGAAGCTCGCCTCGACCCTGGCCCTGCACCCGGCGGTGAAGATCGTCGACTTCACCGGCTCCACCGAGTACGGCGACTGGCTGGAGGCCAACGCCCGGCAGGCCGCCGTCTACACCGAGAAGGCCGGCCTGAACACGGTCGTGATCGACTCCACCGACGACTTCGCCGGCCTGTGCCGCAACCTGGGCTTCACGCTCACCCTGTACAGCGGGCAGATGTGCACCACCTCGCAGAACCTGCTCATCCCCCGGGACGGCATCGAGACCGACCAGGGGCACAAGAGCTTCGACGAGGTGGCCGCCGGCATCGCCGGGGCGGTCGGCAAGCTCACCGCCGACCCGGCCCGGGGTGTCGAGCTGACCGGCGCCATCGTCAACGACGGTGTGCTGGAGCGGCTGGAGGAGGTCACCAAGGTCGGCGAGCCGGTGCTGGAGTCGCGCACCGTCGAGCACCCGAGCTTCCCGGGCGCCGTGGTGCGTACGCCGACCATCGTGAAGCTGGACGCGGCGGACACCGGGACCTACTCCCGGGAGTGGTTCGGGCCGATCTCGTTCGCCATCGCCACCGACTCCACCGCGCACAGCCTGGAGATCCTGCGCTCGACCGTCCGGGAGAAGGGCGCGCTCACCGCCGGGGTCTACTCCACCGACGAGGCGGTGCTCGACGCGGCCGAGGCGGCGGCGATCGACGCCGGGGTGCACCTGTCCTGCAACCTCACCGGCGGGGTCTTCGTCAACCAGTCGGCGGCGTTCTCCGACTTCCACGGGTCGGGGGCGAACCCGGCGGCGAATTCCGCGCTGACCGACGGGGCGTACGTGGCGAACCGGTTCCGGATCGTGCAGAGCCGCCGGCACGTCTGATCTTGGTTACGGTTAGGGGTTTCCGGGGCAGGTGCGCGTGGTTTCCGGGGCAGGCCGCCTCGCTCCGGGCGGTCAGGCTTGATCCCTCCGCGAGGCGGCCTGCCCCGGAACCCGTGGGGGCTGATCTGAGGGGCGCTGCCTCGGGTCAGGTCCTCGGTCCGGGGGTGGGCTACGCGGGGCGGCGCATCTGGAGTTCGTTGAGGGTGGGGATCCTCGGGTGGGGGACGCGGATGCCGGTGTCCTCGAAGCCGAGCTTCTGGTAGGCGCGGTAGGCGCGGTCGTTGCCGACCACCACCTCCATCATCAGCTCCGGTCGGCCGCAGGCCCGGGACCAGGCGGCCACCTGGTCGACGAGCGCGCCGAGCAGCCCGCTGCCGCGCCAGGCCGGGGTGAGGTAGACGGCGTAGATGAGGGTCAGCCCCGGTTCATCCGGGGCCGCGATGCCGCCGGCGTGCCCGACGAACCGGCCACCGGGGTCGGCGACGAACTGGGCGCTCGCGGTGCCGGCGGAGACCGCGGCGATCCGGGCCGCGTAGTCGGCGTGCGGGCGGGCGGCCGCCTCCGCCACGGTCTCCAGGAACGCCAGCGGTGAGTCGGCGAGCATCTCCAGCCGGAGCGCCCGCATCCGGGCGGCGTCCTCCGGACGGACCCGGCGGACGGTCGCGGTCATGGTGGGCGCGCTGGTCATGTGGCAATGCATACCGGAGTGCCGGCGGGACCGGTCCACCCGGGGCCGATGGCGGCCGAAATATGCCCGATTTGCGGTCGTGCGGTGTCGTCACGCCTCGTGTAGCGTGCGATTTCGGTCACCCGATTCAGCGACCGTAGCCGATCGCCGAAACCGGTGGTCCGCCGGTGCCGGTCCGCCGGTCTCCGGGTTGTGGAACGCCGCGCAGAGTGAGGAAGTGCACCGTGGCACAGGGCACCGTCAAGTGGTTCAACGCCGAAAAGGGCTACGGCTTCATCGCCGTCGACGGCGGGCAGGACGTCTTCGTCCACTTCTCCGCGATTGAGATGGACGGCTACAAGGCGCTGGACGACGGTCAGCGGGTCGAGTTCGAGATCGCCCAGGGTCAGAAGGGTCCGCAGGCCGAGCGGGTCCGCGTCATCGCCTGACCGCGTCGCCGCCGTTCGGCGGATTTCACCCCGATTCCGGGGGTGCGGTGCGGGCGCGCACCAGGGAAGATCGTGAGCCGTTCCAGCCATCGTTGCTGAGGAGGGTTCATGTCCGACCAGCCCCCGTCGGGTCCCACCGAGCCGGTGCCCCCGGCGTCGTCCGGTACGCCGGCCGACCCGGCCCCGTCGACACCGCCGGCCGCCGCGCCGGCCCCGACACCGGGGCATGCGGACCACCCCGTCACGTCCGGACAGCCCACCCCGACGGATCCGACGATGCCGGGCCAGCCCGGGTACCCGGCCGTGCCCGCGCAGCCCGTCGACCCGACGCTGCCCGGCCACCCTGGACTCACCGTGCCGGGCCAGCCCGTGCCGACTCAGCCGGGGTTCACCGCGCCAGGCCAGCCCGTGCCCGGCCAGCCGGGGTTCGCCGCGCCGGGGCAGCCGGGATATCCGGCCGCGCCGAGCGGGCAGTCCTGGGGGGCGTACCCGGGCGATCCGGCGGCGTACCCGCACGGGTCGGCCTGGCCGACGCCGGGCGCGGCGTACCCGGGCGATCCGGCGGCCCAGCCGCACGGCTGGGCGTGGCCGGCCGGGGCCGGTCCGGTGCCGGGCGGGGCGTACCCCGGCCAGCTGCCACTGCCCGGCCAGCCCTACGGCTGGCACCCCGGCGCCGACCCGAACGACCCGCTGGTCACGCCCCCGTACGCGGGGATCGGCGGCTGGTTCGCCCGGTGCACCGGTGCGCTACGCCGGGGCTGGCGCCAGTTGCTGCCGATCATGCTGCTCACCCAGGCGGTGCCGGCGGCGGTGATCGGGATCCTCTCCGTCGGCCTCGCCCCGGCGGGCGAGCCCGTCACCGGGCCCCAGGGCGCCCCGGTGCTGCCGGACGGGTACTTCGGGGACATCTTCCTCTTCTACGGCGCGGTGCTGCTCGCCGTCCTGCTCTTCGGCCCGCTCCAGGCCGCGGGCTGGGCCGCCGGCACCTGGGTGATCACCCGGCAGGCGGCCGGCGAGCCGGCCGGTGTCGGGGCCGCCTTCCGGTACGGGTGGCGCCGGGCCCTCGGCCTGTGGGGCTGGACCGTGGTCGCCTCGCTGCTGATCATGGTCGGCTTCTGCGCGTGCGTCCTCCCGGGGATCTACGTGATCTTCGCGATCGCCCTGTTCGGCCCGGTCTACCTCTTCGAGCGGCAGGACCCGATCGGCCGCTCGTTCGGGATGCTGCACCGGCGGTTGGGGATGGTGCTGGGCCGGGTCGCGCTGGTCGTGGCCGTGCTCGTCGCCGCCGCCGTCGTCAACGGCGTGCTGGAGGCGGTCAGCCAGCTCACGTTCGGGGTGCATCCGATGGCCGCCCCGGGCACCGCGGTGGGGGCGGTCCTGGTGGCCGTGCTGAGCGCCGTGCTCGTCACCCCGTCCTACCTGGCCCAGCTCGTCGGGCTGCTGGTGACGTACGCCGAGCAGCGGGCCCAGGACGGTCCGGTGAACACCGCCCGACTGGTTGCGGAACTCGGCTGAGCGAGGCCATCGTGCTTGCACTCGGCTAGGGAGAGTGCTAAACAGGTCATTGGCACTCGCATGCGGTGAGTGCCAATGGTCGGGGCGGTAGGGCCACGGCCGCGCCGGCGTCTCGATGGCGCCGGAACGGCACGGGCCGGTCGTCGCGGGCTGTCCGGCCCGACCGAGGAGACGTCGTCGTCGCCAGGTGGCGACGTCCCCAAGGTGCGTACACCAGACGGCCCATCCGGGGGATCCCCGGGTGGCCCGTGAGTGTCCAGGAGGACAACGCCGTATGGCCAAGATGATCGCGTTCGACGAAGAGGCGCGCCGCGGCCTCGAGCGGGGCATGAACCAGCTCGCCGACGCCGTGAAGGTGACGCTCGGCCCCAAGGGCCGCAACGTCGTGCTCGAGAAGAAGTGGGGCGCCCCCACCATCACCAACGATGGTGTGAGCATCGCCAAGGAGATCGAGCTCGAGGACCCGTACGAGAAGATCGGCGCCGAGCTGGTCAAGGAGGTCGCGAAGAAGACCGACGACGTGGCCGGTGACGGCACGACGACGGCGACCGTCCTGGCCCAGGCCCTGGTTCGCGAGGGCCTGCGCAACGTGGCCGCCGGTGCCAACCCGATGGCCCTGAAGCGGGGCATCGAGGCCGCCGTGTCCAGCGTCTCGGAGGAGCTGCTCAAGCTCGCCAAGGACGTGGAGACCAAGGAGCAGATCGCCTCCACCGCCTCCATCTCGGCTGGTGACACCAGCGTCGGCGAGATCATCGCCGAGGCGATGGACAAGGTCGGCAAGGAAGGCGTCATCACCGTCGAGGAGAGCAACACCTTCGGCCTGGAGCTCGAGCTCACCGAGGGTATGCGCTTCGACAAGGGCTACATCTCCGCCTACTTCATGACCGACCCGGAGCGTATGGAGGCCGTCTTCGACGACCCGTACCTCCTGATCGTCAACAGCAAGATCTCCTCGGTGAAGGACCTGCTCCCGATCCTGGAGAAGGTCATGCAGTCGGGCAAGCCGCTGCTGATCATCGCCGAGGACATCGAGGGCGAGGCCCTGGCGACCCTGGTGGTCAACAAGGTCCGCGGCACCTTCAAGTCGGTCGCCGTCAAGGCGCCGGGCTTCGGTGACCGCCGCAAGGCCATGCTGGCCGACATCGCCATCCTCACCGGTGGCCAGGTCATCAGCGAGGAGGTCGGCCTCAAGCTGGACGCCGTCGGCCTCGACATGCTGGGCCGGGCCCGCAAGGTCGTGGTGACCAAGGACGAGACCACCATCGTCGACGGTGCCGGCGACGCCGAGCAGATCCAGGGCCGGGTCAACCAGATCCGGGCCGAGATCGAGAAGAGCGACTCCGACTACGACCGCGAGAAGCTGCAGGAGCGCCTGGCCAAGCTGGCCGGCGGTGTTGCGGTGATCAAGGTCGGCGCGGCCACCGAGGTCGAGCTGAAGGAGCGCAAGCACCGCATCGAGGACGCCGTCCGCAACGCGAAGGCCGCCGTCGAGGAGGGCATCGTCCCGGGTGGTGGTGTCGCGCTGGTGCAGGCCGGCAAGACCGCCTTCGACAAGCTGGACCTGAACGGTGACGAGGCGACCGGCGCCCAGATCGTCAAGATCGCGCTGGACGCCCCGCTGCGGCAGATCGCCGTCAACGCCGGCCTGGAGGGTGGCGTCGTCGTCGAGCACGTCCGCAACCTCGACCCGGGTCACGGCCTCAACGCCGCGACCGGCGAGTACGTCGACCTGCTCGCGTCGGGCATCATCGACCCGGCCAAGGTGACCCGTTCCGCGCTGCAGAACGCGTCGTCGATCGCCGCGCTGTTCCTCACCACCGAGGCCGTCGTGGCGGACAAGCCGGAGAAGACCCCGGCCGCCCCGGCTGGCCCGGGTGGCGGGGACATGGACTTCTGAGTCCAGCTCCACCCAGCACGCCGAAAGGGGGCGGGCCGCGTCAGCGGTCCGCCCCCTTTTCTTCTGTCTCTACGTCGGCAGCCGTCGCTGGTTGCGTCGCTTGTGCGTCCGGTCGTACGGCGGCGGGACGCGGATCGGCTCGTCCACCGGTTGCAGCGGCTCCTCGGTGGCCGGTTCGTCGCCGCCGGTCATCTCCGCGAGTTGTTCGGCGTCGCCGTAGTCCAGCCGGTCGAACGGCAGGTGGCCGGGGAGTTCGTCGGCCGGTGGCCAGCTCGCCGGCTGGTCGGTCCGTTCGTCTTCCATGGTCATGGCTGCCTCCTCTACGCCCGACGGTAGGGCGCGGTCGATGGCCGGGGAGGCGAAACGACGGTACGTTACTTTTGTCCGTTAAGTTCCTTGCGGTACAGGAAGAACACGCGCTCGATCCGGGCGCCCGCCGCGCCCGAGTAGAACGGCACCGGACCGACCCAGCCGATCTGCGCCGCGCCGATCCCGGCCGCCGCCTGGTCGCGCAGGCAGCGGCGCAGCAGCACCCCGCCGATTCCCGAACCCTCCGCGGCCGGCGCCGTCCCCATCGGGCCGAACCAGCTCGGCCGGGACGAGCCGTACGCGGCGAAACCGAGGATCGCGCCGTCCCGCTCGGCCAGGTGCGCGCCCGCGTCCGGCCGGCCCAGGGAGCCGGCCAGTTCCCCGTCCCAGGCCCCGCCGAAGGTGTCCCGGGCGAACGCCGCCAGCGCCGGCAGGTCCGCCGGCTCGGCCCGGCGTACCGTGACGCCGCCGTCGGCCAGCCGGCGCTCGGCGGCCTCCGTCGAGCGCAGCGCCGGCGACCCCGCCGCCAGGTCCGCGGTCATGTTCCAGGCGGTACGGTCCTGCCGGTAGCCGAGGCGCAGCGCGGCGCAGACCGCCGGGGTGTACCGGACGTCGATGCCCGGCCAGGCGTAGTACGGCGGGTTCCCGGCGAGCAGCAGTTCGCTCGCGCCGAGCCCGGCGAGCCGCCGTTCCGCCTCGGTCAGCAGCGCCCGCCCGACGCCCCGCCGGCGCTCCGGCGGCGCCACCGCCAGCAGATCGACGTGGCCGAGCCGGGGATCCCGTGCCGAGACCGAGCCGACCAGCACCCCGATCAGCTCGCCGGCGCGTACCGCGCCGAGCCGCAGCACCGGCCGGTCGGCCGCCGCCCGGGCGGCCAGGGTGTCCACGACGGCCGGCGCCTCGGCGGCGTCCTCCGGCAGGTCGAGGGCCCGCCGGCAGAGGTCGACGACCGCGGGCAGGCGGTCGACGTCCAGCTCGATGATCTCCACGTCCATGGTCGCGACCCTAGGCCATCGGGCAGGGTTCTTAACAGAGGGCGGTCACCGTTCCGCCCGCGCGGCCCGCACCGCCGCGTACGCGTCGACCAGACCGGCCCCGACCAGGTCGCGGTCGCCACCGCACCGGTCGGTGCCCGGGGGCACCCGGGCCGGGGTGGCGGTGTCCAGCAGGATCCGCCGGGTCCGGGCCAGGTCGCCGACCAGCGCCGGATTCGCCGACCACATCAGCGCCACCACCCCCGCCACCTGCGGGGTCGCCATCGAGGTGCCGTCCAGGGTGGCGTAACCGCCGCCGGGGAACGCGGACGGCACCCGCGCCCCGGGCGCCACCAGGTCCGGCTTGGCGAGACCCCCGGCGGCCGGGCCCCGGCCGGAGAAGCGGGTGAGCTGCCGCGCCTCGTCCACCGCGCCGACCGTCAGCACGTCCGGGTACGGGGCCGGCGGGTCGGCCACCGAGCCGCAGTACGGGCCGGTGTTGCCGGCGGCGGCCACCACCAGGATCCCGGCCGCCGCCAGCGCGGCGGTCGCCGGCCGCAGCGCCCCCGGGTCGCAGCCCTCGATCGGCGGGCAGCCCCACGAGTTGGTCAGCACGTCCGGTGCCCGCTCCGGGCGGCCCTGCGTGAACGGGTTCCCGCCGGCCGGGAACGGGGCCAGCATGAACTGGAGGCAGTCCAGGTAGTGCGCCGGGCTGCCCAGGTTGCGCTCCAGGTTGACGCAGCCGACCCACTGCGCCCCGGGGGCCACCCCGATGCCGTCCCGGCCCACCGCGCTGCCCACCGTGTGGGTGCCGTGCCCACCCCGGTCACCCGGCGTCCGGGTGTGCTCCCACGGGTCGTACCAGGAGTCGTCGCCGCCCCGGAAGCCGGCGGCCAGCGCCGGGTGCCGGCCGTCCACCCCGGAGTCGGAGCTGCCGACCACCACGCCCGCCCCGGTGACGCCCAGCTCGGCCCAGACCCGGTCGGCACCGATCAGCGAGACGTTCCAGGCCGGACCGGCCGGCGCCGGCTGGTCGCCCCGGGCCGGGGGCGGCGCCGCCGGCAGCGGGCGCAGCCGCTGGCTGACCAGCACCCGGGCCACCTCCGGCCGCCCGGAGAGCCAGGCCCGCACCTCCGGCCCGCCGTCCGTCTCGATGGCGTTGACCAGGTAGTACGGCGTGGGATGCAGGCGTAGCCGGGTCAGCTCGCGGCGCAGGTCGCCCTGGGTCCGGTCGGCGGTCGCCACCAGCCGCCGATAGACCTCGGCGGCCCGCGCGTCCCGCCCGGCCCGACCGGGTGCCCCGGCCCGGATCCCGCTCAGGTCGGCCTGCTCGCGCAGCACCACGAGCAGCCGCTCGCCGTGCCAGCCGGGCTGGCCGGGGACGACGTACACCACGGCCACGGCGGCGAGCAGGCCCGCCGCGACCAGCCCGGCCACCCCGCGCCGGGGCGCGCGGGCGCGCGGCCGGGCCAGCAGGACGCCGTACGCGACCGCGAGCAGGACCGCGACGGCGAACGCCGCGCCGGTGGCGACCGCGACCCAGTAGGGCACGTCGCGGCTGGTCGCCAGCAGGACGGTGATCTCCTCCGGGTCGGTGAACGCCAGCGGCCCGAGCAGCGCGAGGCCGACCGCCCAGCGGACCGCGGCACGGCCGGCCGGGGCACCGGCGCGCCGGGCCGCCGCCTCCAGCGCGCCCAGGACGAAGCCGAGCGGCGGGAGCAGGAACAACCCGGGCAGGTGCGCCCCAGACTGCCCGGCTCCGGCGGCCACCAGCACCAGGGCCACCCCGGCCACCAGGCCGCCGACCAGCACCAGCCGGGCCGGCCGGGGCGGCGAGCCGACCGCGAACGGGGCCCAGAACGCGGCGTCGAGCAGCGCCCCGGCGAGCGCGCCGAACGCGGCGGCGGCGAGCACGGCGAGCAGGGTCTCCAGGGCACCCCCGAGGGCACCCACCCAGGCCCAGGGCAGCAGCATCACCAGCCCGGCGGCGACCGCCAGCAGGGTCACCACGTCGTACCGCCGCGCCCGGGCCGGTGCGACGCCGGGGCGGCGGCGGGGCAGCCGGCCGAGGAGCAGCGCGAGCAGGCCGGCGGTGGCGGCCAGCGCGGCCAGGTACGCCTCCTGGTGCACCGGTGGCAGCGCCCGGAGCAGGGTCGCCGCGCCGAGCGCGAGGGTGCCGGCCAGCCAGACCCGGCCGGCGGTCCGGACCGCCGGGGCGCGGGGGAGCAGCGCGAGCGCCAGCGTCGGCGCGCCCACCAGCAGCACGGTGGCCAGCGCGACCACCGGCCAGACCAGCACCACCCGGTCCTGGCCGCTGGTCAGCACCGCCTGGTCGAGCACCCAGCCGGCCACCTGGCCAAGCACGGTGACCAGCACGGCCCAGACGCCGGTGAAGACGGCGGCGACCACCGGCCACGGCCCGCCCTCCCGGGGTCCGGGAACCGGCGGCGGGGGCGGGGCTGCGGGCGGACCGACCGTCATGACCATCACCGTACGGCCCGGCCGGTAGCTGCCGCCGTACCGCCGGGGCGGTTACCGTGGACAGGTGCGCGACCCCAATGTGTCCCGATCCGTGGCCGGTCAGCTCTCCGCCGAGCGCCGTGCCGATGACCTGCGTCGACTCCGCGCCGAGCGGTTCGACGTGCTGGTCATCGGCGGCGGGGTGACCGGGGCCGGGGCGGCGCTCGACGCCGCGTCCCGCGGGCTCAAGGTGGCCCTGGTGGAGGCGCGGGACTTCGCCGCCGGCACCTCCAGCCGGTCCAGCAAGCTCATCCACGGCGGCCTGCGTTACCTGGAGCAGTTGGAGTTCCACCTGGTCCACGAGGCGCTGACCGAGCGCGGGCTGCTCGCCACCCGGCTCGCCCCGCACCTGGTGCGCCCGGTGCCCTTCCTGGTCCCGCTCCCCGCCGAGGGCGGGCTGCGCGACCTGCCCCGACGGTTCTTCCGCCGCTCCTACTACGGCGCCGGGGTGGCCACCTACGACGCGTTCGCCGGGGTCTTCGGCGGCGGGCGCGGCATGCCGCTGCACCGGCACCTCACCCGCGAGGGCGCCCGCCGGGTCTTCCCCAGCCTGCGGGCCGACAACCTGGCCGGCGCGATCCGCTACTACGACGGGCAGGTCGACGACGCCCGCCTGGTGGTGACCCTGGCCCGCACCGCGGCCAGCCTCGGGGCGACCGTGGTCACCAGCGCCCGGGCCGTCGGGCTGATCCGGCAGGCCCGCGAGGTGACCGGGGTCCGGGTCCGTGACCTGGAGGCCCCCGCCGGCTCCCCGGACGCCGAGTTCGAGGTACGCGCCCGCACGGTGATCGCCGCGACCGGCGTGTGGAGCGACGACATGTCCCGGATGCTCGACGATGTCGGGCTGCGGCCCGGCCTGCGAGTGCGGGCCTCCAAGGGCGTGCACCTGGTGGTGCCCCGCTCGGCGATCACCGGGGAAGCCGGCCTGATCCTGCGGACGGCCACCAGCGTGCTCTTCGTCATCCCGTGGGGCGGCCACTGGATCATCGGCACCACCGACACCGACTGGCGGCTGGACCGGTCCCATCCGGCGGCCACCGCCCGCGACATCGACTACCTGCTGGAGCAGGTCAACGCGGTACTGGACCGGCCGTTGACCACCGACGACATCGAGGGCGTCTACGCCGGGCTGCGCCCGCTGCTGGCCGGCGAGGCGGACTCCACCTCCAAGCTCTCCCGCGAGCACGCGGTGGTCGAGCCGATGCTCGGGCTGCTGCTGGTGGCCGGCGGCAAGTACACGACGTACCGGGTGATGGCCTCCGACGTGGTCGACCGGGCGGTGCACCGGCTCGGCTGGACCCGGCCGTCGCGGACCGCCGACCTGCCGCTGCTCGGCGCCGACGGGTACGCGGCGATGTGGCGGGACCGGGCCGACCTGGCCCGCCGGCACGGCATGCCCGTCGGGGTGGTCGAGCACCTGCTGGAGCGGTACGGCACGCTCACCCGCGACCTGCTCGCCCTGGTCGACGCCGATCCGCTGCTCGGCTCCCCGCTGGCCGGAGCCCCGGAATACCTGGCCGCCGAGGTGACGTACGCGGCCCGCGCCGAGGGGGCGCTGCACCTGGAGGACGTGCTGACCCGGCGTACCCGGATCTCCATCGAGACCAGTCACCGGGGCCTGGAGTCGGCCGAGCACGCCGCCGAGCTGATGGGTGCGGTGCTGGGCTGGGACGAGGCGACCCGCGCCCGCGAGGTCGCCCACTATCGGGCCCGGGTCGAGGCGGAGCGGCGGTCGCAGGAGATGCCGGACGACGTGGCCGCCGACGCGGCCCGGCTGGGCGCTCCCGACGTACGCGGATTCGCCGCCGACCGGGGGATCGACGGGGATGGCGTCGAGTTGCCGTCCCCGCGGTGACCGGCGGGTAACGTCGCTCCGGAGGGTACCGGGCGCTACCTACGGAAGTGTAGGTTTCCCTCCGTGGTTCGCCCATCCTGGTTCCGGATCCTCTCCCTGTCCGCCGGCGCCCTGCTGGTGATCGCCCTGGCCAGCTGTTCCGTGTTCGGCCGGGCGGAGGGCAGCACCACACCCGCGCAGGCGGGAGAAGCTTCGGCCGCGGCCGGGCGGCGGGTCTCGCTGGTGCAGAAGCTCGGCATCGACGGTCCGATCCGGACGCTCGATGTGGACCCGAGCGGGCGGTGGCAGTGCCGGGACTGCGCCGGTGACGGGGTCGACTCGACCGGTCAGCTCAACCCGGAGCAGACCCAACGGTTGCAGCGGATGCTCGCCGACCCCGCCCTGGCGAAGGAGACCGACGAGGCCCGCCAGTACAAGCAGGGCTGCATCGACGCGTTGACCTCCAGCCTGCTCATCCCGCCGGGGCTGACCATCACCACGCAGGACTGCCCGGGCGAGCCGAAGCCGAAGGTGGCCTACCAGATCCTGCTGCTGCTCACCCAGACCACCCCCGCCGAGGACAAGGGCTGACCGTCAGCACACCTTGCCCGGGTTGAACAGCCCCGCCGGGTCGAGCGCCGCCCTGATGGCCTGGTGCACCCGGACCCCCACCGGGCCGATCTCGCGGGCCAGCCAGTCCCGCTTGAGCAGCCCGACGCCGTGCTCGCCGGTGCAGGTGCCGCCGAGGTCCAGCCCGAGCCGCATGATCTCGTCGAAGGCCCGTCGGCCGCGCGCCACGCTGGCCGGGTCGGCCCGGTCGACCACGATGTTCGGGTGCATGTTGCCGTCACCGGCGTGCCCGACCACGCCGATCGGCACGGCGCACTCCTCGGCGATCCGGGCCACCCCGTCCAGCAACGCCGCCAGCGCCCCACGCGGCACCGCCACGTCGTCGATGACCAGACCGCCGTTGCCACCGGGGAAGGTGTCGGCGGCGAACTTCTCCATCGCCGGGTGGGCCAGCCGGCGGGCCTGGAGCAGGGCGGCGGCCTCGGTCGCGTCGGTGGCCGCGTACACCTCGTCGGCGCCGGCCGCCGCGCAGACCTCGGCGAGCCGGGCCAGGTCGTCCGCCGCCCGGGCGCCGGTGTCCACCGCCGCCAGCAGCAGCGCCTCCGCGTCGGTACGCAGCCCCATCGGCCGGTACGCCTCGATGGCCCGCAGGTGCGTGCGGTCCAGCAGTTCCAGCAGGCTGGGGGTGAGCCCACGCTCGGCGATGCCGGCGACCGCCGTACCGGCCGCGGCGGTGGTGGGGAAGACCGCGACCAGGGTCAGCGACTCCTCCGGCGCCGGCCGCAGCGACACGGTCACCTCCGTGATCACGCCGAGGGTGCCCTCCGAGCCGACGAAGAGCCGGGTCAGGTCGTACCCGGCGACGCCCTTGGCGGTGCGCCGGCCGGTGCGCAGCACCTCGCCCGAGGCGAGCACCACCTCCAGGCCGAGCACGTACTCCGTGGTCACGCCGTACTTGACGCAGCACATCCCGCCGGCGTTGGTGGCGACGTTGCCGCCGATGGTGGAGGACTCCCAGGAGCCCGGGTCCGGCGGGTAGTAGAGGTGGTGCTTCCGGACCGCGCCGGCCAGCGTCGCGTTCACCACGCCGGGCTGCACCACGGCGATCCGGCTGACCGGGTCGATCTCCAGGATCCGGTCCATCGCCACGGTGCTCAGCACCACCGCGCCGTCCACCGCGTTCGCCGCGCCGGCCAGCCCGGTCCGCGCCCCCTGCGGCACCACCGGTACGCCGTGCCGGCCCGCCGCCCGGACCACCGCCACCACCTCCTCGGTGCTGCGTGGGCGCACCACCACCAGCGGCGTGCCCGCCGCGCAGAGGTCGGCCTCGTCCCGCTCGTGGATCCGTAGCAGGTCCGGGTCGGTCAGCACGGCGGCGTCACCGAGGGCGGCCCGCAGCTCGTCGAGAAGGGGGTTGGCGACCATGCCGGGAAGGCTAGGTCGTGCCGGCGGCGATCATCAACCGGGCGTACCGTTGGTCGCCATGCTGTACGTCGACCGGCCCTCGGTGCCGTGGCGGGGCCGGCTCTGGTCGCATCTGGTGAGCGACGTCTCGTACGCCGAGCTGCACGCCTTCGCGGAGGCGCTCGGCGCGCCCCGCCGGGCCTTCGACCGCGACCATTACGACCTGCCGGCCGAACGCTTCCGGATGGCCGTCTGGCTCGGCGCCCGGGTCGTCCCCTCCCGCGAGATCGTCCGCGTCCTCCACGCCGCCGGCCTCCGCCGCCCCAAACACCTCTTCCCCCCACCTCCTCCCCACGATCTTGCACCTCGGGTTGCCCGTTCGAGGTGATGTGCGCCCTTTGTCGGCACCACAACTGCAAGATCGCCGGGGTCAGGGGCGCAGGGTGGTGAGTTCTCGGGTGAGGTTGGCGCGGGCCGTGGGCTCCCAGCGGGCGTGTGGGTCGGGGAGGCGGTAGAGGGCGGGGAGGGCCAGGAGGGCGGCCAGGACGGTGGCGCGGCCGGCGCGGAAGGCGGGGTCGGGGACGTGGGCGTACTCGCGGCGCACGGCGGCGGCGTAACGGTCGTACTCGGGGGCCGGGGCGGCCAGGATCGCCAGATCGGCGTCGCAGAGCAGGGCGCCGTCCGGGTCGTCGGGCGGCACCGCGTGCCCGGCGGTGAGCAGCACCAGCCGGCGTACCTCGGTCACCGCGGCAGCCGGCAGCCCGGCGTCGGACAGCAGGTCGCCGGCCAGTTCGGCGCTGGCCCGCTCGTTGGCGTCCCCGCCGGCCCGGGGGTCGTAGACCGCGTCGTGGCACCAGGCCGCCAGCCGGACCAGCTCCGGGCGCCGGGCCGCCCCGGCGTACGCGTCAATCACGTCCAGCACCGCCCGCAGGTGCGGCACGCCGTGGTAGTGCCGGTGCGGCTCCCGCCAGGCGGCCAGCAGCCGGTCCCCGGCCCGGGCCACTCCGGCCGGGTCGGACGCCCCTGCCTCGCGGGCCGCCAGCCGCCACCGCTCGATCAGCTCTCCCACCCGGTGCAGTCTGCCGCACCGCCCCGAAACCCGAGGATTCACCCGGTGCGGGGTGGGTAGTCCCGGCCATGGCCGAGGCCCGGGAGCGACGACCCTCGTTCCTGCGTCGTGCCCCGCTGCGCGAAGGGCTGGTCGACCTGGACGGGCCGCGCATCGCCGAGGCCGTCGAGGAACTGCGCAACCGCAGCAAGGCCACCCTGCACGATCGCCTGCACCGGGTGCGTACGGCCGCCGGCCTGGCGGTCCAGGCGGGCCTCGCGGCCGGGCTGGCCTACCTGATCTCCCACCGGTTGCTCAACAACCCGCAACCGGTGTTCGCGCCGATCTCGGCGGTCGGCACCTTGGCGGCCTCGGTCGGCCAGCGCTTCCGCCGGACCGTGGAGCTGATCATCGGGGTGGCGGTCGGGGTGGCCGTCGGCGACTTCCTGATCTACCTGCTCGGCACCGGGGCCTGGCAGCTCGGCCTGGTGGTGACCGCGGCGATCCTGTTGACCATCTTCGCCGGGGCGAGCGTGGCGATCGTGATCCAGGCGGCGGCCACCGCGGTGCTGATCGTGACGCTCAGCCCGTCCACCCAGAACCTGGAGGTCCCACGGTTCGTCGATGCCTTCATCGGCGGTGGCATCGCGCTGCTGGTGACCGCGATCCTGCTGCCCCTCAACCCGCTGCGCGTGATCAACCGGGCCGCGCGGCCGGCGCTGGACCTGCTCGCGACCCAGCTCGACACCTGTGCCGAGGCGCTGCGCAAGCGGGACCGGAACCTGGCCCAGCAGGCGCTGTTCCGGCTCCGGGAGAACAAGGAGGAGCTGGCCGCGTTCTCCGAGGCGATCGAGGGTGCCAAGGAGACCGTGACCATCTCGCCCGCCCGCTGGCACCGGCGCAGCGAGCTGACCCACTACGCCGAGGCGGCCGAGCCGATCGACCGGGCGATGCGCAACAGCGGCACGCTGATCCGCCGCTCGGTCACGATGATCGAGGACGAGGAGCCCATCCCGGAGCCGATGCCGGACTCGGTCAGCCACCTCGCCGAGTCGGTACGCCTGCTGCGGCACGAGTTCGCCGTCGGGGAGGAGCCGGAGAAGGCCCGGGAGCGGGCGCTGCGCGCGGTCAGCGAGGCCGGCCGGGCGTACGCGGAGGGGGTCGGCTTCTCCGGCAGCGTGGTGATCGCGCAGGTGCGTACCGCCGCCAGCGACCTGATGGTGGCCTCCGGCATCGAGCAGGAGGAGGCGAACCGCCTGGTCCGGCAGGCGTTCGGCGAGAAGGAGCAGCGCACCGGCGAGACCGCCGAGCAGAGCCCCGCCCCCAAACCCCCCACCGCACCCCCCGTCGGCTGACCCGCCGCGCACGGGTTCGCAGGCCCCTGATGCACGGAAAGAGTGGTCATTCGATGGTGCATGGCCACTCTTTCCGCGAATCAGTGCGGACCTGGGAGGGGGCGGCGGCGGTCAGGGGAGGGTGGCCAGGGCGGTGAGGAGGGCGTCCACGTCGGCCTCGGTGGTGCCGAGGCCGAAGCTGGCGCGCAGGGCGGTGGGGGGCAGGTCGGTCCGGCCGGTGCGCGCCGCCGCCTCGGCCAGCAGCCGCCGGGCCAGGGGGTGGGCGCAGAAGAGCCCGTCCCGCACCCCGATCCGGTGCACCCGGGCCAGGTGGGCGGCGACGTCGGACGAGTCCCGCCCGGCGACCACGAAGGAGGCGATGCCCACCCGGGGCGCGTCCGGGTCGAAGGTCCGCAGCTCCACCACGTGCGGCAGGGCGTCGATCCCGTCCCGCAGCCGGGCCAGCAGCGCCTGCTCCCGGGCGTGCAGGGCGTCCCGGTCGGCGTCGGCGAACGCGGTACAGACTGCCGCCAGGGCCACCGCGCCGAGCAGGTTCGGGGTGCCCGCCTCGTGCCGGGCCGGCCCGGTCGCCCAGCGCACCTCGTGGGTGGCCGCGCCGACATGGCTGGTGGCCCCGCCGCCGGCCAGGTACGGCGGCGCCGCGTCCAGCCAGTCGCCCCGCCCGACGAGGACGCCCGCGCCGAACGGCGCGTACAGCTTGTGGCCGGAGAGCGCCAGGTAGTCCACGTCCAGCGCGGCCAGGTCCACCGGGGCGTGCGGGGCGAGCTGGGCGGCGTCCACCAGGATCCGGGCGCCGTGCCGGCGGGCGACCCGGGCCAGCTCGGCCACCGGCCAGCGCTCCCCGGTCACGTTGCTCGCCCCGGTCACCGCGACCAGCACCGGCAGGCCCGGCCGGGCGTCGCGGGACAGCTCGGCGAGGGCGGCGGCGAGCGCGCGTACCGCCCCGGCGGGGCTGGCCGGCACCGGCAGCCGGACCGAGCCGCGCGGCCAGGGCAGCAGGTTGGCGTGGTGCTCGCCGGCGAAGGTCACCACCGTGGTGCCGGCGGGCAGCGCCCGGGCCAGCAGGTTGAGCGCGTCGGTGGTGTTCCGGGTGAAGATCACGTGATCGTCGGGGCGGGCGCCGACGAAGTCGCCGACTGTCTGCCGGGCCCGCTCGTAGGCCAGCGTGCAGCGCTGCGACAGCGCCCCGGCGCCCCGGTGCACGCTCGCGTACCAGGGCAGCAGCTCGGCCACCGCGTCGGCCGCGGCCCGCGCGCACGGCGCGCTGGCGGCGTGGTCAAGGTTGATCTCCCCCGGTACGCCGAGCACGCCGAGCGGGTCCGGCCGGGTCGGCGCCGGCGGCGTGGGCAGCGAGGGTACGAGGGTGACGGTCATACCGGAACCTCCCGGGTCCAGGGGACCCCGGGGTATGGGCACCGGGACGGGGTCCGCGCTTGCCCAGCACGCGGTTCGGGCTGGGCCCGGTCATCACCCGGGGCACCCCACCGCGAACTCGACGAGGGTTGCCGGCCAGCAAGCCGGGGCTTGACGCTGGCACTCGTGACCTGCCCCGGAGCATAGCGGGCGGAATGCGGCCGGACCAGTGGGTCGCGGGTGACTACGCTGACCGCATGGCCGACACCCCGCCCGGCGGAGCCCTGCCGCCGCCGACCGCGCCCGCCGCCCCACCGCCGGGGTCGTCGACCCCCCGGATGCCGCTGCGCCGTCTCGGCTGGCGACGGATCCTGGCGCTCGCCGCGGTGGTGCTGCTGATCGCCGCGGGCGCGGTGTTCATGGTCTTCACCCTCGGCGAGAGCCTGGGTGCCGAGGCCCTGTTGGTCGGCGTGATCGCGGCGATCCTGCCGGTGCCGGTGCTGGTCTCCTGCTTCCTCTGGCTGGACCGGTACGAGCCGGAGCCGCTGAAGTACCTGATCTTCTGCTTCGCCTGGGGCGCGTTCGTCTCCACCGCTGTCTCGTTGCTGGTCAACGAGACAGCCGCGAAGCTCTTCCAGAACTGGGGGCTGCCCAGCGCCCTGGTCGCCGTGCTGGTCGCCCCGTTCATCGAGGAGCTGACCAAGGCGGCCGGGCCGATCCTGCTGCTGATCTTCCGGCGCCGGGAGTTCTCCGGGGTCACCGACGCGCTGGTCTACTGCGGGCTCTCCGCGGTCGGCTTCGCCATGGTGGAGAACATCCTCTACCTGGGCGGCTACGGCTACCGCACCGGCGTCGAGGAGTACGGCCCGGCCACCGGCGCGCAGCAGGTCATCGCGATCTTCATCGTCCGGATCCTGCTCTTCGGCTTCGCCCACCCGCTGTTCACCTCGATGACCGGGGTGGGGCTGGGTGTCGCCGCCCGCACCGCCGACCGGCGGGTACGCATCCTCGCCCCGATCGCCGGCCTGCTGCTCGCGATGATGCTGCACGGCACCTGGAACCTGCTGCCCTCGCTGGCCGTCGCCACCGGGCAGCCGGTGATCGTCCTGTACGGCTACATCGGCGTGATGGTGCCGATCTTCTTCGGCATGGTGGGGCTGGCGATCTGGTTGCGCGCGTGGGAGGGGCGGCTCACCGAGCGGACCCTGCCGGACTACGTCCGGGCGGGCTGGCTCACCCCGCCGGAGGTGGCCGCGCTGGGCAGCCTCGGGCGGCGGCACGCCGCGCGTACCTGGGCTCGCCGGGTGGCCGGTGACGGTGGGGTGAAGGCGATGCGGGGCTACCAGTTCGCGGCCACCCGGCTGGCGCTGCTGCGCGACGGGATGCGCCGGGGGCTGGACCGGAAGCCGGCCGACCGGGACCGGACGGTTAGGGAGGAACGGGAGCTGCTGGACGCGATCGCCGCGTACCGGTCGTTCTTCGTGGGGCGGGATCCGCAGGCGCCGGTCGGGGTCTGGGACGGGCAGCGCTACCACCTGCGGTTCCCGGACGGGTCGCAGCGGGCGGTCGAGGCGCCGGACGAGCCGGTGGTGCCGATCCCGGTCGTGCTCGCCCCGCCGCCGCCCCCGGCCCACCCGTTCGGCTACGGCCCGCCCGGCTGGTACGGCCCGCGCCCTGCGGCCCCCTGGCCCCCTGGCGCCTGACGGCCTGCCCGGCTGGTACGGCCCGCGCCCTGCGGCCCCCTGGCCCCCTGGCGCCTGACGGCCCGCCCGGCTGGTCCGGCGCCGTGCCTTCGGGCCCCTGCGGCCCCCTGGCCCCCCGGCGCCTGACGGCCCGCCCGGCGCGGGAGGTGGTCAGGTCATCAGGCCGGTCATGAAGTCGCCGAAGCCCTGGAAGATGGCCATCAGGGCCGCCCCGATCGACTTGAACAGTTGCGCGGCACCATCCGGCCGGAACGCCATGAAGTAGATCAGGAACGCGAAGAATCCCCAGGTCAGTATCTTCTTGAGCAGTACCGGCATGGTCCCTCCCCAGGGCGCTGAGGTGCCTGGGCTTCCCGCCGGGCAGCGGTGCAAACGACGCCCGGGGGCGGGGGCGGGGTCCTACAGGTAGAGGCCGGTCGAGCCGGTCGACTCGCTCTCCACCCGCTCGGCGGCGACGGCGTGCACATCCCGCTCGCGCAGCAGCACGTACGCCCGGCCGTGCAGTTCGACCTCGGAGCGGTCGTCGGGGTCGAAGAGCACCCGGTCGCCGGCGACGATCGCGCGTACGTGCGGGCCCACGCCCACCGCGGTGGCCCAGGCCAGCCGCTTGCCCACCGCCGCGGTCGCGGGGATCACGATGCCGGCGGTGGATCGGCGCTCACCCTCGCCGTTCTCCGTGCGTACCAGCACACGGTCGTGCAGCAGACGGATCGGCAGGCCGGTGTCGACGAGGTTCTGGTCGGCGGTCACGCGAAGACGCTACCGCGTGCGCCACGGTCGATCATCCGGTGGTTGAGCGCGACGGGAGGGGGGCAATGGTGGCGGAGCCGCCCTAGGGTGGGGCGGACGGACGTATCCTGTCCCCCCTGTGACGTGGGCGGGCCAAGTTTGCGGGAGGTGCGCTTGAGCCGCTTCGAGGCGCTGCGCGGACGGCTCCGCCGCGCGTACGAGTCCGGCCGGGAATCGGCGCGGGCCGGCCGGGTCGACCCGGACGACGCGCCGGAGGAGCCGGGGGTGGCCTCGCCGTCCTCGCCGGGCCCGGCGGCGCCCGCCGCGGCGACCGTGGTCGGCGCGGAACCGCCCGCGGTCACGCACGCCACGACGGCCAGCCGGGACGACACCGAGGTGCCGCACGCGCTGCGGATCGCGGCGGCCTGGTGCTGGCGGCTGATCGTGGTCGGCATCGTGGCCTGGGCGCTCCTCAACATCATCGGCACCATCCGCATCGTGATCATCCCGTTGGCGGTCGCGCTGCTGCTCTCCGCCCTGCTCGCCCCGGCGGTCGGCTGGCTGCTCAGGGTCCGCTTCCCCCGGTCGCTGGCGACCGGCGTGGTGCTGGTCGGCGGCCTGGCCGCGGTGGTCGGCACGCTGACCCTGGTGGTGAACGAGTTCATCCAGGGCGTGCCGGAGCTGAGCGAGAAGACCTCGCAGGGCGTCCGGCAGATCCAGAACTGGCTCAAGACCGGCCCGCTGCACCTCTCCGACAGCCAGCTCAACAACTACATCGACGAGGCGCAGAAGTGGGTGGACGAGAACACCAAGACGTTCACCAGCGGCGCCATCAACACGGCGGCCACCCTGGCCGAGGTGCTCACCGGCACCATCCTGGTGCTCTTCGCCACCTTCTTCTTCCTCCGGGACGGCAACAAGATCTGGCGCTTCCTGGTCCGGCTGCTGCCGGTGAAGGCGCGCTGGAAGGTGGACGACGCCGGCCGGGCCTCCTGGTCGACGCTCGGGGCGTACGTCCGGGCCACCGTGCTGGTCGCCTTCATCGACGCGGTCGGTATCGGGATCTTCCTGGTCGTCTTCGACATCCCGTTCGCGTTCCCGCTGGCCGCACTGGTCTTCCTGGGGGCGTTCATCCCGATCGTCGGGGCCACCCTCTCGGGCGTGGTGGCCGTGCTGGTGGCGCTGGTCGACAGCGGCCCGGTCACCGCGTTGATCATCCTGGGTGCGGTGATCGGCGTGCAGCAGGTCGAGGGGCACGTGCTCCAGCCGTTGATCATGGGCCGGGCGGTGGCCATCCACCCGCTCGCCGTGATCATCGGGATCGCCGCCGGGGTGGTGCTCGCCGGGATCGCCGGCGCGCTGGTCGCGGTGCCGCTGATCGCGGTGCTCAACACCGCGATCCGCCGGCTCGCCGCGCGTACCGTGCCGGACACCCCGCCGGACGCCGTGGTGGTCGCCGCCCAGGCGCCCTGACCCCCCCGAACCGCCGACCGGGTCCGGCCCCACGCGGACGGGCCCGTCGCGTTTCGCGGCATCCCGGGGCTTCCGGTCGAGCGGAGGCCGCGACATGCGCCATCCCGCGCCTTGGGCGCGCCAGACGGCCCGGCCGGATCAGCCCTTGCCGAGGCGCTCCAGCGCGCCGCGGGCCACGTCCGGCCGGGTGGTATACCAGAACGGAGGCAGCGAGCGCCGCAGGAACGGGCCGTAGCCCCGCGCCGTCTCCAGCCGGGAGTCCAGCACCGCCACCACGCCCCGGTCACCGGTGGCCCGGATCAGCCGGCCGACGCCCTGGGCCAGCCGCACCGCCGCGATCGGCACGCTGACCGCCGCGAACCCCGAGCCACCGCTGGCGTCCACCGCCGCCGCCCGCGCCGCGGCGAGCGGCTCGTCCGGCCGCGGGAACGGCAGCCGGTCGATCACCACGAGCTGGCAGGAGTCGCCCGGCACGTCCACCCCCTGCCAGAGCGACATCACCCCGAACAGGCAACTCTCCCGCTCCTCCCGGAACCGCCGGACCAGCAGCGGCAGGGCCTCCTCGCCCTGGAGCAGCACCGGCAGGTCGGTCCGCGCGCGCAGCAGCTCCGCCGCCTGCTGCGCCGCCCGTCGCGAGGAGAAGAGCCCGAGGGTACGCCCACCGAGCGCCTCGACCAGCGCCAGCAGCTCCTCGCCGGCCGCGTCGGGCAGGCCCGAGACGCTCGGGCGGGGCAGGTGCGCGGCGACGTACAGGATGCCCTGCCGGGCGTAGTCGAAGGGCGACCCGACGTCCAGGGACCGCCAGCCCGGCCCCTCGGTGGCCGGGACCGTGCCGATCGTGGCCCGGCTGCCCTCGGTGCTCGCCACCGGGATGGGGACGGTGGCGCGGCCGGCGGCGGCCGCGGTGGCCAGCGCGGCGGCGGCCGGGGAGGGCGGGGCCGGCGGCGGTGCCTCCAGCCCCAGCGCCCGGGCCACCGTGTCGAAGCGGCCGCCCAGCGCCAGGGTGGCCGACGTGGCGACCACGGTGCGCTCGTCGTACAGGTGGGTGGCGAGGGTGCCGGCGACCGAGAGCGGCGCGACCACCAGCGCCCGGCGGCTGCCGTTCTCCGGCTTCTCCACCCAGGCCACGTCGTGGTCGGCCTCCTCCAGCAGGCGCTGCGCGGTGGTGGAGAGCTCGTCCAGCGCCGCCTTGGCCTGCTGCTTGCGGACCGGGTCCGGGTCGTCCGCCTTGATCTCGCCGATCGCCTCCAGCGCGGCCCGGGTCGCCGCGTCGAGCAGGGTGCACGCCTCGCGCAGCGCGGGCGGCAGGCCGGCGGTGAGCCGCCCGGCGGGCGCCTCGGCCAGCCCCACCGTCAGGGCGTCGCCCGCCTCGGCGAGCCGCTCGGCGACCTCCGGGCGCAGCAGCGGCCGGGCCCGGCGGGCGGACCGGTCGATCAGCTCGGGGACCAGCTCGGCCTGGGCCGCCGAGGAGACCCGGTCGGCCAGCTCGTGCGCCTCGTCTACGATGAGCAGCTTGTGCGGCGGCACGATGTGCCGGCCGGCGAGCATGTCCACGGCGAGCAGGCTGTGGTTGGTGACCACGATGTCCGCCTCCCGGGCCCGGGCCCGGGACGCCTCCGCGAAGCACTCCTGGCCGAACGGGCAGCGGGTCGCGCCCACGCACTCCCGCGCCGGCATCGAGACGCTCCGCCACACCTGGTCGTCGACGCCCGGGTCCAGCTCGTCGCGGTCGCCGGTGGCGGTCTCCTCCGCCCAGTCGCGCAGCCGCTGCATCTGCTTGCCCAGCCGGCCCGCCTCGCCGAGCCACTTCGTGCCGCCGCCGGGGCGGGGCGCGTCGAAGAGGGTGTCCTCCGGCTCCTCCTCCGTGGAGCTGTCCAGCCGGGCCAGGCAGAGGTAGTGGTGTCGCCCCTTCAGCACCGCGAAGGTGGGGCGGCGGCCGAGCAGCGGCTCCACCGCCTCGGCCAGCCGGGGCAGGTCGTGGTCGACCAGCTGGGACTGCAACGCCAGGGTGGCGGTGGAGACCACCACCGGCCCGTCCACGGTCAGGGCCGGGGCCAGGTAAGCCAGCGACTTGCCGGTGCCCGTGCCGGCCTGGACCAGCAGGTGCTCGCCGGAGCCGACGCTCCGCTCGATCGCCTCGGCCATCTGCTGCTGCCCGGGACGGGCCGCGCCGCCCGGGACCGCGCCGACCGCCGCGGCCAGCAGGTCACCGCCGCTGGGCCGGGCGCCCCGACGCTTTTTCGGCACGGCGGGACCGGTGGCGGTGCGAGGCGGGGTCACCGTGCGACCGTACCCGCCCGGCCCGACACCGGCCCCGCCCCTCCACCGCGTGGCGTGGTCCCGGCCGGGTCGCGTCGGGTTACCTGCCGAATGCGTCGCGTGGCCGGAATCGGTTAGGGTGCCAGTCATGCCGAGCGACGTGGTCCGCGTGATCTACCGCAAGTACGACGGCAGCGCCCACCGCGACTACCCGGCCCGCCGGCTCGCCGAGGACGACCTCGGCGTGTGGCTCGGCGTACCGGCCGGCACCGAGTCGGTCTACCACGGCCGGCCCTCGGTCGAGCAGATCCCGTTCGTCCTGCTGGTGCCCCGGCACGGCTGGTGGACCGGGATGTTCAACCCACCGCCCCGGACCAGCGAGGTCTACTGCGACATCACCACCCCGGCCCGCTGGGAGGGCGAGGACACGGTCCACCTGGTCGACCTCGACCTGGACGTGGTACGCCGCCGGGAGACCGGCCTGGTCGAGCTGCGCGACGAGGACGAGTTCGCCGAGCACCGGGCGCGCTGGGGCTACCCCGACGACCTGGTCGTGGCGGCCGAGGCGGCGGCCGGCTGGCTCTTCGGCGCGCTCGCCGACGGCACCGAGCCGTTCGCCACGTCGTACCGGAAGTGGCTGGCCCTGGTGGTCTGAGCCGGGCTAGTCGAGCGGCGCCGGGGGCCCGTCCGGCGCCAGCGGCGGCAGGTGGCCCACCTTCTCCGGGTTGAGCTGGTTGAACACGCCCGTGATCCGCCCCTCGTGCACGGCGAACGAGGACACCATGCGCAGCGGCCGCCCGTCCCGGAAGACCGTCTCCGCCCGCCAGCCGAGCGTCCCGTCGACCAGCGCGGGGCGGGTCACCAGCTTCGCGTGATACCGGGCGGCCTGGCCGAAGAGGCCGAGGAGGAACCGGGCGACCGCTTCCGCGCCGACCACCGGGCGGCGGGCCGCCGGGAAGTGGCCGCCGCTGTCGCCGATCAGCACCACGTCCGGGGCGAGCACCTGGACCAGCCGGTCCAGTTCGCCGGATTCCACGGCCGCGAAGAAGGCGGCCACCACCCGCTGCTGCTCGGCCAGGTCGGCGGTGTGCCGGGGCGCGTCGGGGGCGGTGACCGCCCGGCGGCCCCGCGAGGCGAGCTGCCGGGCCGCGGCGGGGGTGGTGCCGAGCACCTCGGCGACCGTGGCGAACGGCACGGCGAAGACGTCGTGCAGGACGAACGCCACCCGCTGCTCCGGGGTCAGCCGCTCCAGCACCACCAGCAGCGCGGTGCCGAGCTGGTCGGCCCGGATCGCCCGCTCGGCCGGGTCAGGGGCGTACCCGTCCGCCGTGGGCACGTCGCTCACCATCGGTTCCGGCAGCCACTGACCGGGGTACGCCTCCCGGCGCACCCGGGCGGAGCGGAGCACGTCGAGGCAGATCCGCGAGCAGGTGGTGGTGAGCCAGGCGCGGAGCTCGTGCACCTGGGCGCGGGCCGCCGGGTCGGCGAGCGCGCCCGCGTACCGCAGCCAGGTCTCCTGGACCGCGTCCTCGGCCTCGCTCCGGCTGCCCAGCATCCGGTACGCGACCGCCAGCAGGTGCCCGCGCTCCGCCTCGAACTCCGCCGTCAGATCCCCCACGACCCACTCCCTCCCGCAACCCGCATTCTCCCCCTTCGCCCGGACCCCCCCCACCGCCCCCACCCCCGCCCGCCCCGCGCCCCCCGCCCAAGATCGTGCAAATTCACGGAAACAGTGGCCTCCACAGCGCGGGAGGCCACTGTTTCCGTGAAGGAGGCCGCTCGGCTGCCGTGAAGGAGGTCCCTCGGCGGACACGGCGGAGGCTCGGGAGGCGGAGGTGGGCGGGGTGGGTGAGGATCGGGGGATGAGCGGAGTCGACGACGTGGTGCGGCCCGAGGGCGGGTCGATGCGGGAGCTGCTGCGGGTGGCCCCGGGGGCGGTGGACCTGGCGGCGGTCGATCCCCGGTCGACCCCGGGGCTGCCGGCGGCGGCCGGCCCCGGGAGGCAGCGCAAGGAGTGGGCGCGGTCGCAGGTCGAGCTGCTCGGTGCGGACCTCGGCCGGCAGCAGGAGATGCTGTACGCCGCCGCGAAGGGCGCCGCCGGACCGGAGGCGCCGACCAGCGCCCCGACCCTGGCCGGCACCGACCTGGGCGGCGACCGCCCGCGCCGGGTGCTGCTGGTGCTCCAGGCGATGGACTGCGGTGGCAAGGACGGCACGATCAAGCGGGTGGCCGGTGCCATGAACCCGCTCGGGCTGCACATCCGCTCGTTCGGGCCGCCCACCGAGGAGGAGCTGCGGCACGACTTCCTGTGGCGGATCCGGCGGGCCCTGCCGCCGCCCGGCTACGTGGGGATCTTCAACCGCTCGCACTACGAGGACGTGCTGGTGGCCCGGGTGGAGTCGCTGGTCGACGAGCCGACCTGGCAGGCCCGATACGACATGATCAACGACTTCGAGCGGGAGCTGACCGCGAGTTCGGTCACGCTGCTGAAGGTGATGCTGCACATCTCGTACGCCGAGCAGGGCGAGCGGCTGATGGAGCGGCTCACGGACCCGACGAAGCACTGGAAGTACAACCCCAGCGATCTGGACACCCGGGCCCGCTGGGACGATTACCAGGCGGCGTACGCCGATGCCCTGGCGCGCTGTGGCACGGACGCCGCGCCCTGGTTCGTGGTGCCGGCGGACCGCAAGTGGTACCGGGACTGGGCGGTGGCCCACCTGCTCCGGGAGACGTTCGACACCCTGGATCTGGGGTATCCGCCTGCCGATTTCGACGTCGAGCGCGAGCGCCAGCGGTTGCGGAGTGAGAGCGACCGGGACAAGGTGAACGCCAGGTGAACGAGTGGTGAATCGGGCCTGACCAGGGGTGGGCCGGCCGATGCCCGGTTCCGTGGGGTACCTAGCATGCCCAGAGCACACGCCCTTCGGGGCGACGGCCACCCTTCCACCGACACGACGAGGTCCGTGCTGTGAAGTTTTCCTTCCGTCCCACCGAGGGCGCCTTCTACGAGCTCTTCACCAGGGCCGCGCAGAACCTGGTAAAGGGAACCGAGCTGCTCAACGAGCTGGCGCTGCCCGACGTCGAGGTCCAGTCGGTGAGCGAGCGGCTCACCGAGGTCGAGCACGACAGCGACCAGATCACCCACGAGCTCTACAAGAAGATCAACTCCACCTTCATCACCCCGTTCGACCGGGAGGACATCTACCGTCTGGGCTCACTGCTCGACGACGTGATGGACCACCTGGAGGCGGTCGGCAACCTGCTCTACCTGTACGGCCTGACCAAGCTCCCCGCGCTGCCGCGCGAGCTGCACGAGCTGGTCAACGTGCTGGACCAGCAGGCCAAGCTCACCGCCGAGGCGATGCCGCAGCTGCGGTCGATGAAGAACCTCGAGGACTACTGGATCGAGTGCAACCGCCTCGAGAACGACGGTGACCAGGCCTACCGGATGCTGCTGGTCCGCCTCTTCTCCGGTGAGTACGACGCGCTCACCGTGCTGAAGATGAAGGAGGTGGCCGACGAGCTGGAGGCCGCCTGCGACGCCTTCGAGCACGTGGCCAACACCGTCGAGACCATCGCGGTCAAGGAGTCCTGATCCCGTGAGTCCCGAACTCATCGCCGTGCTGGCGGTGATCGTGGTCGCCATGGCGTTCGACTACACGAACGGCTTCCATGACGCGGCCAACGCGATCGCCACCAGCGTCTCCACCCGGGCGCTGACACCCCGGGTCGCCCTCGCGCTGGCCGCCGTCGGCAACTTCGTCGGCGCGCACTTCGGCGCCGGGGTGGCCAAGACGGTCGGCGACGGCCTGGTCACGCTGCCCACCGGGGTGGCCAGTCTCGGCGTGGTCTTCGCCGGCGTGCTCGGCGCCATCGCCTGGAACCTGATCACCTGGTACTTCGGTCTGCCGTCGTCCTCCTCGCACGCCCTCTTCGGCGGCCTGGTCGGCGCCACCCTCTTCTCCGGCGGCGTCGTGCAGTGGGGCAACATCGTCGAGAAGGTCATCATCCCGATGGTGCTCTCGCCGGTCGTCGGTCTGCTGCTCGGCTTCCTGGTGATGCTGCTGATCATCTGGCTCTTCCGGAAGGGGCAGCCCGGCAAGCTCAACCGGGGCTTCCGCTGGGCGCAGACCGCCTCAGCCGCCGCCATGTCGGTCGGCCACGGCATGCAGGACGCCGCCAAGACCATGGGCATCATCGTCCTGGCCCTCTACACGGGCGGCTACCAGCACGACAAGACCCACATCCCGCAGTGGGTGTTCTGGACCTCGGCGGCCATGCTGGCGGCCGGCACGTACGCCGGCGGCTGGCGGATCATCCGTACCCTCGGTCGCAAGATCATCGACCTGGGCCCGCCGGAGGGCTTTGCGGCCGAGACGGTGGCCAGCGCGGTGCTCTACTTCAACGCCCTGGTGCTGAAGGCCCCGATCTCCACCACCCACACGATCACCTCGGCGATCATGGGTGTCGGCGCGACCAAGCGGCTCTCCGCGGTCCGTTGGAACGTGGCCGGCAACATCGTCATCGCCTGGATCATCACCTTCCCGGCGGCGGCGGCCATCGCCTGCCTGGCGTACCTGCTGGTCCGCCCGCTGTTCTGAGGCTGACGCCCGTGAGGGCCTCCTGCCGACGGCAGGAGGCCCTCACGCGTAGGAGACGCCGATCCGGGCCCGGACGTCGTCCAGCAGCGCCATCACCTCGAGGGTGGCGGAGTGCGGCACCAACTGGCTCTCGATCAGCCCGGCGGCCAGGCAGCGCTGCACCTCGATCGCCTCGTACTGGTAGCCGCCGCCCGTCAGGTCCGCCGGGATGGTCTCGGGCTCGGCCCCGAGGCGGTGCAGCACCGCCGCGCCGGGCCGGTAGAACGGCTCGGGCAGGTCGATCCGGCCGGTGGTGCCGGTGATCGACGCGGTGATCGCGGTGGCGCCGACCATCCCGCAGCTCAACATGGCCACCGCGCCCGAGTCCCAGCCGAACACCAGCCCGGTGTTCTCGTCCACGCCCTCCGGGCTCAGCCGCGCCCAGGCCCGCACGTGCTGCGGCACCCCGAGCAGCAGGTGGGCCAGGCTCACCGGGTAGACCCCGAGGTCGAGCAGGGCCCCGCCGCCCAGCGTCCGGGCGCGCATCCGGTGCTCCGGCGGGAACGGCCCGGCCGCCCCGAAGTCGGCCCGTACGTGGGTCACCTCGCCGATCGCGCCGTCCCGGACCAGCTCCAGCACCCGGAGGATGAGGGGGTTGGTCCGCATCCACATGGCCTCCATCAGGAAGAGGCCCCGGCGGCGGGCGGTCTCGACCAGCTCGGTGCTGGTCGCCAGGTCCAGCGTGCAGGGCTTCTCCACCAGCACGGCCTTCTCCCCGGCCAGGCAGGTCATGGTCGCCTCGTGGTGCGCGGCGTGCGGCGTGGCCACGTAGATCACGTCGACGTCCGGGTCCGCGGCCAGCTCCGCCCAGGAGGCGTACGCCCGGGGCACGTCGTGGCGGGCAGCGAAGAGCTCGGCGCTCTCCCGGGTGCGCGAGCCGACGGCGACCAGCTCCGCCCCCGGCACCAGCCGCAGGTCCTCGGCGAAACGGCCGGCGATGTGTCCGGTGGCCAGGATTCCCCAACGCGTCATGCCGGGACGCTATCCCGGGCGGCCGTGCCGGCGAGAAGAAGATCCACCCGTCGGGAAATCAGGAACCGGGCTTGGCAACGGCTGCTCCGGCATGCCGCTCGATCCGGGTCCGTAGCGGCCGATCTGACGCCGTCGCGGCCGTCCCGCCGCCGAACGCATGATCCACTGCCGGGAACTAGGCTCAGGTCATGACGATCGACGGCTTCGCCGCACCCCCCGCCCTGGTGGAGCACGCCCGCCGGTTCCGCGCCGAGGGCGGCGTGCCGGCCGTGCCCCGGGTCGCCGCCACCGTCCTGCTGCTCCGCCCGGCCGGCACCGACTTCGAGGTGTACCTGATCCGCCGGGTGGCCGCGATGACCTTCGGCGGGATGTACGCCTTCCCCGGCGGCGGCGTCGACCGCTCCGATTCGCAGGCCCACCTGGGCTGGGCCGGCCCGACGCCGGCCGGCTGGGGCGAGCGGCTGCGGCTCGCCCCGGACGCCGCGCAGGCGGTGGTCTGCGCCGCCGCCCGGGAGGTCTTCGAGGAGGCGGGCGTGCTGCTGGCCGGCCCGGGCGGCGGGACGGTGGTGGGCGATGTGAGCGGGGACGACTGGGAGGCGGCCCGGCAGGACCTGGTGGCCCGGCGGGCCGGCTTCGCCGACCTGCTGGCGGGGCGGGGCCTCACCCTCCGGTCCGACCTGCTGCTGCCGTGGAGCCGGTGGATCACCCCGGAGTTCGAGCCGCGCCGGTTCGACACGTACTTCTTCGTCGCCCTGCTGCCGGAGGGGCAGCGGACCCGGGACGTCTCCGGCGAGGCCGACCACACGCTGTGGCTGCGCCCGGCGGACGCCCTGGCCAGGGCGGAGGCCGGCGAGCTGACCATGCTCCCGCCCACCCTGGTCACCCTCGCCGAGGTCGCTGCCGCGGCCACCCTCCCCGGCGTGGTGGACACCGCCGCCACCCGCGACGCCGCCACCCCCGTGACCCCCCGCCTCGACCTCCCCGACGACGGCGAGCCCCGCTTCACCCTCCGCTGACCCCGACGATCTTGCAGTTGTGGTGCTGGCAGAAGGGGCAGAGCGCCACGGATCGGCAACAGAAACTGCAAGATCGACGGTATGCCCGGGGCGGCGCGGCGGGGGTCAGCCGGCGGCGCGGAGGTAGCGGGCGGCGAGGGCGCGGAGCACCTCGGCCAGCTCGGGCGGGTTCTCGACGGTGAAGTCCAGGTCGAGGAGGCCCACCCAGACCGCGATGGTCTCCAGCCGGTCGGCACCGGTGTGCAGCAGGCAGGTCTGCGCGTCGACCGGCTCGACGCTGCCGACCGCCGGGTTGATCCGCTCGGCCACCACCTCGGCGGGGGCGTGCACCCGGATCCGGGCCCGGTGCCGCCAGGCGGCTGCGGACACCCCGCGCCGGACCCGGTCCACCACGTCCTCGGGCAGCTCCCGGGGCGCGAACCGGGGGCCGGTCGGGGTACGCGGACTGATCCGGTCCACCCGGAAGGTCCGCCAGTCGTCCCGCTGCGGGTCGAAGGCGACCAGGTACCAGCGGCGACCCCAGTTGACCAGCCGGTACGGCTCGACGTCCCGGCGGTCCGCCGTACCGTCGTGCCGGACGTAGTCGAAGCGCAGCCGTTCCCGGTCCCGGCAGGCGGCGCTGAGCACGCTGAGCGTCTCGGCCGCCACGGTCGGGCCGGGCTGGTCGTGCGGCACCCGCACGGTGTGGGTGTGCAGCGCGGTGACCCGGCGGCGCAGCCGGTGGGGGAGCACCTGCTCCAGCTTGGCGAGCGCCCGCAGCGAGGTCTCCTCGATGCCCGCTACGCTGCCACCGGCCGCGGTACGCAGCCCGACCGCCACCGCGACCGCCTCCTCGTCGTCGAGGAGCAGCGGGGGCAGGGCGGCGCCCGCGCCGAGCCGGTAGCCGCCGACCGCGCCCCGGGTGCCGTGCACCGGATAGCCGAGGGCGCGCAGCCGCTCCACGTCGTTGCGGACGGTCCGGGTGCTCACCGAGAGGCGTTCGGCCAGCTCCGTGCCCGTCCACTCGCGCGGGGTCTGCAACAGCGACAGCAGGCGCAGCAGTCGCGCCGAGGTCTCCAACATTCTTTGGATTCTGCCGGCTCATTAGGAACGGAGTCTTCCTAATCGGCCCCTACCGTCTAGGGCATGGCAGACAACACCGCGATCGTCCCGTTCCGTATCGACGTCCCGCAGGCCGAGCTGGACGACCTCGCCGACCGGCTGACCCGGACCCGCTGGGCCGAGGAACTGCCCGCCGACCCCGGCGCCGCCCCCGCCGGCCCGGTCCCGCCCGGCTGGGAGTACGGCGTCCCGGTCGGCTACGTGCGGCGGCTCGTCGAGCGCTGGCGGACGACGTACGACTGGCGGGCCTGGGAGGCGAGGCTCAACGCGTACCCGCAGTTCACCACCGAGATCGACGGGCAGAACGTGCACTTCCTGCACGTCCGCTCGGCCGAGCCGGACGCCACCCCGCTGATCCTCACCCACGGCTGGCCGACCACGGTGGTCGAGTGGCTGGACGTGATCGGCCCGCTCACCGACCCCCGGGCCCACGGCGGTGACCCGGCCGACGCCTTCCACCTGGTGATCCCGTCGGTACCCGGGTTCGGCTTCTCCGGGCCGACCCGGGAGCGGGGATGGAACCGGTTCCGGGTGGCCCGCGCCTGGGCCGAGCTGATGCGCCGCCTCGGCTACGACCGCTACGGGGCGGCCGGTAACGACCTCGGCTCGTTCGTCGCTCCCGAGGTGGGCCGGGTCGACCCGGCGCACGTGCTCGGGGTGCACGTCAGCCAGATCTTCTCGCTGCCGTCCGGGGACGCCGACGAGCTGGCCGCCCTCACCGAGGAGGAGCGGGGCAAGGTGGCGTTCGCCGACTGGTTCGTCCAGCGCAAGGGCGGCTACGACAAGCTGCACTCGACCGAGCCGCAGAACGTGGCGCACGCGCTCGCCGACTCGCCGGCCGGCCTGCTCGGCTGGCTGGCCCAGCTGATGGGGGAGCAGCTCGACCCCGACTACGTGCTGACCAACACGACGATCTACTGGCTGACCAACACCGCCGCCTCGGCGGCCCGCTACTACTACGAGGACGCCGAGGTGGTGCACCCGACGCAGAAGGTCAACGGCCGGGGCACGGAACCGTTGGAGCCGACCACCGTGCCGCTGGGGCTGGCCAACTTCGCCTGGGACTTCCAGTCGATCCGTACCCTCGCCGAGCGGGACCACAAGAAGATCGTGTCCTGGAACACCTATGACCGGGGCAGCCACTTCGCCGCGCACGACGCGCCCGACCTGCTGGTACGGGACATCCGGCAGTTCTTCGCGAAGCTGCGGTGAACACGCCGAGGGGCGTCGGCCGGATCGACCGACGCCCCTCGCGGACCGGGCACAGCGACTCAGCCGAAGCGGCCGGTGATGTAGTCCTCGGTCTTCTTCTGGCTCGGGTTGCTGAAGATCTTCTGGGTGTTGTCGTACTCGATCAGCCGGCCCGGGTCGCCGGTCTTCTCGATGGAGAAGAAGGCGGTCCGGTCCGACACCCGGGCGGCCTGCTGCATGTTGTGGGTGACGATGATGATGGTGAACTTGTCCTTGAGCTGGAACATCAGGTCCTCGATGGCCAGCGTGGAGATCGGGTCGAGCGCCGAGCAGGGCTCGTCCATCAGCACCACCTGCGGCTCGACCGCGATGGTCCGGGCGATGCAGAGCCGCTGCTGCTGACCGCCGGAGAGGCCGGCGCCCGGCTTGCCGAGCCGGTCCTTCACCTCGTCCCAGAGGTTCGCCGAGCGGAGCGCCTTCTCCGCCGCCTCCTCCAGGATGGACTTCTTCCGGACCCCGTTCAGCCGCAGGCCGGCCACCACGTTCTCGAAGATGCTCATGGTGGGGAACGGGTTGGGCCGCTGGAAGACCATGCCGATCATCCGGCGGACCGCGGTGACGTCCACGTCCCGGTCGTAGATGTCCTGGTTGTCGATGGTCAGGCTGCCCTCGACCCGGGCCCCGGGGAGCACCTCGTGCATCCGGTTGATGGACCGCAGGAAGGTGGACTTGCCGCAGCCCGACGGCCCGATCAGGGCGGTGACCGTCTTCGGCTCGACGGTCAGGTTGATGTTCTCGATCGCCTTGAAACCGCCGTAGTACGCGGTGACGTTGGTGGCTTCGATGCGCTTGGCCATGGTGGCGGTACCTCCGGGGTTCATCGGCCGAGCCGGTTGCGACGGGCCAGCAACTTCGCCGCGACGGTCAGGATGAGGACGAGGGCGACCAGGGTCAGCGCCGCGGTCCACGCCCGCGCCGGCGAGTACTTCGAGGCCTCGCCGGCCTGCTGGTAGACGAAGAGAGCCAGCGACGACTGGTTGTTCTCGAACGGGTTGAAGTTGATCGCCGCGCCGCCGCCGGCGACGAGCAGTACCGGGGCGGTCTCACCGGCGGCCCGCGCGATGGCGAGCATGATGCCGGTGACGATGCCCGGCAACGCGGTCGGCAAAACGACCCGCAGGATGGTCTTCCACTTCGGCACGCCGAGGGCGTACGCGCCCTCGCGCAGCGGCGCCGGGACGAGGCGGAGCATCTCCTCGGTGGAGCGGACCACGGTCGGCAGCATGAGCACGCTCAGCGCCAGGGCGGCGGCGAAGCCGGAGAAGCCCGGCCGCCCGTCGTTGAACCACGGGGAGACGATCAGCACCCAGAAGGCCAGCACGAACAGGCCGGTGACGATCGACGGGATGCCGGTCATCACGTCCACGAAGAAGCGGATGGTGAAGGCGAACCGGCCCCGGCCGTACTCGACCACGTAGATCGCGCAGAGCACCCCGAGCGGGACGGTGATCAGGGTGGCGATGCCGACCTGCTCCAGCGTGCCCACGATGGCGTGGTACGCGCCGCCGTTGGCGTCCCGGGCCCCGATGTTGTTCATCGAGGTGCCGAAGAAGTTGCCGTCGAGCCGCTCGGCGCCCTTGCTGACCAGGGTCCACACCACCGAGGCCAGCGGCAGCACCGCCAGCACGAAGGCGGAGTGGATCAGCGCGCTCCAGGTCCGGTTGCGGGCGGACCGCCGGCCCTCCACCGCGTTCGCGGCGAGGAAGAGGCCGGCCAGGTAGAGCAGCGCCGCGACGACCACGACCAGCACCGGGCCGCCGAGGCCGGTGCCGTACACGAGGCCGGCGGCGGCCAGCAGGGCCACGACGGCGATGGCCGGCGCGGCGTACCCCGGAAGTCGCTTGGCCCGCAGCGTGGCCGGCTGGGCCGGCGGCTGCGGGCGGTGACTGGTGACTGTCATGGTCATGCGGCCGACTCCGTGAACTCTCGGCGGCGGTAGATGATCGCCCGGGCGGTGATGTTGACGATCAGCGTGATCGCGAAGAGCACCAGGCCGGAGGCGATGAGGGCGCCCCGCCCGGTGTCGTTCGCCTCGGCGAACCGGTTCGCGATGTTCGCGGCGATGGTGTTGCCGCCGCTCTGCAGGACGTTGAACGAGATGGCGTAGGTCGAGCCGAGGGTCAGCGCCAGGGCGATGGTCTCGCCCAGCGCGCGGCCCAGGCCGAGCATCACCGCGGCGATGACGCCGGGGCGGCCGTACGGGAGGACGGCGGTGCGGACCATCTCCCAGCGGGTGGCGCCCAGCGCGAGGGCGGCCTCCTCGTTCGCGGTCGGGGTCTGCCGGAACACCTCGCGGGAGAGCGAGGTGACGATCGGCAGCACCATGATCGCCAGGACCACCGAGCCGAGCAGGATCGAGTTCCCGTACGGGCCCTCGCCGAAGATCGGGATCCAGCCGAAGTACTTGTTCAGCCAGGCGGACAGGTCGGCGACCGGCTGGGCGAAGTAGTCGCGGCCCCAGAGCCCGAAGACCACGCTGGGCACGGCGGCCAGCAGGTCGATCAGGAAGCCCAGGGCGTTGCCCAGCCGGCGCGGGGCGTAGTGGGAGAGGTAGAGGGCGATGCCCAGCGCGACCGGCACCGCGATGAGCAGGGCCAGCAGCGCGGTGAGCACGGTACCGAAGGCGAGCGCGCCGATGCCGAACTTCGGCGGGTTGTCGTTCGGGAACCAGCCCTCGAAGGTCCAGAAGGACTCGGTGTTCGCCTGCAGCGCCGGCACGGCCTTGGCGATCAGGAAGATCGCGATCGCCGCGATGACGACCAGCACGAAGGTACCGGCGGCCAGGGTCAGGCCACGGAACGCCCGTTCCGCGCCGAACGCCTTGGCGCGGGGCAGCGCACCGCCGCCGCCGAGACCGGGCGTACCAGGGTTGCCGGAGGGCTCGGCCACACGCGCCGAGGCACCGGCGGGCCACTCGTGGCTCGTGGCCACGCGGGTCCCGCCGGTGCCGGCGTGCGCCGAGCGGTGAGGGGTGTCACCCATCTGCTCGCTCGCTTCGATAGAGGAGGTGGTGTCGGTCAGCGCGTCAGGCGAGGCTCTTGACCGCGGTCTCGACCTTGGTGCGGACCGAGTCCGGCAGCGGGGCGTAGCCCAGCTCGACCAGGTCGGCCTGGCCCTCGCTGCTGGCGGCGTGGCCCAGCAGGCCCTTCACCAGCGGCAGCTTGTCGGCCGCGAGGCCCTTGCTGCAGACGATCTCGTAGGTCACCAGGACGATCGGGTACGCCCCGGCCTCCTTGGTGTTGTAGTCGATCGACATCTTGAGGTCGTTGCCCTGGCCCTCGATCTTGGCCCCGGCGATGGTCTTGCCGGCCGACTCGGCGGTCAGCTCGGCCCACTCACCGGCACCGTTCTGGACCTTGGCCTTCTTCAGGCCGGCGTTCTCGGCGTACGACCACTCGACGTAGCTGATGGTGCCCTCGGTGCTCTTGACCTTGCTGGCCACACCGTCGGACTTGGCCGCGCCGACGCCACCCGGGGCCTTCCACGCCTTGGCGTGGTCGAAGGTCCAGTCCGCCTCGGCGGTCTTGGAGAGGTACTTGGTGAAGTTGTCGGTGGTGCCCGACTCGTCGGAGCGGTGCACCGCCTGGATCGCGGTCGACGGCAGCTTGGCGCTCGGGTTGTCGGCCTTGATCGCCGGGTCGTCCCACTTGGTCACCTTGCCGGCGAAGATCTTCGCCAGGGTGGCCGGCTTGAGCTGGAGGTTGTCCACGCCGCTGACGTTGTAGACGACCGCGACCGGGCCGATCACCATCGGCAGGTTGAGGGCCTGGCCGCCGGCGCACTTGGCGTCGGCCTGCGGCTGCTCCTCCGGCTTGAGGGCCGAGTCGGAGCCGGCGAAGTCGGCGGTGCCGGCGATGAAGGCCTGGATGCCGGCGCCCGAACCGGTGGGCTCGTAGTTGATCGTGGTGCCGGCGCACTTCTGCTGGTACGCCTTGATCCACTCGGCCATCGCGTTCTTCTGCGCGGAGGAGCCCTGCGCGTTCAGCGTGCCCTTGCCGCAGTCGACGGCGGCGGCGGAGCCGGAGGCGGAGGTGCCGGTCGGCTCGTTGTTGTCCGAGCCGCACGCGCTGAGACCGAGCACCGCGGTAAGAGCGAGGCAGGCGATGGCGCCGTGCCGCTGGAGCTTCACCTGAGGGGTTTCCCTTCACGTTTTTGGTCAGGTCGCCCGGGTCGCGGCCCGGGTGCCGGCGCTGACCGGCTGACACGAAAGGTAGAAGTGCCAGGTAGACGGTTCGCCGGTCGGAAGTGAACGGGAGATGAACAGGTGCGGCCGGCGCGGTGGCCGTGGGCTGAGGAAGGGTTGTCCGTTACGTGAACTCGCGACCCGCTATCGCTATTAATACGATTTTTCCGGGCAGCTGTTACCCGGCCGAGTCCAGGGCGTGACACCACCGTGACTGCTGGGCGGGACGCCGCGGCCCGGGCGTGGCTCAGCCGAGTTGGTAGTTGACGTGGGCCGACCAGCGGGCGAAGCCGAGCCGCTCGTAGAGCGCCACCGCCGGGGTGTTGGACTCGTCGACGTAGAGCATCACCCGGTCCAGCCCGCGCCGGTCCCGCAGGTACGCCAGCCCGGCGGTGGTCAGCACCCGGCCCAGCCCGCCCCGGTGCGCCGCCGGGTCCACCCCGAGCACGTAGACCTCGCCGATCCGGGCCGAGCCCGGCCGCTCGTGCACCTTGGTCCAGTGGAAGCCGAGCAGCCGGCCGGTCGCCGAGTCCACCGCGAGCAGGAAGCCGGCCGGGTCGAACCACTGCTCGGCGAGGCGTACCCGCAGGTCGGCGAGGGTCCACCGGCCCTGCTCCGGATGGTGGGCGAAGGCCGCGTTGTTGACCGCGAGCCACGCCTCGTCGTCCTCGCCGGGCCGGAAGGCGCGCAGCTCCACGCCCTCGGGCAGGGCCGGCTCGGGAAGCGCGGCGGTCAGCGGCCGGCGCAGCTGCCAGAGCACCCGGGCGCGGGCGAAGCCCAGGTCGACCGCGAGCGCGGCGGCAGACGGGTGGTCGCCGTGCGCCCAGGCGCGCAGCGGCCCGGCGGCCGCGGCCAGCACGCCCCGGGCCAGCGCCCGCCCGGTGCCCCGCCGCCGGTACGCCGGGTGCACCACCAACTCTACCCCGATGCCGTTCGCCGGGTCGGTCGTGTCCAGGTGGGCGTACCCGGTGAGGGTCTCGTCCGTGGCCCGGGCGGTGAGGTGCACGGCGGGCGCCTCCGGGTCCCGCAGCCGCAGCAGCACGTGCTCGTCGAGCGGGTCGGCGCCGTCGGCGTCCCCGGCGATGCGGGCCAGCGCCAGCACCTCGGCCACCTCGACCGGCGCCAGCCGGTCCGCGCGGGCGACCCGGTCGGCGGTGGGCTCGCTGCTGCTCATGCCGCCGCCTCGCTGCGCTCGGCGTCGGCATGAGGCACCTTCGCGCTGAGCGGATGATTCGCTCGCTGACGCTCGCTCATGCCGTCACCGTATCGGCCGGCGGGCCGCCGATCATGCCCGACGCGGGGACCGTTGCGGTGGCGGCGGTCACGTGGCGTCGACGGGCAGCGCCTCCAGCTGGTAGCGGTCCAGCAGCTCGGGCAGGAGGTGCCGCAACGCCTCGACCGTGCCCGACCGGTCGCCGCCGGCGTCGTGCAGCAGCACGATCGAGCCCGGCCCGGTCTGCGTCATCACGGTGCTGGCGATGTTCGCGGCGCCCGGCACCGTCCAGTCCGCCGGGTCGACCGCCCAGTGCAGCGGGGTCATGCCCAGCTCTTCGCAGGTCGACACCACCGGGCGGGTCCAGGCCCCGCCGGGCTGCCGGAAGTACCCGATCCGCGCGCCCGGCACCGCGGCCCGGATCGCGTCGCTGGTCCGGAGCAGGTCGGCCCGGATCGCGTCCGGCGAGCGCTTGCCCAGGTTGACGTCGTGGTTCCAGGAGTGGTTGCAGAGGGTGTGGCCGTCGGCCACGATCGCCTGGATCAGGTTCGGGTGGCTCTCCGCGTTCTCCCCGACCACGCAGAAGGTGGCCTTGACGCCGTACTCCTTGAGCAGGGCGAGCACCTGCGGCGTGTACCGCGGGTCCGGGCCGTCGTCGAAGGTGAGCGCGACCCGCGACGAGCCGGTGGAGGTGCGGCTGCCGTACGGGCCATCCCCGTCGTCGGACGCCGGCGTCGACGCGCTCGGGGACGGGCTGGGGCTGTGCCGCGGCGGCCCGGGGAAGTCCTGGCTGGGCGGTTGGTCGGCGTAGTGCGGGCTGTTCACGCTCGCCTTCACCCCGGCGTTGTGCTCCTGCTCGGGGACCAGGCTGCGCCCGAGCGCGTACGCCGAGCCGAGCAGCGCGGCGAGCACCAGGGTCACCAGGCCGGCCGCGCGCAGGGTGGACATCAGTCGCCCTGCCTGTTCGGATCGGGGCGTCCAGCCGCCATCGCCCCCGTGGTCACCGTACGCACCGTCGCCCCCTTCGCCCCCGGCCAATCCGGCAGTCAGAATAGGGCTGACTACCTGGGCAAAAAGGGCGTTTAGGGTGCAAGACCTCCGAAGAGGGGAACGGCCGCGATTCCGGTCAGATCGGCGGCGGATCGGCCTCCGGCCCGGCGGCTCAGACCGGCAGCGGAGCGGGCTCCGACTCCGGCAGCGAGCGGGACGGCGGCACGACGAACTTGTAGCCGACCTGGCGCACGGTGCCGATCATCGACTCGTACTCCGAGCCGAGCTTGGCCCGCAGCCGCCGGACGTGCACGTCCACGGTGCGGGTGCCGCCGAAGTAGTCGTACCCCCAGACCTCGCGGAGCAGCTGGTCCCGGGTGAACACCCGGCCCGGGTGCTGGGCCAGGAACTTCAGCAGCTCGAACTCCTTGTAGGTGAGGTCGAGCGGGCGTCCCTTGAGCTTGGCCGCGTAGGTGTCCGGGTCGATGGTGAGCTCGCCGGCCCGGATCGAGCCGCCGGCACCGGCCGTCGCGTTGCTCAACCGGCCGACCGCGAGCCGCAGCCGGGCCTCCACCTCGGCCGGCCCGGCCCCGGCCAGGATGACGTCGTCCACGCCCCAGTCCGCGTTCAGCGCGATCAGCCCGGCCTCGGTGACCACCGCGACCAGCGGCACGCCGAGCCCGGTGGCGTGCAGCATCCGACAGGTCGCGCGGGCCTCGCTCAGCTCCGAGCGGGCGTCCACCAGCACGGCGTCCGGGCTCGGGCCGGAGACCAGCGTGCGCACGTCGCGCGGCGCGGTGCGGACCGAGTGCGGCAGCAGGTCGAGCGCCGGCAGCACCGCCGATGGTTCACCTGCACGCGCGGTCACCAGCAGCAGGAGCTCCACGATCACCTCCGTCCCGGCGGCCCTCGGCCGCGCGCGACCAGCGACACTCCTGTTGTGGGGTGGCGCTGAGAACTTGCGTGGGTCCCGGCGTCGCTGACGGGCGGGTAACGGCTTGAGCGTAACCGATAGCCCGGCCGTCACCTCCGCGCCGTTTCCTGTTTGTCTGTTCTGCCCCGGATCGCGGCTCAGGTTTTAACGTTGCCGAAACCGTGACCTCCGCCCGGCCGGCCCGGTCTGGCACGATCGGGGCGTGTTTCCCTCGACCTCGCCCGACACTGGCCGCGACCCGTGGGCCGACGACGCGCGTCCGGGGCCGGCCGGCCCCACCCGTGGCTACCCGCCGGGTCCGCGTACCGGTCCGGCCGATGACGGCGGGGAGCGGCCGGAGCGGAAGGGCCCGCGCCGGCTCCGCAAGGGCGGCCCGGGGCGGCGCCCGGACGACGAGACCGACGAGGCGCCCGAGGAGGAGGTGCCGCCGGTCCCGGTACGCCGCCCGCTGGCGCTCACCGTCGCCGGCTTCGCCGCGCTGCTCGGCGTCGGCCTGGTGCTCGGCGCGCAGACCGCCGGCCCGGGGCACCGGCTGCCCTTCGCGTTCATCATCTTCGGCGTCCAGCTGCTCTTCGTGCTCGCCTGGACGATGGCCATGCGCCCGCCCGCGCTGCTGGTGGTCGCGCTGGTCAGCGCGGGGGTGGCCGGCATCGCCGACGCCGCCGCGGTGCAGTCCGAGATCGCCGGGCTGGCCCCGCTCGGGTACGCCGCGGCCGCCGGGTTCGTGCTCGGCGTGCTCGGCCAGCTCGTCCGCCGGGTGGACCGGGTCCGGGTGACCGACTCGCTCGGCAGCACCCTGCTGATCGTGGTCGGCGTGGTCGCGTTCGCCACGCTGATCGTGCTCAGCCGGATCCCGAAGGGCACCCAGGCGATCACCGTCTGTCTCACCGCCACCGGCGTCGCCCTGCTGGTGGCCCGGCTGACCGACGCGGTGGCGCCCTGGCCCCGGCTCGCCCCACAGGTGCCCCGGGGCGCCGCCGGGGTGGTCCTCGGCGCCATGCTCGGTACGCTGACCAGCGCGGTGCTCGGCAGCTACCTGGTCGGCTTCACCCCGACCAGCGCCGCCCTGGTCGGCCTGGTCACCGCGGCCACCGCCGTGCTGGCCGACCTCGCCGTCGGGTACGCCGAGGCGGGCCGGCTGATGGCCGGCGAGCCGCCGACCATGTGGATCGCCCGGCACATGCAGGGCCCGCTGGGCGGGTTCGCGCTCGCCGCGCCGGCCGCGTACGTGATGTGCGTGCTGTTCCTCTGACCGCGCGGTTGGGGAATCGGCGCCCCGGGTAAGTACCGTTGCGCCGTGGGACGGCGACGGGCCGCAGCCCGTCGTCCGGTGGATCCGGACCGTGAGGAGCGTGCGCCGCGCAGCGGCGACCGGCAGGAGGGCAGGAGGCGGCGTGGCAGAGGCCCCGGCGTACGAGGAGCGACCCCGGCGACGCGGCCGCCGGGTGCTGACCGGTTTCGTGGTGCTGCTCCTGGTCCTGGCCGGGTTGCTGGCGGTGGCCGACCGGCTGGCGGCCGGCGCGGCCGAGCGGGCCATCGCCGAGCAGGTGAAGCAGGAGGTCGCCAAGCAGGACGTGCGGTCCGCCCCACCCAAGGTCGACGTGGGCGGCTTCCCGTTCCTCACCCAGGTGCTGGCCGGGAAGTACCAGCACATCTCCATCGTGCTGACCGACGTGCAGGGCAAGGTGCAGGGCGACGCGGTCGACGTGCCCCGGCTGGACGTGGACGCCCGCAACGTGAAGGCGTCGCTGGACACCCTCCGCACCCGGCAGGGGGACGTGACCGCCGAGAGCGTCGACGGACGCGCCACGATCGCCTACGACAGCCTGGCCAAGCTGCTCGACCGGCCCGGTCTGAAGCTCGGCGAGCAGAACGGCAAGCTGGCGGTCACCGCGCCGGTGGACATCCTGGGCGCCAAGCTCACCGTCAACGGCACCGCCGACGTGACCGTCGCCAACGGCAAGGTCGCACTGCGCTTCAACGACCTGACCGCCGAGGGCCTGCCGAACCTGCCGCTGGCCCGGAGGCTGCTGGCCAACTACGCCAGGGGCATCTCGATCGACGTGCCCCTGCCGGAGCTGCCGTTCCAGCTCACCGTCCGCAAGGTGGAACCGAAGCCGGACGGGCTGGTGGTCACCGCGGACGCGAAGAACGTCCCGATCAACTCCGTCGGCTGACGTCAGCCCTGCTCACGGCCCGGCCATCGGCCGGGCCGTCGGCGTTCCTCCGGCCCGGCCGTCGTCCCGGATGCTGGTCGGGCCGGTGGCGTCCGGCGGAGGTGCTGGTAGTCTCCGTCCTCATGGGGACGCTCCTCACCAAACGGCGCGCGGTCGACCTGTGCCGCGTGGCCACCTGCCTGTGTCGCCCCGTCATCTGACGGCGGGGCTGTTCTCGGCCGCCTAGGCGGCCACCGGCACGCAGGGTCCGCGTACCCTCCGGTGTTCCCCCTGATCGCCCGGCAGCGGCGCCGTCGCACGTACCCGTGATCCGTTCCTAGCTCTGGGTCCCGCGCGTGGTGCGACAATCATCAATTTCGATCTCCGCGCGCAGGCTCACCGTCCATCCTCACAGGGAGTGATCTGATGAGTCGCGACACCGCACTGGTCTCGGCCGAGTGGGCCGAGAAGAACATCGACGCCCCGGGCGTCGTCTTCGTCGAGGTCGACGAGGACACCTCGGCCTACGACACCGGCCACATCGCCGGTGCCATCAAGCTCGACTGGAAGACCGACCTGCAGGACCCGGTCCGCCGGGACTTCGTCAACAAGGCCCAGTTCGAGGCGCTGCTCTCGGCGCGGGGCATCGCCAACGAGGACACCGTCATCCTGTACGGCGGCAACAACAACTGGTTCGCCGCGTACGCGTACTGGTACTTCAAGCTCTACGGTCACCGCGACGTGAAGCTGCTCGACGGCGGCCGCAAGAAGTGGGAGCTGGACGCCCGCCCGCTGGTCACCGACAAGGTGGAGCGCCCGGCTACGACGTACGTCGCGCAGGAGCCGGACACCTCGATCCGCGCCTTCCGCGACGAGGTCGTCGCCGCAATCGGCACCAAGAACCTGGTCGACGTGCGCAGCCCCGACGAGTACGCGGGCCGGCTGCTCGCCCCCGCCCACCTGCCGCAGGAGCAGGCCCAGCGGGCCGGCCACGTGCCGACGGCGATCAGCGTCCCGTGGTCGAAGGCGGCGAACGAGGACGGCACCTTCAAGTCCGACGACGAGCTGCGCAAGATCTACGCCGACGCCGGGCTGGACGACAGCAAGGAGACCATCGCGTACTGCCGGATCGGTGAGCGCTCCTCGCACACCTGGTTCGTCCTCCAGGAACTGCTCGGGCACCGCAACGTGAAGAACTACGACGGATCCTGGACCGAGTACGGCTCGCTGGTCGGCGTGCCGGTGGCGCTCGGCGATGAGCCCGGGGAGGCCTGATCATCATGACTGCTCCTACCGCCGCCGGTTGCGCCGCTCCCGACCAGGCCGCCCCGCTGCCGGCCAGCCTGGACCTGGAGAAGGAGACCGTGATCACGGGCCTGGTCCGGGCCGAGTCCGGTGAGGCCGTCCCGGGCGCGTACGTCCGGCTGCTCGACTCCACCGGCGAGTTCACCGCCGAGGTGGTGACCTCCCCGGCGGGCCAGTTCCGGTTCTTCGCCGCGCCGGGCGACTGGACCCTGCGGGCGCTCTCCCGGCACGGCAACGGCGACACCGCCGTCACCGCCGCCCGCGGGATCAACGAGGTGTCCGTCACGGTCGCCGCCTGACCCACGCTCTGATCCGTGGCCCGCCGCCCACCCGGGTGGCGGGCCACACCCACCCCCGCCCCCACCCACCCCCCCCCGGGATCCGCGCTGATTCACGGAAAGAGCGGCTTCCCGGGCCGCGGAGGCCACTCTTTCCGTGAATCAGGCCCTTCCCGCCCGGGGCGGGCGCGCGGGGGTGGTGGGGGCGGGAGACGGCGCGTGACACGATGGCCGGGTGAGTGGTGCCGTGCAGGCGGGGTACGCCCCGCCGTCCCGTCCCGACCAGCCGGTGCCCGGCCGGCGTTGGCTGCGCTGGCTGGTGCCGGTGACGGTGGCCTGGGCGGTGCTGCTCGCCGGCCTGACCTGGTGGTCGGTGCGGCACGACCCGCCGACCGTGAAGGAGCAGCGCACCCTCGGCGAGGCGGCGTCGGTGGTGGACCGGGCGATCGGCCGCCTGGTGGCCGCGCTCGCTGACGACGCCTGGGAGCTGACCCCGGCCCGGGTGGAGCGGGGCTGCCGGGTCACCCCGCTGGCCGACGGGGCGTCGCTGACCCGGGGCCTGGACGTGGCGGTGGCCGCCGGCGGCGAACGCGCGCTGCTGGACCGGGTGGCGCAGCGGCTGCCTGCCGACTGGCGGGCCGGGGTCGCCACGGAGGTCGGCCGGCCCCGGTTGCGGGCCGACGCGGGGGAGTTCGTCGCGATCGACGGTCGGGTGGTGGCCGACGGTCTTGTCCGTTTCTCCGCCGCCACCGGCTGCCGTCCCGCCGACACCGAGATCATCGACCCCCTGCTCGGGTACCCCGTCGGGCCGGAGCTGACCGCGGCGCTGCGGGCGCTGGGCCAGGCCGCGCCGCCGGGCGCCGCGCAGGTCTCGGCGCCCTGCCCGGCGGGTGGTCGCGCCCGGACGGTCAACGTCGATGTCGGCCCGGTGCCGGCCTCGCTGGCCGCGCTCCGGCCGCTCGGCGCCGTCGTGGTCGACCGCCCGGAGCGGTACGCCTACCGCAGCGGATCCGTCGTCGTGCTGGTCGACGCCACCGGCGACCGGCTGCGGCTGGCCGCCTCCACCGGCTGCGCCGGCTGACCTGCCGCGGGCTCACTGCTCGTGGTTGTGGTCGTGCGGGGTGCGGCTGCGACCCAGGGCGTCCACCTGGCCCCAGCGGCCGGGGATGTCGAGCAGTTCCACCCGGCCCATCCCTGGCGGGACGGCGGGGTCGATGATCAGGTGCTCGCCCTGCGGCTCCAGGCCGAGCATCACCCGGAGCAGCAGCAGGGGGGTGCCGGCCGACCAGGCCTGCGGGCTGCACGCGGTCGGGTACTGCACGGGATAGTCGGTGAGGTCGCGTTCGTAGCCGGCGAACGCCTCGGGCAGCCGCCCCTGGAAGTAGCGGGAGGCGCTGAGCATCGCCTCGCAGATCTTGCCGGCCTCTTTCCGGAAGCCGTACTTCCACAGTCCCCAGGCGATGATCGAGTTGTCGAACGGCCAGACCGTGCCGACGTGGTAGCCGACCGGGTTGTACCGGCCCTGGTCGTCGGCGAGGGTGCGCACGCCCCAGCCGGAGAAGAGGCGCGGACCGAGCAGGTGCCGGACCACGACCGCCGCCCGTGACTCGTCGACGATGCCGCTCCACAGCAGGTGCCCGATGTTGGAGGAGAGCGCGTCCACGTGCCGCCCGTCCGGGTCCAGGGCCAGCGCGTAGTACTCCCGGTCCGGGATCCAGAAGTCCCGGTTGAACCGCTCCTTCAGCGCGGCCGCCTCGCGTTCCAGCCGGTCGGCGTACGCCGGGTCGTTCCAGACCTTCCGGGCCAGCCGGGCACCGCGCAGCTTGGCGTCGTACGCGTACCCCTGGAGTTCACAGGTGGCCCGGGGGAACTCGGGCAGCCGGCCGTCGGAGTACGAGATGGAGTCCCAGGAGTCCTTCCAGCACTGGTTCTGCAGGCCGGTCTCCGGGTTGCGGGTCATGTACCAGACGTATCCGGTGCCCAGCAGGTCCCCGTACGTGTCGAGCCAGGCCAGCGCCGCCCGGGCCTCGTGCTCCAGCATCCGGATCAGCTTCGCGTCCCCGGTCCACCGTTCGTACTCGTCGAGCAGGATCACGAAGAGCGCGGTCGTGTCGGCCGAGCCGTAGTACGGCGAGTGCGGCTGTTCCTCGAATCCCGCGGTCTCGCCGTACCGCAGCTCGTGCAGGATCTTGCCCGGCTCCTCGTCCCGGAAGTCGTCCAGCCGGCTGCCCTGCAGTCCGGCCAGCATGACGATGGTCGGCGGCACCATCTCGGGCAGGAACGGCAGCACCTGGAGCGAGGTGAAGATGCTGTCCCGCCCGAACAGGGTCATGAACCAGGGCAGGCCGGCGGCGAGCAGCCGTACGCCGAGCGCGATCGACTCGTACCGGAGGGCGGCCAGGTCGTTGAGGCTGCGCCGGTACGCCCCGGCCAGCGGTTCGCAGTCGCAGCCGAGCTTCGGGGCCCGCGCGATCAGTTCGTTCTGTTCGGCGTGGATGGCCGCGACCGAGCGGTGCCCGCCCAACGGCAGGGTGGCCCGGATGTCCTCACCCCGGGCGCCGTAGATGACGGTGGCGATGTGCAGCCGGGTGGTCCACTCGCCGTGCGGCCCGACCTGGACCCGGAAGGTCATGCCGCTCTCGTCGATCTCGGCGGGCGCGGTCGTGCTGATCACCGCCTCCCGGTGGAAGCCCTCCCGGCGGTAGGTGAGCCGCAGCTCGTTCGGTCCGACGGTGGGCGTGGTGCGTCCCTTCTTCTGCCGCTTGTGCTTGATCTCGAACAGGTCCGCGAAGTCGGAGCCGATGTCGAGTCGCAGGGTGAACTCGACGTCCTGCTCCGCGTGGTTGAGCAGGGTCAGTTCCTCGTCGAAGCTGCCGCCGATCGACCGGCTGCGGATCACCGAGACCTTGGCGTCCAGGTAGTGGGTCGGTTCGCCGGGGACCATGAAGAACCGCGTCCGGTACGACTGGGAGTCGTCGATGGAGAGGGCGTGCAGCTTCTCGCCGTTGAGGGTGAGGACCCAGGTGGAGAGGAACCGGGTGTCGAAGGAGAAGAGCCCGGTGGGGAAGTCGAAGGACGGCTCGATGTTGCCGCGCCGGTCGCTGACCAGGAAGGTGTTGCCGTCCAGGATGCTGACGCGCTCCATCATTCCGGCCGTCCGAGGTCCTCGCGGGCGGTCTCCCGGGGATCCCGGGTGCCGGGCGGGTCGGGGAAGAAGCGCCGGAACACCAGGAAGAGCACGACGTTGCCGCTGAACGTGGCCTCGTTGCGCAGCACCGCCGCCATCCCGGCCTCCCGGCCGGTGGCCAGTTCCTCGAACAGTTCGGCGCTGACGGTGAAGATGGCGTCGGCCGGCCGCTGTTCCCGGCCCACCCGGACCGTGCCCGGCCCCATCTCCAGGTACCAGTGCTCGGTGCGGTTGTCGCTGGTCAGGTCGATCTGGAGGATGCCGCGGGTCGGGCCGGGCAGCACCACCGGGGCACGCGCCGGCAGTGACGCGAAGAACCGCTCGATCGCCTCGCCCACATCCGAATCGTAGGCAAGCAGTCGGAAATATCGGGTGAAATCGGCGCTCCACCCGAAGCGAACATCCCGGGCCGAGGCCGGCTGACCTCAGTAGACCAGGGCCTGCGCTCCCTCGGCCATCGCCTCCTCGACGAAGACCGCCGCGCCCGCGATGCGTACGCCGGGGATGACGTCATCCTGGCCGATGTCCCGGCGGGCCGCGCACTGGGTGCAGGCGGTCACCTTGCCGGTGGCCAGGATCACGTGCAGCAGCTCGGCCAGCGGCGCGGAGTGCGGCAGCTCGAAGTCCTGCGCCCGCCCGGGCAGCGCGAACCAGGTCGACTCCCCGGTCAACCAGAGCGACACGTCCACGCCGGCGGCGGCCGCGGTGGCGGCGACGGTGAAGGCCTGCGCGCAACGCTCGGGGGCGTCGGCGCCGGCGGTGGCCTTGACGACCAGAGTGCGGGCCATGCCGCCCAGCATAGGATGGCCGGGATGGTTACCGAGATCGGGTTCGTCAGCCTGCTGGTCGCCGGCCTGGGCGCGCTCGCCGGTGGCCTGGTCTATCTGGCCGTGAAGATTTCGAGAGGTAAGTGGTGAGTGAGAACCCGCTGCAGCCGCCGTGGCTGAACGCGCCGCCGGTCGACCCGTACCCGTACGAGGAGAGCCACGACCTGCGCGTCGGCCCGAAGCTGCACCGGAGCCTGGACGGCCTGCTGCCGTACATCGGGGTGTGGCGCGGGCGTGGCCGGGGCGGGTTCCCCACCATCGAGGACTTCGACTTCGCGCAGGAGATCCGGATCAGCCACGACGGCCGGCCGTTCCTGCTCTACGAGTCCCGCGCCTGGATCCTCGACGAGCAGAGCCGCCCGGTCCGGCCGGCCGGTCGCGAGGTGGGCTGGTGGCGTCCGGTGCTGGACGGTGACCGGGTCACCGACGAACTGGAAGCGCTGATGACCACGCCGACCGGCGTGATGGAGCTGTACATCGGCAAGCGCAAGGGCACCCAGATCGAGTTCGCCACCGACGCGGTGCTGCGTACCGCGACGGCCAAGGAGGTCACCGCGGGTGCCCGCCTGTTCGGCATCGTCGAGGGCGCCCTGCTCTACGCCCAGGAGATGGCCGCCATGGGCCACGCCCTGAGCCCCCACCTCTCCGCCCGCCTCATCCGCGTAGCCGGCTGACCCCCACCCCCCACCCAAACTCCTTGATCAACCCGTTTCGGTATCCGCCAGGGGGAAGCCAGAGAGGGCGCGGAGCGTGGGGGTGTGGGGGGAACGGGAGATGGGAGTGTGGTCGAGAGACGTGATCTCGGCGGGGCCGCGGAGGGACGAGGTAAGCCAAACCCCGTCGGCCTCGTGCAGCTCCGCCGGGGTGATCAGGCGTTCCTCGGCCCGCAGGCCCAGCTCGGCCGCGTGGTCGAGGAGCCAGCGGACGGTCACCCCGGGCAGCACGCCGGTGGCCGCCGCCGGCACTGTGCAGAGCGTGGTGCCGTCGAGCCAGACCAGGTTGGCGCTCGGGCCCTCCAGCGCGTACCCGTCGGTGGAGACCCAGAGCACGTCGTCCACGCCGGTGCGGGCCGCCCAGCGGCGGGCCGCGGTGCTCACCGCGTACGAGGTGGACTTGACCCCGACCGGCAGCCAGCCCAGCTCGGGGCGGGACCGCGCGGTCACCCCGAGCGGCAGGGTCGCGACGGTCACCCCGTCCCGCCGGGCCCGCTTCGTCGCCGCCGGCACCTCGCCCAGCGTGGCGTAGACCGTCGGCGGCCCGCCGCCCTCCGGTCCCCGGGTGCAGACCAGCCGCAGCGCCCCCTCCACCTCGGGCGGCCACCCGGCGCGGACCGCGTCGAGCAGGCCGACCAGCGCGCCGGTGGGCGGCAGGTCCAGCTCGACCGCCGCCGCGCCGGCCCGCAGCCGGGCCAGGTGCGCGTCGCGCAGCCACGGCTCCCCGCCGCGCAGGTGCATGGTCTCGAAGAGGCCGTCGCCGTGCAGCACGCCCCGGTCGTCGCCGCGCAGCACCGCCTCCCCGGCCGGTACGACCCCCCGCCCGAGCACGGCCACCCGTGATGCCACCACGACCGACGAGGGTAGTAGCGTACCCCCGCGACGGCGGGTGCGGCGCGGCGGCCGAACTATGATCGGACGGTGTCCGAATCCTCCCTGGCGGAACTGCTCCGCTCCCGTGGGCTGCGGCTGACGGCGCAGCGGCAGCTGGTCCTGCAGGCGGTCATGGAGCTGGGGCACGCCACGCCGGAGCAGGTGCACACGGCGGTCCGCGAGGTCGCCGCCGGGGTCAACATCACCACCATCTACCGGACGCTGGAGCTGCTCGAACGGCTCGGCCTGGTGACCCACACCCACCTGTCGCACGGGTCGCCGACCTACCACGCGGCGGGCGAGCACCAGCACGTCCACCTGGTCTGCCGGGAGTGCGGCGCGATCGACGAGATCGAGCCCGAGCTGCTCCGGCCGCTCGCCGACCAGTTGGCCGCGCAGCGGGGGTTCCAGGTCGACATCGGGCACGTGGCGCTCTTCGGCGTCTGCGGGCAGTGCGAGGACGGGGGACGTAAATGATCGACATCGCGGGTGCGGTGGCCGCCGAGGCGATCGACGAGGAGACCCGGGACCAGCCCGAGCCGGCCCACCGGGCGGCCGGGGTCGGCCCGGTCGCCGCCCACTACGGCGACCCGATGCGCGAGCAGCGCACGCTCGCCACCGGGGTGGGTCTGGTGGACCGCTCGCACCGGGGCGTGGTGGCGGTGCCGGGCGAGGAGCGGATCGGCTGGCTGCACACCCTGACCAGCCAGCACCTCGCCGCGCTCAGCCCCTGGCAGGGCACCGAGCTGCTGGTCCTCTCCCCGCACGGGCACGTCGAGCAGCACGCCATGGTCACCGAGGACGGGGAGACCACCTGGCTGGACACCGAGCCCGGGATGACCACCGGGCTGCTGTCGTACCTGGAGAAGATGCGGTTCTTCAGCAAGGTGGAGCCGCGCGACGCGACCGCCGACCACGCCCTGCTCTCGCTGGTCGGGCCGGAGGCCACCGGCGCGCTCGCCACCCTCGGGGTCACCGGGCTGGCCGCGCCCGACGTGGTCGCGGTGCCGGGCCCGAAGTTCCGCTCCGGCGAGCTGCCGTCCCGGCCCACCGTGGTGTACGACGTGAAGCCGCTGCCGGTCGGCGGGTGGGCCCGGCGGGTGGCGCTCGGCGTGGACCTGCTGGTGCCTCGCCCGGCCATGGCTGGGGTGGTGGACGAGCTGCGGGGAGCCGGGGTGCCGGTGGCCGGGCTGTGGGCGTACGAGGCGGTCCGGGTGGCCGCCCGACGGGCCCGGGCCGGGGTTGACACCGATCACCGGACCATCCCCGCCGAGGTCGACCTCATCGCCCCGGCCGTGCACCTGGACAAGGGTTGCTACCGGGGCCAGGAGACGGTGGCCCGGGTGCACAACCTGGGCAAGCCGCCGCGTCGTCTCGTGCTGCTGCACCTGGACGGGGTGACCACCGACCAGCCGCCGACCGCCGGCACGCCGGTGACCCTGGACGGCCGGACGGTCGGCTTCGTGGGCACCGCGGTGCACCACTACGAGCTCGGTCAGATCGCCCTCGCCGTGGTCAAGCGCAACGTCGCCGACGACGCCCGGCTGATGGTCGGGGAGACGGCCGCCGCCATCGAACCGGCGTAAGGGATACCGCCCCGGCGGCCCTCGGGCGGAAAATCTTCCGTTTGGTGAGGTCGATTCACGGAATTCTGCTGCGTCTCGCCTGTCGACCGGAAGGGAACCGGCGGTCTAGGATCCGGGCATGACGACAGGGACGTTGATCACGGTTGCCCCGACCGGCGCGGAGTCGGCCAAGGCGGAGGTGCCGGCGCTGCCGGTGACCCTCGACGAGCTGCTGCTGACCGCCAAGGAGTGCGAGGCGCTCGGCGCCTCCGTGATCCACGTCCACATCCGCGACGACGAGGCGAAGCCCACCCTCGACCAGGGCCGGCTGCAGGAGACCGTGGCCGCGCTGCGGGAGAGCACCGACCTGATCGTGCAGCTCTCCTCCGGCGGCGCGGTGACCGACCCGGAGGCCGACCGGCTGGCCGTGCTGGACGCCGGCCCGGACATGGCCTCCTGCACCATGGGCACGGTCAACTTCGGCGACGACGTCTTCATGAACCGCTGGGAGTTCATCGTCGACCTGCACACCCGGATGCAGGAGAAGGGCGTCGTCCCCGAGTACGAGATCTTCGACCTCGGTCATCTCACCGCCCTCCAGCGCCTGCTCGGCAAGTACGGCCTGCCGCACGGCGGGCACGTGCACGTCGACTTCGTGATGGGCGTGCCGGGCGGCATGCCGGGCACCACCGCCACCCTGGTCGCCGCCGAGCAGATGCTGCGCGACCTGCCGCCGGGCACCACCTTCTCGGCCACCGGGATCGGCCGCAGCACCATCCCGGTGATGCTGGCGTCCCTGTCGGCTGGCGGGCACCTCCGGGTCGGCATGGAGGACACCGTCACCTACGCCAAGGGCCGGCCGGTGGAGTCCAACATGCAACTGGTCGCCCGCGCGGTCGGCTTCGCACAGCTCGCCCAGCGCCCGCCGCTGACCACCACCGAGGCCCGGGCGCTGCTCGGCCTGTAAGCCACGCTCCGCCCGGCGCTCCTGTACGAGGCCGGCCGACGCCGCTGGTCACCCCGGTGCCGGGCTCGTCCGGCCCGTCGGTACCGTCCACCCCGTGGGAAAGACGTACGAGGGCGGCGTGCCGCTCGCCGAGGTGGTCCGGTCCGGGTTCGTGGAGAGCCTGCACCGTGGTTCCGTGGTGGTGCTCGACGCCGCCGGCACGCCGGTGGCCGCGGCGGGTGATGTCGGCTCGCCGATCTTCCCCCGGTCGTCCAACAAGCCGATGCAGGCGATCGGGATGCTCCGGGCCGGGCTGCCGCTGACCGACGCGGCGGACGTGGCGCTGGTCGCGGCCAGCCACGCGGGCGAGGGGTTCCACGTGGAGCGGGTCACCGGCCTGCTCCAGCGGGCCGGGCTGGACGAGGGGGCCCTGCACTGCCCGCCGGACCTGCCGGTCGGTGAGGCGGCCCGGGAGGCGGTGCTGCGGTCCGGCGGCGGGCCGCGGCGGATCCAGATGAACTGCTCGGGCAAGCACACCGGGATGCTGTTGACCTGCCTCGCCGCCGGCTGGCCGCTGGACGGTTACTGGCGGCCGGAGCACCCGCTCCAGCAGCGGTTGACCGCCGCCATCGAGGAGTTCACCGGGGAAGCGGCGGCGGCCGTCGGGGTGGACGGCTGCGGTGCGCCAGTCCTCGCCGTGTCGCTGACCGGGCTGGCGCGGGCGTACCTGCGGCTGGTCTCCGCCGAGCCGGGCACCGTCGAGCGGACCGTGGCGGACGCGATGCGGACGTTCCCGGAGCTGGTGGGCGGCACCCAGGCCGACGACACCCGGCTGATGCGGGGCGTACCCGGGCTGTTGGCGAAGGTCGGCGCGGAGGGCGTCATCGCGGCGGCGGTCCCCGGCGTCGGCGCCGTGGCTCTCAAGATCGACGACGGTGCCGCCCGGGCCCGGATGCCGGTGCTGGTCGCGGGGCTGCGCCGGCTCGGCGTCGAGGCTCCGGTGCTGGCGGAGTACGCCGACGTGCCGCTGCTCGGCGGCGGCCTCCCGGTGGGCGCGGTCCGCCCGGTCTGGTGACCCGGGCGCCGGTGGTGCTCCCGTAGTGGCGGCACGACCGGCGCCCGCGCGGCGGGGGTGCCGCCCGACCGCCGCAGCAGCCGGCACATGAGTCAGGAGCGGTATGTCTCTGAGGCATAAATATGCCTGAGAGACATACCGCTCTCAGGTCTGTGCCGCCCCACGCCGTCGGAGCGGACGAATCGCCTCGGAACGCTTGGCGGCCAGGTTACCGTGGCGCTCTCCGAGGTCGCGCCGGCGAGCCCGGCGCCGCTCAGGGGAGGAAGTCGAGCAGGGCGGCGTTGACCGGTTCGGGCTTTTCGAGCGGCAGCAGGTGCGCGGCGTCCGGGACGTCGGGCAGGCGCACGCCGTGCGGAGCCTCGGCGGCGATCCGGTCGGCCAGCCGGCGGATGTCCCCGAGGTCGTCCGCGCCGGCCCCGGCCAGCACCGGCATGCCCAGCTCGCCCAGCCGGTCGATCGCCGGCGGGTCGAGCTCACCGACCTCCACGGCGCTGAGCGCCAGCTCGGCGGCGAGCGCCCGGCGGTCCATCTCCTCGGCGAACCGGATCAGCTCCGGGTCGACGTCCGCCGGCTTGCGGGATGGCCCGACCACCCAGAACCGCACCTCGCCGGCGGCGGTGGCGGTGAAGTCCTGCGGGTCCACGTCGCCGACCAGCTCCTCCCAGAGCTGTTCGGTCTCCTCGGACCACTCGTTGCCGGAGACCGGCGCGCCGAGCAGGGCCACAGCGGACACCCGCGCCGGGTACGCCAGCGCGGTGTCCACCGCGACCTTACCGCCGAACGAGCAGCCGACCAGGGCGGCCCGGTCCAGGCCCAGCGCGTCGAGCAGCCCGATCACGTCGTCGTGGTGCGCGAACGGGGCGGGTGGCAGTTCGGAGTCGCCGTAGCCGCGCAGGTCGGGGACGATCACCCGGTGCCGTGCCGCCAGCGCGGGCAGCTGAGCGCGCCACATCCGCCGGTCCGCGATGCCGGCGTGCAGCAGCACCACCGCGCTCCCGCTGCCGGCCTCGTCGTACGTGAGCTGGGCGCCGTTGACTTCGATCTTTGCCACGGGGGCACGGTACGGACGGGACACCGGGCACGCAAGCGGCTATCCGTGACCTCGCTAACTCTGGCTAGCACTTTGCTTGCAGGAGCTAGCACCGCGAGCTAGCGTGGAGTCATGGCCACCGGTAAGGAGCTTCCCGACGTCGGCGGGTTCATTCGTGACCTGCGCCGTAACGCGAAGATCTCGCTGCGCCAGCTCGCCGAGCAGGCCGGCGTCAGCAACCCGTACCTCAGTCAGATCGAGCGCGGGCTCCGCAAGCCGAGCGCCGAGGTGCTCCAGCAGCTCGCCAGCGCCCTGCGCGTCTCCACCCCGGCCATGTACCTGCGGGCCGGACTGCTGGACGACAAGGAGGGGCAGGGTGTGCTCGCGGCGATCGCCGTCGACCCCGAGCTGACCATGGCCCAGAAGCAGTCGCTCACCCAGATCTACGAGACGTTCCGCCGGGAGAACGCCCGGCTGGCCGAGGCGACCGCCGCCGCGCAGGCGGGCACCGAGCCGACCCGGGCCACCGAGCCGACCCCGGCCGCGACCGAGCCGAGGAGCGCGCCGGAGGCCCCGGCCACCGTCGCGCCGGCCGCGACCGGACCCACGACGCCGGACGGCACCCCGACCGAGGCGGTCCTCGAGTCGGTCGCCGTCACCGAGGCGGGCGCCACGCCCGCCCCGACCACCGCCGCCCCCCAGAAGAAGACCACCCGCCGGGTGGTCCGCAAGGCCGCCGGTGCGGCCGAGGAGGAAAAGTCATGACCCAGCCGAAGACCAACCGCATCCCGGCCCCCATCTACGCCGCTGCCGGCGCCGGTGAGCTGGCCCTCCAGCAGCTGCGCAAGCTCCCCACCGTGGTCAGCGACCTCGGCACCCGGGTCGTCGCCGAGTTCGGCGGCAAGGCCGTCGTCACCGGCGTCGAGCTGCGCCAGAAGGCGACCGCGACGCTGAAGACCGCCAACCTGACCGCCACCGGGCTGCGGGAGAAGGGCGTGCCGACCGACCTCGACCTGGACAAGCTCCGCGAGGCCGCCAGCCGCAACGCCGCCGCCGTGGTGGCGGGCGCCCAGGCCGCGCAGGAGCGGGCCCTGGCCGGCGCCCAGGCCGCGCAGGCCCGCGCCCTGGCCACGTACGCGGAGCTGGTCGCCCGTGGCGAGCGGATGGTCGGCGCCGGTGTGCTGGAGGCCGCCGACACGGTGAACGCGGACATCGAGGCGACCGGGGCCGCGCCGGCCACCGAGGCCGCGAAGCCGGCCGAGGCGCCGTCCCCGGTCGAGGTGGCCGAGGCCGTGGCGAGCAAGCCGGCCGCGGTGAAGCGGACCCGGGCCACCAAGGCCACCGCCGCCAAGGCCACCGCCGCGAAGCCCGCCACCCCGTCGGCGAAGCTGCCGAAGACCACGAAGCGGACCCGTCCGGCCGCCGAGTGAGTCGACCCTGGACCGAGACCCCGGACAGCGTCCTGTCGGACGTTTCCGGGGTCTCGGCATAAGCTTGCCGACATGGCCTACGCCGCGCCGATCTTCGTAGACGACGTCCGCTTCTGGATCGAGCTGCTCCTGCTCGTCTTCGCCCTGGTCATCGAGGCCGTCTCCCTGGTGCACGCGATCACCCAGCGCTCCGACGCGTTCGCCGCGATCGGCACCCTGCCCAAGGGCGGCTGGATCGCGATCCTGGCGGTCTGCATGGTGCTGACCCTGCTCGGCGTCGGGGGCGGCGTGCTGAGCATCTTCGGCCTGATCGGCATCGCGGCGGCGCTCATCTACCTGCTGGACGTCCGGGTCGGACTGCGCGACCTGCACGACGGCCGAGGCTTCTGGTGAGAAGCTTCCGCTGGCCCCCGCCGCCCGACGGCGGCCCCCGAACGTGGGGCCCCGGCCCGGGGGCGCCCCGCACCGGCCGCCCCGCCCTGCCGGAGCCGGAGACCGAGCTGGTCACCACCCCGCACGGCGTACGGCTGGAGCGGCTGGTCACCGGCACCGGCGACCCGGTGACGGTGTTCGCGCACGGGCTCGGCAACGGCATCGCCACCACCCGTCCGTTCGCCAGCGCGGTCACCGGGCGGAAGGTCTTCTTCCAGTTCCGGGGGCACGGCCGCTCCGACTCCCCGCCCGGCCCGTGGAGCTACCTCGACCTGGCCCGTGACCTGCGGGCCATCGCCGACCTCGGCGGCGCCAGCCGGGCCTTCGGGGCCAGCCTCGGCGCGGGCGCGCTCTGCCGGCTGCTCGTCGAGAGCCCGGAACGCTTCGAGAAACTCGTCTTCTTCCTGCCCGCCGTGCTGGACACCCCGCGCGGCGAGGTGGCCCGGACCCGGCTGACCGACCTGCTCGACGCGGTGGCGGACGGGGACGCGTCGGCGCTGGCCGACGTGGTGTCGCTGGAGCTGCCGCCGTCGGTCCGCAACACGCCGGCCGGGTGGGCGTACCTGCGGCAGCGGCTGGACCAGCTGCTCCGGGACGGGCTCGCGCCGGGGCTGGCCAGCCTGCCGGAGCAGGCCCCGCTGCGGGACGCCAAGGCCCTCGGCCCGGTCACCGCCCCGGCGCTGGTCATCGCCTGCGCCGGCGACGACCTGCACCCGGTGTCGGTCGCCGAGCGGTTGGCCGCCGCCCTCCCGCACGCGACCCTGCACGTCTACGACCGGCCGGGCGTGCTCTGGACGGAACGCGCCGACCTGCGGGAGCGGATCTCGACGTTCCTCAACGGGTAACCTCCCCGTCCATGGGCGTCACACACCACGGCCGTACGCACCGCCTCGACCTCGCCGACCCCACCCTGCGGGAGTGGGCGTGCACGGTGCTGGCGGCTGATCCCGAGCAGGGCATCGTGCTGGACCGGTCGGCCTTCTACCCGGGCGGTGGCGGGCAGCCGCCGGACCACGGGGTGCTGCTCTGGCAGGGCGCGCAGACCCGGATCGTGGGCACCCGCAAGGGTGACGACCTGTGGCTGATCCCGGCCGAGGGTGACCCGTTGCCGCCGGCCGGTACGGCGGTCACCGGCGCGGTCGAGGACGCCCGGCGGACCATGCTGATGCGTACCCACTCGGGGTTGCACGTGCTCTGCGGGGTGGTCTTCCGCGACTTCGGCGCGCTGGTCACCGGCGGCAACATGGAGCCCGGCGAGGCCCGGATGGACTTCAACCTTCCCGAGGTGCCGCCGGACTTCAAGTCCCGGATCGAGGAGCTGGTCAACGCCGAGGTGGCCGCGGACCGGGCGGTCGCGGTCCGGGTGCTGCCCCGAGGCGAGGCGCTGGCCCTGCCGGACATCATCCGTACCCAGTCCAACCTGATCCCGCCGGACGAGCAGGAGGTCCGCATCGTCGACATCGTCGGGCTGGACGTGCAGGCCGACGGCGGCACCCACGTCGCCTCCACCGCCCAGATCGGCAAGGTCCAGGTGGTCAAGGTGGAGAGCAAGGGGCGGGCCAACCGCCGGGTCAGGGTGCGACTGGTCGACTGAGGTCGGTCCGCGCAGCGAGCGGTCAGCGCGGCAGGTGGGCGGCCCGGACGTCGAGCAGCCAGCGCTCCACGGCCTCCTCGTCCGGCCGGTCCGGCAACGGCGTACGGATCCGGTCGAAGTCCCGCTGGGCCGCCGCGACCAGCGCCTCGGCCTCGTCCAGCGCGCCGCCCGCGACCCGCTCGCCGAAGGCCCGGAACCACTCCGGGTCGGCCAGCCGGATCTCCAGCTCGCCGGTCTCGTAGAGCACCCGCCCCTGGTGCAGCAGCCGGGCCAGGTGCCGGGCGTGCTTCGCCGAACGCTGCCGCCCACCCGTGGAGGCATCGCGGGTGGTCAGCTTGCGGAACTGCTGGGTGGCGTAGCCGAGGTAGGCGTCCCGCACCCGGGGCGCGCTGAGGAAGGCCGCGCGGATCCCGATGAGCCGCTCGCCGAACTCAGTCCGGGTCTCGTAGCAGTCGTCCGGCAGCCACATCAGCTCGGTCGCGGTGGGGTTGCCGCTCAACGCCAGGAGGACGTACTTCCTCGCCTCGTGCAGGGTGACGTCCGGGTCGGTGGTGACCACCGACTCCCGCGGCGGGTGCAGGCCGTGGAAGGCCACCGTGGGCGCGGCGAAGACGCCGATCCGGTCCACGTCCGAGCCGGGGCCGGCCAGCCCGTACGCGACCGAGCCGACGATGCCGGAGAGCAGCAGGTGCATGCGGCCATGATGGCGGATCCGGATCACCCGGAAAATCGGACTTCGGCTGTCAGGTATCGGTGCCACGGTGGGGGCATGACGAAACCGCTGACAGGGAAGATCGCGCTCGTCGCCGGGGCGACCCGGGGCGCCGGCCGGCAGATCGCCGTCCAGCTCGGCGCCGCCGGGGCCACCGTCTACGCCACCGGCCGGACCACCCGGGCGCGCCGCTCGGAGATGGACCGGCCGGAGACCATCGAGGAGACCGCCGAGCTGATCACCGCCGCCGGCGGCACCGGCATCGCCGTCGCGGTCGACCACCTCGACCCCGGGCAGGTACGCGGCCTGGTGAAGCGGATCGACGCCGAGCAGGGCCGGCTGGACGTGCTGGTGAACGACATCTGGGGTGCCGATCCGCTGATCACCTGGGAGAAGCCGGTCTGGGAGCAACCGCTCGACGCCGGCTTCCGCACCCTCCGGCTGGCCGTGGACACCCACATCATCACCAGCCACTTCGCCCTGCCGCTGCTGATCCGCAACCCGGGCGGCCTGGTCGTCGAGATCGGCGACGGCACCAAGGAGTACAACGACACCGCGTACCGGCTCTCGGTCTTCTACGACCTGGCCAAGGTCTCGGTCAACCGGCTCGCCTTCACGCAGGCGCACGAGCTGGCGCCGCACGGGTGCACCGCGGTCGCGCTCACCCCCGGCTGGCTGCGCTCCGAGGCGATGCTGGAGCACTTCGGGGTCACCGAGGCCAACTGGCGCGACGGCGCGGCGAAGGAGCCGCACTTCGTCATGTCGGAGACGCCGGCCTTCGTCGGGCGGGCCGTGGCCGCCCTGGCCGCCGACCCGGACCGGGCCCGCTGGAACGGGAAGTCCGTGGACAGCGGCGGCCTGGCCCAGGTGTACGGCTTCACCGACCTGGACGGCACCCGCCCGGAGTGGGCGCGGTACCACGACGAGGTGGTCAAGCCCGGGAAGCCGGCGGACGACACCGGCTACCGCTGAGCCTCCGGCCCCACGTCGTAGAGCGCCGCCGCGCGGCGGGCCGCCTCGGCGAACCGGGCCCGCAGCTCGGGCGGGTCGAGCACCTCCACCTCCGGACCGAGCCCGAGCAGCACGGTGTACGCCACCGGCACGGACTCGACGGGCAGCCGGGTCACCACCCACCCCTGCCCGTCGGGTTCGCCCGCCCCGGCCACCGCCTCCTCGTACGCGAAGGGGGCCTCGGCCACGTACCGGAGCGCGCGCAGCCCGGCGGGGCTGAGCCGGACGGTGACCTCGGCCCGCAGCATGCTCCGCAGGAACGCCTCCGCCTGCTCCCGCCAGTACGCCCCCAGGTCGAAGCCCTCGTCGCGGTCGAAGGTGTCGTCGCCCGCCTCGACGCCGACCACCCGGTCCACCCGGTACGTCCGGTACCCGTCGCCGACCCGGCCGACCAGATACCAGACGCCGCTCTTCAGCACCAGCCCGTACGGCTCGACCGTGCGGGTCACCTCCCGGTCGCCGCGCCGGTAGCGCAACTCGACCACCCGGTCCCGCCAGACCGCGCGGGCCAGCTCGGCCAACCACGCCGGGGGCGTGGACTCCCGGAACCAGCCCGGCACGTCCAGGTGGAACCGCTGCCCGGTCCGGGCGGGCGCGTCCCGCAGGCTCGGCGGCAGCGCGGCGAGCACCTTCAGCTCGGCGGCGGCCACCGCGTCGGCCAGCCCCATGTCACCGGCCGGCCCGGGCAGCCCGGCCAGGAACAGCGCCTCCGCCTCGTCCCGGGTCAGCCCGGTGAGCCGGGTCCGGTAGCCGCCGAGCAGGCGGTAGCCACCGGCCCGGCCCCGGTCCGCGTACACCGGCACCCCGGCCGCGGAGAGGGCCAGCACGTCCCGGTAGACGGTGCGCTCGGAGACCTCCAGCTCGCGGGCCAGCTCGGCGGCGGTCATCGTCTCCCGCGACTGGAGCAGCAGGATCAACGAGATCAGCCGGGACGCGCGCACCCGACCATCCTGCCGGTCCGCGCGTCCCGGGGCGGGATGCGGTCGGCCACTAGGCTGTCCGGTCGTGGACGTACCCCGCCTCGCCGCGCCCGTGACCGGCGCCGTGTCCCGTTTCCTCACCGGCGCCGGCCTGCTGCTGCGCGGCCTCGCCCTGTACGTCCGCAGCCCCGGGCTGATGCTGCTCGGGATCGTGCCGGCGCTGATCTCCGGGGCGCTCTTCGTCGCCGCGTTCGCCACCCTGCTGTACTTCGTGGACGACCTGGCCGCGCTGGTCACCCCGTTCGCCGACGACTGGTCGGGGACCTGGCGGGGGCTGATCCGGGTGGTCGCCGGGTTGGCCATCGTGGGGCTGGCCGGCCTGCTCGGAGTGCTCACCTTCACCGCGGTCACCCTGGCCATCGGCGACCCGTTCTACGAGAAGATCTCCGAACGGGTCGAGGACCGGCTGGGCGGCACCCCGGGCGCGGTCGAGGTGCCGTTCTGGGCCTCGCTGCGGCGCAGCATCCTCGACTCGCTCCGGCTGGTGGCGATCTCCGCGCTGGTCGGCGTACCCCTCTTCGCCGCCGGCTTCATCCCGGTGGTCGGCCAGACCGTCGTCCCGGTGATCGGCGCCCTGGTGGGTGGCTGGTTCCTCGCCCTGGAGCTGGTTGGCGCGCCCTTCTACCGGCGCGGCATGCGGCTGCCGGACCGTCGCTCCCTGCTCAAGGCGGACCGGCCGACCACCCTGGGCTTCGGGGTGGCCGTCTTCCTCTGTTTCCTGATCCCGCTCGGCGCGGTGCTGGTCATGCCGGCCGCCGTCGCCGGGGCCACCCTGCTGGCCCGCCGGTCCCTCGGGCAGTCCGTCCAGGAGGGCTGACATGGAGATCAACCTGGTCGAGGGGGACATCACCGCCCAGCAGGTCGACGCGATAGTCAACGCGGCCAACTCGTCGCTGCTCGGCGGCGGAGGAGTGGACGGGGCGATCCACCGCAAGGGCGGGCCGGCGATCCTGGCGGAGTGCCGGGCGCTGCGCGCCTCCCGGTACGGCAAGGGCCTGCCGACCGGCCAGGCGGTCGCCACCACCGCCGGCAACCTGCCCGCCCGCTGGGTGATCCACACCGTCGGCCCGGTCTTCTCATCCCGGGAGGACCGGTCCGCGCTGCTGCGCGCCTGCTACGCCAACAGCTTGCGGGTCGCCGACGAGCTGGGCGCGGCGACCGTCGCCTTCCCGCTGATCTCCGCCGGCGTATACGGCTGGCCCGTCGAGGACGCCGTGCGCCAGGCGCTGACCGTGCTGCGGGCGGCCACCCCGACCCACGTCACCGAGGCCCGGCTGGTCCTCTTCGGGACCGGCCCGTACGCGGTCGCCGCGCGGATCGCCGAAGCCGGCTGAGCCCGGCCCGCCGAGAGCGGACCGGGCCGGCGCGCGCACGGGCGTCGACGCACCGGCTGATCTTCACGGAACCCTCTGCCGACGACCGGGCCCACGGCTGCCCCGGCAGGCACCCGCGCGAGGTGCTCGCAGGCGTGACGGGGGCCGGAGCGGGTAAGCGCTCGGTCCGCTGACCGGCCCTGCCCGGGGCGAACCCGAGGACATGAGGATGACGCCGCATCGGCCCGACCGACGCAGCCCCGCCACCCGCCGGGCGGCCGCAGCGATCCTGGCCTGCGCGGTGCTCGCCGGCCTGCTCCGCATGCCCTTCCTCTGGGCCGGGCTCGGCATGGACGAGGGGGGTTACGCGCACGTCGTACAGCAGTGGTCCCGGGGGGCCCGGCTGTACGGGGAGGCGTGGCTGGACCGTCCGCAGGGCCTGCTGCTGACGTACCGGTTCCTACTTTGGATCGACGACGAGGGCTGGACCATCCGGCTCGGTGCGGTGCTCGCGGGGCTGGCCATCACGGTGCTGGTCGGATTGATCGGCTGGCTCCTGGTTGGTCGTCGGGCCGGGGTCGCCGCGGCCGGACTGTACGCCGTGATCGGGGTCGCCCCCCACCTCGAGGGCTTCACCCTGAACGGGGAACTGCTCGCCAGCGCCCCGGCGACCCTGGCCGTGGCGGCCGCGCTGCTCTGGTGCCGGTACCGGTCGGCGGGTTGGCTCGTCACGGCCGGCCTCGCGGCGGGCGTCGCCACCACGATGAAGCCGTCCGGCCTGGACGGGATCGCCGTTGGTCTGGTCGTGGCCCGCCTCCGTACGCGGCGTGGGCGGGTGGCCGGGTCGCCTCCGGCGCTCTTCCTGGCTGCGTCCGCGCTACCGGTCGGGTTGTCCGCCCTGCACGGCTGGCAGCTCGGCTGGCGCGACTACTGGACGGCACTCGCCGGCTACCAGTTCGCCGCGATGGGTGGCGCCGCAGCCGGTCCCGGCGCCCGCTGGACGGACTTCACCGGTAGCCTCGGTCCCGCCGCTCGGGACCTGGCGGTCGTGGCGGCGGCTGCCGGCGTCGGGCTCTGGCTGCTGCGCGGCGCGCCGTCGGCGAGGTGGGTCCTGTTGGCCTGGCTCGGCGGCGCAGCCCTGGGCGTGAACCTCGGTGGCTCGTACTGGCCGCACTACTACCTGCAGCTGCTCCCGCCGCTCACGGTGCTGGCCGCGGCCGCGATCGCCGCCATCCGCCGGCCGCGGCTGCGGGCCGGGGCAGCCGTCATCACCCTGCTGCCCCAGTTGATCTGGCTCGCCGCGTTGGTGCCGGCCACCCCCGACGAGCGGCAGCAGCGGATCCCCTACTACGGCCTCGCGCGCCGGGACGAGCGGATCGCGGCGGCCATCCGCGCCGAGACCTCCCCGCACGACCGGATCTTCGTGCTCGTCTCGCAGAGCGACATCTACTTCCTCGCGCAGCGGACGACCGACTACCCGTACCTGTGGGGAAAGCCCATCGAGAAGATCCCGGACGCGCTGCCCCGCCTGCGAGCCATGCTCGACAGCCCGCACCGCCCCGCACTGGTCGTGCTGACCAACGACCCCGGGAAGGTGGACAGGTCCGGTGAGTTGGGCCGGATCCTCGCCGAGCGCTACCGCACCCGGCGGGTGGTGGACGGGGTTCCCCTGCTGGCCCCCGCCTAGCGGCTCGGGGCGCCGCGGCGGCGTGTGGCAGCCCGCCGCCCGTCGGGACCGGTGCGCCTGAACCTGCCTAGGTCACCTCCCGCAGGCAGGACCACTGGGCGGCGACCGGCCGGTAGCCGAGCCGGGTGTTCACGGCCAGCATCGGCGCGTTCGCCTCGTCGTTCGAGGTGTACGCGGTGCGTACCCCCGATGTCGCGGCCCGGTGCAGGGCGGCCTGCTTCACCAGGCGGGCCAGGCCCCGGCCGCGGTGCTCCGGGACGGTGCCGGTGAAGTCCGACCACATCCGGTCGCCGTCGCGCAGCACCAGGCTGTAGGCGACCAGGTCTCCGTCGACCTCGGCCGCGACGCTGGACGCGTGGTCCAGCCCGACGTTGTCCCAGACGTCGTACCGCCAGGTCTCGTAGCTGAGCACGTCGGTGGCGAGGTCGCCGGGCTCGTCGGCGGAGGTGACCGCCTCCAGCTCGTACATCCGGCGCGGGTCGATCCCGGTGAGCGGGTGCAGGCGTACGCCGGGAGGCGGCTTCGGCGCCGGCGGGGCCGGGTCGAGAGCGAGCGCCGAGTAGCGCATCTCCCGGCTGGGCACGAAGCCGTTGCGCCGGGCGAAGTCCAGCGACTCGGCCCGGGCCCAGGTGCGGATCCGGCGTACGCCCAGTGGCCGGAGGTGGTCCAGCGCGCGGTCGAGCAGGCGGTGCCCCAGGCCGCGCCGACGGTGTTCGGGATGTACGTGCAGCAGGGCGATCTCGCCGACGCCCTCGGCGGAGGTGCGGACGTTGCGGAACGCGGACACCCAGCCGACCACCCGGCCGTCCGCCTCGGCCACGAAGGCCGCCCAGTCCTCGCCGGGCGGCGGTTCGGCGATCATGCGGCGGGTGGACTCGACGCCGCGCACCAGGTACGGGTGGACCACCGTACGCAGCGCCACCACGGCGGGCGCGTCGTCGGGACGGGCGGGACGGATCACTGACACGGGCCGACCGTAGCCGTGGCCCCGCGGTGCGTGCGACAGGTTAAACACCACTTTCGCCTCCTCGTAGAGAAAGTTCCGCTCGCACCATCAGAAGTTTTGTCGATGGGCTCTGTCCTTTGTGTTTCGGGGCCGTTAAGGTCCGCGTAGATGTTGGTCGATCGGGTGAGGAGGCGCCGTGTCCCGTACACCGCTACGCCGTCTGCTGTCGGCAGCGCTCGGTGCGCTGCTGGCGCTGCCGATAGCCGGGAGTCTGTCGACGCCGGCCGCGGCGGCCGAGTCGAGCTTCCGGGCCCTGGTCTTCTCCAAGACCGCGGGCTTCCGGCACGATTCGATCCCGGCCGGGATCGCGGCGATCCAGAAGCTCGGGCAGGAGAACAACTTCGCGGTCGACGCGACCGAGGACGCCGGAGCGTTCACCGACGCGAACCTGGCCCGGTACGACGTGGTGGTCTGGCTCTCCACCACCGGCGACGTGCTCGACGGCGACCAGCAGGCGGCCTTCGAGCGGTACATCCGCTCCGGCGGCGGGTACGCGGGCGTGCACGCCGCCTCGGACACCGAGTACGAGTGGCCGTGGTACGGCAAGCTCGTCGGCGCGTACTTCAACTCCCACCCGGCCATCCAGCAGGCCACGGTCAAGGTGGACGACCACGTGCACCCGTCCACCGAGCCGCTGCCGGACCGGTGGGTCCGTACCGACGAGTGGTACAACTACCGCGCCGACCCGCGCGGCAAGGTGCACGTGCTCGCGGCCCTCGACGAGCGGTCGTACGGCCCGGGGACGGGCGCGATGGGCACCAGCCACCCGATCGCCTGGTGCCAGCAGTACGACGGCGGCCGGTCCTGGTACACCGGCGGCGGCCACACCGACGCCTCGTACACCGAGCCGGAGTTCCTCAAGCACCTGCTCGGCGGGATCAAGACGGCCGCCGGGGCCGTGCCGGCGGACTGCGGGGCGACCGTCGACGACAACTTCGCGCAGGTCACCCTCGCCAAGGGCGTGGACACCACCGGCGAGCCGATGAACCTCGCGGTGCTGCCCGACCGACGGGTGCTGCACACCTCCCGTGACGGTCGGGTCTTCCTCACCACGCCGCAGGGCGTGACCAGCCTCGCCGGCCGGGTCCCGGTCTACAACCACGACGAGGACGGGTTGCAGGGCATCGGGGTCGACCCCGGGTTCGCCACCAACGGCTGGATCTACCTCTACTACGCGCCACCGCTGAACACCCCCGAGGGGGACGCGCCGAACGACGGCACCAGCGCCGACTTCGCCCCCTTCGACGGGGTCAACCGGCTGTCCCGGTTCACGCTCAATGGCGGCACCCTGGACCTGGCCAGCGAGCAGAAGATCCTCGAAGTGCCCGCCAACCGGGGCATCTGCTGCCACGCCGGTGGCGACATCGCCTTCGACGCGGCCGGCAACCTCTACCTCTCCACCGGCGACGACACCAACCCGTTCGCCTCCAATGGCTACAACCCGATCGACGAGCGGGCCAGCCGCAACCCGGCCTACGACGCGCAGCGTTCCTCGGCCAACCCCAACGACCTGCGCGGCAAGGTGCTGCGCATCAAGGTGGCCGCCGACGGCAGCTACCGGGCGCCGGAGGGCAACCTCTTCCCGGCCGGCACCGCCGGCACCCGCCCCGAGATCTACGCGATGGGCTTCCGCAACCCGTTCCGCTTCACCGTCGACCCGGAGACCGGCTGGCTCTACCTCGGTGAGTACGGCCCGGACGCCGGCGCCGCCGACCCGAACCGCGGCCCGGCCGGGATGGTGGAGTTCAACCAGATCCGCGGCCCCGGCAACTTCGGGTGGCCGTATTGCGTCGGTCCGAACGTCGCGTACAACGACTACGACTTCGCCACCGGGACCTCCGGGCCGAAGTTCGACTGCGCCGCCCCCCGGAACACCTCGCCGCACAACACCGGCAAGCAGGACCTGCCGGCCGCGCAGCCGGCGTGGATCGCGTACGACGGCGCGTCGGTGCCGGAGTTCGGCGACGGCAGCGAGTCGCCGATGGGCGGCCCGGTCTACCGGTACGACCCCGACCTGAAGTCGGACACCAAGTTCCCCGCGTACTACGACGGCACATTCTTCGCCGCGGACTGGGGCCGGGGCTGGATCAAGAACGTCGTGCTGGACGACGCCGGCCGGCCGCTGAGCATCAACCCGTTCCCGGAGCAGATCGTCCGGCCGATGGACATCGAGTTCGGCCCCGACGGCTCCCTCTACGTCCTCGACTACGGCAGCGGATACTTCGGCGGCGCGCCGGACTCGGCCGTCTACCGGATCGACTACGTCAAGGGCAAGCGCGCCCCGATCCCGGCGGTGAGCGCCGACCCGACCTCCGGCCGGGCCCCGCTCACCGTCACCTTCTCCTCCGCCGGGTCCCGGGATCCCGACCCGGGCGACTCGTTCACGTACGCCTGGGACTTCGACGGTGACGGCACGGTCGACTCCACCGCGCCCGACCCGACCTTCACCTACACCACGAACGGCCAGTTCACCGCCCGGCTCACCCTGACCGACCAGGCCGGCACCACCGGGACGGCGACCGTGCAGATCACGGTCGGCAACACGGCGCCGCGCCTCGAGTTCACCAGCCCGCCCGCCGGCGGCGTCTTCCAGTTCGGTGACCGGGTGCCGTTCAAGGCGACCGTCACCGACCCCGAGGACGGCGAGGTCGACTGCGGGACCGTGCAGATCGACTACGCCCTCGGCCACGACACGCACAGCCACGGGCTGGTCCAGACGCACGCCTGCGAGGGGGTGCTCGACACCGTCGCCGAGGACGGCCACAGCGCCGACGCCAACCTCTACGGCGTGGTCGCGGCGACCTACACCGACCGGGGTGCGGCGGGCGTGCCGCCACTCACCGGGCAGACCCGGCTGGTCCTCCAGCCCCGGGTGCGGCAGGGCGAGCACCTCACCGAGGCCAACGGGATCCAGGTCGTCGACGCGGGCACCGCGCACGGCGGGAAGCGCGTCGGATACATCGACAACGGCGACTGGATCGCGTTCGACACGTACAACCTGACCGGCATCACCGGGGTCCAGGCCCGGGTCTCCTCCGGTGGGGGCGGCGGCACCCTGGAGTTCCGGACCGACCGGCCGGACGGCCCGCTGGTCGCCAGCATGGCCGTGGCGAACACCGGCGGCTGGGACACCTACGTCGACAGCCCGGTCGTCCCGGTCGCCGACCCCGGCGGCACCCACCGGCTCTACCTGGTGTTCAAGGGCTCGGGCGGCGGGCTCTTCGACGTCGACGAGTTCACCTTCCACGGCAAGGGCGTGGCGTCGAGCACCCGCCCGGAGGTGACCGCCTCGGCCGACGTCACGCAGGCGGAGATCCCGGCGACCGTGCGGTTCACCGCCGCCGGCGCCGACCGGGACGGTGACCCGCTCAGCTACGCCTGGGAGTTCGGTGACGGCGCGACCTCGACCGAGCAGAACCCCACGCACACCTACACCGAGGCCGGCATCCACACGGCCAAGGTCACCGTGCGGGATCCGTCCGGACTGGCCGCGTCGGCCACCGTCACGGTGAACACTTACCGGGTGGCCCCGCCCTGCGCCGACCCGTCCGCCGAGGTGAACCCGGACGACGAGTTCACCGGCGAGGTCGTCGACCGGTGCCGGTGGACCGTGCTGCGCGAGGATCCGGCGCACTACCGGCTCGTCGGCGGGTCGCTGCAGATCGACGCGCTCGCCGGTGACATGTACGGCGGCGCCACCGACGCGAAGAACATCCTGCTCCAGGACGCCCCCGACGGGGCGTGGCAGGCCGTGACCAAGGTGACCATCGACCACACCGACACCTGGGAGCAGGCGGGTCTCATCGTCCACGGCGACGACCCGAACTTCGTCAAGTTCTCGTTCATCAGGACCGACAGCGGGGTACGCAACTTCGAGTTCATCCAGCAGCAGGGCGGCTCGCCGATCGACGGCGGCGCCGTCGATCGCTCGCCGAACCTGGCCGTGGACTTCCCGCACACCGTCTGGATGAAGGTGACCAGCGACGGGCGGACCCTGACCGCGGCGTACTCGACGGACGGTGAGCAGTGGACGACCGTCGGGCGGCCCCGGGACCTCGCCGCCGTGCCGAACCCGAAGGTGGGGCTGGCCGCCTTCAACGGCACCGGCAATCCGGCGTCGTTCGACTTCTTCCGGCTCGACGACGCGCCGCAGAACGCCTGCACGCCGACCGCCCCGGAGGCCGGCTGGACCAGCCTCTTCGACGGCACCTCCGCGAGCCTCGCGAACTGGAAGCAGGCCGGGCCGGGCGGATTCCTGCACGCCGCCGACTGCACCCTGCTGTCGTACGGCGGGCTGGGCCTGCACTGGTACGACCAGAGCTTCACCGACTACAGCCTGAAGCTGGACTGGAAGATGGCCGGGGACGACAACTCCGGGGTCTTTGTCGGGTTCCCGAACCCGGGCAACGACCCCTGGGTGGCCGTCAACCAGGGGTACGAGATCCAGATCGACGCCACGGACGCGCCGGACCGGACGACGGGGGCGATCTACAGCTTCCAGTCGGCCGACCTGGCCGCCCGGGACGCCGCGCTCAAGCCGCCGGGGCAGTGGAACTCGTACGAGATCGTCGTGCGGGGCCAGAGCATCCGGGTCTACCTGAACGGCGTGCAGATCAACCAGTACGTCAACACGGACCCGGCGCGGATGCGGCAGCCCAGCTACATCGGCATCCAGAACCACGGCAACGGTGACGACGTCTCCTTCCGCAACATCCGGCTCAAGGAACTGCCGGCGGACACGGCCGCGCCGACCACCCGGGCGACGACCTCCCCGGCCGAGCCGGACGGCGACGGCAGCTGGTTCCGCTCCGACGTCACGGTGACCCTCAAGGCCACCGACGAGGACAGTGGCGTGGCGCGGACCGAGTACCGGACCGGCGGCGGGTGGACCCCGTACACCGGGCCGATCCTGGTGGCCGGCGACGGCGAGCACACCGTCGAGTACCGCTCGGTGGACCTGGCGGGCAACGTCGAGGAGCCGCGGAAGCTGGTGCTCACGCTCGACGGGACCGCGCCGGTCTCCGCCGCGACGTTCGCCCCGCCGGGCGACGCCGGGTGGCACGCCGGTGCGGTGCCGGTCACCATCACGGCCACCGACCAGACGTCCGGGGTGGCCAGGATCGAGTACTCGCTCGACGGGGGCGCGTGGACGCCGTACACGGACTCGGTGGAGGTGCGCGGCGACGGCAGCCACACCCTCCGGTACCGCGCGACGGACCGGGCGGGCAACGTCGAGGACGTGAAGTCCGCCGTACTGAAGATCGACGCCACCGCCCCGGCGGTCCTCCTGTCGGGGGTGGCGGCCGGCGCCCGGTACGGCGACAGCCAGGACGTGCGGATCACGTACTCGGCGACCGACGGCACGTCGGGGGTCGCGTCGCTGGTCGGGACGCTCGACGGGCGGCCGATCCTGGACAACACCCTGCTGCCGCTCTACGAGCTGTCGCTCGGCGAGCACACGGTGACGGTGGTGACGACCGACGAGGCGGGCAACCGGTCGACCCGGTCGATCAGCTTCACCGTGACCACCTCGATCGAGGACATGGGCAACCTGGTGGACCGGTTCCGGGCCACCGGTTGGCTGTCGGCGGAGAGCGCGACCAAGCTGCACAAGCCGCTGGACCGGGCCGGCCGGTTCGCGACCCAGGGGCTCGACAGCCAGGCGGTACGGGAGCTCCGCTCGGTCCGGGAGCTGGCCGGTGACCCGAAGGTCGTACCCAACGCCGAGGTGCGGGCGGTCCTGGTCCGGGACGCGGACGCGATGATCGCGCGATTGTCCGGCGCGTAGCCGGCAGGTCGAGACGGCCGGGGCCGGGGGTGTCACACCCCCGGCCCCGGCCCGTGCCTGCCCTGGCTACGCCGACTCGCGGACGACGAGTTCCGTCGGCAGCAACAGTGCCTGCTCGACCTCCTCGCCCGCCGCGATCCGGAGCAGCTGCCGGGTCATCGCCCGGCCCAGCTCCACTATCGGCTGCCGGATCGTGGTCAGCGGCGGCTCGGTGTACGCCGCCGTCTCGATGTCGTCGAAGCCGATCACCGCGACGTCCGCCGGCACCAACCGCCCCGCCTCGCGGAGGGTCCGCAGCGCGGCGTGCGCCATCAGGTCGGAGGCGGCGAAGACCGCGTCCAGGTCCGGGTGCGCGGCGAGCAGCTGCCGCATGGCCGCGGTGCCGGACTCCCGGGTGAAGTCGCCGTACGCGACCAGCTCCGGCAGGCCGGCCTCGGCGACCGTGTTCCGGTAGCCCTCCAGCCGCTCGATGCCGGCGACCATGTCCTGCGGGCCGGCGATGGTGGCGATCCGCCGCCGACCACTCTCGATCAGGTACCGGACCGCCCGGGCGACCCCGCCGACGTGGTCGACGTCGACGTACGGCACCTCGGCCCCGTCCAGCGGCCGGCCGCTGCACACCACCGGGATGCCCAGCCGGGCCAGCTTGCCGGGGAGCGGGTCCTCGCCGTGCAGCGAGGCGAAGAGCACCCCGTCGACGTGCCGGCCGGTGGTGTACCGCTCGACCCGTTCGTGGCCGGCCGGCGAGCCGGCCAGCATCAGCACGAGCTGCTTGTCCGCCGCCTCCAACTCCTGGGCCGCCCCGCGGATGATCCCCGGGAAGACCTGGTCGTCGGAGAAGACCCGGGTGGCCGCCTCGGGCAGCACCAGCGCGATCGAGTCGGTGCGCTGGGTGACCAGGCTGCGGGCGGCGAGGTTCGGGACGTACCCGAGCTCCTCGACCGCCCGGCGGACCGCCTGCTGGATCGGTTCCGCGACCGTGGTGGAACCGTTGACCACCCGGGAGACCGTGGCCCGAGACACGCCTGCCCGCTTCGCCACCGCCTCCAGGGTCGGCCGTTGTGCCGTCGTCATCCCCGTCACCACCATCTCGTCACAGCCCGTTCCGGGAGATCACCTCCTGGTACCAGCGGGCACTTTCCTTCGGTGTGCGCCGCTGGGTCAGGTAGTCGACGTGGACGATCCCGAACCGCTTCCGGTAGCCCTCGGCCCATTCGAAGTTGTCCAGCAATGACCATACGAGATAACCCCGCAGGTCCACCCCACGGGCGATGGCCCGGTGCGCCGCGCGCAGATGGCCGTCGAGGTAGGCCACCCGGTCGCCGTCGGCCACCCCGCCAGCCTCGCCGGCGCCCTTCCGGTCGGCGAAGGCCGCGCCGTTCTCCGTGATGACCAGCGGCAGCCCGGGGTAGTCGGCCGCGACCCGCTCCAGCAGCCGGGTGAGGCCGGCCGGCTCGATCATCCAGCCCATGTCGGTCAGCGGCCCGGCCGGCGGCAGGAACTCCACCCTGCCCTCGCTGCCCGGGTACGCGCCGCCGCCCGCGCCGCCCGGCCGGCCGGCGACGTAGCTGGGGGAGTAGTAGTTGATCCCGAGCAGGTCGAGCGGCGCGGCGATCAGCTTCTCGTCCCCGTCCCGGATGAAGTCCGGCTCGACCATCCCGCTCAGGTGCGCCAGCACGTCGTCCGGGTAGCCGGCGCCCGTCAGCGGGTCGAGGAAGATCCGGTTCTGCAGGCCGTCGATCAGCCGTACCGCAGCGGCGTCCGCCGCGCTGTCGGGGTCCGCCGGCTGCACGTCGGCCAGGTTGAGGGTGATCCCCAGGATCTCCGCGCCGGCCGCGCGCAGCGCCCGGGCGGCCAGGCCGTGGCCGAGCAGCAGATGGTGTACGGCGCGGAAGGCGTCCCCCGCGTCCGTCCGGCCGGGCGCGTGCATCCCGTTGCCGTAGCCGAGGTACGCCGAGCACCACGGCTCGTTGAGCGTGGTCCAGGTGCGCACCCGGTCACCGAGTCGCCGGTGCACGGCGATCGCGTAGTCGGCGAAGTGCTCGGCGGTCTCCCGGACGGTCCACCCGCCCCGGTCCTCCAGCGCCTGCGGCAGGTCCCAGTGGTAGAGCGTGACGAACGGGTCGATGCCCCGGCCCAGCAGGGTGTCCACCAGCCGGTCGTAGAAGTCCAGACCGCGCGGGTTGACCGGACCGGTGCCGTCGGGCCGGATCCGCGGCCAGGCGATCGAGAAGCGGTACGCCGCGAGGCCCAGCTCCGCCATCAGCGCCACGTCGTCGGCGTACCGGTGGTAGTGGTCGCAGGCCACGTCGCCGGTGTGCCCCTGGAACACCTTTCCCGGCGTACGGCTGAAGGTGTCCCAGATGGACGGGCCGCGACCGTCCTCCCGGGCGGCGCCCTCGATCTGGTACGCGGCGGTGGCCGCACCCCAGACGAAGCCTTCGGGGAACCGCAGCTCACTCACGCCTTGACCGCACCTTCCATGATGCCGCCGATGATCTGGCGGCCGAACACGATGAACACCAGCAGCAGGGGCAGGGTGGCGATGGCCGTCCCGGTGAACACCTGTGACATGTCCTGGTAGTAGCCGTCGGACAGGGCCCGCAGCGACAGCTGCACGGTGGGGTTCTCCGGATCGTTGAGCACCGCGTACGGCCAGAGGAAGTCGTTCCAGGTGGTCATGAAGGTGAGCAGGCCCAGCACCGCGGCGGCCGGGCGCAGCGCCGGCAGCACCACGTTCCAGTAGATCCGCGCGGTGTTGCAGCCGTCCACCCGGGCCGCCTCGATCAGTTCGGTGCTGACCGCCTGGCCGGCGTACTGGCGCATCATGAACACGCCGAACCCGGTGACCAGCGCCGGCACGATCACCGCGGGCAGCCGGTCGTTCCAGTTCAGCCTGGTCATCAGCAGGTACAGCGGGATGACGCCGAGCTGGGTGGGGACCATCATGGTGGCGACGATGACCAGCAGCAGCGCGTTGCGCCCCCGGAACCGCAGCTTGGCGAAGGCGAACCCGGCCAGCGTGGAGAAGAAGACCACCGAGACCGTGACCGTGCCGGCCACGATGGCCGAGTTGATCAGGCCGGTGAGGAAGTACGCGTCGGTGTTCTCGAAGAGCCGGGCGATGTTGGCGCCGAGGTTGCCGCCCGGGGTGACCGGGGGCGGGACCTGGCCCATCGCGTCGCTGGTCCGGCTGGCCACCACGAACATCCAGTAGATCGGGAAGATCGACAGGACGGCCGTGAGGGTCAGGGCCAGGTAGGTGAGCCGGCCGGCCGACCAGAGGCGGGTCATCGGGAGCCCTCCTTGCGGGCGCCGCCGCCGAGCCGGCGGAGGAGCAGGACGTTGACGGCCGCGACCACCGCGATCAGCGCGAAGAGCAGCCAGGCGATCGCCGAGCCGTAGCCGAAGTTGTAGTGCGGCGCGAACGCGTTCTCGAACATGTACATGGTCACCGTCTGCGACTCGCGGAGCGGTCCGCCGCGGATCGCGTTGGTGCCGGAGTTGAAGAGCCGGGGCTCGGTGAAGAGCTGGAGGCCGCCGATGGTGGAGATGATGACCGCGAAGATGATCGTCGGCTTGAGCAGCGGCACGGTGATCGACCAGAACTGCCGCGATCGGCTCGCACCGTCGATCGAGGCGGACTCGTAGAGGTCGCGCGGGATGGCCTGCATGGCGGCCAGGAAGATCAGCGCGTTGTAGCCGGTCCACCGCCAGTCGACCATGGTGGAGATGGCCACCCAGGAGGCGATCCGGTTGGCCTTCCAGTCGATCGCGTCGATGCCGACGTGGTCGAGGAGCCAGTTGATCATGCCGAATTCGCGGCCGAAGAGGACGGCGAAGACGATCGCCACCGCGGCGGTGGAGGTGACGTTCGGGATCAGCACCGCCATCCGCCACGTGGTCCGGGCCCGGAGCCGGCGGTTGAGCAGGTTGGCCAGCCAGAGGGCGGCCAGCAGCTGCGGGATCGTGGAGATGACGAAGATGCCGAGGGTGTTGACCACCGAGTGCCAGAAGTCCGGGTCGGCCAGGAGCTGGCTGTAGTTGTCGAATCCGACGAAGGGGTGGTCGGCGCCGAGCAGGTCCCAGTCGTGCAGCGAGACCCAGAACGTGTAGGCCAGCGGGTAGATCCCGAAGACCCCGAAGAGCAGGAAGAACGGGGCGATGTAGAGGTACGGCGAGTACTTCGTGTCGAAGCGGCTGAGCCGGGCGCCCCGGCTCGGGCGGGCGATGCGGTGCGCCGGTCTGACCGGCGGGCGGGCGTCGAGCTGGACTGCCATGGCCCGTGACTCCTTTCCGCCGTGCGGGCGGTACCCCGGGTCGCCGGGGCCCGCCCGCACGCCTGGCTCGGGTTACTTGGCAGCGGCCTTCTTGGCGTTCTCGACCGCGTCGGTCCAGCCCTGCTCCGGGGTGCGCTTGCCCAGCTCGACGGTGCGGACCGCGTTCTCCACCTCGGTGCGGACGGCCTGGTTCTTCGGGCCCATGTAGACCGGCTTCAGGCTGGTGGCGCCGGCGGCGAAGATCTTGCCGACCGGGGCGTTCGAGAAGTACGCGTTCGTCGAGTCGACGATCGCCGGATCCGCCAGCGCCTGGGGCGAGGACGGCAGCGGGCCCTTGGCCTTGAAGGCGCCGATCTGACCCTTGGCGCTCGTCAGGAACTTGGCCAGCTCGATCGCCTCGGCCTGGTGCTTGCTCTGCTTCGGCACGGCCAGGAAGGAGCCGCCCCAGTTGCCGCCGTTGCCGGGGATCTGGGCGATGTCCCACTTGCCCTTGGCGCCCGGGCCGGCGTTGCCCTCGATGACGCCGGTCATCCAGGCGGGGCAGGCGATGGTGGCGAACTTGGACTGCTTGAACGCCGAGACCCACTCCTCCGACCAGGAGCCGTACTTGCCGGAGAGGCCGGAGTCGATGATGTCCATCGTGGTGTCGTACGCCTGCTTGACCGCCGGGTTGCTGTCCACGACCAGGTTGTTGCTGGTGTCGTAGTAGCTGTAGCCGCTGGTGTTGCCGGCGGTCTGCAGCAGGATGGTGTTGAAGGTGTTGGTCGCGGCGTCGAGGAACGCGGCGCCGGTGTTCTTCGCCTTGAACTGCTCGCCGACCTTGATGTAGTCCTGCCAGGTGGGCCAGAGCCTGGACACCGCCTCGCGGTCGGTGGGCAGGCCGGCCTTGGCGAACAGGTCCTTGCGGTAGCACATGGCCATGCCGCCGACGTCGGTGCCGAGGCCGATCAGCTGCTTGCCGTCGGCGGTGAGGCCCTGGTTCCACTTCCAGTCGAGGAAGTTGCCCTTCAGCTCGCCGGCGCCGTGGTCGAGCAGGTTGACGAAGTTCTGCGGGTTGGCCTTGTACTCGACGAGCAGGCCCTCCTCGATGGCGACGATGTCGCCCGCGCCCTTGCCGGCGGCGAGCCACTGGGTGAGCTTCGGCGAGTACTCGTCCAGGTTGCTGCCGGTGCCCCGCTCGACGATCTTCACGTCGGGGTGGCTGGCCATGTACTCCTTGTAGAGGTCCTCGTAGCCGAACTGGCCGAAGACGTCGACGGTGAGCGTGACCGGCCCGTCGGCGGCGGCCTCGTCGTCGGCGCCACCGCAGCCGGTGGCGCCGAGCAGTGCGGTGGTGGCGACGAGGGCCACCGCCGCCAGGCGGCGGCGCGTGAAGGTGCCCATCTCTTATCTGACCCCTCTAGGTCGTTACGGGTGGTGGAGAGTGGTTTCCGGTACTCAGAGAGCGCTCTCACGAAAGGGTGGTGGCTGTCACAGGCTCCTGTCAAGAGAGCGCTCTCAGGCCGTTACGAAAATGCGGAGAGCGGCCTTCCGTCGGGGCAAGGCCGCTCTCCGCGTCGTGTCGTCCGGGCCGGTGCCACCCGGGGCGGGCGTCAGCCCACCCGCAGTCCGTCCAGCAGCCGCCGGTCGCCGGCCACCCCGAGAGCGTCGAAGCTGATCCGGCCCATCAGCGCCAGCAGCAGGTCGCTGGCGGTGCCGGTGACCTGGGCCCGGGCGTTGTGGTCGTCGTGGTCCAGGATCGTCGCGGTGTCCAGCAGGGCCACCCCCTCGCCGCGCAGCCGCAGGTACCAGTGCTGGGCCGCGTCCGTCGCGGCCAGCTGCACCACCCCGTGCCACTGGCCCGGGGTGATCCGCCGACCCGCCGGGAGCCAGGTGTCCAGCACCTCGCTCACCCCGTCGGCCGCGAGCTTGGCCTCGACCGGTTCCCCGGCGCCGATGGCGAGCTGGGCGTCCCAGCGGTGGACCGCCGTCTCGTGCGCCATCCGGCGTGGCCAGAACGCTGACTTCTTCGGCTGCGGCGCGAAGTTCCACGCCGGAGTCTCCGGGTCGAGGCTCTCGAAAAGCGCCATGAGCTGGTCGTACTCCTGCCGGTACCACTGTGCCGGGGTCAGTCCGGCCGGCGGCTCCGGGTCGCGCCGCTCCGGTCGAGTGGTCGTCCCGGCGGTCACCACCGTGCGGGCCCAGGCGTAGGTCCGGGTGAGGTGGTGCGCGAGGTCGGCGACCGTCCAGCCGGGACAGGAGAGCACCGGTGTCTCCGGGGGCGCCTCCGCGACGGCGGCGGCGAACGCGGGGCCCTCGGTCCGCAACGCGCCGATCCAGAAGTCCTTCGTGCCGTGCAGTCTGCTCATCGCAATCCTCCCGGGGGTGACCGGGCCACCAGTGGGTGCCGCGGCTACCCCTCAGCCTAGGGTGAAAGGCGTGTCAGACGTCTACGCCGAACCGGCCACCGGAGCCCACCCGACCGACCCGGCCACCCTGGCGCCCTACACCACGCTCCGTCTCGGTGGCGCCGCCAACCGGTTGGAGACCGCCACCAGCGCCGAGGAAATCGTGCGAAAGGTGCAGGAAGCGGAGTCGCGGGACGAGCCGGTCCTCGTGCTGGCCGGCGGCAGCAACGTGGTGATCGGCGACCAGGGCTTCGCCGGCACCGTCGTGCTGATCCGGTCCCGGGGGTTCCGGGTCGTCGCCGAGGATGCCGACACGGTCACCGTACGTGTCGAGGCCGGCGAGCCCTGGGACGACCTGGTCGCCGCCACCGTCGAGCGCGGCTGGTCCGGGCTGGAGTGCCTCTCCGGTGTCCCCGGCTCGGCGGGCGCCACGCCGATCCAGAACGTCGGGGCGTACGGGCAGGAGGTGGCCGAGACGATCGTCGGCGTCGAGGCGTACGACCGCACCCACGGCACGGTGGTGCGGATCGACGCGGCCGACTGCGGGTTCGCGTACCGGGGCAGCATCTTCAAGTACAGCGACCGCTGGGTCGTGCTCACGGTCGACTTCCGGCTCGCCCGCTCCCCGCTCTCCGGTCCGGTCCGCTACGCCGAACTGGCCCGCGCGCTCGGCGTCGAGGTGGGCGACCGGGTGCCGCTGGCCGACGCCCGGGCCACCGTGCTGCGGCTGCGCGCCGGCAAGGGCATGGTGCTGGACGCGGACGACCCGGACACCTGGTCGGTGGGCTCGTTCTTCACCAACCCGGTGCTGGAACGGGAGGCGTACGAGCTGCTGCGGGAGCGCGCGGCCGACCTCGGCGAGCCGCCGGCCTGGCCGGGCGCCGGGGACGTGGTCAAGGTCAGCGCCGCCTGGCTGATCGACAAGGCCGGCTTCGGCAAGGGGTACGCCGGCCCGGAGGGGGTCGCCATCTCCAGCAAGCACACCCTCGCCCTCACCAACCGCAGCGGCACCGCCCGCACGGCGGCCCTGGTCGCCCTGGCCCGGGAGATCCGCGACGGCGTCCACGACCGCTTCGGCGTCACCCTCCACCCCGAACCCGTCCTCATCAACTGCATCATCTGACCCCCCCCCACCCACCGCGTCCCCGCGGCACTCACCCTCCCCAACCCTCGCCGATCTTGCACTTGCGGCTACCGCCTTATACCGATATAGGCGGCTTTGTCCCCGCCAGAAGTGCAAGATCGCCCGGGGTGGGGTGGGGTCAGCTGGGGGAGATTGCTGGCCAGGGGAGGGTGAGTTCGCCGCGGCGCCAGCGGCGGGGGCGGTCCAGGACGGGCCAGCCGGCCTGCTTGACCGCGGCGACCGTGCGGGTCCAGCGCTCGCGGGGGCCGAACGGGGCGTAGCCGGCGGCGGCCTGCCAGGCGTCGTCCAGGGCGCGGATCAGGTCGTGGATCCGTTCACCCGGCACGTTGCGGTGGATCAGCGCCTTGGGCAGCCGCTCGGCGAGCTGGGCCGGGCTCTCCAGGGTGGTCAGCTTCGCGGCCAGGGTCAGCGTGCGCGGGCCGGTCGCGTCGAGCAGCACCCAGCCGCCGAGCCGCCCCAGCTCGTCGCAGGTCCCCTCGACCAGCAGCCCGCCCGGGGCCAGCCGCCCGGTGACCGTACGCCAGGCGTCGGCCACCTCGCTCTCGTCGTACTGGCGCAGCACGTTGAACGCCCGGACCAGGGCGGGCCGGAGGCCGGCCAGTTCGAAGCCGCCCCGGGCGAAGGTCAGCCCGGGTGGATCCGCTGCCGGCTGGGCGGCGGCCACGCGTACCGGATCGATCTCCAGCCCGACCACCCGGACGTCGGCCCGGACCCCGGCCGCGAGCCGGGCCCGCAGCTCGACGGCGGTGATCGGGGTGGCGCCGTAGCCCAGGTCGACCACCAGCGGGTCGGCGGCGGCACGCAGGGCTTCCCCGCAGGTCTCGACGATCCAGTTGTCCACCCGCCGCAGCCGGTTGGGATTCGTCGTCCCCCGGGTGACGACCCCGAGCGGTTTCATCAGCTCACCCGGTGCACCTTGTGCTGGGCGGCCTGGGCCAGCGGGCGGACCACCAGCTGGTCAATGTTCACGTGGTGCGGCCGGGTGGCGCACCAGGCGACACAGTCGGCGATGTCCTCGGCGACCAGCGGCTCGGGCACGCCGGCGTACACCGCGGCGGCGCGGTCGGCGTCGCCGTCGAACCGGACCAGGCCGAACTCCTCGGTCTTCACCATCCCGGGGTCGATCTCGATCACGCGCACCGGACGGCCGCACAGCTCCAGCCGCAGCGTGCCGGCCACCGCGGTCTGCGCGTGCTTGGCCGCGGTGTAGCCGCCGCCGCCCTCGTAGACCACCTGGCCGGCGGTGGAGCTGATGATCACGATGGTGCCGGCGCCGGACGCCACCAGCGCGGGCAGCAGCGCCTGGGTGACCCGGACCGTGCCGAGGACGTTCACCTCGTACATCCACTGCCAGTCGCCCACGTTCCCGGACTCCACCGGATCCAGACCCCGGGCCCCGCCGGCGTTGTTGACCAGCAGGGTGACCGGGCCGGGCGCGGCGGCGGCCGCGGCGGCCAGGCCCGCGACCGACTCGTCGGAGGTGACGTCGCACTCCACCGCGGTGGCCGCGCCGCCGGCCGCCCCGATCTCGGTGACCAGATCGGCCAGCCGGTCGGTACGCCGGGCGGCGGCGAGCACGTGGAAACCCTCGGCGGCCAGCCGGCGGGCGGTGGCCGCACCGATCCCGCTGGACGCCCCGGTGACGATCGCGACAGAGGTCATCCGGTCATTCTCTCCCGGACCTCGCATCGGGGCGGTGATGAGGTCCGTCACGCCCGGGACCGGCCGGTACGCATTTCCGAAGCCCGATGGGGAAGATGACATCCGGCGCGGAGGTTGACCGAGAAGCGCCGGTCGTGCGGGACGGCATCAACCGTGACAGAGGGAGCGGACGTGGCGGAGTTGCACACCGGTGTCGGTCGTCAGCGAGGCACCCTGCCGTGGCCGCGGCCCCGGCGCATCGCGACCCTCTCCGTGCACACCTCGCCCCTGCACCAGCCCGGCACGGGCGACGCGGGCGGCATGAACGTCTACATCCTCGAGGTCGCCCGGCGGCTGGCCGAGGCCGACGTCGAGGTGGAGATCTTCACCCGCGCCACCTCCGGCGACCTGCCGCCGGTGGTCGAGATGGCGCCCGGCGTCCACGTCCGGCACGTGACCTCCGGCCCGCTCGAAGGGCTGACCAAGGAGGAACTGCCCGGGCAGCTCTGCGCGTTCACCGCCGGCGTGCTGCGCGCCGAGGCGGCCCGCCCGCCGGGCCACTACGACCTGATCCACTCGCACTACTGGCTCTCCGGCCAGGTCGGCTGGCTGGCCAAGGAGCGCTGGGGCGTGCCGCTGGTGCACACCGCGCACACCCTGGCGAAGGTCAAGAACGCCCAGCTCGCGGCCGGTGACCGGCCCGAGCCGAAGGCCCGCGTCATCGGCGAGGAGCAGGTGGTCGCCGAGGCCGACCGGCTGGTCGCCAACACGCGGGTCGAGGCCCGCGACCTGATCGACCGGTACGACGCGGACCCCGCCCGGGTGGCGGTGGTGGAGCCGGGCGTGGACCTCGACCGGTTCCGCCCGCCCGCCGGCGACCGGGACGCCGCCGTGCGCGCCGCCCGCCGCCGCCTCGGGCTTCCCACCAGCGGGTACGTGGTGGCCTTCGTCGGCCGGATCCAGCCGCTGAAGGCGCCCGACGTGCTGATCCGGGCGGTCGCCGCGCTCCGCGAGCGGGATCCCGCGCTCGCCGCCGAGCTGACCGTGGTGATCTGCGGCGGCCCCAGCGGCAGCGGCCTGGACCGGCCCACCGCCCTGATCGAGCTGGCCAACTCGCTCGGCGTCGCCGACCGGGTGTGCTTCCTGCCGCCGCAGACCGGCGAGAACCTGCCCGCCCTCTACCGCGCCGCCGACCTGGTCGCGGTGCCCTCGTACAACGAGTCGTTCGGGCTGGTCGCGCTGGAGGCCCAGGCGTGCGGTACGCCGGTGCTGGCGGCCGCCGTGGGGGGCCTGGTGACCGCCGTGCGGGACGGCGTCAGCGGGATGCTCATCGACGGCCACGACCCGGTCGACTGGGCCCGTACGCTGGCCCGCCTGCTGCCGGACCGGATGCGCCGGGTGGCGCTGGGCCGGGGCGCGGAGCGTCACGCCCGCGACTTCTCCTGGCACCGCACGGTCTCCGGCCTGCTCGCCGTGTACGGCGAGGCGATCAGCGAGCAGCGGGCCCGGCTGGCCGGGGCGCTCGCCGGCGACGCGGCCCTCTCCTGCTCCTGGTGACCGGCGGCCGCCGCGCGGCACCGGGCGCGGCGCGACCGTAGAGTGGGTGCGATGAGCCGCAGGAGTGAGGTCGCCGCGCTGATCGAGTCCGTCTGCGCCGAGCGCGAGCTGGAGTGGGAGTCCACCGGCGAGGCGTCGTACGCGGTCACCCTGCCGGGCACGCACAAGCTCAAGACGGTCTGCAACCTGATCGTCGGCGAGCACGCGCTGCGGGTCGAGGCGTTCGTGATGCGCCAGCCCGACGAGCGCCGCGAGGAGCTCTGGGCCTGGCTGCTCCAGCGCAACGCACGGATGTACGGGGTGTCCTTCTCCATCGACGCGGTCGGCGACGTCTACCTGACCGGCCGGGTCAACCTGGCCGGGGTGGACGAGGACGAGCTGGACCGGCTGCTCGGCGCGGTGCTGACGTACGCCGACGAGTCCTTCGACAGCATGCTGGAGATCGGCTTCGGCACCGCCATCCGCCGTGAGTGGGAGTGGCGGGTCAAGCGGGGCGAGTCGACCGCCAACCTGGCCGCCTTCGCGCACCTTTTCGAGCCCTCCTCCGGTGCCGCCTCGGGTGTCGGAGGTTCGGACCCGTCCTGACGGGTATGCCGCACCGCGCGGTGCGGCACTTGGGACCCACCGCGGGCCGAGGACGGACTGTCGAGGAGCGTGTCCCATGGCTCAGCGCAACAGCTCAGGTCGCGGCACGACTGCGACCAGGACCAAACGGCAAGCCGGCAACCAGACCCCGAACACGCCGGGAATTTCCGAGTCCGAGATCTCCCGGATGAAGGTCGACGACATCCGGAACCAGCTCCGCCGACGCGGCGTCTCGGGGATTTCCGCGCTGCGCAAGCCGGAACTGGTGAAGACGCTGGCCCGGACCCTGCGGTCCGAGGCACGCGGCGGCGCGGCACGCAGGCCCACCGGGCCGGCCGGGCGGGCCGCGGCCACGAAGAAGGCGGCCGCCAAGAAGGCGCCGGCCAAGAAGACCGCTGCGGCCAAGGCGGCGCCGGTCGCGAAGGTCACGGGTGCGCGGGCCAGGAAGGCCGCCCCCGCGAAGCGGGCGCCGGCGAAGAGGGCCGCGGCGAAGAAGGCTCCCGCCGCGAAGAAGGCCCCTGCCGTGAAGAAGGCTCCCGCCGCGAAGAAGGCCCCTGCCGCGAAGAAGGCCCCTGCCGCGAAGAAGGCCCCTGCCGTGAAGAAGGCTCCCGCGGCGAGGAAGGCGGCGCCGTCCCGGGGCGGCGGTACGGCGGCGGCGAAGGCGACCGGTGTGCGTACCGGCCGGTCCTCGTCCCGTTCGACGCTCTCGTCCCAGCAGATCACGTCGCTGGCCGATCGTCCGGAGCGTCCCGGCCGGAGCCTGGTGACCGCCAACCACGAGGTGATCCAGCGTTGGGCGCGGGCGCGCGGGGCCAAGCCGGCCACAATCGCCGGCACCGAGCGGGAGGGTCGGCCCGGCGTGCTGACGTTCAACATCCCGGGTTACCGGGAGAGCAGCCGGATCCGGGAGATCAGCTGGGACGACTGGTTCCGGACCTTCGACCTGCGCGGCCTGAACCTGATCTATCAGGAGCAGATGCGGGACGGCCGGCAGAGCAACTTCTTCCGCACCGAGAACCCGAATCGAGAGGACGCCTGAGGTTTAGGGGAATGGCTGGCGGGGATTCGCTGTTGGCCATCGCAGAGCCCGGAGCAGGAACAGCCGGATTCCCGACACGAGTGCTGTGACGGGCGAGACAGCGATCTGAGTTGAATCCCGAGATCCGGGCGAACTAACTTTATTGCACCGCGCCACGCTTGTAATCGTTCGGGGGAGCGGCGGATCGATCAGATCCGCGCAGGCGAGGCGCGAGGGATCGGGTGGAGCACACCGTTGGGGGACGGTGCCACCCGTGGAACCGGCGGCGCGAGCGGGCGACGCTTACGGGGGTGAGTGTCGCCCGCCGCCGCCGGGCGTACGGTGCGAGCGCCCATCACGACGGGGGTCGTGGTGGGCGCTCGTCGCCGTTTCGCGGGCCCGTTCAGCGGCCCGCCGTGAGCACCTTCTCCCGGCCGGCCTCCGCGGCCCGGAGCCCGGCGACCCGGCGTTCCCGGGACGGCCCGGCCAGCAGGTGCCCGGCCGCCGCGACCAGCCCCAGGGCGCCCACCACCAGCCAGTGCCGCTCAGCCAGGTGCTCGAGGCTGAGTCCGCCCAGCGCGGGCGCGACGAAGGACGCCGCCGGGAAGGTCAGGTAGAAGACCGACTGGTAGCGGGCGCGCAGCTCCGGCGGGGCGAGGTCGGCGTTGATCTGGGCGTTCGGCGGCGCGGCGAGCATCTGGCCGACCGTCCACACCACCGCCGCGGCCAGGTAGAGCGGCAACTGGTCGGCGACGGCCAGCGCGCCGAAGCCGACCGCCATCAGCCCGGTGGAGACCGACAGCACGGTCGCCTTCCGGTACGGCGCGATCAGCCGGGGCACGAAGAGCTGCCCGGCCACGATCAGCGCGCCGCCCAGCGCCACCACCACGCCGTACGCGGAGGGGCGCAGGCCGTCGTCGCGCATCGCCAGCGGCATGATCGTCGACGTCTGCATGGTGAGCACGGCCAGCAGGAAGGTCAGCCCGACGAAGACCAGGAAGACCCGGTCGGTCAGCGCGGTGTGCAGCCCCGGCCGCCGGCCGGTCGCGACGACCGGGACCCGGGTACGGCGGTCGAGCGTCTCGGGGACCTTCAGCGCGATGACCGCGACCGCCGCCAGGGTCGCGGCGGCGTCGACCAGGAAGAGCGCGAGGAAGCTCGCCTCGGCGAGCACGCCGGCCAGCAGCGACGCCACCGCCATGCCCAGGTTGAACGCCCAGAACTGGAGGTTGAACGCGCGGGCGCGGCGGTCCTCCGGCACCACGTCCACGATGGCCGCGACGAAGGCGGGGCTGGGCATCGAGTGCGTCACCCCGAGCACCGCGGCGAGCACGGCGATGACGGCCAGTTCCCGGCTGAACGCCAGCGCCACCATCAGCCCGGCCGCGCCGAGGTGCGCGGCGAGCAGGGTGGCCCGCCGGCCCCACCGGTCCGCGAGCACCCCGCCGAGCAGCGTGCCCACGGCGCCGCCCGCCCCGTACGCCCCGACCACCGCGCCGGCCAGGGACGGCGACGCCCCGCGCGCGGCGGTCAGGTAGAGCGAGAGGAAGAGCATCGCGAAGGAGCCGGCCCGGTTGATCAGGAGGCCGGACCAGAGGTACCAGAAGGTGGCGGGGAGCCCGCCGGCCGAGTCGTCCCACCAGCGCCGCAGGCCGCGCACCCGTCCTCCATGAAAGTTTGTTAACTGCCCCGCCTGGGACCCTAGGGAGCCGCGCCGCCGCGCGCCAGCGTGGCCCTGATCACCAGGACCGGGAGGATGCTGGCGAGCGCCTTTGGAGCTGATATCGCCAACGACTCAAGCGGCAGGGGGTGAGGACGGCTCCCCGGTCGAGTGCTCCCGGCCGGTGGGATGGATCGGACACATCGGGTCAATATTGCAATGACGTTCCGGGCCTTGCCCGCCCTTCGCCGGATCGCTGAGTCGTCTGTGACATCAGCTCCACAGGCGGTGCCAGGGCATGTGCACCCGGCCGATCGGCTCGGTGACCGGTTGCCCACCGGGTGTGGTCTGCGCCCGGCCGGGGGGGGTGGAGTCGACCGCGCAGGGCGGGGGCTTGGCGGCGTCCGGGCGTACCTCAGGAGGCGTGGACCGGCTCGGCGGGTGCGGTGGCCGCGGCCTCGCCCGCCTCGGGGGCCGGGGTGCGGGACACCGTGACCGGCCGGACCGGCGTGGCCGGCGTCCGCAGCTGTGCCGCCCGCCGCTCCCGGGCCGGGCCGGAGATCAGGTGCGCCACCGCCATCACGCCACCGATCGCGGCGCAGCCGAACCAGAGTGCGGTGTTGCCGGCGTGCTCCCGGACCAGGCCGCCGAGGATCGGGGCGCTCGCCCCGGCGAGCTGCCAGGAGAGCGAGAAGACACCCTGGTAGCGGCCGCGCAGCGAACCGGGGGAGAGCTCGGCGATGAGGGTGGCGTTGGACGGCGAGTTGAGCATCTCGCCGACGGTCCAGATCAGCACGGTGAGGCCGTAGAACCAGGCCGCGTCGGCGAACGCGGTGAGCCCGAAGCCGATGCCCGTCACCAGCGCGGCGAGCGCCAGGACGTGCGACCGGCTCCGGCCCTTGATCAGCCGGGGTACGAAGAGCTGCCCGACCACGATCAGCACCCCGTTGAGCGCGATCACCGAGCCGTACGTGGCGGGGCTCAGGCCGGAGTCGCCCATGGCGATCGGCAGCATCGAGATGTGCTGGAGGAAGACCAGCGCGGCGAACAGGTTGAGCGTCACGAAGCCCAGGAAGACCCGGTCGGTGAGGATGGTCCGCAGCGCCCCGGCCGGAGCCCGGTCGCCGGTGCGGGCCGGGCCGGTCGTGGCCGAGCGGGTCTCCCGTACCCGGGTGAAGATGATCAGCGCGGTGATCAGGGTGGTGGCCGCGTCGACGACGAAGAGCAGCAGGTAGCCGGCCTGGGCGGCGAACCCGGCGAGCACCGCGGCGCAGGCGAAGCCGAGGTTGATCGCCCAGTAGTTCAGGGAGAAGGCACGCAGCCGGTCCTTCTCCGGCACCACGTCGATCATCATGGCGCCGAACGCCGGGCGGGCCGCCTCCGCGAAGGTGCCGAGCAGCAGCGCGCCCAGGGCCACCGCCCAGAGTGGCCGGGCCAGACCCAGCCCGAGCATCATGGTGGCCGCGCCCAGGTGCGCGGTGAGCAGGGTGGGGCGGCGTCCCCACCGGTCGGTCAGGGTGCCGCCGACCGTGGTGCCGACCGCGCCGCCGACGCCCCAGAGCCCGATCACCAGGCCGGCCTGCGACGCCGAGAAGCCGCGCTCCTGCGTGAGGTAGATGGCGAGGAACACCAGCACGAACGAGCCGAGCCGGTTGATCAGGGTGCCGGTCCACAGGTACCAGAACGCCCGCGGCAGCCCGCCTGTCGTGTCCCGGAACCAGCCCTGCACCGTCCGCATCCCGCGCCCCCGTTTTCGGTAATGACCGAGCTATCTCGGATGCCTTACAACCTAGTGCCGGGCGGGAACGCCGGTCACCAGCTTTTCCACGTGGTGGTCGTCACGACCGGTCCCCGCGTGTCCGTCCGTCCGGTACGGCAGGATGATCCGCATGACTGCGAGCGAGGGGCCCACCGTCGGGACGCTGGTCCTGCTGCGGCACGGCGAGAGCGACTGGAACGCCAAGAACCTCTTCACCGGCTGGGTCGACGTCGACCTGACCGCCAAGGGGGAGAGCGAGGCGCGGCGCGGCGGTGAGCTGCTCCGCGAGCACAACCTGCTGCCCGACGTGGTGCACACGAGCGTGCTGCGCCGCGCGATCCGCACCGCCGAGCTGGCGCTGAGCGCCGCCGACCGGCACTGGATCGCCGTGCGCCGGTCGTGGCGGCTCAACGAGCGGCACTACGGCGCCCTGCAGGGCAAGAACAAGAAGCAGACCCTGGACGAGTACGGCGAGGAGCAGTTCATGCTCTGGCGCCGGTCGTACGACACGCCACCGCCGCCGATCGACGACAACGACGAGTGGTCGCAGGCCGGTGACGCCCGGTACGCCCTGCTCCCCACCGAGCTGATGCCGCGTACGGAGTGCCTGAAGGACGTCGTCGAGCGGATGCTGCCGTACTGGTACGACTCGATCGTGCCGGACATCCTGGCCGGCCGGACGGTGCTGGTGGCGGCGCACGGCAACTCGCTGCGCGCCCTGGTCAAGCACCTCGACCAGATCTCCGACGAGGCGATCGCCAAGCTGAACATCCCGACCGGCATCCCGCTGCGGTACGACCTCAACCCCGACCTGCGCCCGCAGGTCCTCGGCGGGACGTACCTGGACCCGGACGCCGCCAAGGACGCCGCCGCCGCGGTCGCCAACCAGGGCCGCTGAGCGCGACGATGAAGGCCCCCGGGTGACCGGGGGCCTTCGTGCGGTCCGGGTCAGTTCGGCGAGGGCGCGGCCTGGCCGGTGATCAGGTAGACGACGTGCTCGCCGGCGTTCACCGCGTGGTCGGCGAAGCGCTCGTAGAAGCGGCCGAGCAGGGTCGCGTCGATCGCCGTCTCCACCCCGTACGGCCAGTCGTCGCCGAGCAGCACGCCGAAGAGGCTCTTGTGCAGGTCGTCCATGGCGTCGTCGTCGCGGTCCAGCTCGGCCGCCAGGTCGGCGTCGGGCCTGGCCAGCACCGAGCCGATCTTCTCGGCCATCCGGTCGGCGATGGCGGCCATGTCGGTGAAGACCTGCCGCAGCTCGGCCGGCACGGCGGGCGAGGGGTGCCGGCGCAGCGCGGTCTTCGCGACGTGGTCGGCGAGGTCGCCCATCCGCTCCAGGTCGGCGGCCACGTGCAGGGCTGTGATCATGGCGCGCAGGTCGGAGGCGACCGGCGCCTGCCGGGCCAGCAGGTCACAGACCCGCTCCTCGACGTGCCGGTAGAGGTCGTCGATCTCGGCGTCCCGCGCGATCACGGTCTCCGACGCCGCACGGTCGGCGGTGAGCAGGCCCTTGGTCGCCTGGCGCATGGCGGCGCGCACCCCCTCCGCCATGTCCACCAGCAGCTGGCTGACAATCTGCAGGTCGGCCCGGAACTCGTCGCGCATCGTCACTTCCTGGGTTCGGTGTCGCCGCGGGCCGGGGAGGGCCGCGTACGGCGTGAGCAGGTGCGCGACCAACCGTAGGCCGGGGGAGCCGGCATCGAGGTGAACGCGGGTGAACGACGCGGGACCCGGGAGTGAACTTTCGCGGAAGTGAGAGTGGTTCGTCCCGTTCTGACCGATCGCCAGGTAAACAATGACTCTACGATCGCCGGGTGGAATGGGCGGTGGCGGCCGCGGTGGCCGTGGCTCTGGTGACCGGGCTGGTCGCCGGGTTGCTGCTGTCCGAACCCGTCCGGGCCTGGCGGCGCCGGTTGGCCGCGTCGGGGAGCGGAAGCTCCCGTCGGAGTGCAGGGAGGCCCGCGATTCCCGACGACGTGCAGGTTGGGCTCTCTTCGCTCGGCCGCAAGACGGTCGACTCGCTGCGGGCCGGCGTGGTGGTGCTCGGCCCGGACGACGTGCCGGTGCTGGTGAACCCGGCCGCGCGGGCGATGGGCCTGCTCCGTACCGGCACGGCGCCCGGTTCCGTGGCGGCCCACCCGTTGATCCGTACCCTGGCCGGGCAGGTCCGTCGCACGGGCGTGCGGCGCGAGATCGAGCTGGACCTGCCGCGTGGTCGCGACAGCGCGGGCGACAACCCACTCGGCGTGCACCTGCGCGCGATGGCGCTCGGCGCCGGCTACGTCTCGGTCGAGGCGGCCGACGTCACCGAGTCGCACCGGCTGGCCCGGGTCCGGCGGGACTTCGTGGCCAACGTCAGCCACGAGCTCAAGACCCCGATCGGCGCCCTGCAACTCCTGGCCGAGGCGCTGGTGGACGCCACCGAGCCGGCCGGCGACGGCCCTGCGGCGGACCTCTCCGAGGACATGATCGCCGCCCGGCGGTTCGCCGAGCGGATCCAGCACGAGTCGACCCGGCTCGGCCGGCTGGTGCAGGAACTGCTGGAACTCACCCGGCTCCAGGGCGCCGAGCCGCAGCCCGCCCCCGAGCCGGTCTCGGTGGACTGGGTGATCGCCGAGGTGATCGACCGGACCCGGACCGGTGCGGCCGCCCGCCGGGTGGAGATCGTCGTGGACGGCCAGCGCGGCCTCACCGTGTACGGCAGCGACAGCCAGCTCGCCACCGCGGTGGCCAACCTGGTGGAGAACGCGATCAACTACTCGGGCGAGGACACCACCGTCCGGGTGACCGTACGGGCCACGGACGAGCACGTCGAGATCGCCGTGGCCGACCAGGGCATCGGCATCGCCCCGAACGAGGTGGACCGGATCTTCGAGCGGTTCTACCGGGCCGACCAGGCCCGCTCCCGCGCCACCGGCGGCACCGGCCTGGGCCTGGCCATCGTCAAGCACATCGCCAACAACCATGGCGGTCGGGTGGATGTGTCGAGCACTCTTGGTGGGGGGTCGACGTTCACCCTCCGGCTGCCCGCCCGTCCCCCGGACGACCTGGAGGCGACACTCAACTCCGCTGAGATCGAGGCCGGCCCGGCCGAGCTCCGGCAGGCCTGACCGACAGGAAAGGAAACACCCCGTTGAGCCGCGTACTGGTGGTCGAGGACGAGGAATCGTTCTCCGACGCCCTGTCCTACATGCTCCGCAAGGAGGGCTTCGAGGTCTCCGTCGCCGCGACGGGTCCCTCCGCCCTCACCGAGTTCGACCGGACCGGCGCCGACATCGTGCTGCTCGACCTGATGTTGCCGGAGATGTCGGGCACCGAGGTCTGCCGCCAGCTCCGGCAGCGGTCGCACGTCCCGATCATCATGGTCACCGCCCGGGACAGCGAGATCGACAAGGTGGTCGGCCTGGAGATCGGGGCCGACGACTACGTCACCAAGCCCTACTCCCCGCGTGAGCTGGTGGCCCGGATCCGGGCCGTGCTGCGCCGACAGAGCACCGAGGCGGCCGAGTCGGGTGCGCCGACGCTGGCCGCCGGCCCGGTCCGGATGGACATCGAGCGGCACGTGGTGACCGTCGACGGTGGGCCCGTGCAGCTGCCGCTCAAGGAGTTCGAACTGCTGGAGCTGCTGCTGCGCAACGCCGGCCGGGTGCTCACCCGGGGGCAGCTCATCGACCGGGTCTGGGGCGCCGACTACGTGGGCGACACCAAGACGCTGGACGTGCACGTCAAGCGGCTGCGCTCGAAGATCGAGCCGGAGCCGTCCGCGCCGCGGTACATCGTCACGGTCCGGGGGCTGGGGTACAAGTTCGAGCCGTGACGGTCGCGCTTGCCGGGTGTGTTGGCTCCGGCGGCTTTTCGGTCCGTTTGTGGTCGCCCTTGTCGGGTGTGGCCCGCCGTGCCCGGCTCCGGGCGGTCAGGCTTGATCCCTGCGCCGGTCACGGCGGGCCACACCCGCGTCGTGGTCCTGCGCCGTCCGAGCCCTGCGGGCCGCAGGGTGGCGTCTGGTGTACGTCAGAGCTTGTCCCGCAGCGCGGCGTCGCTGGGTGGAACGTCATGGAGGTTTCCGGGCTCCGGTGACGTCCATGGTGTTCCACTGACCGTTCCGGGCCGTTGGGCTGACCGCGCCCGGGTGTCGGGCTGACCATGCCGGGTGTTGGTCTGAACCGTGCCCAGGTGCTGGCCTGAGCGTGTCGGGTTCTGGGCTGAACCGTGCCGAGGGCTGGGCGGACCGGTCGTTGGTGGGTGGTGTGTCCGGTTTGCGAGTGACGGGCGGCATCCCGGGGCCGGAATGGTGGGCGGCCGGGGGTCGTTGAACACGGGTGAACGGCCGAGGAAGACCGCCCCGCGCTGCGGGGTGGCTGGCCCGGAATGATGCCGGGTCGCCGGTCGTTACACATGGTCCCGGCGCCGCGAAGAGGCCCCGCCCCGCGAGCCGGATGACCCCCCGAGAGACTTTCCCCCCTTTTTGAGCGCCTGACGGTGCTTGCGCACCCGCCGACCCCCATCGGCGTGTGTGCGCCAACCCCCGAATGGAGCTTCTCGTGAACACGATCATTCGTAAGAGCGTGCTTGGTATTGCTGGTCTGGCGTTCGCCGGTGGTCTGGCCGCCGGTCCGCTGAACCACCACGAGGCCACCCCGGCCACCGCGCTGACCCCGGTCGCGGCCGTCCAGGCCGACAAGCCGGACGCCAGCAAGCTGATCCCGCATGGTGTGCAGGGCGCCCAGTCGCGGATCGACCTGAACGACGAGCAGGTCGCGAACGCGAAGGCGATCATCGCCGCGACGAAGAAGGCGGGTCTGCCGGAGCGGGCCGCGGTGATCTCGATCGCCACCAGCCTGCAGGAGTCGAAGCTGGAGAACCTGGGCCACCTCGGCGACAAGAACGACCACGACTCGCTGGGCCTGTTCCAGCAGCGCCCCTCCAGCGGTTGGGGCACTCCGGAGCAGATCACCGACCCCGAGTACTCGACCCTGGCGTTCGAGAAGGGTCTGAAGCAGGTCGACGGGTGGCAGGACATGCCGCTGACCGAGGCCGCCCAGACCGTGCAGGTCTCGGCGTACCCGGACGCCTACGCCCAGTGGGAGCAGCAGGCCGCCGACATCGTCGCCCAGCACTGGAACAGCTGACCCACACAGCACACGAAAGCCGCTGGCCGGCACCCCGACACAGGGGTGCCGGCCAGCGGCGTCTCCGTGGTCAGCGGACGATCTTGAAGTTGAAGGCGGCGGTGCCGAGCCGGCCGTAGAGGCGCAGCCAGACCGGCAGCAGCATCTCCGTGCCCCGGGCGGTGGTGATGTCGCCCAGGTCGATCACGTCGGTGTGGCCGAAGCTGCTCAGCAGTTCGGTCACCACCTTCTTGGCCTCCGCGTCGTCGCCTGAGACGAAGACGCTGTGGTCGCCGTCGGCGAGCTGCCGGGGGTACGCCATCAGGTCGGCGGTGAGCGTGTTGAGCGCCTTCACCACCCGGGTACGCGGAAACGCCCGCTGGATCCGCTCGCCCAGCGAGTCGTCGTTGACCACCGACAGGGTGGGCGGGAAGCCCTTGCTGAAGTCGAGCGGGTTGGCGATGTCGAGCAGGACCTTGCCGGCCAGGTTCTCCCCGCCTGCGGCGGTCAGCGCGGAAAGGGAGCCGTCCCCGCTGGTCGCGTTCACCACCAGTTCGGCGTCGGCGGTGGCCTCGGCGTAACCGGCCAGGCCGACCTGCGGGTGCGACGCCGCCCAGTCGGACCAGTCACCGGCCCGGGTGGCGGTCACGTCGCGGGTGCCGACCACGACCTCGTGCCCCAGCTCCGCCGCCCGCCCGGCGATCGTCCGGCCGACCATGCCGGTGCCCAGTACTGCGATGCGCATGTCGATTCCGTCCTCCGTGATCGCGCGACGCCGATGCCTCGCGCTCGTCGAAGTGACACTAACAGACAGGTCTGTCTACCGCGCCAGGTCGAGCCTCGGTTAGCGCTGTCACAGGTGCACTACGGCCGTAGACCGACCGGTCTGTAGACTTCGCCGGGTCACCGAGGAGGACTGATGCCCCGTACGCCCGCCGGCTCCGCCCGGGAGCGCATCCTGGACACCGCGTTCCGGCTCTTCTACGCGTACGGGCCGCGCGGCGTGGGCGTGGACACGGTGATCGCCGAGTCGGGGGTCGCCAAGGCCACCCTCTACAAGCACTTCCCGAGCAAGGACGACCTGGTGCTGGCGTACCTGGACAAGGTCGACCAGGCGTGGTTCGGGGCGTTGCGGGCCGCCGCCCGGGACGCCGGCGACGACCCCCGGGAGCAGCTCGTCGGCATGTTCGACGCGCTGGTCGGGGCCTGCCGCCGGGACGGGTACCACGGCTGCGCGTTCATCAACACCGCCGCCGAGTCACCCGCCGGCAGCCCGGTGCACGCCCGTACCGTCGAGCACAAGAACGTGGTCCGGGCCTGGGTGACCGACCTGGCCCGGCGGGCCGGCGCGGCCGAACCGGAGTTGCTGGCCCGCCAGCTCACCCTGCTGCTCGACGGCGGCCTGGCCGGCGGGGTGCTCGACGGCGACCCGGCCGTCGCCGAGGCCGCCAAGCGCTCCGCCCGGGCCCTGGTCGACGCCGCGCTCGGCTGAGCCGCACCGCCGCGCCCCCGGCCCGGTCAGGCCACCCAGGCGTAGCGGCGCTCCGGACGGCCGGCCGCACCGTACTTGAGGGTCACCTCGGCCCGGCCGCTGCCGGCGTAGTGCTCCAGGTAGCGGCGGGCGCTGACCCGGGAGATGCCGACCCGGTCCGCGCACTCACTGGCCGAGAGCGTCCCGTCGTGCTCGCGCAGGGCACGTTCCACCAGCTCGGCGGTCTCCGGGCTGAGCCCCCGGGGCAGCGCCGGGACGGCGGCCACCGAGCCGCTGCGGGAGAGCACCCGGTCGACGTCCGCCTGGTCGGCGACGACCGCCGCGCGCAGCGTGGCGCGGCGGGCGGCGTACTGCTCCAGGCGGGTGCGCAGCTCGTCGAAGCCGAACGGCTTGAGCAGGTAGTTGACCGCCCCGTAGCGCACCGCGCGGCGGACCGCCTCGGCCTCCCGGGCGGCGCTGATCACCAAAACGTCGCAGTCGTGCCGGGCGGCCCGGATCCGGGTCACCACGTCCAGGCCGAACATGTCGGGCAGGTAGAGGTCGAGCAGGACCAGGTCGGGCCGGAGCTCGTCCACCGCGGCCACCGCCTGCTCGCCGGTGCTGGCGGTGCCGACCACCCGGAAACCGTCGATCCGCTCGACGAAGCCACGGTGGATCCGGGCCACCATGAAGTCGTCGTCGACGACCAGTACGTCGATCATCTCGCCTCCTGCCGCACGCTCGCCGGCACCGACATCCGCGCGGTGAACATCGCTCCCTCGTCGGTGTTCGTCACCGCGACCTCGCCGCCGCGACGGTGACACACCAGCCGGGTGAGCGCCAGGCCGATGCCCCGCTCGCCGCCCTGGGCCGCCTTGGTGGTGAAGCCGTGGGTGAACACCTCCTGCGCCAGCTCCGGCGCGACCCCGGGACCGGAGTCGCGGACCACGATCTCCACCGAGGCGGCGTCCTGGCGCAGCTCGACCTCGACCCAGGCGGGGCGGCCGGACGAGTCGCCGGCCACCGCCTCGACCGCGTTGTCCACCAGGTTGCCCAGCACGGTGGCCACGTCGGCCGCCAGTTCCGGCGGCAGCCGGTCCAGCCCGGTCCGCTCGGAGATGCGCAGCTCCACCCGGCGCTCGGCGGCGAGCGCCGACTTCGCCATGACCAGGGCCGCGACCGCCGTGTCGTGGATCCGGCTGGTGACGGTGAGGTCCAGCGAGGCGCGGTGCCGGCTGAGCGCGTCGACGTACCGGACCACCTCGTCGTGCTCGCCGATCTGGATCAGTCCGGAGATGGTGTGCAACTGGTTGGCGAACTCGTGCGTCTGCGCCCGGAGCAGCTCGGTGGTGCTGCGGAAACCGCCGATCTCCTGCTCCAGCCGGGCCAGCTCGGTCCGGTCCCGCAGCGTGGTGACGGAGCCGAGCCGGCGGCCGTCCTTGCGGACCGTCATCCGGTTCATCACCAGCACCCGGCCGCCCCGGACCACCACCTGGTCCCGGGCCTCCGGCCCGCTGTCCGCGCCGGCCAGCACGTCCCGCAGCCGGCCGCTGATCCGCAGCTCGGCGAGGCTGCGGCCGAGGCAGTGTTCGGGCAGCCCGAGCAGCCGCCGGCCGACCGCGTTGACCAGGGTGACCCGGTGCTGCGGGTCCAGCGCGATCACCCCTTCGGCGATGCCGTGCAGCAGCGCCTCCCGGTGCTCGGCCAGCCCGGCGATCTCCCGAGGCTCCAGCCCGAGCGTCTGCCGCTTGATCCGGCGAGCCAGCAGCCACGACCCGGCCACCCCGAGGCCGCAGGCGATGCCCAGGTAGGTGAGCAGGTAGGACGAGGCGCCGACCAGCCGCTGCGACCAGGTCGGTGACGCCTCGCCGACCACCACCACGCCGAGGTACCGGCCGAGGTTGGTGCCCGGGTTGTCGCCGAGCACCGGCACCTGCGCCACCAGCTCGCGCGACCCGTCGACCTCCAGCTCGCCGAACCAGCTCCGGCCCTGCGCCACCCGCGGGTCGCCGAGCACCACCGGAGTGCCCACCAGGGTCGGGTTGGTCGAGGCGACCACCCGTCCCCGGGCGTTCGCGACGGTCACCGACGTGACGCCGTACTGGTCGAGGATGTTCCGCACCAGCGGGGCGATCGCCTCGCCGGGTGCGGGCTGGTCGAGCTGGTCGCGGAGCAGGGGGCTGCCGCCGAGCCGTTCGCCCAGCGTGGCGACCCGGCGGCCCTCGACCCGGTTGAAGGTCGCCGCCGACTGCGCCAGCGAGACGGCGGCCACCGCCACCAGCACCACGACGATGATCGCGAGCTGGAGGACCAACAGCTGCCCGGCGAGCGTACGGCGCCGGGACGTGACCGCGACCACAAAGACCTCAACTTCCGCTGGTGACACAACGCAGACAAGCTGCCCGGGTGGAGGCCACCATCTTGCCGCTGGACTCATTCGAAACGGAAGAGAAACAAGATGGCAACTAGGAGAAACGTGCTGGTCATGGGGGTCGCCGCCGCCACGGCGCTGGCCCTGGCTGCCTGTGGCGCCACCGCCGACAAGAACGAGGGCGGCTCCAGCAACGACGGCAAGCCGGTCGCCGGACTGCGGATCATGGTCCCGAACACCCCCGGTGGCGGATACGACACCACCGCCCGGACCGCCGCGAAGGTGATGGAGGACGCCAAGATCGCCACCGGCGTGCAGGTGTTCAACCTGCCCGGCGCGGGCGGCACGGTCGGCCTCCAGCGGACCGTGAACGAGAAGGGCAACGGCAAGCTCGCCATGCAGATGGGGCTGGGCGTGGTCGGTGCCTCGTACACCTCCAAGTCGGCGGCGACGCTGACCCAGACCACCCCGCTGGCCAAGTTGATCGAGGAGGCCGGCGCCATCGTGGTGCCGAAGGACTCCCCGTACAAGACCATCAACGACCTGGTCGCGGCGTGGAAGGCCAACCCGAAGGGCATCGCGGTCGGCGGCGGCTCCTCGCCCGGCGGCCCGGACCACCTGCTGCCGATGCAGCTCGCCAAGACCGTCGGCATCGACCCGCGCCAGGTCAACTTCGTCTCGTACGACGGCGGCGGCGAACTGCTGCCGGCCCTGCTCGGCAACAAGATCGCCTTCGGCGCGAGCGGGTTCGGTGAGTTCCTCGACCAGGTCGAGGCGGGCCAGATCCGGGTCCTCGCGGTCACCAGCGAGGCGCCGATCGAGGCGCTCAAGGACGTGCCGACCCTGAAGTCGGCCGGCATCGACCTGGTCTTCACCAACTGGCGGGGCATCGTCGCGCCGCCCGGCATCAGCGACGCCGACAAGAAGGTCTGGATCGACGTGCTGACCAAGATGCACGACTCGGCGGAGTGGAAGGCCGAGCTGAAGAAGCGTGGCTGGACCGACGCGTTCGTCACCGGCGACGAGTTCGGCACCTTCCTGACCGAGCAGGACAAGGCAGTGGCCGACGTGCTCAAGCAGCTCGGGTTGGCATGAGCGGCATGACGACGCGACCGGACCGGGGCGGCGACTCGCCGTCCCGGCCTCCGGCCGTACCGGACATTCCGGCGCAGCCGACCCCGGCGGCCGCGCCGGGCGAAGCGGCCCCCACACCGGGTACGCCGGAGGAGCCGGCGGTGACGACCGGGACACACCCGGCGGCGGACGCCGTGGCCGAGCCGGCCCCGAAGCCGGACCGGGCCCAGTACGGCGTCTGCGCGTTTCTCGCCCTGGTCGGCGGGCTGGTCATCTTCGACGCGACGACCCGGGTCGGGAGCGCGATCAACACGGCCGACCCGATCGGCCCCAAGCCGGTGCCGATCCTGCTCGGCGTGCTGCTGCTCGTCATCGCGGCGATCTACGCCGTGGACGTGGCCCGCGGCGGCGCCGGTGAGCCGGAGGCCGGCGAGGACGTCGACCTGACCCTGCCCATCGACTGGCGCACAGTGCTGCTGCTGATCGGCGCGTTCCTGGTCAACGCCGTGCTGATCGACCGGCTCGGCTGGGTGATCAGCGGGACGATCCTCTTCTGGGGCTCGGCGTACGCGCTGGGCAACCGGCACTACGTGCGCAACCTGCTGATCGCCGTCGCGCTGTCGTTGATCACGTTCTACACGTTCGCCATCGGGCTCGGGGTCGACCTGCCCGCCGGCGTGCTGCAAGGGATCCTGTAGATGGACAACCTCGCCAACCTCCTCGACGGGTTCGGCCATGTGCTGACCCCGATGAACCTGCTGTTCGCGGTGCTCGGCGTGACCATCGGCACCGCCGTCGGCGTGCTCCCCGGCATCGGGCCGGCGATGACGGTGGCGCTGCTGCTGCCGGTCACCTACGGGATGGAGCCGGCCCAGGCGTTCATCATGTTCGCCGGCATCTTCTACGGCGGCATGTACGGCGGCTCGACCACCTCGATCCTGTTGAACACCCCGGGCGAGTCGTCGTCGGTGGTGACCGCGATCGAGGGCAACAAGATGGCGAAGGCCGGCCGGGCCGCGCAGGCCCTGGCCACCGCGGCGATCGGCTCGTTCGTCGCCGGCACCATCGCCACCCTGTTGCTGGTGGTGGTCACCCCGCCGGTGGTGTCGTTCGCGGTCAGCCTCGGCTCGCCCGACTACTTCGCGCTGATGCTGCTCTCGTTCGTGTCGGTCACCGCGGTGCTCGGCGCGTCCCGGGTCCGGGGTTTCGCCTCGCTGCTGCTCGGCCTGGTGATCGGCGTGATCGGGATCGACCAGTCCGGCCAGCAGCGGCTCACCTTCGGGCTGCCGCAGCTGGCCGACGGTATCGACGTGGTCGTGGTGGCGGTCGGTATCTTCGCCGTGGGCGAGGCGCTCTGGATCGCCGCGCACCTGCGCCGCAAGGCCGGCGAGGTGATCCCGGTGGGCCAGCCGTGGATGGGGAAGCAGGACTGGAAGCGGTCCTGGAAGCCCTGGCTGCGCGGCACCGCGTACGGGTTCCCGTTCGGCGCGGTGCCCGCCGGAGGGGCGGAGATCCCGACCTTCCTGTCGTACGTCACCGAGAAGAAGCTGTCGAAGCACCCGGAGGAGTTCGGCCGGGGCGCGATCGAGGGCGTCGCCGGTCCGGAGGCCGCGAACAACGCCTCGGCCGCCGGCACGCTGGTGCCGATGCTGGCGCTCGGCCTGCCGACCAACGCCACCGCCGCGGTGATGCTCGCCGCCTTCGAGGGGTACGGGATCCAGCCGGGCCCGCTGCTCTTCTCGAAGGAGTCCACCCTGGTCTGGACGCTGATCGCCAGCCTCTTCATCGGCAACCTGCTGCTGCTGGTGCTCAACCTGCCGCTCGCCCCGGCCTGGGCGCGACTGCTGCGGATCCCGCGCCCGTACCTCTACGCCGGGATCCTCTTCTTCGCCTCGATGGGCGCGTACGCGGTGAACGCGCAGCCGTTCGACCTGTTCCTGCTGCTCGCCCTGGGTCTGCTCGGCTTCGGCATGCGCCGCTTCGGGCTGCCGATCCTGCCGCTGATCGTCGGCATCATCCTCGGCCCGCGCGCCGAGCTGCACGGCCGGCGCGCGCTGCAGCTCTCCGGCGGCGAGTTGCACGGGCTGATCGGTGGTTGGGTGTCCTGGGTGATCTACGCCACGATCGCCGTGGTGCTGCTCTGGCCGCTGATCGGCCGGTTCGTGGTCCGTCCGCTGCGCGGAAGGTTGGTGGCCGCATGACCATCCTGGTGGGATACGTCCCCTCGCCGCTGGGGGAGGCGGCCCTGCACGCCGCCATCGAGCAGGCCCGGTTCCGGGACGAGCCGATCCTGGTGGTGAACACCTCACGCGGGGACGCGTACGTGGACCCGCGCTTCGCCCAGGAGGACGACCTGGACCGGGTGGTCCGCGAACTGGTCGCCGCCGGAGTGCCGCACAACGTCCGGCAGCTCATGCGCGGCCGGGACGCGGCCGAGGAGATCGTCGAGATCGTCGAGACGGAGGAGATCTCGCTGGTCGTCATCGGCATCCGGCACCGGACCGCGGTCGGCAAGCTGATCATGGGGTCGGCCGCCCAGGAGATCCTGCTCCGGGTGCCCTGCCCGGTCCTCGCGGTGAAGGCCGGCTGAGTGGCGCCCGGGGGCTCCGCGGTCCCCGGGCGCGTGCAGGCCGGCCTGCTGCTCACGCACACCGTCGCGGTGCAGGCGGTCACCTTCATGCTCCGCCCGGCGTCCGCGTACCGGGCGCTGGAGCTGGAGGTGCCCGGAGCATGGCTGGGCGTGCTCGGGGCCAGCTTCGCCGTCGTACCCCTGGTGCTGGCCGTCCCCTCCGGCCACGCCGTGGACCGGCTCGGCGAGCGCCGCGTGGCGCTCGCCGGGTCGGTCCTGCTGGTCGCCGCCGGCCTCGGTTTCGTGCTGCTCGCCGGCTCGGTGGTCGGCCTGGTCCTGGCCAGCATGGCGCTCGGCACCGCGCACCTCTGCGCGGTGGTGGCCCAGCAGGCCCTGGTCGCGAACCGCACCCCGGCCGACCGGTACGACGCCGCGTTCGGCTACTACACCTTCGCCGCCTCACTGGGACAGGCGCTCGGCCCCGGCCTGATCGTGCTCTTCGGCGGGGACCGCACGATCCCGGACACCCGGGCCATCTTCCTCGGCGCCACCGTGGTGGCGCTGCCGCTGCTGGCCGTCGCGCTCTTCCTGCGCCCGTCCGGACACCACCGGGAGGCCGCCGAGGGGGCCGCCGCCGGCGGCCTGCGCGACCTGCTCCGCCAGCCCGGCCTGGTCCGCGCCCTCACGGTGAGCTGCGTCGTCCTGGCGGCGGTCGACATCAGCCTGGTCTACCTGCCTGCGCTCGGTGCGGAACGCGGCATCGCCGCCGGCTCGATCGGCATCCTGCTCGGGGTCCGGGCGGTCGCCTCGATGGCCTCCCGGCTGCTGCTCGGCCGGCTGGTCGCGGCCCTCGGGCGGCGGGTCGTGCTGGTCGGCACCGTGGCGCTCTCCGCCGTCGGGCTCGCGCTGCTGCTTCCGCCGCTGCCGTTCCCGGTGCTGGTCGGGGTGGTCACCGTGGCCGGGCTGGGGCTGGGCGCGGGCCAGCCGCTGACCATGTCGTTCCTGGCCGAGGTGGCCCCGCCCGGCCTGCGCGGCCGGGCGATGTCGCTGCGGCTCACCGGCAACCGGCTCGGCCAGGTGCTCATCCCCAGCGCGGCCGGCGCGCTCGCGGCCGGCACCGGTGCCGCCGGGGTGCTCGCCTGCACCGCGGCCGGTCTGGCCGGGGCGGCGGTCGCCGCCACCCGCCTGCACCGCCCGGGCTGAACGCAGCCGGCTCGCACGGTGTCAGGAGGGGCCCTTCCCTACTCGCTGGCCGGGTGGGGGGCGACCTGGCCCTGACGGAGGCGGGCGGCGCAGAGTTCGGCCAGCTTCGCGTACGCCGGGGCGCCGATCAGCGCGGTCAGCTCCGGGGCGTACGAGACGTACATCGGCTCGGCGCCGACGTGGGCGTCCGTGGAGGAGGTGCACCACCAGTCCAGGTCGTGCCCGCCCGCGCCCCAGCCCCGCCGGTCGAACTCGGCGAGCGTGGAGATCAGCACCTTGGTGTTGTCCGGCCGCTTGTGCCAGTCCTGGTCGCGGCGGATCGGCAGCTGCCAGCAGACGTCCGGCTTGTACTCCAGCGGGTGCACCCCGTCGCGCAGCGCCTGGGCGTGCAGCGCGCAGCCGCCCCCGCCTGGGAAGTCGGCGTCGTTGAGGAAGACGCACGGCGCGTCGACGTCCCGGGTGGCCGTACGCCGGGCCGGGTTCTTCCCGTCGATCGTGTCGTTCTCGGTCCAGTTCTTGAAGCCCTTGCGGAAGTGCTGCCAGGTTTCCGGGGTGAGCCGCTTGACCGCCGCCCGGACCCGCTTCTCGTCGTCCGAATCGGTGAAGAAGGCCCCGTGCGAGCAGCAGCCGTCCGCGGCCCGGCCGGCGACGATGCCGTGGCAGCCCTTGCCGAAGATGCAGGTCCAGCGGGAGAGCAGCCAGGTCAGGTCGGCCCGGACCACGTGCTTCTCGTCGGCCGGGTCGACGAACTCGATCCACTCCCGGGGGAAGTCCAGCCCGACCTCCCGGCTGCGCGGGTCGTCGGGGTCGTCCACCAGCACCTGCAGCTCGATCTGCCCTGTCACCCGGCCCAGCGTACGCGGGGTGACCCGGGCCGGCCGGCGAGCCGGGGAAAGTGTCGGGCCATAGGGTCGGGAGCATGCGACTGGGTGTCCTCGACGTCGGTTCCAACACGGTGCATCTGCTGGTGGTCGACGCCCACCACGGCGCCCACCCCTGGCCGGCGCACTCCGAGAAGGTGGTGCTCCGGCTGGCCGAGCAGCTCGGCCCGGACGGCGCGCTGACCGACGCGGGCGCGGACGCCCTGGTCAAGGCCGTCGGCATGGCCCGTGCGGCGGCGGACGGGCTGGACGCCGACGACCTGCTGGCCTTCGCGACCAGTGCGGTCCGCGACGCCACCAACGCCGGCGACGTGCTGGCCCGGGTCCGCGACGAGACCGGCGTACGCCTGGAGGTGCTCTCCGGCGCGGACGAGGCGCGGATGACCTTCCTCGCGGTGCGGCGGTGGTTCGGCTGGTCCGCCGGCCGGCTGCTCGGGATGGACATCGGCGGCGGCTCCCTGGAGCTGGCCGCCGGCATCGACGAGGAGCCCGACGTGGCGATCTCGCTGCCGCTGGGCGCCGGGCGGTTGAGCCGGGAGCGGCTGCGGGTGGACCCCTCCGGCACCGTCCCGCCGTCCGCCGAGGCCGTCGAGGAGCTGCGCGAGTACGTCGACGCGCAGCTCGAACCGGTGCGGGACCAGCTCATCGAGGTGGGTTGGGAGCGACCGGTGGCGACCTCGAAGACGTTCCGGACGCTGGCCCGGCTCGCCGGGGCCGCGCCCTCCGGCGCGGGTCTCTGGGCCCCACGCAGCCTGACCCGCACCGGGCTGCGGCAGGTGCTGGGGTTCATCCGGCACATCCCGCCGGCCCAGCTGCCCGAGCTGGAGGGGGTGAGCGCGGCCCGGGCCCACCAGCTCCTCGCCGGGGCGGTGGTGGCCGAGGCGGTGCTGCGCCGGCTCGACGTGGACCGGCTGGACATCTGCCCGTGGGCGCTGCGGGAGGGGGTCATCCTCCGCCGGCTGGATCAGCTGGCACCGGTGTGATCCCGGCCGGTCACCGTGGGCGCTTTGCGGTTGCTCGTCCCGATGCGCCGAGCCGGGGGCGGCTACCCTGAGGGGTGTGACTTCCCACGTCCCGGTGCTCCTGTCCAGTTCCTCGGTGTTTCCTGAGCGCACCGCGGCGGCGTTCCAGCTGGCCGCGGCGACCGGGTACGACGGCGTCGAGGTGATGGTCTGGACCGACGTGGTGAGCCAGGACCCCGGCGCGCTGCGCGGCCTGGCCGACCACTACGGGGTCCCGGTCCTCTCCGTGCACGCGCCCTGCCTGCTGGTCACCCAGCGGGTGTGGAGCCCCGACCCCTGGGCGCGGCTGCGCAAGGCCGCCGAGCTTGCCGAGACCCTGGAGGCGCCCACGGTCGTGGTGCACCCGCCGTTCACCTGGCAGCGGGACTACGCCCGGAACTTCGCCGACGGTCTCGCGAAGATCGAGGAGCAGTTCGGCGGCCTGCGCTTCGCGGTGGAGAACATGTACCCGGTGCGGATGGCCGGCCGGCAGTTCGTCCCGTACGTCCCGGGCTGGGATCCGACCGACACCGGTTACACCTCGTACACCCTGGACCTGTCGCACTGCGCCGCCTCGCACACCGACGCGCTGGCCATGGCCGACCGGATGGGCGCCGGCCTGGTCCACGTGCACCTGGGCGACGGCACCGGCGAGGGGCGCGACGAGCACCTGGTGCCCGGGCGCGGCGGCCAGCCCTGCGCGGAGCTGCTCCGCTCGCTGGCCGGCCGGGGCTTCACCGGCTCGGTGGCGGTGGAGGTCACCACCCGGGGCGCGAAGAGCCGCGCCGTCCGCGAGGCCGACCTCCGGGAGGCGCTGGAATTCGCCCGCGCCAACCTCACCGCCCCCTCCCCGGTCGACGCCTGACCCTCCGGGCAGTGGGGCGGGTCAGCTGACCGGGGTGAGGGTCTCCGCCTGTGCCGGGACGGTGACCTGCTCGCCGACGGCCGCCCGCTTGCGGGCGCGGTGCGCGGCCACGTGCGAGCGGGTCGCGCAGCGCTCCGAGCAGAACCGCCGGCAGCAGTTCGACGAGGTGTCCAGGTAGACGTTGCCGCAGCGCTCGTCGGCGCAGACCCCGAACCGGGCGCTGCCGTACTCGCAGAGCCAGACCGAGAGGCCCCAGACGGCGCCGGCCAGGTATTCCGACGAGACCGAGGCACCCCGACTGGTCACGTGCATGTGCCAGTCGCTGGAGTCGTGGCCGGAGATGCGCGGCTGCACCGGGAAGGCCTCCAGCAGCGTGTTCAGCTCCGTCACCGCCTCGGCGTCCCGGCCCGAGGTGCCGTACTCGAAGACGTCGCGCAGGCGCTTCTGCGCCCGCCGGAAGACCGCCAGATCCCGCTCCGCGACCTCGTCGCGCATCCACGCGTTGTCGTCGGGGAAGAGGGCCCGCAGGTCGTCGAGGTCGTCCAGACGGGCGTTGACGAGATCAACGCCGGTCCGGGCGTACGCGTCGAAGTTCACGACCCCAACGGTAGACGACTCACGGGGCACGCGGCGCGTCGATGTAGTGGGGCAGGAACCGCGCGTAACCGTCTGTGATGAGGCTCTCGCTCTCCCGTACGCCGGCCCCGGCCGATTCGCCGTCGACGATCCAGCTCCCCAGCACCATCCGGCTGCCGGCGAACTCCGGCAGCGCCCGGAACTCCTGGTAGCAGAAGCCCTCGTCGCCGTAGTCGCCCGGATTGGTGAACTCGGCGCCGCGGGTCACGATGCGTACCGAGCCGCCCTCGCGGCCGAGCAGCGGCTTGGCCACGTACTCGGTCATCCCGCGGGGCGAGTCCAGGTACGCGGGCAGCAGGTACTCGTGCCCCGGGTACAGCTCCCAGAGCACCGCCAGCAGCGCCTTGTTCGACAGGAGCAGCTTCCAGGCCGGCTCGATCCAGGTGGTCGGGGTGCCCGGCTCCAGCGCCGGCGGCCCGTACGGCTCGGCCAGCATCCACTCCCACGGGTAGAGCTTGAAGCAGGTGGTGATGGGCCGGTCGTCCCCGTCCACGAAGCGCCGGCCGTCCCAGCCGATCCGCTGGATCGGCATGAAGGTCACGTCCAGCCCGGCCTGGCGGGCCGTCTCGGCCAGGTAGCCGGCGGTGATCTGGTCCTCCCCGGACTCCTCCTCCTCGGACCAGACCACGTGCACCCGGGGGTCGTGCAGCCCCGCGCCGATCTTCGCCCACGCCCCGACCAGCCGCTCGTGCAGGCTGTTCCACTGGTCCGCGGCGGGCCGGGTGTGCTCCAGCCAGTACCACTGCACGATGCTCGCCTCGACCAGCGCGGTCGGGGTGTCGGCGTTGTACTCCAGCAGCTTCGGCGGCCAACTGCCGTCGTACCAGAGGTCGAAGCGGCCGTAGAGGGTCGGCGGGGCCTCGCGCAGCGACCGGGCGACCGCCTCCGCCGCCCAGGCCGGGATGCCGAACTCGGCGTACCGGTTGCGGGCCACGACATGCTCGGCGGCAGCCACCGACATCCGGTGCAGCTCCTCGGTCGCCTCCTCCAGCCGGAGCACCTCGTCCAGCTCGAAGGCGTACGCGGCGGTCTCGTCCCAGTACGACATGATCCCGCCGTCGGGCAGCTCGGTGTCGACGTACACCAGGCCCTGGCTGCGGATGGTGGCGTCCCAGTCCGGGCGCGGGGTGCTCACCTCGCGCCGCACGTCAGCCGCCGCAGGAGGCGAGGTGGGTGCCGAAGCCGCCCCGGTCGGGCAACGCGGCGGCGGCCGGGGCGGGGGTGTCCCGGGCGGCGGCCGCGGCGGGGACCCGCAGGGCCAGCGCGACGGTGTCGCCGCCGCCCCCGGCCGGGCCGAGGGCGCAGTCGTCATCGTCGTCGTAGCCGGTGTTGCAGCCGGAGAGGGTGAGCGCCAGGACGGTCAGCGTGCCGAGCTGGACGGTGGCCGACCGGAGCCGGCGTCGGGGGGTGCGTTCCACGTGATCGTTGTAGCTGATCCGCGCCAGCCCGGCGGCCCCGGGAACGCTGCGTGACGTTGCCGGCCGCCCCCCGGCGCGGCCCCCTGGGCGGGCGTTACGCTCGGCTCATGCTCCGTTCCGTCATCCTCGCCGCCTCCCGGTCATCCCAGGTCGAGCGGCTCGTCGCGACGGCCCCGTTCACCCGGGACGTCGTCCGCCGGTTCGTCGCCGGCGCCGGCACCGACGACGCGCTGCGCGCGACCCGCGCGCTCGTCGCCGACGGCCAAGCGGTGACCCTCGACTACCTGGGCGAGGACACCACCACTCCCGAGCAGGCGAACGCCACCCGGGACGAGTACCTCAAGCTGCTGCGCCTGCTCTCCGCCGCCGAACTCACCCCGGCCGCCGAGGTCAGCGTGAAACTCTCCGCGCTCGGCCAGATGTTCGACGAGCAGCTCGCGTACGACAACGCGCGGGCCATCTGCGCGGCGGCCGACGCGGCGGGCAGCACGGTCACCCTGGACATGGAGGACCACACCACCACCGACTCGACCCTGGACATCCTCGCCAAGCTGCGCAAGGACTACCCGTCGACCGGTGCGGTGCTCCAGGCGTACCTGCGGCGCACCGAGTCGGACTGCCGGGAGCTGTCCGGCGCCGGGTCCCGGGTGCGGCTCTGCAAGGGCGCGTACAAGGAGCCGGAGTCGGTGGCCTACCAGTCCGCCCGCGAGGTGGACAAGTCGTACGTGCGCTGCATGAACGTGCTGATGTCCGGGGACGGCTACCCGATGCTGGCCACCCACGACCCGCGGTTGATCGCCATCGGCGAGGACCGGGCCCGCTGGTTCGACCGCGGTCCGGACCGGTTCGAGTTCCAGATGCTGTACGGCATCCGCCCCGAGGAGCAGCGGCGCCTGGTCGGCGACGGCTACACCGTGCGGACCTACGTCCCCTACGGCGATCAGTGGTACGGCTACCTGATGCGCCGGCTGGCCGAGCGCCCCGCCAACCTGATGTTCTTCGGCCGTGCGCTGGTCTCGAAGAAGTGAGCTGACGGTTCGTCGAACGGGCCGGTGGGACGGGTGTCCCGCCGGCCCGTTCCGTGTTTCCGGCAACGGCTTGACGGCAAAAGCTAATGGCATTAGCTTTTTAGCTATGACGATTAGCCAGGTGGCGCGGGACGGCGGAACCATCGCGTACGAGGTGCACGGGGAGGGCCCGCTGGTGGTCCTCTCGCACGGCATGGGGGAGAACCGGGCGGCCTTCCGCCACCTGGTGCCCCGGCTGGTGGCGGCCGGCTACCGGGTGGCCTCGGTCGACGTGCGGGGGCACGGCGACTCCAGCCCGCACTGGCCCACGTACGCCCCGGCGGAGGTCGGTGCCGACCTGCTCGCCGTGGTGCGGGCGCTCGGCGGCGGCCCGGCCACCCTGGTCGGCAGCTCGTCCAGCGGGGCGGCCGTCGTCTTCGCCGCCCTCGACGCGCCCGACCTGGTCAACGGCATCGTGCAGGTCAGCCCGTTCGTCTCCCAGGCGCGGCCGAACGTTGTGCTGCGGCTGGCCCAGGCGGCCGTGCTGCGCAGCCCCCGGCTGTTCGGGATGTTCCACCGCACGCTCTTCCCGTGCGGGCGGCCGGACGACGACGCCGCGTACCGGAAGGAGATGGTGGCCAAGCTGCGCGGCCGGATGGCCGCGGTGCGCGGGGTGGTCGAGCCGGTCGAGCCGCACTGGACCGCGCGGGCCCGGGAGGTGCGGCAGCCGGTCCTGGTGCTGATGGGCACGAAGGATCCGGACTTCAAGGACCCGGGCGCGGAGGCGCGGGCCGCCCGGCGGCTCTTCGCCACCGCCGAGGCGCGGATGATCGCCGACTCCGGCCACTACCCGCCCGCCGACCAGCCGGACGCCACCGCCGCCGACCTCGCCGAGTTCCTGGCGGTGACCTCCCGTGCCTAGGGCCGGCCTCACCCCGCGGACGGTGGTCCGGGAGGCGGCCGTGCTCGCCGACGAGGTCGGGCACGACCGGCTCACCCTGGCGGCGCTCGCCGGCCGGCTCGGCGTCGCGCTGCCCAGCCTCTACAAGCACGTCAAGGGCATCGACGCGCTGCACCAGAAGCTCGCCGTGCTGGCCACCGCCGAGGTCGCCGACGAGCTGACCGCCGCCGCCGCGGGCCGGGCCGGCGGCGACGCGCTCCGGGCCGTCGCCACCGCGTTCCGGGAGTACGCCCGCAAGCATTCCGGCCGCTACCCGGCCACCCAGCGGGCGCCCGACCCCGACGACCCCGAGCACCTCGCCGCCGCCGAGCGAGCGGTCGGCGCGATCTACGCGATCCTGCGCGGGTACGGCCTGACCGGCGACGAGGCCGTCGACGCCACCCGGATGTTCCGGGCGGCGGTCCACGGCTTCATCACCCTGGAGGCGGCCGGCGGGTTCGGGCTGCCCCGCGAGATCGACCGCTCCTTCGACCAGATGGTGGCCGCGCTGGACACCGCGTACCGGGACTGGAGGTCCTGATGAAGGCTCTGCTGCTGGCGCTCATCTTCCTGCTGGAGTTGGCGCTGCTCGCCGCCGCCGGCTGGTGGGGCTTCACCCGCGACGCCGGCTGGCCCGTACGCCTGCTCGCCGGCCTCGGCGCGCCGCTGCTGATCGCCGTGGTGTGGGGCCTGTTCTGCTCGCCGCGGGCCAGCGTGTCACTGCCCGCCCCGGCCAAGCTCGGCGTCCAGGCCGCCTGCTTCGTCACGGGCGGGCTGCTGCTCGCGCTGGCCGGGCGCCCGGGATACGGGGCCGTGCTGGTGGCCCTCTGGGCGGTCGACAAGGCCCTGCTCACCGCGCTCGGCGACCCGGTCTGAGGCCACCCGCCCTGCTGTGCGCCCCGCGCCCGGCTTCTCTCCAGCCCCGGATGCCACTGGTCGAACGCCTGTCGAGCTGATATCACGAACGACTCACCGACCCGGCCCTCGCCGAGCCTGCCGGAGCAGAGGATCTCGGCGGCAACCGGCTCTTCCAGGGGCTGTGCGTTCGGCTCCTTCCCGGGGCCACTCACCTCCACGATCGTGTACGGCGCGGCCACCCGATCCGTGAGTCGTCTGCGATATCAGCTCGACAGGGGCTCGGAACACTTCGTTCGGGTGCGGGAGCGAGGTGGAAGCTGATTGGGTCACGACTGGCTCTGGCCGGATCGCCCCGACTGGTCGTACCCTTCGCCGGTGACCGACGGTGACGAGCGGCCCGCTGGCCCGGCTTCGGCGAGCCCCGCGCCAGGGACGTCGGCCGCGCCGAACGTACCAACCGTGCCGGCCGCACCGGGACGGTGGCAGCGGCGGCGGTCGCTGTGGGTCGTGCTCGCGCTGGTGTTCGTCCTGGTGGCGTGCGGGGTGCCCGGCGTACTCCTGGTCGGTCTGGTGGGGGACGCGGCCGGGCGTCCCGCGGCGGGCCGCGCCGACGACCCGGCCACGGCGGCCGGCCGGCGGCTCGGCCAGCGGATGACCGCCCAGCTCGACCGGCAGGCCAGCGCGCTGCTCGGCGGCGACCGGGCCGGCTTCCTCGCGGTGGCCGAACCGGCCGCCCGCCCCGCGCTGGCCCGCCGGTACGCCGCGTTGCGCGCGCTGCGAGTGACCGTGTGGCGGCCGGCGGCCGAGGGCCTGCCGGCCGCGGTCGCCGGGCGCCCGGGGGAGTGGCGGCTGGCGGTCACCGTCGGCTACTGCTTCGTGGTGCCCGGCTGCACCCCGGGCAGCGTGGAGATCGGCACCCGGTGGCGGCTGGCGGGGACGGAGCCCCGACTGGTCGCGGTCGAGGAGTCCCGGGCGAAGCCGGCCGGCGCCCGCCCCTGGGAGGTCAGTGACCTCGCGGTGGCGGTCGGGAAGCGGACGGTCGTCGCCACCACGCCCGCCCAGCGGGCCAAGCTGCCCGCACTGCTCGCCCAGGCCGAGGCCGCCGCGGCGGTCGCCGACCGGTACGCCCTCGCCGGCACCCCGCCGGACCGCTACCTGGTCTTCTACGCCGGGCGGACGGAGTGGCAGCGCTGGTACGGCGGCGGCCGCCCGAAGTGGACGGCCGGGTACGCGGTCGGCGTCGGTGGCGGACACCACGACGTCGTGCTGAACGCGCAGAGCCTCGCGCCCGCCGGGATCGACGACCTGCTCCGGCATGAGCTGACCCACGCCGCCTCGCTGCCCGACCGGGGCTACTCCGACCGGTCGAGCTGGTGGCTGGTGGAGGGGCTGGCCGAGTACGCGGGCGCGGACGGCCAGCCGGTCGGCCGGTACGAGGGCCTGGCCGAGGTGCGCCGGCTCGTCCACGGCGGGTGGAACGGCCGGCTGGACGCGCTGGCCCCCGCCGACGACGCGGCCGACGACCGGGTCGGGGGCGCCTACGGCGTCGGCTACCTGGCCGTCCGTCACCTGGTCGACCGGTACGGCGAGCAGCGGGTGCTGGACTTCTTCCGGGCCGTGGTGCACGAGCGGCGGCCGGTGGACGTCGCCGCCGCCGACGTGTTCGGCGAGCCGTGGTCGGCCCTGCACGACGACTGCGTCGGGTACGTCCGCGCGGTGGCGGGCTGACGTCCGGGCGGCCCGGGGCACAGCGGGTCGGCGGTTGGCGACGACCCGTAGCATGGGCCGGTGGCCCGCACCCACCCGCCGCGGCTGCCCGCGGCCGCCCGCCCCCGCCTGCTCATCGCCCTGTTCGCCGTCGTCGCCCTGACCGGCACCACGGCCGCGGCCTGCGGCGACGAGAAGGCCCCCGTCACGGTCGCGCAGGTCGGCCGGAGTCCGGTGGCAGAGGTGATCGACGCGCCGGCCACGGTGACCGCCCGGGCCGCCGCCACCCTCACCGCCCCGGCCGACGGCACCCTGGCCAGCCTGCGCGTGCAGCCTGGACAGCGGGTCACCCGTGGCCAGGTGCTCGCGGTGATCAGCTCGCCGTCCGCACAGGACCGGCTCCGGCAGGCGCGGGAGGCGCTGCGGGCCGCGAAGCGGGCCGGCCGGGGCGTCGGCGTCGGTGACCTGGGCGGCCGTCGGCGCGGTACGGACCAGGCCGCCGCCGAGGCGTTCGACGCCGCCCGGCAGGCCGCCGGGAAGGTCGGCGACCCGCAGCTACGGTCCGCGCTGCTGCTCCAGGTGGAGTCGGCGCAGCAGCAGTACGAGTCGGCCGCCCGCGCCGCCGACCGTGCGGTCGCCGCCGTGCAGCGTGGCGTGGCCGGCCTGAGCAGCGCCCTCGGTGCGCTGTCGGCCGCCCAGCGCCTCCAGGCCCAGCAGGCGTACGACCTGGCGAAGGCGACCGTCGACGCGTTGACCCTGCGCGCCCCGATCGCCGGGGTGGTGCAGCCCGGCGGCACCCGGGCCGCCGGCTCGGCGGACCTGGGCAGCCTGCTCGGCGCGGCCGGCGGCAACGTGCCCGGGCTCGACCCGTCGGCGCTCGGCACCGCCAGCCAGGGCGGCCCACCGCCGGGGGTGGACGACGCGGTCCCGCCGGGCGGCCGGGTCACCGCCGGCACGCCGGTGCTGACCGTGGTGGACACCGGCCAGCTCGGGCTGCTCGCCGAGGTCGACGAGACCGACGTGCTGCTGGTCCGGGCCGGCCTGACCGCCGCGGTGGAACTGGACGCGGTGACCGGCGCGAGCTACGACGCCACCGTCCGCTCGGTGGACGTGCTGCCCACCACCTCCGCCCGCGGCGGGGTCACCTACCGGGTCCGGCTCAGCCTTGGCGCGGGGCGGCTCGGCGAGGGGGAGCCCGCCCCGACGCCCCGCCCCGGCATGAACGCGGTGGTCCACCTCCGGGTCCGCGAGGCGGCCGACGCGGTGGCCGTACCCGCCTCGGCGGTCTTCTCCGCCGACGGCCGGGACGCGGTCTGGGTGCTGCGCGACGGCCGGGCCGACCGGGTGCCGGTCACCGTCGGCGTGCAGGGGCAGGACCTGGTGCAGATCGTGAGCGGCCTGGAGGCCGGCGACCGGATCGTGGTGCGCGGTACCGACCGGGTGCACGACGGCCAGGAGTTGAAGTGAGCCGGGCACCGGCGCCCGGACGGCGGGCGGGCCGGTGACCGGGACGCTCCCCGCCGGCGTGCCGGCGATCGAGGCGGTCGACGTGTCCCGGACGTACCAGCTCGACGGGGTGTCGGTGCCGGCCCTGCGCGGCGTGTCCCTCACCATCGACCCCGGCGAGTACGTGGCGGTGATCGGGCCGTCCGGCTCCGGCAAGTCCACGCTGATGCACCTGCTCGGCGGGCTGGACCGGCCGACCGACGGCCGGCTGGTGATCGGTGGCCGGGACGTGGCCGACCTGTCCGCGCCCGAGCTGGCCACGTTGCGCAACGAGACCATCGGCTTCGTCTTCCAGGCGTTCCACCTGCTGCCCCGGACGTCCGCGGTGGACAACGTGGCGCTGCCGCTGGTCTACCGGGGGATCGGCGCCCGGCAGCGGCGGGAGCGCGCGGCGGCGATGCTCGGCCGGGTCGGGCTCGGGCACCGGCTGGACCACCGACCCAACCAGCTCTCCGGCGGCGAGCAGCAGCGGGTGGCGATCGCCCGCGCGCTGGTCACCGACCCGGCGGTGCTGCTCGCCGACGAGCCCACCGGCAACCTGGACACCGCCACCGGCGAGGCGGTGCTGGAGCTGCTGGAACGGCTGAACGCCGAGTCGGGGGTGGCCCTGGTGATGGTGACCCACGACCAGGAGGTGGCCGGCCGGGCCCGCCGGAGGATCGCCGTCCGCGACGGTCTGATCAGGTCGGACACCCGTCATGATCGACCGCTGTCCGGCGTCGGCGGCCGACCTGAGACACTGGACGACGCTCCCAGCGCGGAGCCCCGGTTCGCGTCCGGACGCGGCCCGGGGCACCCGTCCGGTGGCTCCGGTGGCGCCGCCGGAGCCGCCGGACGCCTTTCCGGGCCGCCGCCGGACACGGAGCCGGGGTCCGGAGGTGTCCGGTGAGGGTTGCCGAGGCCTGGCGGGTGGCGCTGGACGCGCTGCGGGCCAACCGGATGCGCAGCGCGCTGACCATGCTCGGGGTGATCATCGGGGTCGCCTCGGTGGTCATCCTGGTGGCCATCGGCACCGGCACCAAGCACAAGGTCGAACAGCAGGTGGAGGGGCTCGGCTCCAACCTGCTGCTGGTGGTGCCCGGCCGGATCGATGTCGGCACCGCCCCGGTGGTGTCGCCGCTCGACCTCAAGGACGTGGACGCCGTCTCCCGCGTGGTCGGTGACCCCGGGCGGGTGGCGGTCACCGTCACGTCCGGGGCGACCGTCCGGGCCGGCAGCCGCTCCGACTTCACGACCGTGCAGGGGGTGCTGGAGAGCACTCCGGCGGTGTTCACCCGCTCGCTCGCCCGGGGGCGCTACCTCACCGGGGCCGACGTGGACACCAGCCGGCGGGTCGCGGTGCTCGGCGCCTCCGTGGCGCGGGCGCTCTTCCCCGACCGGGACCCGCTCGGCCAGCAGATCGCGCTGGCCGGGGTCCGGTTCCGGGTGATCGGTGTCTTCGCCCCGCTCGGTCAGAGCCTGGGCGTGGACCGCGACGACGAGGTGCACATCCCGGTGACCGCGGCGCAGCGGCTCTGGGGGACTTCGCGGATCGACGGCATCGCGGTCAAGGCCCCGGACCGGGAGCGGATCGGCGAACTGGGCGACCGGATCGTCGCCGAACTGTCCCGGCGGCACCCGGACACCGAGTTCAGCGCGGTCACCCAGCAGCAGATCCTGGGCGTGCTCGGCGACATCCTCGGCGTGCTGACCGGCGTGCTGGCCGCCATCGCCGGCATCTCGCTGCTGGTCGGCGGGGTCGGCGTCTCCAACATCATGCTGGTCTCGGTACGCGAACGGACCCGCGAGATCGGCCTGCGCAAGGCGGTCGGCGCGCGGCCCCGGGACATCGGGGTCCAGTTCCTGCTGGAGGCCGTGCTGCTCACCTCGATCGGCGGGCTGACCGGGATGGCGCTCGGCGTCGGCACCGCGCTGCTGGTCGACGCGGTATCGCCGATCCCCGCGGCGATCACCTGGTGGTCGCTGGCGCTGGCGTTCGGCGTCTCGGCGGCGGTGGGCATCGTCTTCGGCGTCGTACCCGCCCAACGGGCGGGCCGGCTCGACCCCGTGGTGGCGTTGCGGGCCGAGTGACGTACCCGGCTGCAGCGGGGACGGGCCAGCTCGATCCGGTGGTGGCGCTGCGGGCCGAGTGACGGCCGGAGGCGGGTGGGACGGTCGCGGCCGCGGGGGGCCGCCGGGAACGGGACGAGACGCCCTTCGAGGCGGAAAATGCCAGGTCAACCGGGGGACATTCCATGATCATTCGAAGGAAGGGATCGCGCCGGTCACAGCCGCCCCGCTACCGTACTGGTAACACGCGCGTTGCTCGTCGTGGCCGGATGAACCGGTCCGGTGGCACGCGCCGGGCATGGGAATGGGTCGGTGAGCCATGGCCGGGTCGCAGTCCGACGCACGGCTGTCGGATGTCAAGTTCCTGACCGTCGCCGAGGTGGCGACGGTCATGCGGGTGTCCAAGATGACGGTCTACCGTCTCGTGCACAGCGGTGAGCTGACCGCGGTACGGGTCGGCCGGTCGTTCCGGGTGCCCGAGCACGCCGTGCACGAATACCTCCGGGGCGCCTTCCAGGAGACCGCCTGACGCCTCGGCGGCCAGGCCGTCGAGTGCGACGAAAGGGGCATCGACGGGGGCGCGTTGGTCCTGCTGACGCACTCCGGCTACCCTGGACCCCGACCGTGACCGCACCCTGGTGTGCCCTGCCCACCACGCTGGTCCGGTCCGTTGTCCGCAAGCGGTCACGACGCCACCGGCGGTGGTGTCTCCCGGTCCGCCCCGCACGTTGCATCGAAAGGCTGTCGTATGGGCTCGGTGGTCAAGAAGCGCCGCAAGCGCATGGCTAAGAAGAAGCACCGCAAGCTGCTGCGCAAGACCCGCGTCCAGCGTCGCCGCCTCGGCAAGTGACCGGAGCCGGGCCCCCGCCCGGCATCCGGCACCACTTGCCAACTGTCGACCCTCGGAGGCTCAGGTGATCAGGCCGTGGACGTCCCGGCTCGATCCCGCCTGCCGCGCAAGGCGCACGACATGACCCCCGGTGGCACCCCAGGTGCTCCGGGGGTCGTCGTCGTGACCGGGGTCGGCCGCTACCTCGGCGCGCACGTCGCCGCCCGCCTCGCCGCCGACCCGCGCATCGAACGCGTCATCGGGGTCGACCCGGCCGCCCCGAACCCCGAGCTCACCGATCTGCTGGCCGGGGTCGAACTGGTGCGGTTGGACCTCGACTCGCTCGGTGGCCTGCTGATCGACCTCGACGTCGACGCGGTGGTGCACCTGGCCCTGGTCACCGCCCCCGACCCGCAGCACGGCGGCCGGGCGGCGATGAAGGAACAGAACGTCATCGGCACCATGCAGCTGCTCGCCGCCTGCCAGCGGGCGCCCCGGCTGCGCAAGCTCGTGGTCCGCTCCTCGACCGCCGCGTACGGGGTGTCGTTCCGCGACCCCGCCGTCTTCACCGAGGAGACCGAGCCGCGCGAGGTGCCGCGCGGCGGTTTCGGCCGCGACATCCTCGACATCGAGGGGTACGTCCGCGGGTTCCGCCGCCGGCGCCCCGACGTCACCGCCACCGTGCTGCGCTTCGCGCCGTTCATCGGCTCCACCGCCGACACCACGCTCACCCGTTACTTCTCCCAGCCCGTGGTGCCCACCGTCTTCGGCCGGGACCCGCGACTCCAGTTCGTCCACTTCGACGACGCCCTCGAGGTGCTGCACCGGTCGGTCGCCGAGGACCACCCGGGGACGTACAACGTCGCCGGGCCGGGGGTGCTCTCCCTGTCGCAGGCGATCCGCCGGGCCGGCCGGGTGGCCGTGCCGGTGCTGGAACCGGGCCTCGCCGGGGTCGCCGCGATCGCCCGCAGCATGGGCTTCGGCCGGTACGGGTTGGACCAGGTGGACCTCTTCGTGCACGGTCGGGTGGTGGACACCAGCAGACTGGAGCGCGAGTACGGCTTCACGCCGCGGACGACCGCCGCCGCGTTCGACGACTTCATCCGCGCCCACCACGGCGGGGTGGTGGTGACCCGGGACCAGCTCGCCGCCGCCGAGCAGCTCGTCCTGGAGAGCATCCGGCAGGTCCGGGCGGCCGTACGGGAGCGCTCGTGAGCGGGGCGGAGGAGCGCGGCGAGGCCCGCTACGACGTACCGCCGGCGGTGCCCGCGCCGGACGCGGAGCCGGCGCGGCGCAACGGGCACCGGCGGGCCACGATGGCCGCCGCCGAGCCCGTGCCGACCGGCGGCCAGGGGGCCGCCGACGAGCCGGACACCTCCGCCGACGAGCCGGACGCCACCGGCGAGCCGGCGCGTGCCGGGGCGGACGTGGCCGGCGATGACGCGGCCACGCGGAAGGCGGTCGCCAAGAAGACCGTCGCCAAGAAGGCTGTGGCGAAGAAGGCTGTGGCCAAGAAGGCCGTCGCGAAGAAGGTGCCGGGCGGCGCGGCGGGCGCGCCGGGCGACACCGGCGTGCCGGCGGCGGGTCGGCCCGGCGAGCGGACGGCCGGCGAGCGGTCGGGAGGCGACGCCGGGGCCGGCACGGCACCCGGGCCGGCGGTCGCGGACCGGCCGGGGGACCACTGGGACCGGAAGGTCGCGAAGGGACTCGCCTTCCTGCGACGCCGGCTCTCCGGGGACTACGAGGTCGACGAGTTCGGCTTCGACCCCGACCTGACCGACGCCGTCTTCCACCCGCTGGTCCGGCTGCTCTACCGGGACTGGTTCCGCACCGAGGTCAGCGGGATCGAGCACGTGCCGGACGCCGGCGCCGGACTGGTGGTCGGCAACCACTCCGGCACCGTGGCGCTGGACGCGCTGGTCCTGGCCACCGCGCTGCACGACCGGCACCCGGCCCACCGCTACCTGCGGCTGCTCGGCGCCGACCTGGTCTTCCGGATGCCGGTGGTCTCCGAGATCGCCCGCAAGACCGGCGGCACGGTGGCCTGCAACCCGGACGCGGAACGGCTGCTCGGCAACGGCGAGCTGGTCGGGGTCTTCCCCGAGGGCTTCAAGGGCGTCGGCAAGCTCTACTCCGACCGGTACAAGCTCCAGCGGTTCGGCCGGGGCGGCTTCGTCTCGGCCGCCCTGCGTACCGGCACGCCGATCGTGCCGGTGGCGATCGTCGGCGGCGAGGAGATCTATCCGATGCTCGCCGACATCAAGCCGCTCGCCCGGCTGCTCAAGCTGCCGTACTTCCCGGTGACGCCGACCTTCCCCTGGCTGGGGCCGCTGGGCATGGTGCCGCTGCCGAGCAAGTGGCTGATCCAGTTCTGCCCGCCGATCCCCACCGCGCATCTGCGCGACTCGGCGGACGATCCGCTGGTCGTGTTCAACCTCGCCGACCAGGTCCGGGAGACCATCCAGCAGACCCTGCACCAGCTCCTCGAACGCCGCCCCGACCCGTTCGGCCCCTGACCCGGCCGGTCAGTCGGTGCGGTTGCGGCGGCGGTGCAGGGCCAGGCCGGCGGTGACCGCGCCGGCGACCAGCCCGGCGGCGGCCGTCGACGGCACGGCGATCTTGACGGCGCGACGGCCGGTGCGGAAGTCGCGGACGTCCCAGCCGCGCTCGCGGGCCTGGCGGAGCAGCGCCGGGTCCGGGTTGACCGCCACCGGGTGACCCACCGTGGAGAGCATCGGCAGGTCGTTCGCGGAGTCGCTGTAGGCGGCGCAGCGGCTCAGGTCCAGCCCCTCGACCGCGGCGAGCTGGGTGACCGCCTCGGCCTTGGCCGGCCCGTGCATCAGGTCGCCGACCAGCCGCCCGGTGTACGCCCCGTCGACCACCTCGGCGACGGTGCCGATCGCCCCGGTTAGCCCGAGCCGGGTGGCGATCACCCGGCCGATCTCCACCGGGGCGGCGCTGACCAGCCACACCCGCTGGCCGGCGTCCAGGTGCCGCTGCGCGAGCTTGCGGGAGCCGGCCCAGATCCGCGGCGCCATCAGCTCGTCGAAGATCTCCTCCGTGAGCCGTTCCACGTCGTCCACCCGCCAGCCCTGGATGAAGGCGAGCGCCGCCTCCTTGGCCTGGGACATGTCCCCGGCGTGCTCCGTGGCGAGCAGCCGGAACTTCGCCTGCTGCCAGGCGAACCGGGCCAGGTCACCGGTGGTGAAGTACTTCCGGGCGGCCAGCCCGCGGGCGAACCAGTAGATGGACGCGCCCTGCATCATCGTGTTGTCCACGTCGAAGAAGGCGGCGGCGGACGGGTCGGGTGTGGCCGGGGGTGCCTCCGGGGTTTCCGACCAGCCGACGGTGTGCCCGTGGACCGAGTTGTCGGAGGTGCTGACCGTCACCTTCCGGGTCCGGGACATGGCGATCTCCCTCCCCTCGACGACCGCGTACGCCCTCCGCCACGAGCCTATCCGGCGCTCGGTGACGGCCGGATGTCCGTCGGGAGAAGTGTGGCGGGAATGGCTGTCGCGCCGGGCCGGGCCGGGGGCCGGTCAGCGGGCGGCGGGGCAGGCGCCCGGGGCCGGGCCTAGGGCGTCGCTGGCCGCCGGGGTGGGCAGCCCGCAGGCGATCGCCGCGCGGAGCTCGTCGGCCCGCTTGCCCACCGCGTCCAGAAGGGCCAGCGACCGGCGGGTACGGTCCCGGTCGGCGTGGTCCGCCCGGTCGAGCAGCCCGCTGACCGCCCGCCGCTGGCCGGTGAGGAACGCGTCGATCGCGTCCAGGCCCGTCGGGTCGGAGCGCTGGGCCGCGACGGTGGTCAGCAGGCGTACGCCCTGTCGGGTGTCGGCGTCCATGTCGTCCAGGACGGCGCTGAAGCCGAGCCGGTCACCGTGCACGGTGGCGGCCTCGTCGAGCCGGGTCCGGGCGAAGTCGAGGAAGAGCTGGCCCCGGCTGATGTCCGAACCGGTCAGCGCGAGCTGGGCGCGTTCCGTGGAGCGCTTCATGCCGTAGAGGGCGTCGCCGGGCAGCGCGTTCTCGCTGGCGGCGGAGATGCCGGAGAGGGCCACCGCCCCGGCGGCGATGCCGACCAGGATGGCTCCCCGGGCCCGGGCGCGGCGGCCGGTCACCGCCGGCAGCAGCGATCCGCGTACGCCGGTGCCCGCCGTGCCGGCCCGGCTCTTCGCCGGCGCTCCCGCGGCCTCCCGTTCGGCGGTGGCGACGAGCATCGCGCGCAGCCCGGTGCGGAACTCCCCGTCGACCTCGACGGTCGGCCGGTCGGCGGCGAGCCGCTGACCCACCGCGACGAGTGCGGCGAGTTCGTCGTCGGCGCGGGAGCGGACGTGGTGCCGCCGGCCGCCGTTGGCCTCGTCGAGGAGTTGCGCGAAGCGCTCGGCACGCCGACGGGAGAAGAGGTTGCTGTCCACCGCAGGCACCCCCTCTCGCTGGTCACGGCCGGGCTGGCCGTCGTCGTCACCAGCGACCGGTGGCAGCGTGACGCCGACGGCTGACCGAGACGGCCAACCGTGCCCGCCGGACCGGGTGGCCCGGGGGACGCCGGACAACCACTGGTCGCACCCGGAGAAACGGACCGCGCCGGGTGCCGGTTACGGGGCGGCGGGCGGCGAAATCACGAAGCGTGATCGTCGTCACGGGCCGACGGGAGAGACGGGTACCCGTCCCGGCGGGCCGCCCGGGACGGTTCGGAGGTGCCGTGGGATCAGGGCTGGAAGCCGTCGGGCAGGAGGCGGGCCAGGGCCCGCACCGCCCGGTACTGCAACGCCTTGATCGCGCCCTCGTTCTTGCCCATGGCCCGGGCCGTCTCGGCCACCGAGAAGCCCTGGAGGAAGCGGAGCACGATGCACTCCTGCTGCTCCGGGTTGAGCTGCTTGACCGCTGTGAGCAGGGCGACGTTGGTGATGTGCTCGACCACCGCCGCCTCCGGGCTGCCCTCCGGCCCCCGGTCCTCCCGGTCGGCGTCGAGCACGTCGCCGGTGGTGACCTCGAGCCGGTAGCGCCCGGACTTGAAGTGGTCGGCGACCAGGTTGCGGGCGATGGTGACCAGCCAGGCGCCGAGGTCGCGGCCCTGCCAGGTGAAGCTGCCGATCCGCTTGAGCGCCCGGAGGAAGGTGTCCGAGGTGAGGTCCTCGGCGAGCTGCCGGTTGCCGACCCGGAAGTAGACGAACCGGAAGACGGTGTCCACGTACCGGTCGTAGATCAGGCCGAACGCCTCGGCCTCGCCGGCCTGCGCCCGCTCGACCAGAGCCCAGACCTCGGTCGCCGGGTCGGACGGGTCGGGGCGGCTGGGGTAGCCGGTGTCCGCGGTGGCGGGCACCGCCGGCAGGATGGCCGTGTCGGCGGCGGGGACCGCCGGCAGCACCGCGGTCTCGGCGGCCGACGGCTCCGGGTTGGCCGTGACCTCGCCGCGGCGGCCCTGCGCCGGCATGGTCGGCCGGGACGGTGAGCCGAGCCGGGCGCTGGCGGGCTTCGCGTTGCTCCCGGGCACCGCGGGACGCGCCGGCGCCTCGTTGTGGTGGGTGCGGTTGCGACCCCGCCGCATCCCCTCACTCCGTACCGCGGCGAGGCTCCACATGCTCTCCGCCGAGGTGCGGGCCTCGTCCGGCAACTCCAGCCGTTCGTTGACCGGGGTCCGCTGGATCGGGCCGGTCAACCCGGCCGGCCGCTCCGCGTAGCCGAAGGTGGTCACCGCGCCTCCCCGATCCAGGCGGGGGACGGCCGCACCGGGCGCTGCGGCGTCGCGGCGGGACCGGGTACGCCCCGGCCGGGCAGGGCCGTTCCGGGACGTGCCGACGGACGGCAGGTCACCTTGAGGTGCTGGTCCAATGCGCTCAATGGCACGGGGGCCTCCTCGGGCTGAGGGGTGTCGACTCACGGCAAATGGGGTGAGCCGACCCGAGTGATGATAGGGCCAACGTCACCCGCGCGTGGCAAGTCCGTTACACAGAGCGGAAGTATTTCCCGCCCGGTCGCACCGATGGCGGACCCGTTGTCCGTCGTGTGTGGTTGACTTTCGCGCCGGAAGCTGGTCCGGAGTGGAAAGTCCTGGTCGGAGCGATTTTCCTGCCGCCCTCGGCGTGTCGCGGCGGACGCCCCGCGGGGCCGATCCGCCCTGCCCGGGAACCGGGCCCGGCGGGCCCCGGCAGACCAGCCTCCCACACCTGGGAGTCCCCCGGCGCGGCCCACCCGGTCCCGTCCACAGGACTCCCGGCCCGGCGGGCGGCCGGGCGTGACGCTGCCCGTGCGGGTGCGGCGGGCGCGGCGGAACGTGGCCGGGCGGACGCGGCTGTGCCAGACTCAGCCACCGTGCAGGACGCAGCCGACAGCTCCGCGCCGAACCTCGCCGTCCGGCTCCGCCGGGCGGCCGTCGCCCACGGCGACCGCCCCGCGCTGCACTGGCGCGACCGGACCCTGACCTGGTCCGAACTGGACGCCTCGGTCACCGCCACCGCCCGCGCGCTGGCCGCCGCGGCGCCGCCGTCCCCCGGGGACACCCATCCGCCCCGGGTCGCGATCGCCCTCGGCAACACCCCGGACTTCGTGGTCACGTACCTCGCCGTGCTGCGCGCCGGCCTGGTGGCGGTGCCGGTCAACCCGGGCTTCACCGCCCGGGAGCTGCGGCACGTGCTCACCGACTCGGGCGCGGCCGTGCTGGTCTGCGCGGCCGAGGTGCGGGACCGGATCGCCGCCGACGAGCTGCCCGCGCTGGCCGCCGTACACACCGCGCCGCCGGTCACCGACGGTGACGGCCCGGCCGACCTGCCCACCCGCGGTGGGGACGACCTCGCCGTGCTGCTCTACACCTCCGGCACCGAGGGCCGGCCCAAGGGCGCGATGCTGTCGCACCGCGCGCTGGCCGCCAACCACGAGCAGATCGGCCGGATCACCCCGCCGGTGGTCGGCCCCGACGACACCGTGCTGCTCGCGCTGCCGCTCTTCCACGCGTACGGGCTGAACTCCGGGCTGGGGGCGGTCGTGCACCACGGCGCGACCGGGGTGCTGGTCGACGAGCCCGGCCCGACCGGGGGACTGGCGGAGATCGCCCGGCACCGGGTCAGCGTGCTGGTCGGCGTACCGTCGATGTTCCTGAGCTGGGCCGATGCGGAGGGCGACGTCGCGGCGGCGCTGGCCTCGGTCCGGGTCGCGGTGTGCGGCGCGGCCCCGCTGCCGCCGGCGGTGGCGGCGCGCTTCACCGAGCTGACCGGGCACCCGGTGCACGTCGGGTACGGGCTCACCGAGACCGCGCCGGTGCTCACCTCCACCCTGGTCGACGGGGAGCCCCGACCGGGCTCGATCGGCCGCCCGCTCCCCGGCGTCGGGCTGCGCCTGGTCGGGCCGGACGGCGCGGACCTGTGGCGGGACGGCGTGCCGGCGGTCGAGGAGGACGCCGACGAGCTGGACCTCTCCGACGACGCCTCGGGCACCGACCCGGGGCAGATCGTGGTCCGCGGCGCCAACCTGTTCAGCGGCTACTGGCCGGACGGGCGGGGCGGGCCGGACCCGGACGGCTGGTGGGCCACCGGCGACGTGGCGTACGCCGACGAGGACGGGAACCTGTTCCTGGTCGACCGGCTCGGCGAGCTGATCCTGGTGAACGGCTTCAACGTCTACCCGCACGAGGTGGAGTTGGTGCTCCAGGCGCATCCGGGGGTGGCCGAGTCGGCCGTCCTGGGGGTGCCGCACCCGCGGACCGGCGAGACTGTCCGGGCGTACGTGGTGCGGGCGGCCGGCTCCCCGGTGACGGCGGCGGAGCTGCTCGACCACTGCGCGCGTAACCTGGCCCGGTTCAAGTGCCCGACCGCCGTCGAGTTCGTCGACAGCCTGCCGTACTCGGCGATCGGCAAGGTGCGCAAGACCGAGCTCCGCCCGGCGGCGCCTCCGGTGCCGGCCCCGGCGCCGCCGACCGAGATCCGCACGGAGGTACCCGATGTCCACTGACGCCCGGCTCACCCTGATCACCCGGCCCGGCTGCCACCTCTGCGACGACGCGAAGGCGGCGCTCGACCGGGTGGTGGCGGTCACCGGCGACAGCTGGGTCGAGAAGGACGTGACCGAGGACATCGAGCTGGAACGCGAGTACGGCGACCGGCTGCCGGTGGTGCTGCTCGACGGCAAGGAGCACGGCTACTGGCGGGTCGAGGAGGAGCGCCTGCTGCGGGACCTGACCACCCCGCAGCTCTGAGCCGCCCCTTACAGTGCAGCGATGACCACTGCGCGGCGCCACCTGGTGTGGGACTGGAACGGGACCCTCCTCGACGACCTCGACCTGGTGGTGCGGGCCACCAACGTCGCCTTCGCCAGCGCCGGCGGTCCCGTGGTCAGCGCCGACGAGCACCGGGTGCGGTTCCGCCGGCCGATCGCCGACTACTACGCGGAGATGCTGGGACGGGCGATCGACGACGAGGCGTTCGGCGCGCTGGACCGGATCTTCCACGACGCGTACCGGGCCGGGCTGACCAACTGTGCCCTGGCCGCCGACGCGACCGCCGCCATCGCCGCCTGGCCGGGCAGCCAGTCGCTGCTGTCCATGTGGTTCCACGACGAGCTGATCCCGACGGTCCACACGTACGGGCTGACCCCGCACTTCACCCGGGTGGACGGGCTGCGGGCGGCGGTGGGCGGCGGGCCGAAGGCCGAGTGGCTGGAGAAGCACCTGGCCGAGCTGGGGCTGGACGGCCGTGAGGTGGTGCTGATCGGCGACTCGCTCGACGACGCCGACGCCGCCGGATCGGTCGGGGCCGCCTCCGTCCTCTACACCGGCGGCCTCTCCGACCCGGCCCGCCTCCGGGCCTCCGGCCACCCCGTCGCCGACACCCTCACGGAGGCCGTCACCCTCGCCCGCACCCTCCCCTGACCCACCCCGCGCCCGCCTCCCCTGATCCCCCGCCGTCGCCCCGTTGATCAAGGAGTTTGCGTCAAAAATCCGCGGGATTCGGACGCAAACCCCTTGATCAACCCAGTGGGTAGGGCGGGGGTAGGGGGTGGGGGCCGGGGTTAGGCGCGGAGGTGGGTGAGGACGGCGAGGACGCGGCGGTGGTGGTTGGTGGCGTCCGGGGGGAGGTCCAGCTTGGTGAAGATGTTGCGGACGTGCTTCTCCACCGCGCCGTCGCTGACCACCAGGGCCCGCGCGATGGCGGTGTTCGAGCGGCCCTCGGCCATCAGCGCGAGCACCTCCCGCTCGCGCGGGGTCAGGGTGCCCAGCGGGTCGTCGCGCCGCCGCCGGACCAGCAGCTGGCCGATCACCTCCGGGTCGAGCACCGTGCCGCCCGCGGCCACCCGGTTCAGCGCGTCGAGGAACTCGTCGATCGCGGCCACCCGGTCCTTGAGCAGGTAGCCGATTCCGCCCCCGCCGGCCCCGCCGGTGGTGGCGAGGAGGTCGTCCGCGTACGACACCTCGACGTACTGGGACAGCACCAGGACCGGCGTACGCGGCACCCGCCGGCGGGCCTCGACGGCGGCCCGCAGCCCCTCGTCGGTGTGCGAGGGCGGCATCCGCACGTCCACCACCGCGACGTCCGGCCGGTGCGTCACCACCGCCTCGACCAGGGCGTCGCCGTCGCCGACGGCCGCCACCACCTCGTGCCCCGACTCGGTCAGCAGCCGGACCAGCCCCTCCCGGAGCAGTACGGCGTCGTCCGCGATCACCACCCGCATGGGTCCGGTGTCTACCACGTCCCCGTCGGGGTTCATCGCGGGAGTTCGGCGTGGACCAGGGTCGGGCCGCCGGCCGGGCTGGTCACCTCGAGGGTGCCGCCGCCGGCCCGGACCCGGTCGGCGATGCCGACCAGCCCGTGCCCCTTGGCCAGGTGGGCGCCGCCCACCCCGTCGTCCCGGACGCTGATCTCCAGCCGGCCGACCTTGCGGGTCACCTCGACCCGGCAGGCGGTGGCCCCGCTGTGCTTGGCGACGTTGGTCAGCGCCTCGGCCACCACGAAGTACGCGGTGCTCTCCACCGCCGGGTCCAGCCGTCCGCCGGGGGTGCCCAGGTCGTCGTCGACCGCCAGTTCGGTGGGGACCAGGGCACGGGCGGCGAGGGCGGCCAGGGCGCTGGGCAGGCCCCGGTCGACCAGGATCGGCGGCGCGATGCCCCGGGACAGGGCGCGCAGCTCGGCCAGGGTCTCCCGGGTCTGGACGACCGCCTCGTCCAGGGTGCGCCGGGCCGCCTCCGGGTCGGCCGCGAGCTGCTGGCGGGCCCGGCCGAGGTCCATGGCGAGGCGGACCAGCCGCTGCTGCGGGCCGTCGTGGATGTCCCGCTCGAGCCGGCGCAGGGCGGACGCCTCGGCGGAGGCGGCGGCCCGCTTCTGGTCCTCCAGGGTGTTGATCCGCTGTCTCATCTCGGCCACCCCGGTCAGCAGTGAGCGGGCCAGCCCGGCCTGGAGCTGGGCGCAGGCCCGGGCCACCAGCGGCAGGGTCAGCAGGAAGAAGATCCCGATCGCGGTGTTCAGGGCGATCCGCGGGGCGGCCCCGGGGCCCATCCCGAGCAGCTCGCTGAGGTCCTGGTCGTCCGGGCCGCGCGGGATCGCCCAGTCGTACGCGACGTAGAGGGTGCCGGCCAGGCCGCCCGCCCACCAGATCAGCACCACCGCGAAGGTGGGGAGCGTCACCAGCAGCTTCACGAAGGCGTGCAGCAGGTCGAGCCAGGACTGCGGGTCCCGCATCGGCGTCAGGATCCGACGCCAGTACCCCGACCTCGGCTGCGGCGCCAGGTAGACCGGGCGGACCCGGGGCTGGCGGAGCACGGCGGGTAGCCGGAGCCGCTCCAGGTCGGCCAGCGCGCGGGCGGCGTACAGGGTGCCGGCGAGCACGGGCAGGCCGAGCGTGGTGACCAGCAGCCCGGCGGTGAGTGAGATCCCCGCCACGGCCACCACGAAGCCCACCAGCGCCAGCGGCAGGCCGAACAGCACGTACCCGGAATCGCGCAGGAGCTGCCGGAGGAGGCCGGCGGCGGGTGTGGTGGGAGTGGGCCGGGTGGCCAGCGGTACGGCGGTCATGCCCCGAGGCTATGGCCCGGACCCGGCCCGGCCCCATCCCGTGCGCGGGCCTCTCCAGGGTGGGGTTCTCCCTACCCCGGGGTGAGACGCGCCTCCCCTGGGCGGTGACACACCGCGACCGGGCGCGTGCGATTGGTCAGAGAAGTCGGGATTGAGCAATAATCGCCAAGCGGCGCCGAAGGAGCGCGGTCTATCGATCTTGTTGGGATGGAGGGGCAGGTGGAGGCGCGTCGCGAGCCAGCAAGATCGCGATTTGTGCACCCCTTCACAAGCGCCTACTCTGTAGTTCCGACGCGCCCTGCTAGCACAGCCGGCAACATCGGTCGCCAGCGGGAGTCCCGGAACGACCGGCCACCGTCGCTGGTCGAGGATCGCACCGCACGGAGTCTCATGAGTCAGCACCGTCACCCTGGCGCGCCCGGCCGCGCCGGTGCCGTACCGGCGCTCCCGGACCTGCCCGAGGCGACCGTGGCACGGCTGCCGGAATACCTCCGTGCCCTGCACACGCTCGCCGAGGCCGGCCACGAGACGGTCTCCAGCGAGGGGTTGGCCAACGCCGCCGGGGTGAACTCGGCAAAGCTGCGCAAGGACCTCTCCCACCTCGGCTCGTACGGCACCCGCGGCGTCGGCTACGACGTCGGGCTGCTGATCGACCAGATCGAGTTCGTGCTCGGGCTCACCCAGCGGCGGGCCGTCGCGCTGGTCGGCGTGGGTAATCTCGGTCACGCCCTGGCCGGCTACGCCGGCTTCGCCAGCCGCGGCTTCCGGATCGCCGCGCTCCTCGACGCCGACCCGTCGCGGGTCGGCGAGGAGATCAACGGCCTGGTCGTCCGGCACATCGACGAGCTGCCCCGGGTCGCCGTCGAGGAGTCGATCTCGATCGGCGTGATCGCCACCCCGGCGCCGGCCGCCCAGGCGGTGGCCGACCAGCTCGTCGCAGTCGGCGTGACGAGCATCCTCAACTTCGCTCCCTGCGTACTCTCGGTTCCGGAGGGGGTCGACGTGCGCAAGGTCGACCTCGCGATCGAGCTGCAGATCCTGTCCTTCCACGAGCACCGCAAGGCGTCGCTGACCGCGCTCCCCGCCACCGGCGGGTCCGCCCTCACCGCCCTGCCGGGCGGGCTCGCGGCCACCGACACCCAGGAGGCGATCGGCACGTGAAACTGCTCGTCGTCGGCGCGTCCTACCGCACCGCCCCGGTCGCGACGCTGGAGCAGCTGGCGGTCCCGCCCGCGGACCTCACCCGCACCCTGGACCGCCTGGTCGCCCAGCCGTACGTGACCGAGGCCGTGCTCGTCTCCACCTGCAACCGGGTGGAGGTGTACGCGGCCGTGTCCGGTTTCCACGGCGGCCTCGGGGACATCTGCGCCGTCCTGGCCGAGCAGGCCGGCTGCCCGCCGGCGGCGCTCGCCAACCACCTCTACGTGCACTACGACGCCGCCGCCGTGGACCACGTCTTCCGGGTCGCCGCCGGGCTGGACTCGATGGTGGTCGGCGAGGCGCAGATCCTCGGCCAGCTCCGGGACGCGTACCACTCGGCCGCCGGCGCCGACTCGGCCGGGCGGCTGCTGCACGAGCTGATGCAGCAGGCGCTGCGGGTGGGCAAGCGGGCGCACGCCGAGACCAACATCGACCGGGCCGGCCAGAGCGTGGTGACCGCCGCCCTCGACCTGGCCGCCGGGCTGCTCGACGGCGACCTGGCCGGCCGGCCCGCCATGGTGGTCGGCGCGGGCGCGATGGGGTCGCTGGGCGTGGCCACCCTCTCCCGGCTCGGCGCCGGGCCGCTCACGGTCACCAACCGGGGCGCCGACCGGGCCGCCCGGCTGGCCGAGTCGTACGGCGCGAACGCCGTGCCGATGGCCGAGCTGGTCGACGCGCTCTCCACGGTGGACGTCGTGCTGGCCGCCACCGCGGCCACCGAGCCGGTCCTCACCCGCGACGTGGTGACCCGGGCGCTGGCCCGGCGGGACGCCGACCGGGGCCCGCTGGTCCTGCTCGACCTGGCCGTCCCGCGGGACGTCGCGGAGGGCGTGGCCGCGCTGCCCGGCGTCGAGGTGATCGACATCGACCGGATGGCCGCGATCCTCGCCGACGGTCCGGCCGCGGCCGACGCCGCCGAGGTGGCCCGGATCGTGGCCGCCGAGGTCGAGGCGTTCCTCAGCTGGCTGCGCGGCGCCGACGTGGCGCCCACCGTGGCCGCGCTGCGCGGACGCGCCGACGACGTGGTCGCCGCCGAGCTGCGCCGGCTCGCCCAGCGCCGCCCCGACTTCAGCGACGACCAGCGCGCCGAGGTCGCCCGCACCGTGCACCGGGTGGTGCAGCGACTGCTGCACCAGCCGACCGTACGGGTCCGCCAGCTCGCCGCCGAGCCGGGCGGCGACCAGTACGCCGCCCTGCTGCGCGAGCTGTTCGACCTGGAGGTGCCGCAGACCTCCCCGGTCGACACCGTGCCCGACGTGGTCGTGCCCGACGGCGTCACCGTCGAGGGCCGTCCGTCGTTCGACGCCGCAGACGTCCCGCCCACCGGAGGTGCCCGATGACCGCCCCCCTGCGCCTCGGCACCCGGGGCAGCGCCCTGGCGATGGCCCAGTCCGGCCACGTCGCCGCGGCCCTCACCGCGGCCACCGGCCGCGAGGTCGAGCTGGTCGAGGTGGTGACCGCCGGCGATCGTTCCACCGCGCCGGTGCACCGGCTCGGCGTCGGCGTCTTCGTCTCCGCGCTGCGGGACGCGCTGACCGCCGGCACCATCGACTTCGCCGTCCACTCGTACAAGGACCTGCCCACCGCGGCGGCCGCCGGGCTGCACATCGCGGCGGTGCCGCAGCGCCAGGACCCGCGGGACGCGCTGGTCGCCCGGGACGGCCGCACCCTCGCCGAGCTGCCGCCCGGCGCCCGGGTGGGCACCGGCGCGCTGCGCCGCATCGCCCAGCTGCACGCCCTCGGCATGCAGCTGGAGGTCACCCCGATCCGCGGCAACGTCGACACCCGCCTCGGCCGGGTGCTCGGCCCGGACGCGGACCTCGACGCCGTCGTGCTGGCCCGGGCGGGGCTCGCCCGCCTCGGCCGGACCGACGTCATCACCGAGACGCTCGATCCGATGCTGATGCTGCCGGCGCCCGCCCAGGGCGCGCTGGCCGTGGAGTGCCGGATCGACGACCAGGACCTGGTCGAGCTGCTCGGCGTGCTCGACCACGCACCGTCCCGCGCCGCGGTCATCGCGGAGCGGGCACTGCTGGCCACCCTGGAGGCCGGGTGCAGCGCACCCGTCGCCGCCTACGGCGAACTCGCCGAGGGTGACGCCGGTGAGGAGATCTACCTGCGCGGGGCGGTGATCAGCCCGGACGGCACCCGTGACCTCCGGCTGTCCCGCACCGGAACGCCCGCCGACGCGGCGGAGATCGGCAAGGCACTCGCCGCCGAACTCCTCGAACTCGGCGCCGACTCGATCCTCGGCCAAGAAGGACACGCCGGCCCGGGGACCCAGCAATTTGGGAGCACAGAATGACCCGCACCCGTAAGCCCGTAGGCCGGATCGCGTTCGTCGGGGCCGGACCCGGCGACCCGGGCCTGCTGACCCGCCGGGCGCTGGACGCCCTGGTCGACGCCGACCAGGTGGTGTACGACCGGGGAGTCCCCGAGTCGCTGCTCGAGCACGTCCGCGCCCAGGCCAAGTCCGACGCCGAGTTCAGCCCCGCCGAGGGCGTACCGGGGGACGTGGCGAAGGTGCTGATCTCCGCGGCCCGCTCCGGGCAGAACGCGGTGCACCTGGTCGCCGGGGACCCGTTCGGCCACGACTCGGTGGTCAAGGAGGTGCAGGCGGTGGCGCGTACCGCCGCGCACTTCGAGGTGGTCCCGGGCATCGGCCAGGCCGAGGGCGTGGCCACCTACGCGGGTGTGCCGCTGCCGGGCGTACGGACCGCCGCCGACGTCGAGGACGTCAGCACGCTGGACTTCGACGCGCTGGCCGCCGCGGTCAACCGGGGCTCGCTGGCCCTGGCCGTGGACGCCGGCGACCTGGCCGCCGTCCGGGACGGCCTGCTGGCCGCCGGGGTGGACGGCACCACCGGCGTCGGCGTGACCGGCGACGGCACCGGCGAGACGCAGTACACCACCACGTCGACCGTGGACTCCTTCGTCGCGGCGGCGCTCGGCTTCACCGGCCGGGTCGTGCTGACCGTGGGCGGCGGCGTCGGCCAGCGGGACAAGCTGAGCTGGTGGGAGAACCGCCCGCTGTATGGCTGGAAGGTGCTCGTCCCCCGGACCAAGGAGCAGGCCGGCGTGATGAGCGCCCGGCTGCGCGCGTACGGGGCCATCCCGTGCGAGGTGCCGACCATCGCGGTCGAGCCGCCGCGTACCCCCGCCCAGATGGAGCGGGCGGTCAAGGGCCTGGTCGACGGCCGGTACGCCTGGGTGATCTTCACCTCGGTGAACGCGGTCCGGGCGGTCTGGGAGAAGTTCGCCGAGCACGGCCTGGACGCCCGGCACTTCGGCGGCGTCAAGATCGCCTGCATCGGCGAGGCGACCGCCGAGGCGGTACGGGCCTTCGGCATCCAGCCGGAGCTGGTCCCCTCGGGCGAGCAGTCCTCCGAGGGCCTGCTGGCCGAGTTCTCGCCGCACGACGAGATCCTCGACCCGGTCGGCCGGGTGCTGCTGCCGCGCGCCGACATCGCCACCGAGACCCTCGCCGCCGGGCTCACCGAGCGCGGCTGGGAGGTCGACGACGTGACCGCGTACCGGACCGTCCGGGCGGCCCCGCCGCCGGCCGAGATCCGCGACGCGATCAAGTCGGGCGGGTTCGACGCGGTCCTCTTCACCTCGTCCTCCACGGTCCGGAACCTGGTCGGTATCGCCGGGAAGCCGCACGCGCGTACCGTTGTTGCCGTGATCGGGCCCAAGACGGCGGAGACCGCCACGGAGTTCGGCCTGCGGGTCGACGTGCAGCCTCAGCACGCCTCGGTGCCCGACCTGGTGGAGGCGCTCGCCGCCTACGCCGTCGAGCTGCGCGAGAAGCTCGCCGCCATGCCGGCCAAGCAGCGCCGCGGCTCGAAGGTGCAGGGTCCGACCGCGCTCCGGTTCCGCTGATCGTCCAGGGAGGCCCTCATGCCGTACCCCGAGATCCGGCCCCGCCGGCTGCGCCGTAACGCGGCCGTGCGGCGGCTGGTCTCCGAGACCCGCGTCGACCCGGCCGAGCTGGTCGTGCCGATGTTCGTCAAGGAGGGGCTGACCGAACCGCGCGCCATCGCGTCGCTCCCGGGGGTGCTCCAGCACTCCCGGGACTCGCTGCGCAAGGCCGCCGTCGAGGCGGTCCAGGCCGGGGTGGGCGGCATCATGCTGTTCGGGGTGCCGGCCACCCGGGACGAGTCCGGCTCCGGCGGCATCGACCCGGACGGCATCCTCAACGTCGCCATCCGGGACGTGATCACCGAGGTCGGCGACGCCACCGTGGTGATGAGCGACCTCTGCCTGGACGAGTTCACCTCGCACGGGCACTGCGGCCTGCTCACCCCGGACGGCGCGGTGGACAACGACGCCACCCTGGAGGCGTACGCCCGGATGGCGGTCGCCCAGGCCGACGCCGGGGTCCACATGGTCGGGCCGTCCGGGATGATGGACGGCCAGGTGGGCGTCGTCCGCCGGGCCCTGGACGCCGCCGGCCACCAGGACGTCTCGGTGCTCGCGTACGCGGTGAAGTACGCCTCCGCCTTCTTCGGCCCGTTCCGCGACGCGGTGGAGTCGGCGCTGGAGGGCGACCGGCGCGCCTACCAGCAGGACCCGGCGAACCTGCGCGAGTCGCTGCGCGAGGTGGAGCTGGACGTCGCCGAGGGCGCCGACCTGGTGATGGTCAAGCCGGCCCTGCCGTACCTCGACGTGGTGTCGGCGGTCCGGGCCGCGGTGGACGTCCCGGTCGCCGCCTACCAGGTCTCCGGCGAGTACGCGATGGTCGAGGCGGCCGCCGCGAACGGCTGGATCGACCGCGAGCGGGTGATGCTGGAGACGCTCACCTCGATCCGGCGTGCCGGCGCGCAGATCATCCTCACCTACTGGGCGGTCGAGGCCGCCCAGCTGCTGCGCCAGCGCTACTGAGCACTCGGGGCCGGCGGCGCCCACCCGTGCCCGCCCGGCCCGCCGGCAGCCGGCGGCTGGTCAGCCCGGCCAGCGCCAGCAGCACGCCGGACGCCGCCAGCGCGAGCCGGACGGCCTGGGTCAGGTCGGCCGCGTACCTGATCCGCTCGGCCGGTGCCAGCCGCGTGGCGGTGATCAGGCCGCCGTCGCCCAGCGTCGGGGCGTACCGGCCGACCAGCCAGGAGAGCGCCGCGGCGACCAGCGCGGTGCCCACCGCCACCGCGGTGTTCGAGACGGTGCTGAGCAGGGTGCTACCGGCCGGGATGTCGTCCCGGGACAGGCCGCGGCTGGCGGCGGCCATGGTCGGCATCAGGACGGCGCCGGTGCCCAGCCCGGTCACCGCGCCGAGCACCGCGAGCAGCGGGTACGAGGTGTCCGTGTCGAGCACCGCCACCCGGGCGGCCGTCCCGGCCACCGCGGTCGCGATCCCGAGCCCGACGATCAGCCGCGGGGAGACCCGGTCCACCAGCCGGGTGGCGACCTGGAGCATCAGCCCGGTGGCCACCGCCTGCGGGATGCCGAGGGTGCCGGCCAGGGTGGCCGAGTCGCCCCGCACGATCTGCACGTACGCCGGGAGGATGAGGAACGACCCGAAGTAGCCGGCGGCGAAGAGCCCGACGGTGGCCGCGCCGGCCGCCATGCCCGGCGTCCGTAGCACCGACAGCCGCAGCAGCGGGTGCGGCACCCGTCCGGCCCGGCGGGCGAACGCGGCCACCAGCACGCCGCCGGCCAGCAGCGGGACCAGCACCGGCGCGCTGAGCAGCCCACCCCGTTCGCCGGTGACGCTGAGCCCGAACACGGCCAGGGTCAGCCCCGGGCAGAGCAGCAGCAGCCCGGGTAGGTCGAGCCGGGCTCCCGGCCGGGCGTCCGTGGCCGGCAGCAACCACCGGCCGAGCAGCACTGCCGCCATCCCGACCGGCAGGTTGATCCAGAAGATCCACCGCCAGGTGGTGTGGTCGAGCAGCGCTCCGCCGAGCACCGGCCCGATCAGGGGGCCGACCAGCACCGGCAGTCCGGCCAGGCTCATCATCCGGCCGCGCCGGTCCGGCGGCACGGCGGCCAGCCCGATCGCCATCCCCACCGGGTTGAGCAGACCGCCGCCCAGGCCCTGTACGACCCGGAAGGCGATCAGCGATCCGACGTCCCAGGCACAGCCGGCCAGCAGCGAGCCGGCGGTGAACAGGATCAGCGCGGCCAGGTAGGCCCGCCGGGCGCCGAAGCGTCCGATCACCCAGGCCGCGGTGGGCATCACCGCGACCAGGGCGAGGGCGTACGCGCTGGTGACCCAGCCGATCGCGGCGAGGCCGGCGGCCAGCTCCTCGGCCAGCCGGGGTACGGCGACCACCGTCACGGTGGCGTCGATGACCGCGAGCAGGCCGCCGAGGGTCAGGTACCAGCCGAGCCGGTACGCGGCGCGGTCCATCTCAGCTCCCGTACGGCCGGTTGCGGCGGGCGGTCCGGAGCGCCTCGGCCCACCAGGTCAGCTCGTCGAGCGTCGCGTCGGCGGCCCGGCCCAGTGGCCCGTCGTCGACCAGCCGGCCCTGCCGGTCCAGGCGGTCCCAGGGCGCGGTGAGCACCACGCCGGTGCGGGTGGTGGTGGCGTGCAGCTCGGCGAAGACCAGCCGCAGCTGCTCCACCGCGCGGACCCCGCCCGAGCCGGCGCCGTACGAGACGAAGCCGACCGGCTTGGCCGCCCACTCCCGGTGGTGCTGGTCGATCGCGTTCTTCAGCGCGGCCGGGAAGCTGTGGTTGTACTCCGGGGTGACCACCACGAACCCGTCGGCGTCGGCCAGTCGGCCGGCGATCGGGCTCGCCGGGTTGCCGCCGGGCGGGGTGTCCGCGAGGGGAAGCGCCACCTCGGCCAGGTCGATCAGGTCGACCTTCACGTCGCTGCGGCGGGCGGCCCGGTCGGTGAACCAGTCGGCCACGAGCCGGCCCACCCGGGGACGGCGGACGCTGCCGACGATCACGGCAAGGGTCAACGGAGTCTGCGGTTCTTGCTCTGTCATGCACCCGACGCTAAAACTGGAACAATTGTTGAAGTCAAGCGGCGCGGAGGAGTGACGGTGGGCACGTTGACGGTCGGCGAGGTGGCCCGGGAGAGCGGCGTGAGCGGATCGGCGATCCGCTTCTACGAGCGGGAGGGCCTGATCGCGGCCACCCGGACCAGCGGCAACCAGCGTCGGTTCGGGTCGGACGCGGCCTGCCGGGTGCGGGTCGCCCGGGTGGCCCAACGGATCGGCCTCAGCGTGGGCGAGATCCGGGACCTGCTCGCCGCCCTGCCGCCCGAGCCGGGCCTGGCCGACTGGCAGCGACTGCACGACCGGCTCACGGCCGAGGCGGAACGGCGGATCGCCGAGCTGCACGCCGCCCTCGACGACATCCGCTCCGGCCGCCGGCTCTGCGACCTGTGACCATGCCGTTGGCGGCTATGAACTTGAAGTTGGCGCACTAGAATTCTGAAGTGTGAGCCGCCGGTCGTACCACCAGTTCTGTGCCACCGCCCACGCGCTCGACATCGTCGGGGAGCGGTGGACGCTGCTGCTCGTGCGGGAGATGCTGACCGGCCCGAAGCGCTTCGGCGACCTGCTGGCAAACCTGCCCGGCATGGGCACCGGACTGTTGGCGTCCCGGCTGAAGTACCTCCAGGAGGAGGGCCTGGTGCGCCCGGTGACGCTCCCTCCGCCGGCCCGGACTCCCGCGTACGCCCTCACCGACGCGGGCGCCGAACTCGGCCCGGCGGTGCTCGCGCTCGCCCGATGGGGCCTGAAGTGGGCGTTGGGGCAGCGGGGCGAGGACGAGGCGTTCCGGCCGGGCTGGGCGGTGCTGGGCATGCAGGTCACCTTCGACGCCGACGCGGCCACCGGCCTGCGGGCCGTGTACGAGTTCCGGGTCGACGACGAGGTGTTCCATGCCCGCGTCGACGACGGCATGATCGAGTCGGCGCACGGACCGGCGCAGCGACCGGACGTCGTCGTCGAGACCACGGCCGACGTGTTCGCCGAGCTGCTGGCCGCGGGTTGGACAGGTCTCGCCGAGGCGCTGCGGGACGGCACGGCCTCGGTCTCCGGTGACGAGCAGGCCGCGCGCCGACTCCGCGACCTCTTCCGCCGGCCGGCCCCGCAGGCCCGAACGGCGGAAGAGGCGACCGCGTAGCGGTCCCTGCCGGCGCGTCAGTGCGCCAGCGGCGCCCCGTTGACGACGAGCGTGACGTCGACGTTGCCCCGGGTTGCGTTGGAGTACGGGCAGACCTGGTGCGCGGTGCGGACCAGGTCGGCGGCCTGCTCGGCGTCCGGGACCGACGGCAGCGTGACGGCCAGCTCGATCGCGAGCTTGAGCCGCCCCTGCCCGATCGGCAGGAGCATCACCTTCGCGTCGATCGTGGTGTCGTCCGCCACGAGACCCGTGCGCTGCCCGACGAGTGCCAGTGCCGCCTCGAAGCAGGCGGCGTAGCCGACCGCGAACAGCTGCTCGGGGTTCGTCCCGTCCCCGTCGCCGCCGAGTTCCTTCGGCATCCGGATTCGCACGTCGAGTTGGCCGTCGGCCGTGCGGCCGTGCCCGTTGGCGCGACCTCCCGTCACCCGCGCCTCAGCCGTGTAGAGCACCTTCGTCATGCTATGCCTCCTAATGCTTCCTGATTAAGAACCATCAACTTCAAAAACAGGAAGTTCAACGTATACGATCAACTTTGCCGGGAGCAAGACGACGAGCACTGAGGAGCGTCGTATGGACCACCACCCTTCGACCTTCGTCCTGGTACACGGCGCGTGGCACGGCGGCTGGGCCTGGGGTCGGGTCGTCCCGCTGCTACGAGCCGCCGGCGCGCACGTCATCGCGCCCGACCTCACCCACGACCGCGACATCGGGTTGCGGACCCACGTCGACGAGGTTGTCGCGGCCCTCGACGCGGTTCCCGGTGATCGCGAGGTGGTCCTCGTCGGACACAGCTACGCCGGCCTGGTCGTACGCGAGGCGGCCGACCGCCGTGCCGAGCGGGTGGGCAGGATCGTGCTCGTCGACGGCTGGGCCGGTGTCGACGGCGCGAGCATGTCCACGCTGGCCCCGGCCTGGTTCACCGACGCGGTCCGCGCCTCGGCGCAGGCGACCGGTGACGGCTGGCGGATACCCGCGCCAGACCCGGCCGCCTTCGGCATCGAGGATCCCGCCGACGCCGCCTGGCTGCGCCGGCGCCTCCGCCCCCAGCCACTGCGGACCTTCACCGAATCGACGCGCCTCACCGCAGCCGTCGACCGGATACCGGGGACCGGCGTCTACTGCCGCCCGCAGACCTTCCCGTTCGCCGATCTGGCCGACGCCCTCGGCTACCACCTGGTCGCCGTGGACGGCCCGCACGACGTGATGCTCACCCATCCCGAGACCCTCGCCGCCGCGCTGCTCGCCGAGGCCCGACGGAGAGCCTCTGGCTGAGCCCTGCCAACCGCGACGCCGATCGTTGCGCCACGCCGACCGCTGCGCCACGCCGAGGCGTTGCCGCTCCACTCCGAGCGGCGCTGCCCGCGAAGTCACAGTCCGTGCTGACGCCCGGCACCGGGAGCCCCACCCTTCGGTCCCTTTGCTCTGCAGCCATCCACGCATCGGACGACGGAGAGTTACCGCTGCGTCGATGGCTGCAGAGCAAAGGCTGCGACAGGGAGTGTGGTGGCTGGCGAGGCGGCCGGGTTTTTGTCCGATTGGGGGCTTTGGCTGGTGATCTCGGAGTGAGTTGCGGGCGGGGGGTATGACGCAGCGTGACGTTCACTTTACGTAGTTGCCCGGGTGGCCCGTCAGGGGCGGCGGGGTCGGGACCCGTGCCGGCAGGATTTCCACAGGTCCCCCGGTTGTCCACAGCAGGACCGGGCAGGGTTGCCGCGATGGCGCTCTGGGCGCGAGCGTGGCGGGGTGACCGATTCCGCCAGTCCGACCGAGGCGACAGGCGAGGTAGCAGCGAACGCCGCCGAGCCGCCCGCGTTGCTCACCGAACCTCTCGACGTCCCGTGGCCGGCTGCGGGGATCGTCCGCGCGGTGCGCCGTCGCGCCGATGCCAGCCAGCGGGAGCTGGCCCGGTTCGCCCAGGTGCATCCGACCACCATCGGGCGCATCGAGGCGGGCAGCCTCACCCCGAGCCTCGCCATGCTGCTCCGGATCATCGGGACGGCCGGCTTCCGTCTCGTCGTGGTGGACGAGGTCGGTCGGGTGCTCAAGCCGATGCGCGACCGCGCCGACCTTCGTGACGGGGCGGAGCGGCGGTATCCGTCCCACCTCGACGTCATCACCGATCCCGAGCCCGGGGAGTGGTGGGCCGACCGGTACGGCCTGGCCCGGCCGCCGGAGACCTTCTACCGCGACCGGGCCTACCGGGACGCCCTACGTCGGCGCAGCCAGTGGGAGGTGCGGGTGGCCAAGTACCGGACCGTTCCGCCCCCGCCGGATCCCCAGCGCCGCGGATACCGGAGCGGCCCGCCGCCCGGCTGGTGAGCCGGACGACGGGCCGCTGCGCCGGTTCGCGCGTCAGTCGTCGTTCAGGATGGTCCCGACGGCGACCGGGTCGGCGAGCCGGATCCCCGGCACGCCGGCCACGTACAGCTTGATCTGCTCGTCCGCCTCGACCTTCCTGTCACCGCGGACGGTCACCGGGAAGGTCAGCGACGTCTGGCCGGCGGCCAGCGTCCGGCAGCCGACGTACGCGTCGTAGTCCGACCCGGCCTGGGCCGTGGTGCCGTAGGTGGCGGCGCAGAGCAGGACCGGCTCGGAGAGCGGCCGGGAGACGGTCACCGTGAACGTCAGGGTGCTGTCGCCCTTGTCGCCCTCCAGCATTGAGGCGTCGGCCACGCTCAGCGACGGACGGGAGCGGAACCGGGCCACCTGCGGGTCGTGGTCGCTGGCCCCCCGGTCGCCCAGGCCCTCGGCGTCGGTCGGGTAGTCGGCGTTGATGTGCGCCGCCCGCACCTGCACCAGGTCACCGTGGAGCTTGTCGTTGACGAAGAGGTTGTCCAGCGTCTGCGCCTGCCCGCTGTACGTGTACGAGTAGGCCGCCGCCGGCACGTCCGCCGCCAGGTCGTCCCAGAGGTTGTGCATGCCGGCCTGGTACAGCGGGCCGAGCTGGTCCGACGGGGTCGGGTCGTCCCCGGTGGCGATCGGGTCGTCCGGGCGCGGGAAGACGTTGAGGTCACCGCCGTAGATGACCCGGGCGTCCGCGTCGTCCGCCTCGACGGCCTGCACCAGCGCGGCACCGTACGCGGCCTGCTCCCGCCGCTGCCCGACCCGGGTGTCCGGGCCGGACGAGAAGTGGTTGCTGACCGCCCAGAGCGTGTAGTGCTCGGTCGAGCCGGGGGCCGCCGCCACGGTGAACTTGGCCAGCTGCGCCGCCCGGGTGTAGACGTTCGAGCCGTCGACGCCGGTGGAGCGGTCCACGTCGGTCGGCAGCACCGCGTTGAACGCCTTCGGGTTCTGCACGTCCGCGTTGGACGGCAGGCCCGCCGAGCGGTACTGGACCGTCGGGGCGGTGCCCAGCAGCGGGTCCGCGGCGGCCGCCTCGGCCAGCGTCAGCCGGTCGGTGCGGTAGAGGAACGCCGAGGTGATGCCCCGGGCGTCCGCGCCGGTCCGGTCGTACGCCGCCGCGTACACGGGGCCGCCGTCTGCCGCGATGGCCAGCGCCAGCTCCTGGATGGTGTCCGGCGCGCCGTCGGCGTTGTCGGTGTCGCCGCAGACCAGCGCGCCATCGGTGACCGAGCAGATGTCCTGGTCCTCGGCCTCCTGCACCAGCACCAGGTCCGGGCTGTGCAGCGCGTTGACGATCTGCCGGGCCTCCACGTTCAGCCGCTCGGTGTACGCGGCCTCGCTCGCCGGCACGTAGTCGAACGGCGGGGAGACCCCGGTGCAGCCCGAGTTGCCGGCGAAGTCGCAGCCGTCGAACGGGTCGTCCCGGTAGTCGTACAGGTTCTCCACGTTGTACGTGGCGACCGCGACCTCGGCGTTCCGGTCGGCCGGCTGCGGCGGGTTGTTCTCCGACGGGTCCGCGCCACCGGTCAGGGTGACCTGCTCCGGCTGCACGCTGTACTTGCTGAACGCGTACGAGACGGCGCCGTAGGCGTCCTCGGTCAGGGTGTCGTACGTCCGGGCTTCGGGCAGCAGCGCGCGGGAGTCACCGGCGGTCGCCTTGACGCCCCCGGCGCCGATCAGGATGCGCTGGTTGTTGCCGTTGTCGAAGAGGGTGCCCGGGATGTCGTCCAGCGGGTGCGCGTCCCGGAACACCCGGCGGGCGTACGGGTCGGTCCGCTGCATGATCGGGTCCTCGCGGTCCAGCAGGTAGAACTCGGAGTCGGCGGTGGAGGCGTAGATGTGCCGCGGGGCGGACACCCCGCTGCCCGAGCGGACCCGCATCCGCTCGCCCTCGTGCCGCTCCCAGAACAGGTTGGCGGCGGCCGCGTCGGCCGGCGGGATCGCGTCGTCCACCCGGACGGCGGTGTCCACGTCCAGGCCGGAGTCCAGCTTCCGGACCAGGGAGGTGCTGGAGAGCTGGGTCTGGTTGAAGTACTCCGAGACCCGGCCGCGCAGCACCACCTCGTCGCCGACCGTCGGGGCGTAGCCGCCGATCAGCGTGGTGAACGAGCCCATGAAGACGAAGATGCCGTCCGAGGTGAGCGGGTCGCCGTCCTCGGCGCCCTTCCGGCTCTGCAGGTAGAAGCCGTTCTGGTCGGCGCCGGAGGAGCTGAGGGTCAGGGACTTCTGGGTGATCACGCCGCGCACGTCGTACAGCGTGGAGCTGGTGCCGTTGCCGCTGGCCGGCGCGAGCGGTGACCGGGCACCGCCGCCCTGCACCTCGCCCACCGACAGCAGGGTGGTGGCCTGCACCGTGAAGGTGCAGGTCGCGGTGCCGCCGTCGGCGTCCGTCGAGGTCATGGTGACCGCGTACGAGCCGGCCGGGAGGCCGGTCGCGGTCACGGTCGCGGTGGCCGTGCCGCCGGCCGCGGCCGCCGGGGTGAACGCGGTACGGCTGATCGAGCCGCTCGCCGGGGCCGGGCTGACCGAGGTGACCGCGAGGTCGGTGACGGTGTCGTCGGCGTCGGTGGCGGTGACCTGGCGGGTCGCCGTGGCGCCGGCCTCCACGGTCAGCGTGCCGCCGCAGCTCAGCGTCGCCGGCTGGTCGACCGGGCCGCCACCGTTGTCGGCGCTGTGGCTGCCCAGCCCGTCGAAGGTGTCGGTGGCGAAGCCGACCCACTGCGCGGCGGGGTCGAAGCCGTCCGACGGGTCGGTGTCGCCGGCGGTCACCGAGGGGAGGCGGCGCAGGGTGTTGTCGGCCGTGCTGGTGAGCCCGGTGCCCCACTCGGTGCCCGGGTCGACGCCGACCTGCCCGATCGAGTCGACCACGGTCGTGCCCTTGCGCAGCACGACCGCGTCGTCGCCGTTGTAGAGCGAACCGCCGTACGTCTGGTCGGCCTGGGCGAGGATCGCCGGCGCGGCCGAGGAGGCGGCGAAGACGAAGACGTCACCGGCGGCGACGGTGCCGCTCAGCGGGACGTTCGTCGACGTGGTGGCCCCGTTGAAGTAGAACTGGAGCTGGTAACCGCCGGCGGTCAGGTCGACCGGAGCGCCGGTGCCGTTGTAGAGCTCGATCGCCTTGTTGTTGGACGAGCCCTCGACGTACTCCGAGATGAACAGGTCGGTGGACGCGGCGCTGGCCGCGGGGGGTGCGAGGCCGACCGCTGTCAGGGATACGGCGGCGGTGGTCGCGAGCGCGGCGATGGAGCGGCGCGGGCGCATGAAGCCTCCACGATGGGTGGACAGGAACTAACGCACGTTAAGGGGCTTTCCGGTCCGCCGTCCATCCCCCGGGCAGCCGTTTGGTGAACACCCTTCAGCGATGGCTGTCGAGCCGGTGCACCAGTTCGGCGACGTCCACGCCGTATTCGCACCAGTCGCGGTCGGGACGATAACCCAGCTCCGCGTTGACCTTCAACATCGCCTCGTTGGCCTGCGCGTTCCAGGTCTGCACCTCGGCCAGCTCCGGCTCGGCCGAGCGCAGCTCCAGCAGCATCCGCGCCTTGATGGCCCGGTCGATGCCGTAGCCGCGGTGGTCCCGGACCACGATGGTGTCGTACTGGTCGGCTCGGGTCGGGTGCTGCGCCGGCACCACCACCTCGGTCAACCCGGCCACCTCGCCGGTCTGCTCGTGCCGGGCGAGCACGATGTACGGCTTCATGCCCCGCCGGTGCAGCGTGTCGAGGCTGTCCCGGAGCCGCTGCGGGTCGTACGAACTGGGGCGCAGCTCGCCGTCGTCGACGTCGCGCACCTCGGCCTTGGCCCGCGCGTACGCCTCCAACAGGTCGTCCGGCAGGCCGCCGGGGCAGAACTCCAGGTGGTAGCCGGCACCGACGCCGCCGGCCATCTCGGTCAGCGCCGGCCAGTCGACCGCGCCCAGGTCGAGCACGCTGCGGGTCTCGACGTACTCCCGGGTGAAGCCGAGCGACTCGTAGAACGCCACGGCCGGGGTGTCGCCGACCACCTCGACGCCGATCGACTGGAAACCCTCGTCCCAGACCCGGCGGGCGGCCACCCGCAGCAGCTCGCGGCCGAGCCCGGTGCGCCGGACCTCGGGGTGGACCAGCACCTCCAGCACCCCGATCCCGCCGAGGAGCAGCACGTTCACGTGGCCGAGCATGGCACCCGGCGTGCCGTCGGCGGCCGGGTCGGCCTGAGCGATCCAGGAGATCCGCCGCTCACCCGGCATTACCTCGGAGAGGTATTCCCGCAGGGAACTCTCCCGCCACGGTGGATCCAGCGGCAGGTCGGCCGCCAGGACCGCGTTCAGCGTGTCCAGCAGCGACGCGATCTCGGCGGACGACGCGGTCCGGGGGTCCCACTCGCGCACCATCACTCGTCTAGCTTGCCGGGAACCGCTGTCCGGGGGAAGGGTTCAGTTCTCGAATGTATCCAACCGGTCACGTCACGTACGGCTGAGTCGCCCGTACTCGTTGGCCTTGTCGAAGACGTCCTGGGCGTACCGGCGTACGTCGTTGTAGGAGAGGATGGCGCCCCACCAGTCGCCGGGGATGCTCATGTTCCGGCCACCGAGGCAGAGGTAGTTGCCTGCGGCCAGGGCCGCGTCGTCGATGTCGTGCGGGTTCCGGACCCCGTCGTTGTCGCCGTCCGCGCCGACCGTCTGCCAGGTGCTCGGGATGAACTGCATCGGGCCGATCGCGTGGTCCCAGACGGTGTCGCGGTCGAGCTGGCCCTGGTCGGAGTCGGGGATCCGGGACGTGCCGCCCTGCCCGTTGAGCGCGGGACCGACGATCTCCGGGGCGGAGACGCCGTCCGGCCGGAGCGTGGCGCCGTTGGCCGAGCCGTGCCGGGACTCGACGTACCCGATCGCGGCCAGCGTGGTCCAGCTGAGCTGGCAGCTCCGGTGCGTCTGCTCCAGCACCCGCTCGGTGTAGCCGTACGCCTGGAGGGCCACCACCGGGATGCCGGTCCGCTGGCTGACCTGCTGCGCCCACCCGGCCAGGGCGTCGGACGGGCGGCCGGTCACCGGCCCGACGACGGGCCCGGTCGGCGTCGGGGTCAGGGTCGCCAGCGGGTCGCCGGGCCCCGGGGTCAGGGTCCCGCCGGGCACCGCGCCACCCTCGGGCACGGCGCTCCCCGGGACCGTCGCGGTGGCGTCGACCGCCACCGGCTGCGGCTTGCGGACGGCGGCCGGCACCAGCAGCGCCCCGACGGTCGCGGTGGCCGCGATCAGGACGAGCAGGAACAGGCCGGACAGGGTGGTCCGCCCGCTGGGGCGGCGGGACCAGGCGCGGGTCGCCCGGGCGGCGCCGACGGTGAGCTGCCGGGGCGTGGGCACCCGGAGCGCGTGCGCGAACGGCCTGCGCCGCCGCCGACCGCCCGTCGGCTCGTCCTTCCCCGGCTCGTCCTTCGCCGGCTCGGCCTCGGTGTCGGTGGTGCTCTCCGGCGCGGTGGCCGCCGCCGTGCCGTCGGTCGAGGTGGCGTCCGCCGTCGGCCGGACCGCCGGGACCCCGGCGGCGGTGGGCGTGCCCGGCCCGTCCGTCGTGCCGGCGTCCGGAGTGGTCGGCTGCGCCTGGGGGCCGGTGCTCAGCGGCTTCGCGTCGGTGCCCGCTGGGGTGGCGTCGGTCGTGGTGGCTCCCGCCGGCTCGGTGACGCCCGCCGGAGCGTCGGCCGGCTTTGCGCCGGCCGCCGGGGTGTCGGCCGGCTCGCCGTCGGTCCCGGGGCCGTCCGCCGGGCCAGGCCCGGTGGTGCGGCGGGGTTTCGGGACGGGCCGGGAGGCGCCGACGCCGTCGGGCGGCACGGCCGGTCGCAGGGGCCGAATGGTCAGTCGCTCCTCGCCGTCCACCACCCGTCGAGTATCACCCATGGCCGCCGTGGCGTCAGGCCCGGCCGTACGCTGGAGGCATGCCCCGGTACGAGTTCCGCTGCCGCTCCTGCGGCGACACCTTCGAGGTCAACCGGCCGATGGCCGAAGCCGGCCGCCCGGCGTCCTGCCCGCAGGGACACGCCGACACCGTGAAGCTGCTGTCCACCGTCGCGGTCACCGGCCGGGGCGGGGGCGGTCCGGTCGGTGGCGGTGCCGCGCCGGCCGGTGGCGGCTGCTGCGGCGGCGCCTGCGGCTGCTGATCGGCCCGCCGACCTCGGCTCGCCGGTCGATCCGTACCTTGCCGGCGGTGTGATCCTTTGGCACCTTGAGTCGGAATCTGCCCGACCGTTCTCACGATGCGTGACGGCGCGATCATAGGGCAGCATGAACCCGACGTCAGGGGGCGGAGGTTCCACGCATGTCGCTACGGATCCACCTCCCGAGCGGATGGGTGACCTTCGTGTTCACCGACATCGAGGGCTCGACGCGGCTGGCCCAGCTGCTCGGTCCGGGCTATCGCCCGGTGCTGCGGGAACACCGTCGCCTGCTGCGCGACACGTTGGCCGGCACCGACGGGGCGGAGCTGCTGACCGAGGGGGACTCGTTCTTCCTCGCGTTCGGCGACGCGGCCACCGCGCTGACCGCCTGCCTGACCGCGCAGCGCGCGCTGTCCAGTCACGACTGGCCCACCCCGGAGGCCGCGCCCCGGGTGCGGATGGGCCTGCACACCGGGTACGCCGAACCCCGCGACGGCGAGTACGCCAGCCCCGAGGTGCACCGGGCGGCCCGGGTCGCCGCCGCCGCCCACGGTGGACAGGTGCTCTGCTCGGCCGCCACCGCCCGACACGCGCAGTCGCTGCCGGACGGGGCGTCCCTGTTGGACCTCGGCCTGCACCGGCTGCGCGGCTTCGACGACCGGGAACGCCTGTTCCAGTTGGTGGCGCCCGGCCTGGAGCGGAGCTTTCCGCGCCCCCGTACCGCGGACGCGGTGCCGCACAACCTGCCCACCCAGGTCACCTCGTTCGTCGGCCGGGAGGCGGAACGGGCCGAGCTGCGCCGGCTGGTCGACACGTACCGCCTGGTGACCGTGCTGGGCGCGGGCGGGGCGGGCAAGACGCGGCTGGCGGTGGAGCTGGCCTCGGGGATCGTCGAGGCGTACCCGGACGGGGTGTGGTTCGTCGACGTCGCCGCGGTGACCGACCCGGGCCTGGTGGCGTTCGAGATCGCCGCCGTGCTCGGGCTCCGGCCGGAGCCCGGCCGCCCGATGATCGACACCCTGGTCGAGTACGCGGCCGCCCGCCGGATGCTGATCGTGCTGGACACCTGCGACGCCCAGCCGGCGTCCTCGGCGGAGGTGATCTCCCGGCTGCTGGCCGGTGGCCGGGGCGTGCGGGTGCTCGCCACCAGCCGGGAGTCGTTCGGGCTGCCCGGTGAGGTGGTCTGGCGGATCCCCCCGCTCTCGGTCGACCCCCGCCCCGACGGCGGCGAGAGCGACGCGGTGGCCCTGCTGCTCGACCGGATGGCGGCGGCCCGGGGCGGCCGGTCGCCGGACCCGGCCGAGCAGGCGGACCTGCGCCGGGTGGTCCGCCGGCTGGACGGGCTGCCGCTCGCCATCGAGTTGGCCGCCGCCCGGCTGCGGGTGCTCTCGGCCGGGCAGCTCGCCGAGCGCCTGGACGACATGCTGGGCACGCTGGACGCCGGCCGGGAGGAGCCCGAGCCGTCCCCGGTGGAGGCCAGCTGGACCGGTAACCAGCAGGACACCGTCGACCTGGTGGCCGCCGCGACGGGGGCCGCCCCGCCCACCCCGGCGACCCGGGCCGGGCAGCGTTCGGCCAGCGAGCGGCACCTGACCATGCAGGCCACGGTGACCTGGTCGTACCGGACGTTGGGGGCGCGCTCGGCCCGACTGCTGCGCTGGCTGGCGGTCTTCGCCGGCCCGGTGGACCTGCCGACGGTGCAGTGGCTGCTCGACGACGACCCGCTCGACCCGCTCTCCGTGCTGGTGGACAAGTCGATGGTGCTGGCCGAGCCGCACGCCGCGGGCAGCACCTACCGGATGCTCGACCCGATCCGGGCGTACGCGGCGCGCCGGCTGATCGAGGCCGGCGAGGAGCAGACCGCCCGGGACCGGCACGTCGCCTGGTCCCGGCACGCCCTGGAGCAGGCCCACCTGGGCCCGGACGGCCGCCCGGTCACCCTCTCCCTGTACGCGCTGGACCCGCTCGCCGGGGAGCTGCGGGCCGCGCTGCGCTGGTGCGCCACCGGCGGCAGTGCCCGTTCCGGCCTGCGGCTGGCCGGCGGGCTGGACCAGTGGTGGCGGGAGCGGGGGCTGGCCCGGGAGGGGCGGCTCTGGCTGTTCCGGCTGTACGGCCGGATCGCCGAGACCGGCGAGCCGATCCCGGAGGCGGAGCTGGCGGCGGCGTACCACATGCACTCGCTGCACGCCGGCGCGGACGGCGAGTTCGCCGAGGAGCTGCGCTACTCGCAGCGGGCCGAGGCGGCCGCCCGGCAGGCCGGCGACCTGGGGCTGCTGGCCCGGGTGCTGGCGGGCCGGGCCGCGCCGCTGGTCGACATGGGACAGTTCGCCGAGGCGGAGCGGGTCTGCCGGGAGGTCATCGACTGGGCGTACGCGCAGGACGTGGTCTCCGACGCGCTGCTGGCCGTCTACAACCTGGCCGAGCTGCTGTGGCGCCGGGGCGCGCTGGACGAGGCGGCCGAGCTGCTCGGGGCGGCCCGCTCGGTGGAGGCGGCCCGCCCGGTGGAGCGGGGCCGGCGCTCGGTCGACATGCTGCTCGGCATGGTGGCGCTGGCGCGGGGGGATCTGGTGGCCGCGCACGAGCACCTGCTGGTGGCGCTCCGCTCCCGGATGAGCCACGGCTACCTGGGTCGGGCCTGCGACACGGTGAACGCGATCGCGGTGCGCTGCGCGCTGGGCGGCGCACCGCTCGTCGCGGCCCGGCTCTTCGGCGCGGCCCAGGCCACCCGGGCGAACCTGCGCGTCACCCCCGGCATCTACGGCCCGTACTGGCTGGAGCGGCAGGTGGAGCTGCGCCGGGTGCTCGGCGACGGGGCGTTCGACGCCGCGTACCTGGCGGGTGGCGAGCTGGCCCTCGAGGAGGCGGCGGCGCTCGCCCTCGAGGTCGAGCATCCCGACCTGGCGACCGGCTCTCCCCGCTTCACCACCGCCCCCGCTCCCCGCCGCCCCACCTCGCCCCGTTTCCCCCGCTCCACCACGGGCTGACCAGGGTGTTCGCGTCGGAAGGCCGGCGCGGACGCCCTGGTCAACGGGGGAGTGTTCAGCGCAGGGCGGCGCGGCGCTCGGCGTCGGCCTTGATCCGGGCGGCGCGGTCGAGGTCGGCCTGCTTCACCGCGGCGACCGAGCCGAAGACGCTGACCGCCTGGTAGTACGTCCAGGCCAGGCTGTAGCAGGCGGGCTGGACGACGAAGCTGTACGTGGCGCAGACCCGCTTCAGGTCGGCGTAGAAGGCGCTGTCCAGCCGGGACTTGTTGGCGGAGAACTGGCCCATCGCCTTGTAGTTGCGGTAGCCGAAGTCGTGCCGGTAGCAGGAGAGGCTGAAGTTGAAGCCGAGCGGGTTGTCCGGGCTGGACGAGCAGTAGTCGGTCGACCAGTCGAAGTTGTAGTCGGCCCAGGCGGCCTTGTTGAGCCGGCCGGCGTTCCAGGCGTTGTAGCTCGTGGCGCTGGTCTGGGTCCAGCTGTACAGGACGGAGAGCTTCTGTTCGGTGCTCACCGCGGCGGCCGCGGGTGCGGCCACGCCGAGGGCGGTGAGCAGGGAGAACGTGCCGGCGGCGAGGGCGGTGGCGAGACGTCGGGACACGGGAACCTCCGCGGGGTGGGCGACGGCGGGGACACCGGGGGATAGCCGGATGTCGATCAGTGTCGATCAATTCGGCGACGTCCAGCGATGGTCGGGGCGACCTCTTGGTGACATGCGTCCAAACAGACGAATGCCCCGGACGCCGTGGCGTCCGGGGCATTCGTTCGACCGTCAGCGCACGAAGCGCGGCGGGCTGACCGGGCCCTCGTTCCAGGACCGGTCCACGGCGCTCACGTAGTAGGTGTAGTGCGCGTCGGCCGCCGCCGTGGTGTCCACCCAGGACTGGAGGTCACCGTCGGTGCCCCGCACGCTGGCGACCAGGTGCGCGGCGTCGGCGAAGCCGCACCGGTCGGCCAGGCCGGTGCCGTCGAACCGGTAGATCGCGTACGAGGTGGCGGTGCCGAGCGGGCCCTCCCCGTTCGCCGGCTGCCGCCAGCTGAGGCGTACGCCGTCGTCCTGCCGGTCGGCGGCGGTGACCACCGGCGCGAGCAGCGGCTGCGACGGGAGCTGGGACATGGCCGGCACCAGCGCCGGGCGGGAGTAGTGCTCGGCGGCGTAGATGTCGGTGGCGCCGAGCCGGTTCGCCTTCACCTGCACCGCGGAGAAGTGCACGTTGCCGAGCACCTCCGGGTACGACCGGTTGAGTGTCAGGTGGTTCGACAGCTCGTTCGGGTTCATCCAGAACGACCCGTACGCCGGCTCGCCGCTCTTGTAGTCGGCCTGTCCGATGTAGAGCTGGACGTTCGTGCCGCGGACCTGCTCCGCCCACCACGGCACCAGCCGGGCGTAGTCGGCCGCCGGGTACTGACCGATGTACCAGTAGAGCTGCGGCACGATGTAGTCGATCCACTCCTCCTTGACCCACTTACGGGTGTCGGCGGAGATGATGTCGTACGACTGCGAGCCGGTGGTGTCCGAACCGTTCGGGTCGACCGACTTGTTGCGCCAGATGCCGAACGGGCTGACCCCGAACTTCACCCACGGCTTGACCGCCTTGATCTTGGCGTTCATCTCCTGGACCAGCAGGTTGATGTTGTCCCGTCGCCAGTCGGCCTTGTTGGTGAAGCCGCGGTTGTACTGGGCGAAGGTGGCGTCGTCCGGGTACTGGTAGGTGCCGCTCGGGTACGGGTAGAAGTAGTCGTCGAAGTGCACGGCGTCGACGTCGTACCGCTGCACCGCGTCCAGCATCGCGGTCTCGACGAACTCGCGGACCTCGGGAATGCCGGGGTTGTAGTAGAGCCGGCTGCCGGCGACCCCGGCCGGCGGGTACGCGAACACCCAGTCCGGGTGCTGGCGGGCCGGGTGGTTCGGGGCCAGCTTCGCGATGTCCGCGCCGGCGCCGCTGGGGGCCGGCATGGAGACCCGGTACGGGTTCATCCAGGCGTGGAACTCCAGGTTCCGCTTGTGCGACTCCTCGACGAGGAAGGCCAGCGGGTCCCAGCCCGGGTCCTGGCCCCGCACGCCGGTCAGGTACTCCGACCACGGCTCGTACGGCGAGGGCCAGAACGCGTCGGCGGTCGGGCGGACCTGGACCACGACGGCGTTGTGGTTCAGCTTCTGCGCCAGGTCGAGCCAGCCCAGGTACTCTGCCTTCTGCTTGGCGACCTGGTCCGGGGCGGTCTGGGAGGCCTTGGTGGGCCAGTCGATGTTGGTCACCGAGGCGATCCACATGGCCCGGAACTGCCGCTTCGGCGTGGCCGGGTCGGTGACGCAGGTGGTCGAGGTGGGGTCGGTCGTGGTGTCGTTCTCAGCGGCGGCCGCGGGGGTGCCGGCGACGAGCGCGCCGAGCAGCGCCACGGCCAGCCCGGCGGCGCCGAGCCGAGTTGCCTTCATGCGGTGCAGTCCCTTCGTTGGGGCTCCCGGGGCAGTGTCGGTGGCGGCGGACGCCCCGGGCGCATCCGGCAAGATTCGCCGCAGAACATCTGTCGCCGGTAGAAAACTTTCATCAATCCCGATGACGCGCAAGACTTCCGGGCGGATCGACGCCCAGGTGGGCCCGAATGTCCGAGGGGTGAGCCGGCCCACAGGGCGATTCGTGACCTTTCCGACACGCCCGGTAGCGGGCTGGTGGCGGGGCGGGTCAGGGGCGGGGTTGGGGGTTGGCGGTCGGGCCCTTGACGACCGGTTTGCCGTCCGTCCAGACGACCTCGTCGAGCCAGACCTGCCGACCCGGGTCGGTGCTGCCCTCCTGCCCCGGCGGCCAGGCGTGGTAGAGCAGCCAGGTCCGGCCGTCCTGCTCCACCATCGAGGCGTGCCCGGGGCCGGAGGCCACGTCGTTGGCCTTCAGGATCGGGTTCTCCGCGGCCTTCACGCACGGCCCGGCCGGGCTCTCGCAGATCGCGTAGCCCTCGGCGTACGTGGCCTTGTCGTAGGCGTTGGCGGCGAAGAAGAGATACAGCGTCCCGTCGTGCCGGTGGAAGAATGGCCCCTCGATCAGGCTGCCCTCCCAGGGCTCGGTCTGCTTCAACAGCCGCACCGGCGTACCGGTCAACCGGAGTCCGTCCGGGGAGAGGCGCTGGGACCAGAGCCAGGTGTCCACCCCGATCGCGTTGCCGTCGTTCTTCCAGAGCAGCCAGAGGCTCCCGTCCGTGTCCCGGTACGGGCTGGCGTCGATCGACCCGCCCAGCTCCGCCTGGCAGATCAGCGGCCCGGCCGAGTCGTCCCGGTACGGCCCCGACGGCGTGGTCGCCACCGCCCGCCCCACGCACTGCCGCCTGGAGGCCCGGTCGGCGACGGTGTAGTAGAGGACGAACCGGTCCGGCGCGAGCTGGATCGCCTCCGGCGCCCAGGTCCTGCCGGCGTCGGCCCAGTCGGGCAGCTCCGGCAGGGCGTCCCCGGCCGGCGCCCACTCCACCAGATCCGGCGAGCTGAGCACCGGGACGTTGCGGCCTCCCGAGTTGGTGTGGAACAGGTACCAGGTGTCACCCACCCGGATCGCCTGCGGGTCCGGGGCGTCCGTCCGGACCACTGGGTTGGTGAACACGTGGGCGTCCTCCGCCGTACTCGAAGGGGAACTCTTCTCCTGGCTGCCGCAGCCAGCGGCGAGTAGCGCGGCGGCGATGGCCGCCGCCGCGCCGAGCCGCCGCGGTCCGCTTCCGGTCATCCCTTCAGGCCGCTGCGGGAGACGCCCTGGATGACGTGCCGCTGGGCGAGTACGAAGAGGATCAGCACCGGGATGCTGGCCAGCACCGCGCCGGCCATGATGACCGGGTAGTCGGTCACGTACGCGCCCTGGAGCAGGCCGAGGCCGGCCGGCAGGGTGAGCCGTTCCGGGCTGAACAGCACGTAGACCGGCCAGAGGAAGTCGTTCCAGTTGGTCAGGAACGACAGCACCGCCAGGGTGGCCAGCGCCGGCTTCGACAGCGGCAGCAGCACCCGGGTGAACACCTCCCAGTGGTTCGCCCCGTCCAGCACCGCCGCCTCCTCCAGCTCGCGCGGGATGGAGAGGAAGAACTGGCGCAGGAAGAACACCCCGAACGCGCTCGCCGCGCCGGGGACGACCACCACGGTCAGGGTGTCGATCCAGTTCAGCCGCTCGGCGATCACGAAGTTCGGGATGATCAGCGAGGTGGGCGGGAGGAAGAGCGTCCCGACGATCAGCGCGAAGCTCAGCTTCCGGCCCCGGAACCGCAGCCGGGCCAGGGCGTACGCGGCCATCGACGCGGTGGCCAGCACCAGCAGCGTGTGCAGGCTGGCCGCCAGCATGCTGTTGACGAACCAGCGCAGCACCGGATTGGCGGTGTTGTTGACGATCTGGTCGTAGCCGTACGTGGAGAACGGGTTCGGCAGCCAGCTGGGCGGGTCCTGCTGCGCGTTGTCGTACGTCTTCAGCGAGGTGAGGAGCATCCACACCAGCGGGGTCACGAACACCGCGGTGATCAGGATCAGCACGGCGTAGCGCGCCACCCGGCGCACGGTCGTCATGGTCGCCCCCTCAGTCTTCCCGGTATCGGAACAGCCGGAAGTTGACGATGCTGACCACCGCCAGCATCAGCGCGAAGAGCACGCTCATCGCCGCCGCCCGGCCCGCGTCGTAGTCGCGCAGCCCCTCGTCGACGATCCGCCAGACCACCGTCCGGGTCTGCTCGCCCGGCGCGCCCTGCGTGATCAGGAACGACTGCCCGAAGACGTTCGCCGAGGCGAGGATGGTCGTGGTGAGCACGAAGAGCAGCACCGGCCGCAGCCCGGGCAGCGTGACGTGCCGGAACCGGTCCCAGCCGTTGGCGCCGTCCACCCGGGCCGCCTCGTACAGCTCCGCCGGGATGTCCTGGAGCCCGGCCAGGTAGATCACCGCGTTGAAGCCGCACGTCCACCAGACGGTCACGCCGACCAGGGAGACCCAGGCCCACGGCACGTCGGTGACCCACGGCGTGTCGGACGGCAGACCGACCATCCCGAGCAGCCGGTTGACCAGACCGAGGTTCGCGTCCAGCAGGAAGCGCCAGAGCAGGCCGATCACCGCGACGCCGAGGACGTACGGGGCGAAGAAGGCCGCCCGGAAGAAGGTCCGCCCGGGGAAGGCCCGGTTGAGCAGCAGCGCCAGCCCGAGCGGGACGACCACCAGCAGCGGCACGGAGAGCACGGTGAAGATCGCGGTCGCCCGGACGCTGGACCACCAGTCGGCGTAGATCGCCGAGTCGCTGGAGAAGAGGTCCCCGTAGTTGCCGAGCCCGACGAACGGGCGGTTCGGGAGCTGGAGGTCCCACTGGTGCAGGCTGATCCAGACCCCGAACAGGATCGGCGCCAGGCCGAAGACCAGGAACAGCACCAGGTACGGCGCGAGGAAGAGGTAGGGGGTCGCCCAGTGCCCCCGCTCGGTGGCGCCGCCCCGGCGACGGGTACGCCCCGCCGGGGGCGGCGCGTCGTCCCGCGCCGCCCCCACCTCGATCACGTCCGCCACGGCGGATCAGCTCCCGTACTTCTTGCGGTTGTCCTCGAGCTGCTTGTTCGCCTTGGCCACCCCGTCGTCCAGCGCCTGCTTCGGCGACTTCTTGCCCAGCGCCGCCTCGTTGAACGAGTTGTAGAAGGTGGTCATGACCTCGCCCAGGCCGGGGACGGCCGGCGGGAACGCGGCGTACTCCAGCTCGGGCGCGAGCGAGTTGACCTCGGTGAGCGCCGTGAAGTCGGCGCTCTCCCGGACCGCCTTGCGGGCCGGCACCTGGCCGCCCTTGGCCCAGTCCAGGGAGTGCTGGCTGAGCCAGTTGATGAACACCTTGGCCGCGGAGACCTTGTTGGCGTCGGCGCTGCGCTGCTTGACGATGGTGAAGTTGTGCGAGTTCGCCCAGGCGGCCGGCTGGCTGCCGATCTTCGGCAGCGGCGCCACGCCCCACTGCACGCTCGGGCTCTTCTTCAGGTCGTTGATCTGCCAGATGCCGTTCCAGTTGAACGCGTTCTTGCCGCTCTTCAGCGCCAGGTAGTCGGCGTCCTGGCCGACGTTCGCCGGCGAGTGGCCCTGCTTGATCATGTCGACCAGCCAGGTGCACGCCTCGACCGCCGGATCCGAGTTGAAGGTCGCCTTCGCCACATCGGCGTCGAAGAGCGTCCCGCCCCACTGGTGCAGCAGGCTGTAGAAGGTCATGCCGCCGGTGAACTGGAACGGGCTCACCCAGAAGCCCTGCACGCCGGACTTCTTCAGCTCGGTCAGCGCCGCCTCGTACTCCTCCCGGGTGGTCGGCGGCTTGTTCGGGTCGAGGCCGGCCTTCTGCATGACCGCCTTGTTGTAGTAGAAGCCCAGGGGGTGCATGTCCAGCGGGATGCCGTACCGCTTGTCGTGGTAGAGGCCGCCCTTCCAGACCGTGGGGGCGAAGTCCCCCTCGCTGAGCTCCAGCGCCTTGGCCACGTCGTCCAGCTCGGTGATGACGCCCCGGGCGGCGAAGGTGGCGAGCTGGTCCATGTGCATGACCGCGATGTCCGGTCCGTTGCCGCTGGAGACCGCGCCGGGGAGCTTGCTGTAGTAGTCGTCCCACTGGTAGGTGATCACGCTCACGGCGATGTTCTGGTGCTCGGCGTTGAACTGCTCGACGAGTTTCTTGAAGATGTCGCCGTCGCCGCCGGTGAAGCCGTTCCACAGCTTCAGGTCGACCTTGGGGCCGGTGTAGTCCTTGCCACCGTTGCCGGCCGTGGTCGACTTGGTGGCGCTGCCGCCGCCGCAGCCGGCCAGGGCCAGGGTGGCCGCCGTGCCGAGCCCGACACCGAGGCCGAGCAGGCGCCGGCGGCTCATCTCGTTCTGGATCATGTGTGCTCCTTGGGGGACGGGATGCAGTATTGCCTGGTCACGGCTGGGCCGCGAAGCGCAGCAGGTTCCAGGAGCAGGCGGGCAGCGCCACGGTGCAGCGGCCGCCCTCGACGGTGGGGGTGCTGAGCTGCCGGGGCGTCACCCGATCGGGCTCGGCCTCGGTGTTCGTGGCCGCCGGTTCGGCGCCGGCGGCGAGGGTGGTGTGCGATTGAGCGGAGAGTCGTGGCAGGCCGCGCAAATCGAGGTCCAGGGCGAGGTCGTTCGAGCCCCGGTTGACCGCGAAGACGGCCAGTTCGCCGCTCTCCTCGTCGCGTACCGCGACGGTGTCCAGGACCGGCACCTCGCCGTACCGCTTCGTCTCGTAGGTGGGGCAGACCGGCTCGGTCCGCAGCACGGTGCCGCGGGCGTACCGGGCGGTGAGGGCGAACGGGTGGAAGATGCTCTGCCGCCAGGCCGGCCCGTCGGTACGGGTGCGGATCGGGGCGATCACGTTGGCGAGTTGCGCCTGGCAGGCCACCCCGACCCGGTCCGCGTTCCGCAGCAGGGTGATCAGCAGGTCGCCGACCACCACCGCGTCGAGCGCGGTGAAGTCGTCCTCGATCAGTGCGGGCGCCTCCACCCAGCCCCGCCGGTCCAGGTCGGCCTGGAGGCGGGACTGGTACCAGACGTTCCACTCGTCGAAGGAGATCTTGAGCCGGCGCTTCTGCCGCAGCTTGGCGGCCACGTGGTCGGCGGTGGCCACCACGTCCCGGATGAAGTTGTCCATGTCCACGGCGGAGGCCAGGATGCTGGCCCGGTCCCCGTCGGAGGGGTCGTAGTAGGTGTGGGCGGAGATGTAGTCCACGTGTTCGTAGGTGTGCTCCAGGACGGTCGCCTCCCAGGCGGCGAAGGTCGGCATCCCCCGGTTGGAGCTGCCGCAGGCGACCAGGCTGATCGAGGGGTCGATCATCTTCATGGCCCGCGCCGTCTCGGCGGCGAGCCGGCCGTACTCGTCGGCGGTCTTGTGCCCCACCTGCCAGGGGCCGTCCAGTTCGTTGCCGAGGCACCAGAGCCGCACCCCGTACGGCTCCTCGGCGCCGTGCTTGCGGCGCAGGTCGGACAGCTGCGTGCCGCCCGGGTGGTTGGCGTACTCGAGCAGGTCGCAGGCCTCCTGCACGCCCCGGGTGCCCAGGTTCACCGCCATCATCGGTTCGACGCCCGCCTCGGCCGCCCAGCTCATGAACTCGTTCAGCCCGAACGCGTTGGTCTCGATGGTCTTCCAGGCCAGGTCGAGCCGGCGGGGCCGGTCGCCGGCCGGCCCGACGCCGTCCTCCCAGCGGTAGCCGGAGACGAAGTTGCCGCCGGGGTAGCGGACCACCGAGACGCCCAGCTCGCGGGTCAGGTCCAGGACGTCCCGGCGGAAGCCGCGCGGGTCGGCGGTGGGATGCCCGGGCTCGTACACCCCGCCGTAGACGCAGCGCCCCATGTGCTCCACGAAGGAGCCGAAGAGGCGGCGGTCGGCCGCTCCGACGGTGAAGGCCGGGTCGATCGTCAGCTGTGCGTTCCGCACGGGGGTTGCCACCTTTCCTCGTACCGGCTGAGGTGACCTCGGTCACCCCGTACAAGGAGTTTCTACAACGTTGTAACCAACGTTGTAAAGAACCGGCGACGCGGTACAGTGCCGGCAGCGCCGACAGGGGAGGAAGGGTGCGACACAGGCTCAAGGACGTCGCGGAACGGGCCGGGGTGTCGGTGAAGACCGTCTCCAACGTGGTCAACGGCTACCAGCACGTCCGGCCGGACACCCGGGCCCGGGTCGAGCAGGCCATCGCCGAGCTCAACTACCGGCCGAACCTGTCCGCGCGGAACCTGCGCAAGGGCCGCACCGGGGTGATCGCCCTGGCCGTGCCCGAGCTGGACATCCCGTACTTCGCCGAACTGGCTCGACACGTCGTCACCGCGGCCGCCGAGCACGGTTGGACGGTGCTGATCGACCAGACCGGCGGCGGCCCGGAGCAGGAACGGAAGGCGGCCAGCGGGATCGGCGACCACATGATCGACGGCCTGATCTTCAGCCCGCTCGCGCTCACCGCCGACGACCTCGCCGGCCTGGACGGCATGCCGATGGTGTTGCTGGGCGAGCGGGTCGACCACGGCCCCGCCGACCACGTCATGATCGACAACGTGGCCGCCGCCCGCCAGATCACCGCGCACCTCGTCGGCCTGGGGCGGCGCCGGATCGCCGCCATCGGCTCCCAGCGCACCCCGGAGGGCGCCAGCGCCCGGCTCCGCCTGGCCGGCTACGCCGCGGCGCTGGCCGAGGCCGGCATCAGCTACGACGAGCGCCTGGTGGCGCCCGCGCCGGCCTGGCACCGCGCGGACGGCGCGGCGGCGATGCGGCACCTGCTCTCCGGCGGCGTACGCCCCGACGCGGTCTTCTGCTTCAACGACACCCTCGCCCTCGGCGCCCTGCGCGCGCTGCACGAGGCGGGCCTGCGGGTGCCGGAGGACGTGGCGGTGGCCGGGTTCGACGACATCGAGGACGGCCGCTTCTCCATCCCCACGCTGAGCACCGTCGCCCCGGACAAGGAGCGGATCGCCCGGCTCGCCGTCGACCTGCTCGCCGGCCGCCTCGCCGGGGACCGGGACGGGCCGCCGAGGGAACTCGTGGCTCCGCACCACCTGGCGCTCCGGGAGAGCGCCCCCGACCTGCCCTGACCGGCCGCCGCCCCGGCCGTCTTCAGTCGAAGAACCGGGCGAGGTGGGACGCCGGCGGCGCCGGGGCGTCGGCGGGCAGGGGCGTCAGGTCGGCGAAGATCGAGGCCCCGTCGCAGCCGGCGTGCAGCGGGTACCAGCGCGGGGTGCCCGGCGGGCGCTGGCCGCAGATGCCCTTGAACGTCTGCACGTCCAGCAGCCGTACGTGGGTCGGGTCGGCCACCGCGTTCACGTGCCGCCACCAGGGGCTCATCACGTGCAGGACGCCGCCCGGCCGGAGCACCCGGTGGCACTCGTCGAGCAGCGGCAGGAAGTCGATCAGGTGCTCCAGGATGTGCACCGCGAAGAACACGTCGACCGAGTCGTCGGCGAGCGGCAGCGAGCCGGACAGGTCGGCCACCGCGTCCACCCCGCGCGCCGGGTAGATGTCCAGACCCAGGTTGCCTGGCCACTGCTTGGTCGCCCCGCAGCCCAGGTCCACCACCACCGGCGCCCGGCCGCCGACGCCCACCCGCGACCAGACGCCGAGCACCCCGGCGAGGCGGCCCACCAGGTCCCGGACCAGCCGCAGCTCGGCCGGATCGGCTACGGCGCCGGTCAGGTGCGCCACGCCCCGGTCGAAGCGCACCTCGACGGCGAGCCCGCGCAGCCGGTCGTCGTGCGCGGCCAGATCGGCCCACGCCTCGGCGAGGTACCCGTCGATCTTGACCAGCCGCTCGGCCGAGGGTGCGGAATGCGCCATCGCCACCATGCGCCACCTCCGCGCGGCGCGATACCCGCATCCTCGCCCGGTATGCCTGAATCCGCAGCTCCGATCCGGCGGAGAGCCGCCTCCCGCGCCGCCGCTACGGCGCGGTGCGGGCGGGGTCAGCCGGCGATGGTGCGCCGCGCCCGGCCGGTGCCGCGCATCCGCTGGCGGGGCGGCGGGGCGGGGGCCTTCGGCCGCTTGAGGTGGTAGCGGTGCAGCTCGTTGTTGCCCGGCAGGGACGGATCCTCGCTCATCGCGACCAGTTCCCAGCCCTGGTCACCGGCCCGGTTCAGGTGGGCCAGCGCGGTGTCGCCGTACGGCGTGACGTCGATCATCGAGCCGTCCGGGCCGTACCAGATGAAGACGACCTCCCACCCGGTGTCGGTGGTGGCGGCCTGGCGGCGGCGGACCAGCAGCGCGTACTCCCACTTGAGCATGGGGTCATTGTCACCCGGCGCGACCGGGCCGGCACGGGATCAATCCTCGGCGATCCGGCCGGCCGTCACCCGGAGCCGCCGGTTGACGCTCACCGCGTCCAGCATCCGCCGGTCGTGGGTGACCAGCAGCAGCGTCCCCGGGTACGTGGCCAGGGCCGACTCCAGCTGCTCGATCGCCGGCAGGTCCAGGTGGTTGGTCGGCTCGTCCAGCACCAGCAGGTTCACCCCGCGTCCCTGGAGCAGCGCCAGCGCGGCCCGGGTCCGCTCGCCGGGGGAGAGGGTCGCCGCCGGCCGCAGCACGTGGTCCGCGCGCAGCCCGAACTTGGCCAGCAGCGTCCGCACCTCGGCCGGCGGCAGCTCCGGTACGGCCGCGCCGAAGGCGTCCACCAGCGGCTGGTCGCCGAGGAAGAGCCCCCGGGCCTGGTCGACCTCGCCCACCACCACGCCGGGGCCGAGCGCCGCGTACCCCTCGTCCAGCGGCAGCCGGCCCAGCAGCGCCGCGAGCAGCGTGCTCTTGCCGGAGCCGTTCGCCCCGGTGATCGCCACCCGGTCGGCCCAGTCGATCTGGAGGTCCACCGGGCCGAGGGTGAAGCCGCCCCGGCGTACGACCGCGCCCCGGAGCGAGGCCACGACGGCGCCGGCGCGGGGCGCGGCGGCGATCTCCATCCGCAGCTCCCACTCCTTGCGCGGCTCCTCGACCACCTCCAGCCGCTCGATCAGGCGCGCGGTCTGCTTGGCCTTCGCCGCCTGCTTCTCGGTGGACTCGGTGCGGAACTTTCGGCCGATCTTGTCGTTGTCGGTGGCCTTGCGCCGGGCGTTCTTGACGCCCTTCTCCATCCAGGCGCGCTGCGTCCGGGCCCGCGCCTCCAGGTCGGCCCGGGTCTCGGCGTACTCCTCGTACTCCTCGCGGGCGTGCCGGCGGGCCACCTCCCGCTCCTCCAGGTAGGCCGCGTAGCCGCCGCCGTAGTGCCGGACCTGCCGCTGGTGCAGGTCCAGCTCCAGCACCCGGGTCACCGTCCGGGTCAGGAACTCCCGGTCGTGGCTGACCAGCACCGTCCCGGCCCGCAGCCCGGTGACGAACCGCTCCAGCCGGTCCAGCCCGGCCAGGTCCAGGTCGTTGGTGGGCTCGTCGAGCAGGAAGACGTCGTAGCGGCTGAGCAGCAGCGAGGCCAGCCCGGCCCGGGCGGCCTGGCCGCCGGAGAGGGCGGTCATCGGGTGGTCCAGGTCGACGGTCAGCCCCAGCTCCGCGGCGACCTGCTCGGCGCGTTCCTCCAGGTCCGCCCCGCCCAGGTCGAGCCAGCGCTCCAGCGCCCCGGCGTACGCGTCGTCGGCGCCCTCGGCCTCGGCGGCGAGCGCCTCGGTGGCGGCGTCCAGCGCGGCCTGCGCCGCGGCCACCCCGGTCCGCCGGGCCAGGAAGTCCCGGACCGTCTCGCCCGGCCGGCGCTCCGGTTCCTGGGGCAGGTAGCCGACGGTGGCGGTGGGCGGGTTCAACGCCACCGAGCCGTGCTCGCGGGGTTGCAGCCCGGCGAGGGTACGCAGCAGCGTGGACTTGCCGGCGCCGTTCACCCCCACCAGCCCGATCACGTCGCCTGGGGCGACGACCAGGTCCAGGTCGGCGAAGAGCAGGCGGTCACCGTGGCCGGCGGTGAGGTCCTTGGCAATCAACGTGGCGCTCATCAGGAGAGCGAGCCTACCGAGCCGGCGACCCGCGGCCGATCGGATGACCGGGCCTCGCGGGGGGACAGAGGTGAGGGAGACTCACTCCCGTGGTGACCACTCTGGCGATCGACTGCGGCGGCGGCGGGATCAAGGCGTCCGTGCTGGACGCCGCCGGGACCATGCGGGCCAAGCCGCTGCGGGTGCCCACGCCGTACCCGCTGCCGCCCGCGGTCTTCGTCAAGACGCTGCTCGAACTGGGCGGCAAGCTGCCCGCCGCGGACCGGCTCACGGTGGGGATGCCCGGCATGATCCGGCACGGGGTGGTGGTCGCCACCCCGCACTACGTGACCCGCTCCGGCCCGCGCAGCAAGGTCGACCCCGCGCTGGTCGCCGAGTGGTCCGGGTACGACGCGGGCAGCGCCCTGGCGGAGGCGTTCGGGATCCCGGCGCTGGTGCTCAACGACGCCGAGGTGCACGGCGCCGGGGTGGTCGCCGGGACCGGCTGCGAGCTGGTGCTGACCCTCGGCACCGGGCTGGGCAGCGCCCTCTTCGACGGCGGGGTGCTCGCCCCGCACCTGGAGCTGTCCCACGCGCCGGTGCGCTGGAACACCACCTACGACACGTACGTCGGCGAGCCGGAACGCCGACGCCTGGGCGACGCCTTCTGGTCCCGGCGGATCCGGCAGGTGGTCGACGGGCTGCGCCCGGTCTTCCGCTGGGACCGGCTCTACCTCGGCGGCGGCAACTCCCGGCTGATCCGCCCCGACCAGCTGGCCCGGATGGGGGACGATGTCGTGGTCGTCCCGAACACGGCCGGAATCGTGGGCGGTGTCCGGGCCTGGGAACTCGTGGGCGACCGGTACGACCCGACCCCCTGAGCGCGATTTCCGCCTCCCGGAACACTCGCGGTACGGCTGGTGTTGTGTCAGCGTCGGACAAAGGGCGGCGCGACACGAGGGGGTGGGTCGAATGGATCTTCTGGCGGAGTACCGGCGGGCGACCATGTTCTTCGAAGCGGGGGACCCGACCGGAGCGGCCCGGCTGCTGGAGCCGATCGTCGAGGCGGAGCCCGGCAACTCCTCGGTACGGCAGCTGCTGGCCCGCGCGTACTTCCAGTCGGCCCAGCTCAACCGGGCCGAGGAGCAGCTGCGCGAGCTGGTCGACCGGGACCCGAGCGACCACTACGCGCACCACGTGCTGGGCCGGACCCTGGAGCGGCTGAACCGGCCCGTCGACGCGCTGCGGCACCTGCGCATCGCGGCGGCCATGTACTCGACCAACGCCGACTACACGTCGGCGCTGCGCCGGGTGGAGGGCAAGGTCAGCGGCGGTCGCTGACGCCATGACGACGGGCAGCCCGGCTGGGCTGCCCTTTCGTCGTATCTAGGATGGTTCCGTGAAGCTCAAGCTCGATCTCCACGACATCTACAACAGGGGCTACGAGATCGACCGCGCCCTGCGCGACATCATGAACGAGGCGGTGGCGAAGAAGGCCACCCTGGTGGAGATCATCCCCGGCAAGGGCTCCGGCCAGCTCAAGAAGAAGGTGCTGCGGTTCCTCGACCAGAAGGACGTCAAGCAGCTCTACCACCGGGTCGAGAAGGACTCGAAGAACTTCGGCCGCCTCTTCGTCCACTTCCGCTGGAAGTAGTGGTGGGCCGGCGCGTCGCCGCGCCGGCCCCGCTCGTCAGGCCGACTTCCGTACCCGGTAGGCCAGGTGGGTGACCCCGTTGCCCTGGACGATCTTCGTCGGCCCCTCCAACTGGACGGGTGCGACCTTCAGGTCGGCGAAGAGCGGGATACCCGCACCGAGCAGCACCGGGACGAGGTCGACGTGGACCTCGTCGAGCAGGCCGGCCGCGTAGACCTGGGTCGCGATGGTGCCGCCGTTGACGCCGACCTGCTTGTCGCCGGCGAGGGCCTTCGCCCGGTCGATCGCGCTCTCGATGCCGTCGGTGACGAACACGAACGAGTCGCTCTCCCGGTCCCACCCCTCCGGCACGCGGTGCGTGACGACGACCACCGGCACGTCCATCGGGTGCCGGCCGCCCCAGCCGTTGGTCATGTCGAACAGCCGCCGGCCGACGACCAGCGCCCCGGTCCGCTCGTGCAGTTCGCGCAGGTGCTCCGCGCTCGCCGCTGACGTGCGCACCGTCATGCCGGCCATCTGAGTCTCCACGTCGCCGTTGCCGTACCACTGGAAGAGGTGCTCGAACCCACCGTGCGACGCGTCCGCGATGTAGCCGTCCAACGACATGGTGGCTCCGGTCATGACCTTCGTCATCGATTTGCTCCTTGGGCTCCGATCCGGTCCTTCATCCAGGGGTAGAAGCTGACCCTCCCCCTCTCGACATCTGTCCCAAGAATTTTTTGGCCTCCGACCTGGTTCCCCCGCGATCTTGCAGTTGTGGTTGGCGTTTGGTGGACTTTCGTCCCTTTCGCCGGGGTCACAAGTGCAAGATCGCGGGGGAGGGGGTCAGAAGGTGTAGGTCTTGGCGACGGCCAGCATCTCGGAGCTGTGGGAGCCAACGATGCCGACGTCGGGCGGGCGGGGGCGGAAGCCGGGGATCTGGTCCAGGCCGTCGCTGGCGTCCATGGCGCGCAGCCGCAGGGGTTCCCCGCTGGGCTCGAAGGTCAGGTCGAACTCGACACCCTCTGGCGGCGGCGCGTGGAAGATGAACCCCAGCGACAGCACACCGTCGAGGTCGACCGGTCGCCCGGCGACCGTGGCCTCCCTCAACCCGGCACTGCCCAGCGCGGCGGCGTTGAGGTGAAGCGAGAGCAGGCGGACCGGGCGTTGCGGCACCACCCGTACGCGGATCCGCCGGTCGCCGTGGGACGTCTCGATGTCCGAGAGCACCTCCACCTTCGGGGCGGGCAGGTTCGCCGCCGGTGCCGCGTCGGCCCGCAACTCGCCGTCGCCCAGCCCGGGGAACTCGTCGGCCACGTCGGCGGTGCCGTTCACGTAGCCGTCGGTCCACGGCTGGGGCTCGTCCTCGTGGCTGAGCCACTGCGCCTTTCCGGTGTCCGCGTCCAGGGCGTACATCAGGTGGGTCGGCACCGGGTGGGCGGCGTCGAAGCGGTCGACGGCCAGGCCGACCCCGGCGAGCACCACGGCGGCGAGCCCGGCGGCTACGGCCGGCACCGCGCCCAGCCGGCGGGCCCGCAGCGCCACCAGGCCCCGCTGGCCGCCGGCCTGCGGGTGCAGCAGGTCGACCACCGGCAGCGCGGCCAGCCCGAGCAGCACCGCGAAGAGCGCCGCCACCGCGCCCATCGCCATGCCGAGCGCCGGGAAGAGCAGCACCACGGTGGGCAGCAGGATGATCACGGCCACCGCGCCGGCCAGGGTCACCGCCACCACCGGCCACGGGCCGTCCAGCCGGGTGGCCAGCGCCGCCAGGCCGGCGAGCGCGCCGGCCAGCGCGGGCAAGGTGGTCAGGTACGCCCCACCGGGCACCAGCACCGCCAGCAGCACCCCGAACAGGGCCAGCCAGGTGAGCCCGCCGACCGCCAGCGCGGCCGGGCCGACCCGGCGGCGGGTCAGCGCGTACCAGGTGAACAGGACCGCGGCGGCGAGCGCCACCACGGCGAGCCGGTACCAGACCGGCCGGTACGGGTCGAGCAGTTCGGCGTACCCGGGGCGGATCGTGGTGATCGCCGCCCAGAGCAGCCACGCTCCCAGCGGGGCGGCGACGATCGGCACCAGCGTCAGGCCCACGCCCGCGGCGAGCTTCCCGACGGTGGCCCGGCCGCGCCGGACCAACAGCCAGCCGAGCACCCCGACGGCGACCAGGGCGAGCAGGGCCAGCGGCAGGGTGAGCCAGCCGGGGTAGCGGACCAGCCCGCCCGGCACCGGGAAGTAGGTGGCGTCGTGGCCGGAGCGCAGGTCGCGCAGGTCGGTGCGGCCGAACTCGCGGGCCAGCCCGAGCGCGTTGTCGCCGTGCATCTGGAGGCTGCCCCGGTCCATCGCGGCGGGCGTGTCCAGCGGCGTGTGGTAGACCGCGCCGCCGTCGATGTACGCCGAGTTCAGCCCGACGAAGCCGTGGTCCAGGAACGCGGTGAAGTCGGTGTCGTTGGGCAGCGCCCGGTAGATCTCCACGGCGAACGAGGTGCCCACCGGGTGCGGGGCGGCGCGCCCGAAGACGTCCACCAGCTTCGCGTTGTTCCGGGACGTCTCGAACATGATCACCGGGCCGGTCGACCCGCGCGCCTCCAGGTTGAGCACCACCCCGCCGTCCCGTGCCAGCGGATGGCTGGCGGCGAACCCGGAGGCGCCGCAGAGGCACGCCTCCTCGGCGTCGGTGAGCACGAAGACCACGTCGTTGCGGGGGCGTGGGCCGGCGGTCAGCGCCCGGGCCACCTCCAGGATGCTGGCGGTGCCGGCGGCGTCGTCGTTGCCGCCCGGCCCGGACTGCACCGAGTCGTAGTGGGCCACCAGGAAGACCCGTCCGGTCGAGTCCGTGCCGGGCAGCCGGGCCACCACGTTCCGTACCCGGGCCAGGGTCGCCCCGCCGGCGGCCCCGCTGAGCTGCCCGGCCTCCGGGGCGACGGTGTCCTGCACCTCGGTCTCCAGGCCCAGCCCGCGCAGCACGCCGACGAGGTGGTCCCGGACCTGGTCGTTGGCGGCGCTGCCGGCCACGTGCGGCCGCGCCGCGATGACCGTCACATTCGCGTACGCCCGCGCGGCGCTGAACTGGTCCGCCGGCGCGTCGGCCGGGCGCGGCGCCGGGGTGGCCAGGTCGACCAGGACGCCCGCGCCGACGGCGAGCAGCGCGGCGAGCGCGACGACGGCGGCGAGCGGCCGGCGGCGCGGGCGGGCCAGCGCCCGGTCGGCGGGGCGGGTGGGGGGTGCGCCCACGGGAACTCCTCGGGGTGGGTCGGGGGTGGCATCATCCTGCACCCCCACGGCCGGCGGCGGCACTCCCCGCCCGGCCGGTGCGTTCCGTGCCCGGGCCCGGTCGCGGCGTAACATCGGGCGTCTGCCCGGTCGCTCTTCCGAGGGTGGGTCCGCCCGCCCCGCCCGCGCCGACTCCGGTCGTGTTGTGTGCGACCGTTGTCTGATACAGGATCAGCAGGGCACTCGGAAGGAGCCCGACATCACCAGCGAATTCCCGCGTCTCGCGGCGGTGACCCGGCCGCACCGGGGGACCGGTGTGCCCGGTTCCTCCGTCGTGCCGCAGGCCGGCCACGGGCTTCGCGGTAGCCTGCCGCCCGGTGAGCGGCTGCGGGTCCTGCTGGTCGAGGACGACGAGGGTGACGCCTTCCTGGTCGGGGAGCTGCTCGCCGAGACCAACGCCATGATCGACCTGCTGGTCGCCACCAGCCTCAGCGAGGCCCGGCAGCGGGTGATGGGGGTCGACTGCGTCCTGCTCGACCTGGGCCTTCCCGACGCGCAGGGCCTCGACGGGCTGCGTCAGGTGCTGGAGATGTCCAGCGGGGCCGCGGTCTGCGTGCTCACCGGCCGTTCCGACGAGCACCTGGGCATCGTCGCGGTCGCCGAGGGCGCCCAGGACTACCTGGTCAAGGGGCAGGTCGACGGGGTGCTGCTGGCCCGCGCCCTGCGCTACGCGGTGGAGCGCAAGCGGGCCGACGAGAACGCCCGCCGGCTGCGCGAGGTCGAGCTGCGCCAAGCCGAGTCGGCCCGCCTGGAGCGGGGTCTGCTGCCGCAGCCGCTGATGACCACCGATCAGGTGTCGGTGCACACGTTCTACCGTCCCGGCCGGCACGCCGCGCTGATCGGCGGCGACTTCTACGACGTGGTGCAGACCCGGCCGGACCGGATCGAGATGATCGTCGGCGACGTCTGCGGGCACGGGGTGGACGAGGCCGCCCTCGGCGTGGAACTCCGGGTGGCGTGGCGGGCCCTGATCCTGGCCGGGGTGCCGGACGAGGAGGTGCTGCCGGCGCTGGAGCAGGTGCTGATGAGCGAGCGGCGGCTCCAGGAGATCTTCGCCACGGTGGCGACCACCCGGCTCGACCTGGCGGCCAACCGGGCCACCGTACGACTCGCGGGACATCCGCCGCCGCTGCTGCTCAGCGGGGGCCGGGTCGCCCCGGTGCCGGCCAAGGGGGGACTGCTGCTCGGCGTACGACCACGCCGGACCGTTGCCTTCGACCTGGAGTTCGACACGGATGACTGGTCCCTGCTGATGTACACCGACGGCCTCATCGAGGGCCGGGTGGGCACGGGCGACGACCGGTTGGACGTCTCCGGGCTCACCGGCCTGCTCGCCGACCCCGCCAACCGGTCGGTGTCCCTGGCGGAGTTGCCCGCCTGGCTGGTCGGCCGGGCCGAGCAGCTCAACGGCGGTCCGCTCGCCGACGACGTCGCCATGCTGCTGGTCAGCCGGGGCGGTGGCCGATGAAGGCGTACCAGCACGGCTGGACCCTGCGTCGCCGGGTGCTGGCGCTGCTCGGCGTGGTGCTGGTGCTGCTGCTCGGGCTGGCCGCGGCGGAGGCGGCCCTCGCCGCGAAGAACCGGCAGCAGATCGACGCGGTGCTGCTCAAGACGGGTCCGCTCCGGGTCCAGGCCCAGGAGCTGATGAGCGCCCTGCTCGACCAGGAGACCGCCGTCCGCGGGTACGCGGTGAACGCCGACCGCAAGGACCTGGCCCCGTACGCGGACGGCGTGAAGCGGGAACACGACACCGCCAACGAGATGCGGAAGCTGGCCGCCGACTACCCGGGCGTGCTGAGTGCGCTGGCGGTCGTCGAGCAGCGGGCGGAGCAGTGGCGGACCGAGGTCGCCCAGCCGGTGATCACCACGACCGAGCGCAGCGGCCCGGCCGCCGGCCGGGCGCTGATCACCGACCAGACCCGGCAGCAGTTCGACGGGATCCGGGCCGCGGTCGACCGGCTCCAGGAGGAGATCCTCGTCGTCCGGCAGCAGACCGCCGACCGGGTGAACGCCACCAGCAACGTGCTCGTGGTGCTGTTGATCATCGCTGCTCTGGTGGTGGCGGTGGCCGGCGCGGTCACCCTGGTCTCGCTGGACCGGAGCCTGATCCGGCCGCTGGCCGCCCTGGTCGGCCAGGTGCGGGAGGTCGCCGAGGGCGACTACCGGCACCACATCGAGGGGTCCGGCCCGCCGGAGTTCCGCCGGCTCGCCGACGACATCGACCTGATGCGGCAGAAGATCGCCCGGGAGCTGGACGAGGTACGCGAGGCCCGGGAGCGGATCGAGTGGGTCAACAGCCAGCTCCAGAAGCAGGCCGAGGAGCTGACCCGGTCCAACCGTGACCTGGAGCAGTTCGCGTACGTGGCCTCGCACGACCTCCAGGAGCCGCTGCGCAAGGTGGCCAGCTTCTGCCAGCTCCTCCAGCGGCGGTACGCGGGCCAGCTCGACGAGCGCGCCGACCAGTACATCGCCTTCGCGGTGGACGGCGCGCAGCGGATGCAGCGACTGATCAACGACCTGCTCGCCTTCTCCCGGATCGGCCGCCTCACCACCGGCTTCACCGAGGTCGACCTGAACAAGGTGATGGGCGACGTCGCGGGCCAGACCGAGGCGGCCCGCCAGTACGCCGACGCCGAGCTGACCTGGGACGAGCTGCCGGTGATCCGTGGCGAGGAGCCGCTGCTGACCAACCTGCTGGCCAACCTGGTGAGCAACTCGATCAAGTTCCGCCGGCCGGACGTGCCGCCCAGGGTCCACGTGTCGGCCCGGCTGGTCGACGACGAGTGGGAGATCACCTGCCGGGACAACGGCATCGGGATCGAGCCGGAGTTCGCTGACAAGATCTTCGTCATCTTCCAGCGGCTGCACTCCAAGGACGCGTACCCGGGCACCGGGATCGGCCTGGCCATCGTCAAGAAGATCGTGGAGTACCACGGCGGTCGGGTCTGGGTGGACACCGACACCGAGGAGGGCACCGCGATCCGGTTCACCCTGCCGGCGCTCCCCGAGGACGTCGAGGCAGCGCGGGCGGAGGCCGAGTCGGCGGCCGGTGAGGAGTCGACCGGGGAGTCGGCGGCGACCGTGGACGGTCCGGATGACACCCTGACGGCATCGCCCGTCGTCGGGCAGGCGGACGCGTCGGTACGGGGGGAGACGCCCGAGGGGGCGGCCGGAGACGGTACAACGGGTGGCATGAAGGAGACGGTGGGATGACCGCGCCGGCGGACGGCAAGAGCCCGATCGAGGTGCTCCTGGTCGAGGACGACCCGGGCGACGTGCTGATGACCCAGGAGGCGTTCGAGGAGCACAAGCTCCGCAACCGCCTCACGGTCGTCTCGGACGGCGCCGAGGCGCTGGCCTACCTGCGCCGCGAGGGCCAGTACGCGGACGCGATCACCCCCGACCTGGTCCTGCTCGACCTGAACCTGCCCCGCCGGGACGGCCGGGAGGTGCTGGCGGAGATCAAGAAGGACGAGCAGCTCTGCCGGATCCCGGTCGTGGTGCTCACCACCTCCCAGGCCGACGAGGACATCCTGCGCAGCTACCAGCTGCACGCCAACGCCTACGTGACCAAGCCGGTGGACTTCGAGCGCTTCATCTCGGTGGTCCGCCAGATCGACGAGTTCTTCGTCAGCGTGGTCAAGCTGCCGCCGCGTGGCTGACCGGCTGCTGGACGATGTCGGCGCGCTGCTGCGGGAGGCCGCGGCGGAGGTCGTGGTGCCGATGTTCCGCCGGCTCGACGACGCGGACATCGCCGAGAAGGCACCCGGCGAGCTGGTCACGGTCGCCGACCGCCGGGCCGAGGAGCTGATCTCCGCCCGGCTGCGACGGCTGCGCCCCGGCTCCGTGGTGGTCGGCGAGGAGGCGGTCGCCGAGGATCCGGACCTGCTGCGGCACCTGCGCGGCGGCGGCGACGTCTGGCTGGTCGACCCGATCGACGGCACCTCCAACTTCGCCGCCGGCCGGCGGCCGTTCGCCCTGATGGTGGCGCTGCTGACCGACGGCGTGCCAGCCGCCTCCTGGGTGTACGACCCGCTGGACGGGACGATGGCGGTGTGCCGGGCCGGGGCGGGTACCCGGCTGGACGGAGCGACCGTGCGGACCACCGGGCCGGCCCCGGAGGTCGGCGCGCTGCGCGGCACCGCGATGACCCGGTTCCTCCCGCCAAACACCCGCCGGGTGGTGGAGGGCGGCGGCGCGCGGATCGGCGAACTGCTGCCCGGCCAGCACTGCGCCGGCCGGGAGTACCTGGACGTGCTCACCGGCGCGCAGCAGTTCGTCCTCTTCTGGCGCACCCTGCCCTGGGACCACGCCCCCGGCACCCTGTTGGTGCGCGAGGCCGGCGGGGTGGCCCGGCGCTTCGACGGCACCGACTACCACCCCGCCGACGACGGCCGGGGCCTGCTGGTCGCGGCCAGCGCGGAGATCTGGGACGAGGTGCGGTCGGCGCTGCTGGACGGCTGAGCGGTGCCGCTCGTGGCGCGGGAGCGACCTGGATCACGGCTTCCTTGCCGGCGGCGGCGACCTGGGTCGACGCTTCCTTTGGAGCTGATACCAGAAACGACTCAGCGCCCACGCCGACAAGCCGGGTGGTTGGGGCGCGGTGATGCCGCCGTGGCACCGACCGCCGACGGTGAGTCGTTACTGATATCAGCTCGACAGGCAGAGAGGAGATGCGACTTCCCGTCGCCCGTCGCCCGTCGCCTGTCGCCCGTCGCCCATGATCGTCACTTCGGCGGGACGGCGTCGGCACGCTGCGTAGAAGATGAGCGTGGCCCCAGGTCGCGGGCCTGGCGCGGCGGGCGTGGTCCGGTATCGTGACCGGCGGTTTCCGCCAGCAGGCCGCCGTCCGGCGCCGGCGGAGCCGCCGCCGCGCAGAGGTCAACCGGGGGGCCGGCGGTCGACGGAAGGACGCTTTCGTGCCCAGGACCAGGCTCATCCGGCGGCGCGTCCGCCGGCCGTTGCTCGCCCTGCTCGCCGCGGCGGCCCTGCTGCTCGGCGCCGGTCTCGCCCCGGCCGGGGCGGCCGCGGCGGCGCCCAGCCCGAGCGCTCCGAACGAGGGCGGCAGCAAGCAGCTCCGGGCCGCGCTGGAAGCGGCGGCCAAGGGGCACATCGAGGCCAAGGCCCGGCTGGACAACTCCAAGCGCCGGCAGGCCGCGCTCGCGGTGCAGTACAAGCAGATCGAGGTACGCCTGGTTGAGCTGACCGCGCAGGTGGGCGAGGTGGCGGCGCAGTCGTACCGGGTGGGTCGGCTCACCCCGGTGTCGATGCTGCTGGCCAGCTCCGGCCCGAACGACTTCCTGCAGCGCGCCAACGAACTGGACGTGATGGCCCAGCGGGACAGCAAGCGGCTGCACGACCTGCACGAGGCCAAGACCCAGGCGGCCCAGGCCAAGCTGGCCATCGACACCGAGGTGCGCGAACAGGCGAAGCAGCTCGCGATCCTGGCGAAGAAGAAGCGGGACGCCGAGATCGCGCTGGCCAAGGTGAGTTCCGGCGCCGGCTCCGGGTTCAGCGGCGGCTCCTCGTCGGCCAAGCCGGCCCCGCGTAACCCGGACGGCTCGTGGCCGTCCGAGTCCTGCTCGGTGAACGACCCGACCACCTCCGGCTGCATCACGCCGCGCACACTGCACATGCTCCAGCAGGCCCAGGCGGCCGGCTACAAGCGCTACGTCTCCTGCTACCGCAGCGGCGGCGACGGCGAGCACCCCAAGGGCCGGGCCTGCGACTTCTCCGCCGCCAGCGGCGGCTTCGAGAACGTCTCGGCCACCGGCGGGGACAAGGCGTACGGGGACAGCCTGGCCAGTTGGGCCAAGAACAACGCGAGCCGCCTCGGCATCATGTACGTGATCTGGTACCGGCAGATCTGGATGCCGAACACCGGGTGGCGGGCGTACAGCGGCGGCGGCAGTCCGGCCGCCGACCACACAAACCATGTTCATATTTCGATGTACTGACCCGATTCGCCCCGAACGCTGCGTAACATCGCGACGGTGAGCAGCACATCGTCCGACGTCGTGGTGGGGTCCGCGCCGGCCGCGCCGACCCCGCCCCGGGCCCTGCCGAACGGGCTCGCCGCGTTCCTGGTCTTCCTCTCCAGCGGGGCTGTGCTGGTCCTGGAGACCGTCTCGCTCCGCCTGGTCGGCCCGTACGTCGGGGTGACCCTCCAGGTGACCAGCTCGGTCATCGGCATGGCGCTCGGTGCCATCGCGTACGGGGCGTGGATGGGCGGGTGGCTCGCCGACCGGCGGGACCCGCGCGCCCTGCTCGCCCCGGCGCTGGTGCTGGCCGGCATCGCCACCGCGGTGACCCTCCCGGTCGTCCGGTACGCCGGCGAGGCGCTGCGCGGCGGCGCGGCGAGCGCCGTGCTCCTGCTGACCGCGCTGGCGGTGCTGGTGCCGGCGGCGCTGCTGGCCGGGGTGACCCCGCTGGTGGTCAAGCTCCAGCTCGCCGATCTGCGTCGGACCGGGCAGGTGGTGGGGCGGCTCTCCGGCATCGGCACCCTCGGCGGCATCACGGCCACCCTGGTCACCGGCTTCGTGCTGGTGGCGGCGCTGCCCAGCACGGTGATCGTGCTCGGGCTGGCCGCCGTCCTCGGGGTGACCGGGCTGGTGCTCGGGGCGTACCTGCGGCGGCAGGCGGGGGCCGGGCTGCCCGCGCCGGGCCGGGCCAGGGCCGCCCTGGCCGTGCTCGGCCTGGCCGGGGCGGGGCTCTCCGCGGTCGCCCCGAACCCGTGCGACGTGGAGACGGCGTACCACTGCGCCCGGGTCGAGGTGGACGAGCAGTGGACCGAGGGGCGCACCCTCTTCCTCAACTCCGCCGAGCACTCGTACGTCGACCTGGCCGACCCGACCCACCTCAAGTACGCGTACACCCAGTGGATCGGCCTGGTCGCCGACCTGGCCGCGCCGCACGGCCGGCGGGTGGACGCGCTGCACCTGGGCGGCGGCGGCTTCACCATGCCGCGCTACCTCGCCGCGACCCGGCCGGGCAGCGACAACCTGGTCTTCGAGATCGACGGCGGCCTGGTCGACCTGGACCGGCGGAAGCTGGGCGTCCGCACCGGGCCGCAGCTGCGCGCCCGGGTGGGCGACGCGCGGGTGCTGCTCGGCGCGGAGCCGACCGACAGCCGGGACTTCATCGTCGGTGACGCCTTCGGCCACCTGGTGGTGCCCTGGCACCTGGCCACCCGGGAGATGGCCGCCGACATCCGGCGGGTGCTCCGCCCCGGCGGGATCTACGTGCAGAACGTCATCGACTACCCGCCCGACCGGTTCATCCGGGCCGAGCTGGCCACCGTGGCGGCCGAGTTCCGCCACGTCGCGCTGATCGCCCCGCCCGGCGCGATCGCCGGGCGGCACGGCGCGAACTTCCTGATCGTGGCCTCGGACGCGCCGCTGCCGCTGACCGGGATCCCGCCCCGGCTGCGGCTGCTCCCCGAGCCGGCCACGCTGCTGGACGGGGACGAGCTCACCGCGTTTGTCGGGGACGCGCTGGTGCTGACCGACGACTACGCCCCGGTGGACCAGCTCCTCGCGACCGCCTGAACGGGTGACATCGCTGACCGATTTCGACCCGCCAGGTGTACGACGGCCAGCTCCGGGCAACAGCACCGACCATGGGTGCAGCGATCAGGAGCGGCGCACAGCTGCTGGGTGAGCGGTACCGGTTGGTCGAGCAGCTCGGTGCGGGCGGCATGTCGGTGGTCTGGCGCGGCTACGACGAGGTGCTCGGTCGCCAGGTGGCGATCAAGGTGCTCGCCTCCCGGCTTGCCAGCGACAAGGCGTTCCGGCACCGCATCCGGATCGAGGCGCAGGCGGCCGCGCGGCTGTGCCACCCCAACATCACCAACGTGTACGACTACGGAGAGTCCGAGCAGGTCGGGCTGACCGTGCCGTACGTGGTCATGGAGCTGGTCGACGGCGGCCCGCTGAGCAGCCGGCTCGGTCGCGGCGGGCAGCTGCCCTGGCGGGAGGCGGTGACCATCGGCGCGGAGGTGGCCTCGGCGCTGGCCACCGCGCACGCCCGGGGCGTGGTGCACCGGGACGTCACCCCGGGCAACGTGATGCTCACGCCGACCGGGGTGAAGGTCGTCGACTTCGGCATCTCGGCGCTGGTGGGGGAGAGCGAGAAGGGCCCGGACGGCGCCCTGCTCGGCACGCCCGCGTACCTGGCCCCAGAGCGGCTGGACAACGGCCAGGTCTCCCCGGCCACCGACGTGTACGCGGTCGGCCTGCTGCTGTACCGGATGCTCACCGGCCGGCTGCCCTGGCAGGCCAGCACCACCACCCAGATGCTCCGGGCGCACATGTACAACGACCCGGACCCGATGCCCCCGGTCGTCGGGCTGCCCGACGAGGTCGAGGAGCTGGTCCGGCGCTGCCTCGCCAAGCGCCCCGAGGACCGGCCGGCGACCGCCGAGGTGGCGCGCACCCTCGCCGAGGCGGCGGGGATCGCGGCGATCGTGCCGGTCTCCCCGGCGCTCGGCCGGTTCGACCCCGCGCTGATGGAGAACGCGGGCACGACGATCCTGCCCTGGTCGACGGAGACCGACGCGCTGCCCTTCTCCGCGGTCCGCACCCGTACCCGCAAGGCCGTGGCGCGGCGGCGCAAGGTCGAGGCCGGGGTGGCCGCGGCGGGCCTGGTCGCGGTCACCGCCGCGATGTGGGGGGTGACCTCGAAGAGCCCGGCCAGCGGCGGGGTCGAGCCGACGCAGGCCCGGATGAGCCTGCCGGAGCCGATCCCCTGCGCGGTCGACTACGTGCTGCGCCAGGACACCGGCAAGGACTTCACCGCCGACCTGACCCTGACCAACACCGGCCGGCGGGAGCTGCGGGACTGGACGATGAGCTTCACCTTCCCCGGCCGGCAGACGGTTACGGCGGCCCAGCCGGCGGTCCGCCAGCAGGGACGTACGGTCCTGCTCCAGCCGCCCGCCGCGGAGTCGGCGCTGGCCCCGGGCGCGTCGAGGAAGGTCTCGCTGACCGGCAGCTACACCGGGGTCAACCCGCTGCCGGTGGAGTTCAAGGTCGGCGACAGCACCTGCGGCGTGCAGGTCTCCGGGGTGGCCGGGTCGACGCCGACGACCCCTCCCCCGACCACGCCACCGGCGAAGCCGACCACCGCGAAGACCGGCTCCCACACCACCTCGGGCGGTGGGGGCGACCGGGTCAGGCCGGAGAAGCCCCGCAAGGGCAAGGAGGACGGCAAGGGAAAAGGCAGGTGAAGCAGCCGCAGGGCGGGTGGTCACGGCGGCACGGGGGCGAAGAAGAAGTGAGGCTCAGCCCAGCGAGGCGAAGCGCTGCACCTGGATGATGCTGCCCTCCACGACGAGCACGCTGTCGCGGCGCAGCACCGTGTCCGGGCTGGCGTAGCGGAACCGCTCGCCGGGGAGCTTCGCGCCGACCACCATCACCCCGTACTGGTCCGGGGTCAGCTCGCGCACCGACCGTCCCACCATCGACTCCGGTACGCGCACCTTGGCGATCGCGATCTCGTCGTCGAACTCGACGAAGTCCAGCATCTTGCTGACGATCAGGTGCGCGACCCGCTCGCTGGTCTCCGCCTCGGGGAAAATCACGTGGTGCGCGCCCACCGAGTCGAGGATCTTCGCGTGCTTCTCGGAGGTGGCCCGGGCCCAGATCTGCGGGATGCCCAACTCGGCCAGGGCCAGCACCGTGAGCACACTCGCCTCGACCGAGGCCCCGATGGCCACCACCACCCGCCGGAAGTCCGCCACGCCCACCTGCCGCAGCACGTCCTCCTCGGTGGAGTCCGCCTGCACCACCCGCTCCAGCTGCGACGACCACCGCTGGACCCGATCCTGGCTGTGGTCGATGGCCAGCACGTCGTTGCCGAGCTGCAACAGCGAGCCGGCCAGCCGCGCGCCGAACCGGCCCAGGCCGATCACCACGATGCTGCTGTCGTCCGTCTTCCTAGCCGACAATGGGTTGCTCCTCCGGGTAGCGGTACAGGCGTCGTCGGGTGTTCAACGCGAGCGCGGACCCGAGGGTGAGCGGGCCGACCCGGCCGATGTACATGAGCGCGGTCAGCACGTACTGGCCCGGTTCCGGCAGCTGCGGGGCGAGGCCGGTGGAGAGGCCGGTGGTGCTGAACGCGGAGGTCACCTCGAAGAGCGCGGCGAAGCTGCGGACGTTCTCGGTCAGCAGGATCAACCCCACCGTGCCGCTGACGACCAGCGCGACGCTGATCAGCGCCACGGTCAGGGCCTGCCGCTGGCTCGCGGTGGCGACCCGCCGGCCGCCCACCGTCACGTCGGGCTCGCCGCGCAGCTCGGCCCAGATGACGAAGGCGAGCAGGAAGAAGGTGGAGACCTTGATGCCGCCCGCGGTGCTGGCGCTGCCCCCGCCGACGAACATGAGCACGATGAACAGCGGGTAGCTCTCCTCGCTGAGCTGGTCGATGTTGATCACGTCGAAGCCCCCGGTGCGGCTCAGCGCGATCTGGGTGAACGCGGCCAGCACCTTGCCCGCCGCGTCGTAGGTGCCGATGGTGTACGGGTTGGTCCACTCGGCGAGCAGCAGGTAGCCGAAGCCGAGCCCGATCAGCACGACGCTGCCCCAGATGGTCAGCTTGGTGGCGACCGCCCACCCGGTGGGCCGGCGCCACTCCCGGACGGCCTCGAAGAGTGCCGGGAAGCCGAGGCCGCCGATGATCGCGCCCAGGCTCAGCGGCAGTGCCACCCACGGGTCGCGGGAGAAGGCGACCAGGCCGTCGGAGTACAGGGCAAAGCCGGCGTTGTTGAACGCCTGGATGGAGTGGAAGGTGGCGGACCAGAGCGCCCGCGGCGGCGAGTAGTGGTAGGTCCCCCAGAGCCGGCCGGTGATCACGGCCGTCATCACCGCCTCGGTGACGAAGACCGTCGCGGCGATCCGGACCAGCAGCCGGCGGACGTCGCCGACGCCGAACTCGGCGGTCTCCGCCTGCACCAGCAGCCGGTTGCGCAGGCCGAGCTGCCGGGAGACGACGAGGATCACGAGCGCCGCGACGGTCAGGATGCCCAGGCCGCCGAGCTGGGTGAGCACGGTGATCATCGCCAGACCGAAGTCGTTCCAGTAGTTCGACGTGTCGTTGACCGACATGCCGGTCACCGAGACGGCCGAGGTGGCGGTGAAGAGCGCCGTGACGAACGGGGTGTAGTGCTCCTCGCTGGTGGCCCCGGGGAGCATCAGCAGGCCGGTGCCGAGCAGGATCACCGCCAGGAACCCGAACGGCACCAGCCGTACGGGGTTACGGAGCAGGCGGCGCACCAGGTCATCTTCCGTCCGCAGATTCACCGGCAGGTCAGGAACCGACCAACTGCCGGTCAACCGGACCCGGTCTGCTGTCCAGCGGTCCCACTCGGCCCACCGGCCGCTCGTGATCGGCCACCGGGGCGCCAGCGGCTTCGGCGTCTACCCGGAGACCAAGCACCCCAGCTACTTCGCCTCGATCGGGCTCCCGCTAGAGGAGCCGCTGGTGGCGACGCTGCAGGCCAACGAGCTGACCCACCGCGGCGACCCGGTCTTCATCCAGAGCTTCGAGACGGCCAACCTGCGCAAGCTCGACGGCATGATCGACGTACGGCTGGTCCAGCTGATGGACGCCTCGGGGAGCCCGTACGACTTCACCGCCGCCGGTGACAGGCGGACCTACGCCGACCTGGCCTCGGCGGCGGGCCTGCGCTGGGTGGCCGGATACGCCGACGGCGTCGGCCTGAACAAGAACCTGATCGTGCCCCGGGACGCGGCCGGCAAGCTGCTCGCGCCGACCGCCGTGATCCGGGACGCGCACCGGGAGAAGCTGCTCGTGCACGCCTGGACCTTCCGCGCCGAGAACCAGTTCCTCCCGGCCGACTACCGGATCGGCACCGACCCGAACGCCCGGGGCGACATCACGGCCGAGTACGAGCTCTTCTTCGGCCTGGGGCTGGACGGCGTCTTCACCGACCAGCCGGACACCGCCGTGGCGGCCCGCGCGGGCCTCTGATCGGCGCATCTGTTCCGTGGGGTCCGGCGGCTGCCGGGCCCCACGCGCCGTTCCCGGACCTCGACGTGGTGTGGCCGGTGGGCAGCGGACGGGTGTTTCTCGGCGCCTTTCGAGCTGATATCACCAACGACTCAGACCGGCTTGCCCAGGGCAGGTCCGGGCCGTGCGGCAATCCGGTGCCCGGCCTCTTTGAGTCGTTTACGACATCAGGTCGAAAGGCGTCGAGGATTTACTGTCCGGGGCGCTCGGCGACGTAGGTGCAGCGGCCTGGCTGGCCCATGATCAGCTCGCGGTCGTGCAGCAGGGACATGGCACGGTAGGCCGTGTTCATGTGGACGCCATACGCCTCGGCCAGCTCGCGGGGCTGGGGCCCACCGTGTCGACCGAGGACGCCCAGTCCGTACGCCACTGGGTCTACTGCGACCGGTTGCTCGACGGCGGGCGGCGCTGCCCGCTGCCGGCCGACCACGACGGCGACTGCGGGACCGCCGCGCCCCGGTAGCGGAACGGGACACATCGCCCGGTCCGCCCATGGGGTAGGCGGCCATCAGGGATCACGGCCGTAACGGTGCGGTGGCCGACGTTGTAACAGCCGGCCATCCCCCCTCGCTGACTTGTGTGTTTCGGCCACATAGCCCGTGGGTGACGTCACTTCTAGCGTGAGCCGACAACTGACATTCCCCCTGTCCTCTGGAGTCGCAATGACGATCCGGCACACGCGACGGGTGTTCCTTTCCGCCGCCACGATGATGGCGGCCGCGCTCGCCACCACGGCCTGTGGCAGCCCGCAGGACACCGCCTCCGGCGGCGGAGACTCCGCGCCGGTCAAGGTCGGCCTGGTGTATTCCCAGTCCGGGCCGCTGGCCAGCTACGGCAAGCAGTACATCGAGGGCTTCAAGGCCGGCCTCGACTACGCCACCAAGGGCACCGGCAAGGTGGGCGACCGGAAGATCGAGCTCACCGAGGTCGACGACGCGGGCGACCCGGCCAAGGCGGTCTCCGCGGCCAAGGAACTGATCGGCAAGGGCACGAAGATCATCGCCGGTTCCACCTCCTCCGGCGTGGCCCTCCAGGTCGCCCCGATCGCCGCGCAGAACAAGGTCCTGTTCATCTCCGGCCCGGCCGCCACCGACGCGGTGACCGGGGCGAACAAGTACACCTTCCGCTCGGGCCGGCAGTCGTACCAGGACGTGGTGACCGCCAAGTCGTTCATCGGCGACGCGAAGAGCAAGAAGGTCGTCGTCTTCGCCCAGGACGGCGCCTTCGGTGACGCGAACGAGGCCGCCGTCAAGAACGTCATCGGCGGCGCCGGCGCGACCGTGAGCAGCGTCCGGGCCCCGGCGAGCGCCACCGAGTTCACCCCGTTCGCCAGCCAGATCAAGGCCGCCAAGCCGGACCTGCTCTTCGTCGCCTGGGCCGGCACCACCGGTCCGGCCATGTGGCAGACCCTCGACCAGCAGGGCGTCCTCTCCTCCACCACGGTCGTCACCGGTCTGGACATCCGCGCCACCTGGCCCACCTTCGGCGCCGCCGGCAGCAAGATCTCCTTCCTGTCGCACTACTTCGACGGGGCCAGCGACACCGACGCCGCCAAGGCCGCCAAGGCCAAGATCCCGGGCGGCACCCTCGACCTGTTCCACCCGGACGGCTTCGCCGCCGCCCAGATGGTCGTCCGCGCCGCGCAGGAGGGCGGCGACGACGTGGACAAGATGATCAAGGCGCTGGAGGGCTGGCAGTTCGACAGCATCAAGGGCCAGATGACCATCCGCGCCGAGGACCACGCGCTGCTCCAGCCGATGTACCAGGCCAAGCTGGCCGGCAGCGGCACCGCGTACACGGCGACCGCGCAGAAGACCCTGACCGGTGACGAGACCGCGCCGCCGGTCACCCAGATGAAGGGCTGACCAGTGCTCGCCACCCGCGGTCTGACCTGGCGGATCGGTGAGGTCGCCATCGTCGACTCCGTCTACCTCGACCTGGCGCCCGGGGAGTTCCTCGGCGTGATCGGGCCGAACGGCGCCGGCAAGACCTCGCTGTTCAACCTGATCACCGGCCTGCGCCGGCCCACCGACGGGCGGGTCCTGCTGGACGGGGCGGACATCACCGCCCTTCCCCCGCACAAGCGGGCCCGCCTCGGCCTGGGGCGTACCTTCCAGGCGTCCTCGGTCTTCGGCTCGCTGACGGTGCGGGAGAACGTCCGGCTCGCCGTACAGGCGCACCGGGGTGGCTCGATGAAGCTGTGGCGGCGGGCGGCGGCCGACCGGGAGGTGGCCGCCGCCGCCGACGCGGCGCTCGACCGGGTCGGCCTCCAGCACCGGGGTACGGCGCTGGCCGGCACCCTCGCCCACGGCGAGAAGCGGAAGCTGGAGATCGCCCTGCTGCTCGCCGGGGAGCCCCGGGTGATGCTGCTGGACGAGCCGATGGCCGGGGTCAGCGCCGAGGACGTGCCCGAACTGGTCAGCGTCATCAAGTCGCTGACCGGTGACAGCGGGCGGTCGGTGCTCATGGTGGAGCACCACATGGACGTGATCCTGGAGCTGGCCGACCGGATCGCCGTGATGCACCACGGCGCGCTGCTGGCCTGCGACACCCCGGACACGGTGATGGCCAACGCCACCGTGCAGGAGGCGTACCTGGGGGAGTCGCTATGACGGAACCGATCCTCAGCGTCGAGGACCTGTCGGTGCGGATCGCCGGGCTGCACATCCTCCAGGGGGTGTCGTTCGACGTCGCGCCGACCGGGGTGACCGTGCTGCTCGGCCGCAACGGCGTCGGCAAGACCACGACGCTGCGCGCGATCGTCGGCCTGACCCCGCGCAACGGCGAGGTGCGCGGCACCATCCGGATGGGCGCGCAGAGCCTGCTGGCCCGCCCCACCCACCGGCTGGTCCGCGGCGGCCTCGGCTACGTGCCGGAGGACCGCTGCGTGTTCGCCGGGCTCACCGTCGCGGAGAACCTGCGGCTGGCCGAACGGCGGGGCATCACCCCGGCGTACGACAAGGTCTTCGCGCTCTTCCCCGAGCTGGACCGGCGCGGACGGCAACGGGCCGGTTCGCTCTCCGGCGGGCAGCAGCAGATGCTCGCGATCGGCCGGGTGCTGCTCAACGACAACCGGCTGCTGCTGATCGACGAGCCGACCAAGGGGTTGGCGCCGAAGGTGGTGACCGAGGTGGCCGAGGTGCTGGAACGGGTGGCCGAGTCCGTGCCGGTGCTGCTGGTGGAGCAGAACCTGGCCGTGGTGCGGCGGCTGGCGAAGGACGCGGTGGTGCTCTCCGCCGGCAAGGTGGCCTGGACCGGCAACGCGCAGGACCTGCTGCTGGAGACCGCGCTCACCAAGTCGCTGCTCGGGGTGGGGTCCGGGGAGGTGCACGCGTGAGCACGGTGATCCTGCTGACCCTGACCGGGCTCGGCCTGGCGGCGCTCTACTTCCTGGTCGCCTCCGGCCTCTCCCTGGTCTTCGGCCTCGCCGACGTGCTCAACTTCGCGCACGGCCTGTTCCTCGGCGTCGGGGCGTACGCGACCTGGTGGGCGGCGGGCAACCTGCCCGGCGCCGGCCCCGACGGGTTCGGGTTCGTGGTGGCGGTCGCCTTCGGCGTGCTCGCCGGGGCCTTGGTCGCGGTGCTGGTCGAGCTGGTGCTGATCCGGCCGCTCTACTCCCGCACCATCGAGCAGGTGCTGGTCACCGTCGGCCTGTCGCTGGCCGGGGTGGCGCTGCTCCAGGCCACCTGGGGCGCCGACGCGCGGTCGTTCCCGCGGCCGGCGTGGACCCGGGACGTGACCTCGCTCCTCGGTGCGAACGTGCCGAACGCCGGGCTGCTGCTGATCGTCGCCGCGGTGCTGGTGCTCGGGGCGCTGCTCGCCTTCCTCCGCTTCACCCGGTACGGCCTGATCATCCGGGCCGGGGTGGAGAACCGGGAGATGGTGACCGCGCTCGGCATCGACGTCCGCAAGGCGTTCACCCTGGTCTTCGCGATCGGTGGGGCCGCCGCCGCGCTGGCCGGCGCGCTCGGCGGGGTCTACTTCGGTACCGTCTCGCCCGGGCAGGGCGGCTCGCTGCTGATCTTCGCGTTCATCGTGGTGGTGATCGGCGGGATGGGCTCGGTGGTCGGGTCCGCGTACGCGGCGGTCGCGGTGGGGCTGCTGCAACAGTTCGTCAACTACTACGGCACGTCCGGCCTGGGTGACATCTGCGTGGTCGGGCTGCTCGCCGTGGTGCTGCTGCTGCGTCCGCAGGGCCTCGCCGGAAAGGTGGCTCACGCATGACCGACTCGCTGGTGGAGGCACCGCCCGCGCAGGTGCCCGACGAGCTGACCCCCGGACACTCGCGGTGGCACGGGCTGCGCCCGTACGCCCCGCTGGTCGCCCTGCTGGTGGCGGCGATCGTGCCGTACTCGACGCTGAACCTGCCGGGCATCTTCGAGGGGCCGCTGAACTCGCCGGGCACCCTGCAACTGCTCGCCATCTGCCTGGTCTTCGGCGGCCTGGCCGCCGGCTACGACCTGCTCTTCGGGCGGACCGGGATGCTCTCCTTCGGGCACGCCCTCTACTTCGCCGCCGGCGTGTACGGGACCGACGTGCTGGTCACCAAGGGTGGGCTGCCGCTCTGGCAGGCCGCGCTGTTCACGATCATCGGCGGTACGGTCCTCGCCGCGCTGCTCGGCGCGGTCGCGCTGCGCACCGTCGGCATCGCCTTCGCCATGGTGACGCTGGCCTTCGCCCAGGTCGGCGCCATCCTGGTGGCCCGGAACTTCGGTGGGTGGACCGGCGGCGAGGAGGGCCTGCCGCTGGACGTGTCCGGGCTGCCGTCCGCCCTCGTGGGGGTCGCCAACACGGTGAACCTCTACTGGCTGGCGCTGGCGTACCTGGCCCTGGTGGTCTTCGTGGTGCACCGGGTGAGCGGCTCGCCGACCGGGCGGGTGCTGGCCGGGCTGCGCGACGACGAGCGGCGGATCGGGGTGCTCGGGCTCGACCCGTACCGGTTCAAGCTGGTCGCGTTCACCCTGGCGGGCGGGCTGGCGAGCGCCGGCGGGGTGGTCTACTGCCTGGTCGTGGGCGGGGCGAGCCCGCACGTGACGTCGTCCGAACTGACCCTGTCGCTGCTGGTCATGGTGGTGCTCGGCGGTCCGGGCACCCGGTGGGGCCCGGTGCTCGGCGGCATCCTCTACATGTACCTGGACCACCGCCTGACCGCGTTCGGCTCCAGCGACGCCGTGAACAGCCTCCCGGCCTTCCTCAGCCACCCGCTGTCCCAGCCCCTGTTCGTCCTCGGCACCGTCTTCATCCTGGCCGTCTACTTCTTCCCGGGCGGCCTCACCAGCCTCCGCACCCGCCTGCACCCCCTCCTCACCACCCTCCGCCGCCGCTGACCACCCTCCGCCGGAGGTGACCACCCTCCGCCGGAGGTGACCGCCCCGTTGATCAAGGAGTTTGCGTCGGGAATCCGCCGTAGGATGACGCAAACTCCTTGATCAACGTGGAAGGGGCGGGCGTGGGGGAGCGGTTCGCGGTTGTCAGTGGGGGTGGGACCGGGATCGGGGCCGCCGTCGCCGGGGGGCTGGTCGCCGATGGGTTCGAGGTGTTGATCGTGGGGCGGCGGGCGGACGTGCTGCTGGCCACCGCGGAGCGGATCGGGGCGGAGTGCGGGCGGCCGGCGGCGGTCAGTGCGGTGACCGCGGACCTGACGGATCCGGCGCAGCTCGCCGGGGTCGTCTCGGCGGTCGGGGAGCGGACCGTCGACGCGGTGGTGAACAACGCCGGCGGCTACCTGGGCGGGCCCACCGACACCCTCGTCGACGTGGCGGCCTGGTGGCGGGCCAACCTGGACGCCAACGTGCTCACCGCCGTCCTGCTCACCGAGGCGCTGCTGCCCGCCCTGCGGCGTCCGGGCGGCCGGGTGCTCCTGCTCAGCTCGATCGCCGCCCAGCGGGGCGGGGCCGGGCCGTACTCGGCGGCCAAGGCGGCGCTGCACGGCTGGGCGTACGACCTGGCCACTCAGCTCGGCCCGGACCAGATCACGGTCAACGTGGTCAGCCCCGGATACGTCGCCGAGACCGAGTTCTTCGGCGACCGGATGACGCCGGAGGGGCACGCCAAGCGGGTCGCGGCGACCCTGGTCGGCCGGGCCGGCGTACCGGACGACATCGCGGCGGCCGTCCGTTACCTGGTCAGCCCCGCCGCCGGCTACGTCACCGGCCAGGTGCTCGGCGTCAACGGCGGCTCGGTCCTCGGCCGCTGACCGTCGGAACCGACGAGGAGGGGCGGCGACCCCCCGTGTGGCCGCCGCCCCTCCGCTCGTCGTGGGATCAGCTGTTCAGCAGCTCGTACGCCAGTGCCGGCGCCTTCGTCGCCGCGCTTCCGGCCGGCTCGGTGATCTTCGGGGTGCTGCCGTAGCCGGCGTAGCTGACGACGTAGTCGTACGCCTTCCGCTCGCCGGCCGCCGGCATCTTCAGCACCAGCGAGGTGAGGTGCCCGTCCGGCCCCACCTGCGCGGTGAACGGCACGTGCTTGCCGGCCTCGCCGAGCGCCGCCGCCTCGCCGTCGTCCAGCGCCTTGGCCGCCTCGCCGCCGGTCACGTCGATGAACCCGGCGTACGTCCCCGGACCCTGCTGCGCGACCGAGGTCGCCGCGTCGAGCAGCGGGCCGGCGTTGCCCTGGTCCGCGCCGTCGTAGCTGGGCACGCCGTCGGCGTCGGTGAGCTTGGCCTTGTCCAGCGCCAGCCACTTGTCGGGCAGCTTCGGCAGGCCCGGCTGCCCGCTGAACCTCGCCTTCATCCAGACCTTGTCCCCGATGACCAGGAACGACATCTTCACGGTGACGCCGTCCTCCGGCGGCATCGCCAGGTGCAGCTCCATCGCCTTCGCGGCCGGGTCGATCCGCCCGCTCAGGCTGCTGGAGGCGTCCTTGCCGGTGAACCGGAAGGTACCCGCGTCCTCGTCGGGGACGGCGGCCAACAGCGCCCGCTTCGGGTCGGCGCTCGGGTTGGCGGCCGAGCCGGTCCCCGGTGCGGCGGCCTGTTCGCTCTTCGGCCCGCAACCCGCGAGCAGGGTGGTGGCGGCCAGCACGGCCGCGACCGTGCCCAGCGTCCGGCGGACGGTCCCGGTGCTGCCCGTTTCCTGTGTCATCGCAGTTTCTCTTTCTCGCTTTTCGTGGCCTCTGCCGACGACGATGCTGCGGCCCGCCACGGCGGTTCGGCTGCCGATATGCTGCCGTCCGGCTGCCGGGCCCTGCCGTCCGGCCTCGCCCCGGGCATCAGGAGCGGAAAGTCGCATGTCAGGAACGCAGGTGCCGCCGGGCACGCCGGAACCAGCGCAGCTGCGTTTCGCGCTCCTCGGTCCCCATCGCGCCTGGTACGCCGACCGCCCGCTCGACCTCGGCCCCGGCAAGCAGCGCGCGGTGCTCGCCGTGCTGCTGCTCTCCGCCGGCCGTCCGGTGCCCACTGGGCAGATCGTCGACGCGGTCTGGCCGGAGGAGCCGCCCGCGAACGGCCCCAACGTGGTACAGAAGTACGTCGCCGGGCTGCGCCGGGTGCTCGAACCCGACCGATCCCCGCGTACGCCGGGGCAGGTGCTGACCCTGACCGACGCCGGATACCTGCTGCGGGTCCCGCCGGAGGCGGTGGACGCGGTCCGGTTCGAGCGCGGGGTACACCGGGCCCGGCAGGGGCACGCGGCGGGGCGTACGTCCGAGGCGCTGGCCGAGCTGACCGCCGCCTTGGAGCTCTGGCAGGGCGAGCCGTTCACCGGCTTCGCCGGGCCGTTCTTCGAAACCGCCCGGCACCGGCTGGTCGAAATGCGCGCCGTCGCCCTGGAGACCCGCGTCGAGCTGGAGCTGGCCAGCGGCCGGCACGGCGAACTGGTCGGCGAACTGGTCGAGCTGGTCCGCGAGTTCCCGGTACGGGAACGGCTGCGGCAGCAGCTGATGCTGGCGCTCTACCGCAGCGGACGGCAGGCGGAGGCGCTCGCCGCGTACCGGGAGTTCGCCGGGCTGCTGCGCGAGGAGTACGGCATCGAGCCCGGCGAGGTACTCCGGGAGCTGCACGGCCGGATGCTGCGGTCGGACCCGACGCTGCACCCGGCCCCGGTCGACGCCGGCCCGCCTGCTCGCCGGCCTCCCGGCGGGGAAATAACCGTCGCCACGACCGTGAGGCCCGCCGGGGAGCGGACGGCGGTGACGGAGCCGGACCGATCGGACGAGCGGCCCGTGGCCGAGCCACCCTCCGCGGCACCCGAGCCGCTCGCCGCACGGTCGGCTCCCGCACCGGTCGGGGCCGGCCCGCCGGGATTCCTCGTCGGGGTGCACCAGCCGTCCGGCGCAGGGTGGACGGAGCGGCGGTCGGCCCGGTGGGTACGCGTCGTCGCCACCGTCGCCGGCGTCTCCGCCGCGCTGCTGTCATTCGGCGTTCTCACCTGGGCGGTCGTCCTCGCGTACGCGTTGTGGCGGCGCAGTTGGCGCCTCGCGGTGGCCGGAGTCGGCTACTTCCTGCTCGTCGTCGGCCTGGCCGTCGTCACGCTTCAGGAGGTGCCGGACAACGAGGAACTCCCCGACTCGCAGTTCCTGTACCTGCTCGGCGCGACGGCGGTCTGCTGGCTGGTGGGGACCGTGCACGTGCTGCTGCTCAACCCGGACCTGTGGTCGGCGGTGAGCCGCCTGTTCTGGCGCGGCGGGCAGCGCGTCGCCGAGCAGCAACGGGTACGTCGGGAACAGGCCCGCTACCTGCTCCAGCACTACCCGGCGGCCCGGTACGAGCTGCGTATCGGCCGGCCCGACCTGCCCCGAACCTTCGACGACGGCGGTCTGGTCGACCTGAACGCGGTCCCGGACCAGGTGCTGGCCGGGCTGCCCGGACTGAGCGGCGAGCAGCGCCGGCAGGTCGCCGTCGACCGCTGGCTGCGCGGCCCGTACGGATCGCTGGAGGAACTGGGCGCACGCTGCCAACTGCCGCTCGCGGCGACCGAGCAGCTCCGGGACCTGCTGCTCTTCCTGCCGCCGCCGGCACCGAGCGGCCCTGCGTGATCCCGGCCGCCGGGCCGACGCCTGGTAGAAATGCCGGATGAGCCAGGATCGAGGGGCCGTACGGGAGCGGGCCGAGGCGGTGCTGCGGCGGCTGGCCGGTGACCACGCCCGGCTCCGCGACGACCAGTGGCGGGCCATCGAGGCCCTCGTCGTGGACCGGCGCCGGGTGCTCTGCGTCCAGCGCACCGGGTGGGGCAAGTCGGCGGTCTACTTCGTCGCCACCGCGCTGCTGCGCGAGGGCGGGGAGCACGGCCCGACGGTGATCGTCTCGCCGCTGCTGGCGTTGATGCGCAACCAGGTCGAGTCGGCCGCCCGGGCCGGCATCCGGGCCCGCACCATCAACTCGGCCAACCTCGACGAATGGGACGAGATCACCGCCGAGATCCACGCCGGCGCGGTCGACGTGCTGCTGATCAGCCCGGAACGGCTCAACAACCCGGACTTCCGGGACGGCGTACTGCCCAAGCTGGCCGCCACCACCGGCCTGCTGGTGGTGGACGAGGCGCACTGCGTCTCCGACTGGGGGCACGACTTCCGGCCCGACTACCGCCGGCTGCGTACCTTCCTGGCGGAGCTGCCCGAGCGGACGCCGGTGCTGGCCACCACCGCCACCGCCAACGCCCGGGTCACCCGGGACGTGGCCGAGCAGTTGGGCACCGAGCTGGCCGCTCCGGCCGCGGCGCGACCGGACGTCCTGGTGCTGCGGGGCAGCCTGGACCGGGAGTCGCTGCGGCTCGGCGTGGTCGACCTGCCCAGCCCGGCGCACCGGCTGGCCTGGCTCGCCGACCACCTGGACCGGCTCCCCGGCTCCGGCATCATCTACACGCTCACCGTGGCGGCGGCCGGCGAGACCGCCGAGTTCCTGCGCGCCCGGGGCTGGTCGGTGGCCGCGTACACCGGGCAGGCCGAGGACGCCGACCGGCGGGCCGCCGAGCAGGACCTGCTCGACAACAAGATCAAGGCGCTGGTCGCCACCAGCGCCCTCGGCATGGGCTTCGACAAGCCCGACCTCGGCTTCGTGGTGCACCTCGGCGCGCCACCCTCGCCGATCGCCTACTACCAGCAGGTCGGCCGCGCCGGCCGGGCCGTGGAACACGCCGAGGTGCTGCTGCTGCCCGGCGTCGAGGACGCGGCGATCTGGCGCTACTTCGCCTCGCTCGCCTTCCCGCCCGAGGAGCAGGTCCGGGCGGTGCTCGCCGCGCTGCACCCGGACCGCCCGATCTCCACCCAGGCCCTCGAACCGATCGTCGACCTGCGCCGGGCCCGGCTGGAGCTGATGCTCAAGGTGCTCGACGTGGACGGCGCGGTCCGCCGGGTGCGCGGCGGCTGGCTGGCCACCGGGGAGCCCTGGGTCTACGACGAGGCCCGGCTGCGCCGCGTCGTCCAGGCCCGCACCGCCGAGCAGCAGGCCATGCGGGAGTACGCGGCCACGTCCGGCTGCCGGATGCGCTACCTGCGGGAGTGCCTGGACGACACCGGGGCGGTCGACTGCGGCCGCTGCGACAACTGCGTCGGCCCGCTGTTCACCGCCGAGGTCTCCGACGCCGCCCTCACCGCCGCGCAGACGTTCCTCGGCCGGCCCGGCGTGGAGATCCCGCCGAAGAAGCTCTGGCCGACCGGCCTGGAGGCGGTGGGCGTACCCCTGAAGGGGCGCATCCCCCCGGCGGAGCAGGCGCTGCCGGGGCGGGCCGTGGGACGCCTCTCCGACCTGGGCTGGGGTGGGCGGCTGCGCGGCCTGGTCGGGCCCGAGGCGGCGGACGGCCCGGTCCCGGACGACGTGGCGGCGGCCGTGGTGGAGGTGTTGAAGGCCTGGGCGCACGGCGACGACCCCTGGCCACGCCGCCCCGTCGGGGTGGTCGCCGTGGCCTCCCGCACCCGCCCGGCGCTGGTCGGCTCGCTCGCCGAGCGGATCGCCGCCGTGGGCCGGCTGCCGCTGCTCGGCCGGGTCGTGCCGACCGGCCCGTCCGCCGGTGGCGGGCCGCGCGGCAACAGCGCCCAGCGGGTACGCGCGCTGCACGACTCCTTCGCCCTGCCCGACGAGCTGGCCGACGCCCTGGCCGGGCTGGACGGGCCGGTGCTGCTCGTCGACGACCTGGTCGACTCGGGCTGGACGCTGACCATGGTGGCCCGGCTGCTGCGCCGGGCCGGCGCCCCGGACGTGCTGCCCCTGGCCCTCGCGGTGGCCGGCTGAGGTTGTCGTCGACGGCTTCGGGGGCGTCAGCGGCGCCGAGCTGTTGTCGTCCGCGGGGCGGGGAAAGTTCCCGGGCCGGCGGGATTGCGAGAGTTGCCACGGTCACGGACCGTCCGCGGGCCGGCACTCCGGTCGCCGGTACCGTGATGCCATGAGCGAGCGCAGCGAGGTGACGGCATGACCGAGCAGCGACCCGTCGTCCAGATGTACGCCGTCACCGGGATGACCTGCGGGCACTGCGTGCGGGCGGTCACCGAGGAGCTCTCCGCCCTGCCCGGCGTCGAGCAGGTCGAGGTCGACCTGGCCGCCGGCACGGCCACGGTCATCAGCGCCGTGCCGCTGCCGGTGGAGATGGTCCGGGCCGCCGTCGACGAGGCCGGCTACGACCTGGCCGGCGGCGTTGCCTGAGTCGCCGTCCGCCGAGCTGGCCCGGTCCACCGGCGCGGAGCCGCCCGCCGCTGTGGAGTCGCCCGCCGTCGCGGAGTCGCCCGCCGACCCTCGTGCGCCCCTCGGCGTGGACCGGGGCACGCTGCGACTCGCCCTGGTGGTGGGCGGGCTGGTGATCGCCGTGCTGCTCGGCTTCGGCCTCGGCCGGCTGAACCCGCCGCCGAACGCCACGTCCGGCGGCGTCCCGGCGGCGGCCGCGGGACACACCCACGCCCCGGGCACCGGCGCGCACGCGCACGGCGGGGCCGACGTCACCCAGGCCGGCGGCGCCGACGCGGCGGGCCTGTCGATCAGCTCGGGTGGCTGGACCCTCGCCCCGTCGGCCGTGGAGTTCCCCGTCGGCCGGGCCGGTGAGCTGCGGTTCCAGATCCGGGACGAGCGGCGTCGGCCGGCCACCCGGTTCGCCGTCGTGCACGACAAGCCGATGCACCTGATCGTGGTGCGCCGCGACCTCACCGGCTACCGGCACCTGCACCCGACCATGGCGGCGGACGGCACCTGGTCGGTGCCGCTGACCCTGCCGGAGGCGGGCGTCTGGCGGGCGTACGCCGACTTCACCGTGGTCGCCGACGACGGCCGGCAGACCGCCGTCACCCTCGGCGTCGACCTGGCCGCGGCCGGCCCGTACGCGCCCCGGCCGCTGCCGGCCCCGGCCGCCTCGACCACGGTCGACGGGTTCACCGTCGACCACCAGGGCACCCCGAAGCCGGGGGAGAGCGTGCCGATGCGGTTCACCGTCCGGACCGGTGGTGCGCCCGCCCCGCTGGAGCGCTACCTGGGCGCGTACGGCCACCTGGTCGCGCTGCGCGAGGGGGACCTCGGTTACCTGCACGTACACCCCGACCCGCAGGTCGAGCCGGGCACCGTGACGTTCTGGACGACGGTGCCCGGGCCGGGCCGCTACCGGATGTTCCTCGACTTCCAGGTCGGCGGGGTGGTCCGCACCGCCGAGTTCACCCTGGTCATCGAGTGAGCGGTCAACCTGCCCGGCGGACCGGGCGGCGGGCCAGGTAGCGGAGCAGGTCGCGGATGTGGTGCTTCTCCTCCGCCGGCACGGTCGGGTCGGCCAGCCGCTCCAGGATCACCCGCACGTCCGCCTCCACCGGGGCGTCCTCGCCGCCGCGACGGCGGGGCACCGGACCGGCGTCGGGCAGGCCCAGGGCACGGAAGGCCGCCGCCACGGGCAGGTCGAGGGCGGCGCAGAAGCCGCGCACCTTGGCCAGCTCGGGGTAGTCCTGCCAGTCGCCGGCCAGCCAGCGGAAGACGGTGGAGCGCCCCACGCCGGTGTGCGTGGCCAGGTCGGTCACGGTCCAGCCGCGTGCCTCGCGGGCGTCGTCGATGGCGCGCCGGACGAAGCGCGCGAAGGCCATCTGTGGCGAAACGTCTGCCGAACCCATCCTGCGGGGTCATCCTTCCCGGCCGGAGCACCGGACGGTGCGCCTAAGAGGTTAGTACGGCCGGGTGCCGAAGTAACTGACTGATCGGTCGGAAGGTCCCGTGGTCGCGATCGGTTCGCTTGCCCCGCGTCAACTGTCGCGGCGGCGGCGTGACCGGTCCGCTAGGCGCTCCGCGCCGCCGCCGGCCCCGCCTCCGCGAGCAGCGTCTCCAGCCGGGGCGTGACGCCCCACTGGTCGATCAGCTCCCGGTACTCGGCGTGCTGGCCTGCGGTCGGCGCGCCGCCGGTCCGCCGGGCCCGGATCAGCAGGTTGCGCGGGGTGTGCGCGGAGTCGACGAACTCCACCACCTCGGTCCGGTACCCGTGCAGCCGGAGCAGCCCGGCGCGCAGCGCGTCGGTCAGCACGTCCGCGAACCGCTCGCGCAGGATGCCCTGCCGGGTGAGCAGCTCGTACGGCGCGGGCGCCGGTCGGGCCCGCAACTGGGCCGCCACGTCGTGGTGGCAGCACGGGGCGGCGAGCACCCAGCGGGCGCCCCACCGGACGGCACGGGCCAGCGCCTCGTCGGTCGCGGTGTCGCAGGCGTGCAGCGCGAGCACCAGGTCGGGGGCGGGCTCGACCACCGCGTCGGCGATGGTGCCGGCCACGAAGCGCACCCGGTCGGCCCAGCCCAGCCGCTCGGCCAGCTCGGTGTTGCGGCGGCGCTGGTCCTCCCGGACGTCCACGCCGACCAGTTCGACGTCCAGCCCGCGCCGCGCCAGGTACCGGTACGCGGCGAAGGTCAGGTACGCGTTGCCGCAGCCCAGGTCGACCACGCGCAGCGGCCCGGCGAGGTCGTCCGGCAGGGTGGCCGCCAGCGCGCGCAGGAACGCGTCCACCTGCCGGCGCTTGGCCGCCGAGCCGCCGATCTCGGCGAAGATCGGGTCGCCCGGGTCGAGCAGCCAGTCCTTGGCCCGGTCGTGGCCGCCCGGCTCGGGGGCGGGTCGGCTGGCCCCCGCCCGGTGCACCTGCGCCTCGCCCGACTTGGTCACCCGGAGCTGGAGCGTGGTGTCGGCCGTCTCCACGTGCCAGTTGCCGAAGGGCTCGGCGAGCAGCGCGTCGACGGCCGCGCCGGCCTCCGCGCCCGGTGCCACGTTCCGGGTGTACGGCCGGGTGCCGTCCGAGGTGGAGATCTGGAGCCGGGGGCCGGCCTTGAGGGTGACCGGGCGCAGTTCGGCCCGGACCACCGTGGGGCGCTGCCCGCGGCGTCGGCCGGCGGCGACCGCCCGGGTCAGGGCGGGGTCGAGCAGCAGCGCCCGCACCTCGGTCAGGGCGGTGTCCAACGGTTCCGGCATTGCTCCATCTTCCTCGTCGTCACGGGCAGCGGCCCCGGTGCACCCGCCCGGTCGTGTCGCGTCCATGGCTGCAGAGCAGCTCTGCAGCCACCGGCGCAGCGGTCGCGCGTGATGCACCCGGGTTGCGGAGAACCGGCAGGTCAACCGCGTCGGGAGGCCCCGGACTGCGGCGAGCGGAGTGGACAGGGGATGGACGACGGCCCTCGGACCGGGGTCCGAGGGCCGTCACTTTCCGCTTGTCAGTCGGCGGTCGCCTCGGCCGGCGTACCGGTGCCCGAACCACCGCCGCCACGACGGCGCCGGCGGCGACGCGGCTTGGGCGCCGACTCGCCTTCGGCGGCGGCGACCGGCTCGGCGCCGCCCTCGGTGGAGATCACCGCGGTCGGCTGCTCACCGGCGACCACCTCGCCGGCGCGGCGGCGCCGGCGGCGACGCGGGGTGCGGGTGCCCTCCTCGCCGGCGGCCTCGGCGGCCGGGTCGCCCTCGGCCGGCGCGGCGGCGTCGCCCTCGCGACCCCGGCGGCGCTCCCGGCCCCGGCCCTCGCCGCGCCGCGCGCCGCGCTCGCCCCGTCGGGACCGGCCGCCGCCCAGGTCCTCCTCGACCTCGGCGGACAGCCCGGCGCGGGTGCGCTCGGCGGTCGGCAGGGTGCCGGTGACCTCCCGGGAGATGTCCAGGTCGGTGTAGAGGTGCTCGGAGGTGTGGTACGTCTCCGGCGGCTCCGGCATGTCGAGGCCCAGGGTCTTGTCGATGATCCGCCAGCGGGGCATGTCGTCCCAGTCGACGAAGGTCACCGCGACACCGCTGGCGCCGGCGCGGCCGGTGCGACCGATCCGGTGGGTGTAGGTGTCCTGGTCCTCGGGGCAGTCGTAGTTGATGACGTGGGTGACCCCGGTGACGTCGATGCCGCGGGCGGCCACGTCGGTGGCGACCAGGGTGTCGATCTTGCCGGCGCGGAACGCGCGCAGCGCCCGCTCCCGGGCGCCCTGGCCCAGGTCGCCGTGCACGGCGGCGACCGCGAAGCCGCGGAAGTCGAGGTCCTCGGCGACCCGGTCGGCGGCCCGCTTGGTGCGGGTGAAGATCATGGTCAGGCCGCGCCCCTCCGCCTGGAGGATCCGCGCCACGATCTCGACCTTGTTCAGCGAGTGGGTGCGGTAGGCCAGCTGCTGGGTCTGCGGCGACGGGCCGGTCTCGGCGGTGTGCCCGGCGTGGATGGTCACCGGGCGGCGCAGGAAGCGCCGGGACAGCGCGACGATCGGGTCCGGCATGGTGGCCGAGAAGAGCATGGTCTGCCGGTCCTCCGGCAGCATCGCCAGGATCTTCTCGACGTCGTCCAGGAAGCCCAGGTCGAGCATCCGGTCCGCCTCGTCGAGCACCAGCGCGTGCACCCGGTCGAGCCGCAGGTGCTTCTGCTTGGCCAGGTCCAGCAGCCGGCCCGGGGTGCCGACCAGGATCTCGACGCCCTTGCGCAGCGCCTCGATCTGCGGCTCGTACGCCACGCCGCCGTAGATCGGCAGCACGCGCACGCCGCGGGTGCGGCCAGCGGCGTCCAGGTCCTTGGCGACCTGGATGCCCAGCTCACGGGTGGGGACGACGACCAGCGCCTGGGGCAGGCCGTCGCTGCCCTCGGACGGGGCGAAGACCCGCTCCAGCAGCGGGATCCCGAAGCCGAGGGTCTTGCCGGTGCCGGTCGGCGCCTGGCCGATCAGGTCGACGCCGCGCAGCGCGATCGGCAGCGCGTACTCCTGGATGGCGAAGGCGCGGGTGATGCCGGCGGCGGCCAGGGCCTCTACGGTCTCCTGACGGGCGCCGAGCGCGGCGAAGGTGGGAGCTTCCGGACGGACCGGAGCGGTGGCCGCCAGCGGCTGGCCTTGAATCTGCTCGCTCATATGGATGTGGGGGTGCCCTCTCGTGGTGCGCCCCTCATGTCCTCAGGGCGCGATCGGTATGGCGCGGGCCACACGGTCGGGGGCGGTACGCCGAGCCGGACCGGGCCGCACGCGCGCCGGGGACCGGCGGTGATCAGCTGAGCTGTCGAACAGCGGTGCTGACCGGATCGGTGCCCACGGCAACTGTCTCATCCTACCTGAACCAGCCCTGGGGAGTCCTCATTCCGGGTGACCGGCCGACGCCCGGGGGTGATTGGTGTGACCTGGACCACAGATCATCGGGGCGGTAGCCTGCCCTGGTGCCCGCCCCTGACCCCGCCGTCGTCGATCTGCTCGGCCTCGTCGCGTACGGCGAACTGCTCGCCTTCGACCGGCTCGCCGCCGACGCCCGCCTCGCCCCCGACCTGCGTCGCCGGGCGGCGCTCTGCGAGATGGCCGCCGCCGAGATCGCGCACTACCGGTGGATCGCCGACCGGATCACCGCCCTCGGCGCGACGCCCGACGACGCCATGGCCCCGTACGCCGAGGCGCTGGAGGCGTACCACGACTCGACCGAGCCGAAGGACTGGCTGGAGGCGCTGACCAAGGCGTACGTCGGGGACGCGATCACCGACGACTTCCTGCGGGAGATCGCCGACGGGCTGGACGGGCGCGACCGCCAGCTCATCCTCGACGTGCTGCACGACTCCCGGTACGCCGAGTTCGCCGCCGCCGAGATCCGGGCGGCCATCGAGGCCGACCCGCGGGTGGCCAACCGGCTCTCCATGTGGGCGCGGCGGCTGGTCGGGGAGGCGCTCTCTCAGGCCGGGCGGGTCGCCGCCGCCGACCGGGGCGCGCTCACCGCGCTGATCGCCCGCCGGGAGGGTGTCGACGTGCCGGCGCTGTTCCGCCGGCTGACCGACGCGCACAGCGCGCGGATGACGGCCGCGGGGCTGAACAACTGAGCCCGGCGCCGCCGTGGCGGGCGCCCCGCCACGGCGGCGCCGGCAGGGAATCAGCGGACGGTGAACCCGACCGCGCGGGGCGCGGCCTCCGCGATCTCGACGTAGGCGACCTTGCCGACCGGCACGATGACCCGCCGGCCCTTCTCGTCGGTCAGGGAGAGGGTGCCCTCACCCTTGGCGACGGCGTCGGTCACGATCTGCTCGATCTCGGCCGGCGACTGCGCGCTCTCCAGGACCAGCTCCCGCGGCGCGTACTGCACGCCGATCTTGACCTCCACTGTGCCTCCTCAACTGGGGCGAAAAAGCCGCCGTGGGAAGGCTATCCGATCTGGCGGCCCGATGTTCAGGCTGACTCACCTTGCAGCGGGAAGCTGGCGATACCGCGCCAGGAGAGGGCCGCGACCAGCGCCTCGGCCTCCGCCTTGGGCACCTGCCGGCCCCCGGCCAGCCAGAACTGGGCGGCCGTCTCCGCCGCCCCGACCAGGCCGGAGGCGAGCAGCTCGGCGTGCGCCCGACTGACGCCGGTGTCCGAGATGATGGTGTCGGTGATCGCGGCGATGCAGCCCTGCTCGACCCGCTCCACCCGCTGCCGGACCGCCGGGTCGTTGCGCAGGTCCGACTCGAAGACCAGCCGGAAGGCCTCGCTCTCGTGGTCGACGAAGTCGAAGTACGCGCGCACCGAGGCGCCGACCCGCTCCTTGTTGTCGTTGGTGCCGCGCATCGCGTCGTGCACCTTGGCCACGATGGCGTCGCAGTGCGTGTCCAGCAGCGCCAGGTAGAGCTCCATCTTGCCCGGGAAGTGCTGGTAGAGCACGGGCTTGGAGACCCCCGCGCGCTCGGCGATGTCGTCCATCGCGGCGGCGTGGTAGCCCTGCGCGACGAACACCTCCTGAGCGGCCGCGAGCAGCTGCTTGCGTCGGGCCGAGCGGGGCAGGCGGGTGGGCCGGCCGGCGGTCTGTGCACCGTTCCCCACAGCGGTCATGGGAACCTCCGAGTTTCTTCGTACGAGCCGGCACTTATCACCCGAACCGGTCGGGGCTCGTGAACCCGTCCCGGAATTGGCCCGCCGCTGTAACTTATCGCCACTGTCACCACACGGTAGCCTCAGCGGGGGCGACCAAGGAGCGCGCGGTGAGTGAATCAGGGCAACCCGGAGCCGCCACCCCGGGAGAGCACGGCGACGGGACGGGTCAGCACGACGACCTGGCCCGCACCGGCAGCGGGTGGGCGCCCCCGGCCACCGGCTGGGCCCGCGGCGCGCCGGCACCCGGCGGCTGGCCCCGGTCCGACCTGGCCGGCTGGGCCACCTCGTCACCCCGCCACGGCGACCTCCCGGCCCCGCTGCCGGGGCTGCCCGCCGCGGAGCCGTCGGCCCGGGTCAACGGCCACCACGTCAACGGCGTGTCGCACGCCGGGGAGGAGTCGCCCGTGACCCGCCAGGCGCCGGTGAGTGCTCCGCCCCTCGACGAGCCCCGCCGCGAGACCGACGGCGACCGGCTGGTCGTACCGGCCCAGCGGCCGGCGCCCGCGGTGGAGCAGCCGGCCGCCGACGCGGAGTCCGGGCCGGCCCGGCACGCTTCCGACGAGCCGCCGGCGGGCCCCGCCCCGTACCGGGCGGAGGGCGGCGTCCCGTCGTCCGCACCCCCGGCCCTCCAGGTGCCCCCGGTCGGCGCCGCCGCCTCCGGCTTCGAGGTGCCACCCGGGTTCCACGCCCCCTCCGTCGAGCGGGCCGCCGCCGACGAGCCCCCGTCGCTCTCCCGCGGGTGGGCCGACCGCCACCAGACCGAGCCGCCCTCGCTCTCCCGGGGCTGGGCCGAGCCCTCCGCTCCGACGCCCCCCACGGAACAGGACTGGTCCGACCGCCCCGCCTCCGCGCCGCCCGCCGGCCGGGACTGGTCCGACCGCCCCGCCTCGGCGCCGCCCGCCGGTCGGGACTGGGCCGACCGTCCCGCCTCGGCGCCCCCGGCCGGGCCGGTCGCCGAACAGGGCTGGGCCGGCGGTCCCGCCTCCGCGCCGCCCGCGGATCGCGACGCGGGACCGGGCGAGGACCGCCGCGCCGAGCAGCCGCGGGCCATGAACGCCGACGACCGGGCGGCCGGGCCGGCGAACGAGCGCCGGGCCGCGCCCGCCGACGAGCCGGGTTGGTCCCGCGCGAGCTGGAACCGGCCGAGCTGGGGCGGCGGCTGGGCACCACCGTGGGCCCGCGAGGAGGAGCCGGCCGCCCGACCGACCCGCGAGGACGAGACCGTCGGCCGCCGCGCCGCCGAACCCGAGCCGGTCGGCCGTCGCGCCGAGGAGGAGTTGCCGGGCCGCCGCGCCGCAGACGCGGAGCCGGTCGGTCGCCGGGCAGCCGAGGCGGAGCCGGTGGGCCGTGACCACCGGGAGGACGGGCCGGTCGGTCGCCGGGCCCGCGACGAGCGGGCCGCCGAGTGGGCGCCCGAGCCGGCGCGGCCGTACGAGCCGGCGCGCGCCGAGCAGTTCCCGGCGTACGAGCCGTCCCGGGGCAACCCTGAGCCGCACCCGGTGCCCGAGCCGGCCGCCCGGGAGACCCCCGAACGGCCCGCCTGGGCCGGGCCGCCCGTCCCGGTGACCCCGTTCAGCGCACCGCCGCACGCCGCACCGACCAGCGCCCCACCCGTGCCCCGGGAGACGTCCGCCGGCGCCCCGTCCGGGTACGCGGGTGGCACCCGGCGGGCGGAGGAGCGCGACGGCACGTCGTACCGGCCGCGGGGCGTGGCCGAGGAGGCCGGCGAGCGGCCCGGCCAGCCGCCGACCCCGGAGGGCCAGGTCTCTGCCACGAGCGGGCCGGCCCGATTCGACCGCACCCCCGCGTCCACTCCGACGAGCGCGCCCGCCTACGCGGCCCGCCGGTCCGCCCCGGATCCGGTGCCGCCGGCCGAGCCGGTCGCCGACCACCGGCCGGCCGAGCCCGCGGCGGTGCTGCCGCAGCGCGTCCCCGCCGAACCTGACGTGCCCGTCGTGCCGGAGCCGCCAGCCGTGGAACCGTCCGCCGAGACCCCGGAACTCGCCCGCATCGCCACCCACCTGCGCCGTGACGACGAGCCCGCGCCGCTGCGGGAACGGCCCGAGGGCTTCGACGTCAACGCGATCCTCGACGCCGTCCGCGAGGTGCCCGGCGTCCGGGACGCGGCGTTGCGCCGTACCCCCGCCGGGGCGCACAGCCTCCGGCTCGACCTGGCCGACGGCGCCGACCCGGCCGAGGTGAGCCGGGTGGTGGCCCGCCTGCTCCAGGAGCGGATGGGCCTGGCCGCCGCCCCGCAGAACCTGCCCGGCGCGCCGGCCACCCCGGCGCCCCCGGTCCGCCGCCGCTCGGCCGCGTCGCGGGCCGCCGAGCCGCGGCCGGCGGAGGACCGGCCGACCGAGGTACGGGAGGGGCGCCCCGCCGCGCCCGAGTCCCGCACCGGCCGGCTGGTCGAGCGGCCGGCCGAGGAGGGCGTCGAGCCGCCGCGCCGCCGCCGGCAGGCCGCCCCGCACCGGGGCCGCGCCGCGGTGGAGGAGTCCTCCCTGGCCACCGCCCCGGCCGGTGGGGCCACCGGCAGCCCGGCGACGGTCGGTACGTCGTACTCCGGTGGCCAGATGACCACGACGGAGACCGCGCCCTCGCGACCGCTGGACACCGGCGGCGCGCCGGGGCCCCGGGTGGTGATCGACCACGTCCAGGTGAGCACCTTCGGTCTCGACGCGACCGTCGAGGTACGCCTCATCGCGGGCGACCGGACGGCCGAGGGTCACGCCACCGGGCCGGCCGTGGACGGGTACGTGCTCCGGCTCTGCGCGGTGGCCGCCGCGGCGGCGGTGGACGAGCTGCTCGGGCGGGCCGCGTCGACCGCGGAGCGGGGCCGCTGCTTCGTGGAGCACGCGGCCGTGCTGCCGTTCGGCAACTGCGAGGTGGCCACCGTGGTGGTGCTGCTGGTCTGCGACGGCTGGGTGGAGCAGCTCGCCGGCTCGGCCCTGGTCGCCGGTGACCCCCGGCAGGCGATGGTCCGGGCGACCCTGGCGGCGGTGAACCGCCGGCTGGAGGCCCTGCTGGCCTGACCGGGAGCCGGTGTTGGGTGGGGTCACGGCGGGAAGACTGGATGCCATGAAGCCCGCCTCCCTCTGGCCGGACGACCGCCTGCCCGCGCACGACGTCCCGCCACCCTGGCCCGGCCGGGCGGTACGCCTCGACGGCACGGTCACGTACGTCCGGGACACCCCGGCCACCGGTCCGGACGCCGAGCCGGCGCTGTACGTGCACGGCCTCGGCGGCTCGTCGCAGAACTGGACGGACCTGGCCGGGCTGCTCGCCGACCGGCTCGACGGGCAGGCGATCGACCTGCCCGGCTTCGGTCGCAGCGAGCCCGGCCGGCGGTACACCATCCCGGCCTTCGCCGACCGGGTGGTCCGCTGGATCGAGCACAGCGAGCGGGGTCCGGTGCACCTGTTCGGCAACTCGCTGGGCGGGGCGGTCTCGGTCCGGGTGGCGGCGCTGCGGCCGGACCTGGTCCGCACCCTGACCCTGGTCTCCCCGGCGCTGCCGTTCCTCGACTTCCGCCGCTCGTTGCAGGGGCGGATGCTGCCGCTGCTGGCGATCCCCCGGGGCGAGCGGCTGGCCGCCTGGCGGCTGGCCCAGCTCGCCCCGGAGGTGATGGCCCAGCAGGTGATGGAGGCGTGCATCGCCGACCTGACCCGGATCAGCGAGCAGCGCCGGCAGGAGGCGGTCGAGGAGATCCGGATCCGCTACCAGGCGGCCCACTACGCCGCCGCGTACGTCCGGACATTCCGGGGTCTGGTCGCCAGCTTCCTGCGGTCGTACCTGCCGGGACCGAACTCGCTGTGGCGGCTGGCCGCCGGCCTGCGGGTGCCCACGCTGGTGGTGGGGGGACGGGCGGACCGGCTGGTCGACGTCCGGGTGGCGCCGCAGGCCGCCCGGGTGATCCCGGACAGCCGGCTGCTGATGCTCGACGGGGTCGGCCACGTCGCCCAGCTGGAGGTCCCCCGCACGGTGGCCCGGGCGGTGCTGGCCCTGCTCGCGGAGACCCGGGACGACCCGGTGCCGGCCGGGACGCGCGAGGACGGGTTGCCGGCCGGGACGCGGGACGGCGCGGTCGTCGCCATGCTGGGGCCCGCCGACACGCCCGACGGTGACCTGCTCAGCGGTACGGAGGAGGGTGCTCGACCCCGCGACATGGCAGGCTGAGCCGGATGCCCACCGCCACCCGTCCGCGCCGCGCCGCCGGCCGATCCGCCCCCGCCCGTCCTGCCGGTCGCCGCCGACCGGTGATCGTGGTGCTCGCGTTCCTGGCCGCCGCCGGGGCTTCCGTCGCGGTGGCGGTGCAACGGCCGTCCGCCGGGGCCGAGGTGCTGGTCAGTGACGGGTCGGCGGGCCAGCCGTCCGGGCCGTCGAGCGCCCCGCCGACGCCGTCGGCGAGCCCCTCGCCGAGCCTGTCGCCGAGCCCCGAGCCGACCACGCCCGCGCCGGTGCTGGCCCTGCCCGGCCCGGTGCCCGCGCACGGCGCGGGCAGCTTCGCGTACGACGACCGGCCGGGGGCGGTGCTGGGCCGGGCGGGGGCGGTGCGCCGGTTCCGGGTGGCGGTGGAGAACGGCTCGGGCGAGGAGGTCCACGCCTTCGGCGACACCGTGCAGCGGGCGCTCGCCGGGCCGGGGAGCTGGGTGGACGGTGGCGGGGTGCGGTTGCAGCGGGTCGCTCCGGGGGCCCGGTACGACTTCACCGTCTACCTGGCCACCCGGGACACCGCCGGGCGGTTGTGCCGGCGTGGGGGCATCGACATCCGCAAGGGCGGCGTGCCGTACACCTCCTGCCGGGTGCCCGGCAAGGTGGTGATCAACCTGGACCGCTGGCGTACCTCGGCGCCGCATCTGGTGGCGGCCGGGCTGCCGCTGGAGACGTACCGGCTCTACGTGATCAACCACGAGGTCGGGCACCAGTTGGGGCACCACCACGAGGGCTGTCCGGCCGCCGGCCGGCCGGCGCCGGTGATGCAGCAGCAGACCCTCTTCCTCGGCGGCTGCCGGCCGAACCCGTGGCCGTACCTGAACGGGCGACGGTACAGCGGCCCGCCGACCTGGAAGCCCTGATCGTGGCGATGAGAAGTATTTCGCGGAGCTAACGGCAAAAGCGACTAAATGCCCGAATTGCATGGCACGCTGATGTCATGACGCCGTCGTCCCCTTCCGACCCGCCTGCCGAGTCCGGCCCGCCGGCGGAGCCCGGGCCGCCGGCCCCGGCCGTCCGGCCCGTCCGGCTCGACTTCGACCGCCCGCCGGCCCACCCCGCCGCGCCCGTCCGCCCCGCGCTGCGCCGGATGCGGCGTCGCCGGCGGCGTACCGTCCTGCTCCTGGTCGTCCTGCTCGCGGCCGGCGGGGCCGCGGTGGGCCTGAGCGGGCTGGTCCGCCGGGCCACCGACCCGCCGGCGGCCCCGGTGGCCGCGGCCCGCAGCGCGCGGCTGGGGGACGACGGCGGGGCGGAGGCGAGGGGGTATCCGACCGCCGGCTCCGGACGCTTCGTCGCGGCCGGGAGCGACTCGCCGGTGCGCGGGTACGAGGGGCCGCTGCGCCGCTACCGGGTTGAGGTGGAGCAGGGCGCCGGCCAGGACGTCGACGAGTTCGCCGGCACCGTGGACGCGGTCCTCGGCGACCCGCGGAGCTGGATCGCCTCGCGGGACCTGCGGGTGCAGCGGGTGTCCGTGGCGGCCGCCGCCGACTTCACCGTCTATCTGGCCACCCCGGCCACGTCCGAGCGGATGTGCGCCGAGGGCGGCCTGAGCACCGAGCGGTACACCTCCTGCCGGCTGCCCGGGCGGGTGATCATCAACCTGGCCCGCTGGATGGAGTCGGTGCCGGACTACGGGGCGCCGCTGGAGGTCTACCGGATGTACGTGATCAACCACGAGGTCGGCCACGAGTTCGGCCAGTTCCACCAGGCCTGCCCCCGGCCCGGCGCGCCCGCCCCGGTGATGCAGCAGCAGACGTACGGGTTGGACGGCTGTGTCGCCAACGCCTGGCCGTACCTGGACGGGGCGCGCTACGAGGGGGAGCCCATCGACGGGCTCTGAATTATTCCCGCTCCCGCATGTCGGGCGACGTGTCCCTCATCATGGCCAATCCCCACCACGGCGAGCGACAATGGCGCGGTCCCACCGCCGATCCCGGGGAGTCCACCGTGTCGTTGCCCCCGCTCGTCGAGCCCGCCGCCGAGCTGACCGTAGACGAGATCCGTCGCTACTCGCGCCACCTGATCATCCCGGACGTCGGGGTCGAGGGGCAGAAGCGGCTGAAGAACGCCCGGGTGCTCTGCGTGGGCGCCGGTGGTCTCGGCTCGCCGGCCCTGATGTACCTCGCCGCCGCCGGCGTCGGCACGCTCGGCATCATCGACTTCGACACCGTCGACGAGTCCAACCTCCAGCGGCAGATCATCCACGGCGTCTCCGACGTGGGCCGGTCCAAGGCCGAGTCGGCCGCCGCCTCGATCCGTGAGATCAACCCGCTGGTCAACGTGGAGATCCACGACACCGCGCTGGACCGGGACAACGTCCGGGAGATCTTCTCCCAGTACGACCTGATCGTCGACGGCACCGACAACTTCGCCACCCGCTACATGGTGAACGACGCGGCGGTGCTGCTCGGCAAGCCGTACGTCTGGGGGTCGATCTACCGGTTCGACGGCCAGGCGTCGGTGTTCTGGGCCGAGCACGGCCCCTGCTACCGCTGCCTCTACCCGGAGCCCCCGCCGCCCGGCATGGTCCCGTCCTGCGCCGAGGGTGGCGTGCTCGGCGTGCTCTGCGCGTCCATCGGTTCGATCCAGGTCAACGAGGCGATCAAGCTGCTGGCCGGCATCGGCGAGCCGCTGGTTGGCCGGCTGATGGTCTACGACGCCCTGGAGATGAGCTACCGCAAGATCAAGGTTCGCAAGGACCCGAACTGCGCGCTCTGCGGCGAGAACCCGACGGTCACCGACCTGCTGGAGGACTACGAGGACTTCTGCGGTGCGGTCTCCGTCGAGGCGCAGGAGGCGGTGGTCGACTCCACCATCACCGCGCTGGAGCTGAAGGAGTGGCAGGACGCCGGCAAGGACATCTTCCTGATCGACGTCCGCGAGCCCGCCGAGTACGAGATCGTCCGGATCCCCGGCTCGACCCTGATCCCCAAGGGCGAGATCATCTCCGGCGAGGCGCTGGCCCGGCTCCCGCAGGACAAGCAGATCGTGCTGCACTGCAAGTCCGGCGTCCGCTCCGCCGAGGCGCTCGCCGCGCTGAAGGCGGCCGGGTTCAAGGACGCCGTGCACGTCCAGGGCGGGGTGCTCTCCTGGGTCAAGCAGATCGACCCGTCGCTGCCCGCGTACTGAGCCCGCGCGGAAGGGCCCTCCCGGTGGCCGGGAGGGCCCTTCGCGTACCCGCCGGTGGGCCGGGCCACCCCTGACCGAGCTACCGAGGCGTAACCGCGTTTGCGCCGGTAGCGTGGCTGCCGTGGTCGATTTGGATGCCGCGATCGGCTTCGTCGTGGCGCATGGGGACGCGGTGGACCGCGCCCGTCTGTCCCGGCTGCGCACCGGTACCCCGGTGCCGGACGAACTGCTCGACGCGGCCGAGGCCGGGCAGGCACCCGGCGGCGGTTGGCCCGCCCTCCTCGACGGTGACGTCGCCTCGGTCGACGCGACCTGCTTCCGCCTGTCCGAGCTGGACGACCTCGGGGGCCTGGGCCGCCCGGCCGCCCGGCACGCCCTGGACTGGCTGGCCGCCCGGCAGCTTCCCGACGGCGGCTGGGACGAGGACCCCTCGCTGGCCGGGTTCGCCCCCGAGTGGGCCACCCCGGGCGACCCGGAGGCCCGCCTCTACCTGACCGCCAACGCCGGGTTCTGGCTGACCGTGGCCGGGTTGGACGCCCGCGCCGCCGGACCGCTCGACCACCGGGTCGGCGGGGCGTACGCCGGCGTGGTGCAGGCCGCGGCGCAGGCGCTCGCCGCGCAGCTCGCGCCGGACGGGAGCTGGCCGTCCTTCCTCCCTGCCGGCTGGCTGAGCGCGGCCGTGCTGCACCGCCAACAGATGTTCTACGAGTCGGCGCGGATCCAGGCGGTGCTGGCCGACCGGATCCCCGAGATGTCGCCGGCCGACGTGGCCTGGCTGGCCGCCACGCTGCGCCGGGTCGAGGTGGGCGAGGAACAGTGGCTGCTGGTCTCGGCGCGCAAGCGGCTGGCCGAGACCCAGCGCAGCGACGGCGGCTGGGACAGCGACGACGGTCACCAGTTCGACGTGCACACCACCCTGCGGGCGATCCGCGCCTGCCGGCCCACCAGCCCCGAGGCGCCGGCCTCCGGCGCCGTGTTCCGGTCGCCCCAACCCGCCGCGCTGCCGTCCCCGCCAGCGGTGCCGGCGCCGCGCCCGGTCCCCCCGCCGGAGGTCGCGCCTCCGCCGCCGCCCGCCGCACCGGTGCCGCCGGCGGACGTCGCCGCGCCGGATTCCCCGTTCACTCCGTGGGTGGCCGAGCCGTCGCCGGCCGACGAGCCGCCGGCTTCCCCGGCCACCCCGTGGGTGGTCGAGCCGTCGGCGGACGTCGAGCCGCCGGCGGACGTGGCCGCGCCGGCGTCCCCGTTCACTGCGTGGGTCGCCGGGCCGTCGCCGGCCGACGAGTCGCCGGCTTCCCCGGCCACCCCGTGGGTGGTCGAGCCGTCGGCGGACGTCGAGCCGCTGGCGCCGCCGGTCGTGCCGCTGCCGCGGCCGAAGCCCGCCGGCCCGCCGCCGGAGTCCGCGCCGCCGGAGCCGGCCGCACCCACCGCCTGAACGGCTGCCCCGCCGCGCCGGCGTGATCCACTCGGGATGCGGCAGGGCGGGGCATCCCTCCCCGGGGATGCCCCGCCCTGCCGCAATCCGCGAGCGGCGCTCGGGAGCCGGCCGCCCAGGGGGCGCGGTCAGCGGAGGTGGCCGTCGCCGGTGACGACGTACTTGGTGCTGGTCAGCTCGGGCAGGCCCATCGGACCCCGGGCGTGCAGCTTCTGGGTGGAGATGCCGATCTCCGCGCCGAAGCCGAACTCGCCGCCGTCGGTGAACCGGGTGGAGGCGTTGACCATCACGGCCGCGGCGTCGACCCGGGCCACGAACTCGCGGGCCGCCGACTGCGAGTCGGTGACGATCGCCTCGGTGTGACCGGTGCCGTACCGCCGGATGTGGGCGACCGCCGCGTCGAGCGAGTCGACCACGGCGACCGAGATGTCGGCGGAGAGGTACTCGGTGGCGAAGTCCTCCTCGGTGGCCGGGACCACCGCGGCGGAGTGGGCCGCGACCTCCGGGGAGCCGTGCACGGTCACCCCGGCCTCGGCGAAGGCGGTGAGCACCGCCGGCAGGAAGGCGTCCGCGATGTCCGCGTGGACCAGCAGCGACTCGGCCGTGTTGCAGGTGGAGAGGCGCTGGGTCTTGGCGTTCAGGGTGATCGCCACGGCCTTGGCGAGGTCGGCGGCGGCGTCCACGTAGACGTGGCAGTTGCCCACCCCGGTCTCGATCACCGGCACGGTCGACTCCTCCACCACGGTCCGGATCAGCGACGCGCCGCCGCGCGGGATCAGCACGTCGACCAGGCCCCGGGCCCGCATCAGCTCCTTCACCGAGTCGCGCGAGGTGGCGTCGAGCAGCTGCACCGCGTCGGCCGGCAGGCCGGCCCCGGCGATCGCGTCGCGGAGCACCGCGACCAGCGCCGCGTTGGAGTGCGCCGCCGAGGAGGAGCCGCGCAGCAGCGCCGCGTTGCCGGACTTCAGGCAGATCCCGGCCGCGTCCACGGTCACGTTCGGCCGGGCCTCGTAGATGATGCCGACCACCCCGAACGGCACCCGGACCTGCCGCAGCTCCAGCCCGTTGGGCAGCGTCGAGCCGCGGACCACCTCGCCGACCGGGTCCGGCAGCGCGGCCATCTGGCGCAGCGCGTCGGCGATGCCGGCCACCCGCCCCTCGTCGAGGGCCAGCCGGTCGAGCACGGCCGCGGTCAGCCCGGCCGCGCGCCCGGCCGCCAGGTCCGTCGCGTTCGCGGCCAGGATCTCCGGGGTACGCGCCACCAGCGCGTCGGCCATCGCGTGAAGCGCGGCGTCCTTGACCGTACGGGTGGCGACCGCGAGGGCCTCCGCCGCGTCCCGGGCCCGTCGGGCCTGCTCAACGACGCTCATCCTGCACTCCTCAGGCATCAGTGGGACGGGCACTCGTCCCGGATCACAGCAGTACGAGGTCGTCGCGGTGGACGACCTCCCGTTCGTAGGCCGGGCCCAGGGCCGCGGCGAGTTCGGAGGTGGAGCGGCCGAGCAGCCCCGGCAGCTCCACTGCGTCGTAGTTGACCAGCCCCCGGGCGACCGGCGCGCCCTCGGCGTCCACCAGGTCGACCGGGTCGCCGGCGGTGAAGGCGCCGTCCACCGCGGTGATCCCGGCCGGGAGCAGCGACTTGCGCCGGCCCACCACCGCCTGCACGGCACCCGGGTCGAGGTGCAGCCGGCCCCGGGGCGCGGTGGCGTGCGCCAGCCAGAAGAGCCGGGCGGCCGGGCGCCGGCTGCTCGGGTGGAAGAAGGTGCCGACCGGCTCGCCCGCCAGCGCCTCCGCGGCCAGCGGGGCGGCGGTGAGCACCACCGGGATGCCGAAGCCGGTGGCGATCCGGGCCGCCTCGACCTTGGTCACCATGCCGCCGGTGCCCACCCCGGCCCGGCCGGCCCTACCGACGTCCACGCCGGCCAGGTCGCCCTCGCCGTGCACCTCGGTGATCCGGGTGCTGCCCGGCCGGGTCGGGTCGCCGGTCCAGAGGGCGTCCACGTCCGAGAGGAGCACCAGCAGGTCGGCGTCCACGAGGGCGGCGACCAGGGCGGCCAGCCGGTCGTTGTCGCCGAACCGGATCTCCTCGGTGGCGACCGTGTCGTTCTCGTTGACGATCGGCACCGCCTTCAGGTCGAGCAGCTTGCGCAGGGTCCGGTACGCGTTGCGGTAGTGCGCCCGCCGGGTCACGTCGTCGACGGTGAGCAGCACCTGCCCGACGGTGAGCCGGTGCCGGGCGAAGCTGGCCGCGTACCGGCCGATGAGCAGGCCCTGCCCGACGCTGGCGGCGGCCTGCTGGGTGGCCAGGTCGCGGGGGCGCCGGGGCAGCCCGAGCGGGGCCAGCCCGGCGGCGATCGCGCCGGAGGAGACCAGCACCACCTCGCGCCGGGCGGCGGCCAGCGCGCCGAGCGTGTCGACCAGGGCGTCGACCCGGGTGTCGTCCAGGCCGCCCGCCGCGGTGGTCAGCGAGGACGAGCCGATCTTGACGACGATCCGGCGGGCCGAGGTGACTGCTTCGCGCACCCGACCATTCTGCGTGCTCGGGTCAGCAGGGCCCGGTCGCGTTCCCATATCGTGGCAGCTCGTGACACCTGACGAGTACGTCGAGGCGGTGCTCGACCTGGTCGAGCGGATCCCGCCGGGCCGGGTGATGTCGTACGGGGCGGTGGCCGACGCGCTGGCCGAGCGGTCGGGACGGGCCTCGGCCCGGCTGGTCGGCTCGATCATGGCCCGGCACGGGGGCGGGGTGCCCTGGCACCGGGTGGTGAACTCGGCCGGCCGGCTGCCGCCCGGCCACGAGCGGGAGGCGCGGGCCCGGCTGCGGGCCGAGGGCTGCCCGTTGCGGGGAGAACGGGTGGACATGGCGGCGGCCTGGTCGCCGGAGGAGGGGATGTGACCTCCGCCATAACGTGAGTAGCATTCGGCTCCATGACAGGAACGGGCGGCAGCCTGCCCCGCCGGGTGCACGTCGGGTACGCGCTGGGGTCCCTGGTCACCGGGGCGTTCGGGACCGTGCCGGGGCTGCTCCTGCTGCCGTACCTCACCGACACCCTGGGCGTGGCGGCCGGCGTGGCCGCCCTGCTGGTGCTCCTGCCCAAGGCGTGGGACGTGCTGGTCAACCCGGTCGCCGGGCGGATCTCCGACCGGACCCGGTCCCGCTGGGGTGCCCGCCGGCCCTACCTGCTCGGTGGCGGGCTCGCACTCGCCGCCCTCTTCGCCTCGATCTTCGCCGCGCCGTTCGGGGCCGGGCCGGCCGCTGGGGCGTACGTGGCGGTCGCCTTCCTCGCCACCGCCACCGCGTTCGCCTTCTTCCAGGTGCCCTACGTGGCGATGCCGGCCGAGCTGACCGACGACCCGGCGGAGCGTACCCGGCTGATGAGCTGGCGGATCGCGCTGCTGGCGCTGGCCATCCTGGTCTCCGGCGCGGTGGCCCCGGCGGTGGTGACCGGCGGCGGCGACGGCGTGCCGGGACACCGCTGGATGGGTCTCTTCGTCGCCGGGCTGATCGTGTCCGGCACGGTCGGGGCGTTCCTCGGCACCCGCTCGGCGCCGCTCGGGGCGGTGGGGGAGAGCGAGCCCAGCCTCCGCGCCCAGCTCGCGGTCGCCGGCCGCAACCGGCCGTTCCGGCTCCTGCTGGTCTGCTTCGTCGTGCAGTCCGCCGGGGTGGCCACCGTGCTGGCCGGGGTGAAGTACTTCGCCGACCAGGTGCTGCGCGACCCGCAGACCGGGCCGACCCTGCTCTTCGCGTGCTTCGTCGGGCCGGCGCTGCTGGTCATGCCGCTCTGGACCCGGGTCGGCGCCCGGGTCGGCAAGCGGGCGTCGCTGGTCGCCGCGTCGCTGCTCTTCGCGGCCGGCGCGCTGGCCCTGGTCGCGTCCCCGGCGCTGCCGGCCGCCGGGGTCTACGCCGTGGTCGCGCTGATCGGCGTCGGGTACGCCGGCCAGCAGGTCTTCGCCCTCGCCATGCTGCCGGACTGCATCGCGTACGACACCGCGCGCACCGGGCGGCGGCAGGCCGGGGTGTTCACCGGGCTCTGGACCGCCGGGGAGACCTTCGGCCTCGCCCTCGGCCCCGGCATCTACGGCCTGGTCCTCCAACTCTCCGGGTACGTCTCCTCGTCCACCGGGGTGGCCGCCACCCAGCCCGCGACCGCCCGCCTCGGCGTCCTGCTCGGCTTCACCGTGCTGCCGGCCCTGCTGGTCGCGGTGCCGGTGCTGCTGCTGCGCGGCTACGACCTCACCGCCGCCCGCCTCGCCGCGGTGACCCGCCCAGCCGGCGTGCCCGCCGCCCGCGTCCCGACCGACCCGCTGACTCCCGACGAGAAGGGCGCCACCAGCCGATGACCGAGGAAGGTACGGGCGCGCTGCCCGCCGAGGGGGTGCCCGCGCCGCGGGTGCTCGACGAGATCCGCGCCCTGCGGGCGGCCGACCGGCCGACCCACGGCGGGCGGCTGTTCGCGTACGTCTACGACCCGGGTGTGGCCGGGCTGGACGAGCTGGCGCAGGCCGCGTACGCCGAGAGCGCCCACGTCAACGGCCTCGACCCGACCGCCTTCCCGTCCCTGCTGGCGATGGAGAACGCCCTGGTGGCGGCGGCGGCCCGGCTGCTCGGCGGGGGCCCGGGCACGGCCGCCCCGGAGGTGGTGGGCAGCGTCACCAGCGGCGGCACCGAGTCGCTGATGCTGGCCGTGAAGGCGGCCCGGGACGCCCGCCCCGACCTCGCCGGGCCGCGGATCGTGGTGCCGGCCAGCGGGCACGCCGCGTTCGCCAAGGCCGCCCACTACCTGCGGGTGGCCCTCGACCCGGTGCCCGTGGACCCGGTGACCCTGCGCCCGTCGCCCGCCGGTGTCGCCGCCGCGATCCGCCCGGAGACCGTGCTGGTCGCCGCCTCGGCCCCGTCGTACGCGCACGGGGTGGTCGACCCGGTGGCGGAGATCGCGGCCGTCGCGGCGGCGGCCGGGGTGCGCTGCCACGTCGACGCCTGCTTCGGCGGCTGGACCCTGCCCTGGCTGCGCCGGCTCGGCGCGCCGGTGCCGCCGTTCGACTTCGCCGTCGACGGGGTCACCTCGATCTCCGTCGACCTGCACAAGTACGCGTACGCGCCGAAGGGGGTGTCGGTGCTGCTGCACCGCGACCCGGCGCTGCGCGCCCCGCAGTACTTCGCGTACGCCGACTGGCCCGGGTACACGATGATCAATCCGGTGATCGCCTCGACCCGCTCCGGCGGGCCGATCGCCGCCGCGTACGCCACCCTGCGCCACCTGGGCGAGGACGGCTACCTGCGGCTGGCCGCGCTGACCCGGGACGCGGTCGCCGGGCTGGCCGACGCCGTCCGGGGCGTCGACGGCCTGCGGCTGCTGGCCGAGCCGGAGGCCACCGTGGTCTGCTTCAGCAGCGACGACCCGGGGCTCGACCTGTTCGTGCTGGTCGACGAGCTGACCGCCCGGGGCTGGCACACCCAGCCGCAGCTCACGTACACCGGGCTGCCGGCCAGCGTGCACCTCACCGTGACCGCGGCGGTCGCGCCCCGGGTGGCCGAGTTCGGCCCGGCGCTCGCCGAGGCGGTCGCGGCGGCCCGGGCGGCCGGGCCGGTCGAGCTGCCGGCCGAGCTGCGGGCGCTCGCCGGGAGCCTGACGCCGGCGGCGCTCACCCCCGAGCTGGTCGCCCGGCTCGCCGCCGGCCTGGGGCTCGGCGCCGGGCCGGTGACGGACCGGATGGCGGTGGTGAACACCCTGCTCGACGCCGCGCCACCGGCGCTGCGCGAGCGTCTGCTGGCGGAGTTCGTCGGCCTGCTGCAGCGCCCGACGTGGTGACGGCGGCGGGGCGCCCGGTGGACGCCCCACCGCCGGCTCACCCGGCGGGTAGCTGGAGGTCGGTGCGCGTGGTGTTGTCGGCGGGGGTGCGGTCGGTGGGGAAGGCGCCGTCCACATTCGCCCGGACGGTCAGGGTCAGGCCGGTCAGGGTCCGCGCCTGCCCGCTCGGCGCGATGTTCACCCGCACGCCGATCCGGTAGGACCGGGTGCCACCGGCCGGTACGGGCCCGTCACCGGTGCAGAACATCGTCTTCGTGTCCTCGGTCTGCCCCTGGTTGAAGCAGCCGCCGATGTTGGTGCCGTCCAGGTTGATCGTCGCCTCGACGGGCAGCACCACGATCAGGTCCCCGCTGTCGTAGGCCCGGGTGCCGGCGTTGCCCATGCGGACGTCGAGCCAGCCGGCGTACGCGCCGCCGGAGGGTTCCAGGGTGACCGAGCGCGGCATGCTGATCGACAGGTCGAGGTACCGGGTCGAGGACGGCGACGGCGTGCGGCTCGGGCCGGACCGGCTGGGCGAGGCCGTCGTCGGCCCCGGGCTCGGCGTGGCGGAGGTGGCGCTCGGCGTGGCCGACCGGGCGGGCGTCGGCGTGGCCGAGCCGGTGGACGGCGGCGCGGCCGACCCGGTGTCCGGCCAGGCCGAGGGGAATTCGGTGGCCGGGGAACTCCCGGTGACGACGGTCGGGGGTGGCGCGGCCAACGGCCGGACGAGTCCGGCCGCGCCGGCCGCCACGACCACCGCCGCGGCGACGCCCGGCACGACGGCGCGGTTGCGCAACCGCCGGTACGCCCGGCGGCGCGGCTCGTCCGGGTCGGGCTCGGCGACCTGCCGGAGGCTCGCGGCGCGCAGCTCGGCGAAGGCGTTCGCGAGCCGGTCCGCACGCTGGTTCCGCTGGTCCATCTCAGTCCGCCGTCCTTCCGGTCGGGCCGCCGGCAGCCGGGGATCGGCCACCGGTCGGCTGCTCGGGATCGGCCTCGGTGAGGCGGGTGGCCAGCGTGGCCCGGGCCCGGTGCAGCCAGGACTTGACCGTGCCGGGGGCCACCCCGCAGTCCTCGGCGATCTCGGCGACGGTGAGTTCGGCCAGGTAGTGGAGCACCACCGCGCGCCGCTGGTTGACCGGCAGCGTGCCGAGGGCGGCGGCCAGCGCGACCCGCTCCGGGCCGGGACCGTCCACCACCTCCGGCCGCTGCCGCTGCCCGAACAGCCGGGCGGTACGCAACCGCCGCCACCGGCTGGCGGCCACGTTCCAGGCCACCCTGCGGACCCAGGCCACCGGGTCGTCGTACCGGGCGATCCGGTGCCAGCGGGGCCAGGCCCGGCTGAACGCCTCCTGCACCAGGTCCTGCGCCTCGCCCATGTCCCCGACGAACGCGTGGAGCTGCACCACCAGCGGCTGGAAGTGGCGGCGGTAGACCTCGTCGAATCCGGGCCCGGCATCCTCCGCCACCGCGGCGCTCACCTCGATCGTCGGTCGGGCCGGCGGTGTTCCCGCGGCGGGGGAGGTGGGCGTGCGCGGCCGCAGGGTCACCTGCGGCCGCGCCTCTGCCTGGGTCATGGTCGTCAGCCGGCCGCGACGGCGGTGACGTCGAAGGTGGCGGTGTCGTCGGCGGGGTCGACGTCGGTCAGCTCGTCGCCCCAGCCGAAGGTGGCGTACAGCCGCACCGATCCCGACCCGAGGTCACCGGGCGCGACGTCGGCCGGCGCCCGGACCAGCAGCCACACCGTGCGCTCCTCGCCCGGCATGAACTGGCCGCCGGGCACCGTGCAGTGCGCCGCGCACACGTCCTCGGGCTCGATGCCGGCGAGGCGGACCCCGGCCGGCAGCGTCGGCGCGAGCCAGTACGCGTCGTGGGCCGCGTCCCCGGCGACCCGGACCGTCACCGGCACCCGGCCGAACCAGCTCCCGTCCTCCGCCCGGCTCAGGGTGGCCGGTCCGGCGGTCACCGACGCGTCCGTGCGGGTGTCCCGCACGTACGGCTGAGGCTCGCCGAGCGAGCCGGTGGTCGAGCGGAACAGGGCGGTGAAGCTCGCGCTGTCGTTCGCCGGGTTCGGGTCCCCCGTGCTGACGGTGAGCTGGCCGCCTGAGGTGGCCATCGCGTACGGGCGGGGGGTGGTGAGGACCCGGAAGTCGACCGTGAACTGGCGTCGCTCGCCCGGCTGGAGTGCGCCGTCCGGCACGTGGCAGTAGATCGTCCGTACCGGCCGCGGGCTGCTGTAGAAGCACGGGTCGGCCGGCGTCAGCCCGACGAACGCCCCCGGCACCGGCTCGGTGATGTTCAGGTCGAGGTAGGCGGCCTCCGCGCCCCGGTGGGTGACGGTCACCGGCAGGCTGCCGGCGTACCCCCGATCGGTGGGCTCGAGCACCAGCCGGCCGATCGACACGGAGCTGTCGCCCGGCGCGGCGGCGGCCGGCGCGGCCACTCCGAGCAGCGCGATCCCCGCGCCCAGGACGCCGGCCAGCAGCCGGCGGGTGATGGTCCTGGTCATGTTCCTTCCTCCGGATCCCCGTGCTGCCGCCGACGATTCCCGCCGGCGGTGTTACGGGCAAGACACCCGACGGCCTCCCGAACGGTTGCAGCAGGTGCGGGTCCGGCGACGGTCGGGTAACGGACACCGAACCGTGCCGGGCGGCGCCGCACCGGAGCTGCCGGCCAGGACGGCGGCGCCGGCTGCGCGGGGTCGCCGCTCGTACGTTGTGGTTGACTGTCAAGTCGAGGACAGGTGAGGGAGGCCCGAGGTGCAGTTGCCGGCGGTGCTCGGCGAGCCGATCCGGTTCGTGCTGAACTGGGGCCGCCGCTACTCGCTCTGGGTGTTCAACTTCGGCCTGGCCTGCTGCGCCATCGAGTTCATCGCCACCAGCATGGGCCGGCACGACTTCATGCGGCTGGGCGTCATCCCCTTCGCCCACGGGCCACGGCAGGCCGACCTGATGGTGGTCTCCGGCACGGTCACCGACAAGATGGCCCCGGCGGTCAAGCGGCTCTACGACCAGATGCCCGAGCCGAAGTACGTGATCTCCTTCGGCGCCTGCTCCAACTGCGGCGGCCCGTACTGGGACTCGTACTCGGTGACCAAGGGAGTGGACCAGCTCATCCCGGTCGACGTCTACGTGCCCGGATGCCCGCCGCGTCCGGAGGCGCTGCTGCACGGCATCCTCCGCCTCCAGGAGAAGATCGCCGCCGAGGAGTCCGGCGTGGGTGGCGTGCCCCGCCCGGACCGCCTGGCCCCACCGGCGGACGCCGCGCCACGCCCGGTCGAGGCGCTGACCGCCCCACCGGTACGTCCCCCTGCCGGCTGAGGGCAGCCCTGGCGGCCGGGGTCTAGCCTGCGGACCATGACCCAGTCCGCGGACAAGCGTTCCGCCTTCATCGTCGACGTGCTGACCGACGAGTTCGGCGCGTCGATGGCGCTCGACCCGGCGGCCTTCCGCCGCAAGTTCCGCAAGATGGCCGCCTCCCCGTTCGCCTTCTACCGGGGCAGCGCGTCACTGTTCTACGCCGACCAGCGCGGCGACTTCGCCAGCGACCGGTTCCTCGACGAGCGGACCAGCCGGGTGTGGATCCACGGCGACCTGCACGCGGAGAACTTCGGCACGTACATGAACGGCTCCGGGCAACTGGTGTTCAACGTCAACGACTTCGACGAGGCGTACGTCGGGCCGTTCACCTGGGACCTGAAGCGTTTCGCGGCCAGCGTGGCCCTGCTCGGCTACGCCAAGGCGCTCTCCGACCGGGTGATCGGCGAGCTGGTGGCCGGCTTCGCCCGGTCGTACCTGACCGAGCTGCGGGCGATCGCCGCCGGCGGGGACGACGCGATCGGCTCGATCACCCTGGAGAACGCCGACGGGGTGCTGCGCCGGGTGCTCCAGCAGGCCCGACTGAACACCCGGGTCGACCTGCTGGCCACGCAGACCACCATCGACAACTACGAGCGCCGCTTCTCCCTCGGCGACGGCGTCTTCGAGATCGACGCCGAGACCCGGGAGAAGGTCGCCACCGCCTTCCACGACTACCTGGGCACGCTGCCGGCCGCGACCGCCCGGCTCCGCCCCGTGGCCGCGAACATCAAGGACGTGGTGCTGCGCAAGGGCGTGGGCATCGGCTCGGCCGGGCTGCCGTCGTACAACCTCCTGCTGGAGGGGCACACCCAGGCGCTGGAGAACGACGTCGTCATCTACATGAAGCAGGCCCAGGTGCCGGCGGTGGCCCGGCACATCGAGGACGAGCGGGTCCGGTCGTACTTCCGGCACCAGGGGCACCGGACGGCCGAGTCGCAGCGGGCGCTGCAGGCGCACGCCGACCCGTGGCTGGGCTTCACCGAGCTGGACGGGGCCGGCCAGCTCGTCGCCGAGGTCTCCCCGTACGCGGCCGACCTGGACTGGGCCGACGTGAACGAGCCCGAGGAGCTGAGCGGCGTCCTCACCGACCTGGGCCGGGCGGTGGCCCGGATGCACTCGGTCGCCGACGACGAGTCCAGCCACGACCTGGTGGACTACTCGACCGAGGAGTCGATCGTCGCCGTGGTCGACGCCGACGCGGACGGCTTCGTCGACTACCTGGTCGAGTTCGCGCACGCGTACGGGATCCGGGCCCGGGAGGACCACCAGCTCTTCGTGGACCTGTTCCGCAACGGCCGGCTGCCCGGCATCTGACCGGCGGGCCGTCCGGCCGCTCAGGTCGCGAACTCCAGCACCACCTTGATGTCTTCCGGCCCGGGGGCGTACGCCTCGGCGTACGCCCCCACCGGCACCCGGCGGGTGATCAGCGAGTTCAGCCACTCCTGGTCGGCCCGGGCGAGGGCCTCAGCGGCCAGCTCCCAGTGCCGCCGGTTGGCGTTCACCGAGCCGAAGACCACATTGTTCTCCAGCACCAGGGCCCGGTTGAGCGCCCCCGCGTCGAAGTCGATGGTCCGGCCGCCGCTGGACACCCCGGTGAGGCAGACGATCCCGGTCGGCCCGGCCTTGCACATCGCGTCCATCACCACGACCGGCGCGCCGGTGCACTCCACCACCACGTCCGGCTCGAAGTCCAGCTCGTTCACCGGCGACGTGTGGTAGGTCGCGCCGAGCGAGCGGACCAGCTCCGGCTTCGGCCCGCTGGTGGCCCGGTCCAGCACGTGCACCGACAGCTCGCGCTGCGTGGCCAGCAGCGCGGCCAGCAGGCCGATCGGCCCGGCCCCGGTGACCAGCACGGTCTGCGGCTTCCACTCGGCGCGGCGACCGATCCGCTCGATGTGGTCCCAGGCCTTCGCCACCACGCTGGTCGGCTCCAGCAGCACCCCCACGTTGGTCAGGGCCGGGTCCAGGCCGACGGCGAACTTGGGCTGCACCCGCCACCGGTCCCGGGCGAACCCGGGGAGCCCCTTGATGCCGTGCTCGGTGTACCGCCCGTTGCGGCACATGTCCCACTCGTCCACAGCGCAGTTCGAGCAGGGCACCGGGTCGGGATGGCGGACGATGCCGGCTATCAGGTCACCGGGCCGGAGGGTGCCGGTCGGGTCCTCCAGCACCCGGCCCAGCGCCTCGTGGCCCAGCACCAGCCGTTCCTGTCCGGGGGGTGCCTCCCCGTAGGCGCCGGAGATGATCTCGAGGTCGGTGCCGCAGATGCCGACCGCCAGCGCCTCGACCAGGATCGCCCCCTCCTCCGCGGGCGGCTCCGGCCAGTCGGGATCGCAGCGCAGCGAGTTGGGGACGCCGGGAGTCACAGTCACAGCACGCACGGTGCTCATCTTTCCCCGCCGGGCGGCCGTGCGCCCGGCAAAGCGGCGGATCGGCAGGCGGCACCCGGGTGGCCCCAGGCACGACACCCGCGTGCCGGACGCCGCCCGCGCCCGCGGCTCGCTCGGGCGGGCCCGCCGGACGAGGCCCTAGGATCAGCGGCATGACTCCGGAAGAGGTCGGCCAGCGGGTGGTCACGCTGCTCGCGCCCGGGGAGGCCACCGCGTCGGTCTCCGGCGGTCAGGGGTACGCGCGGGCCACCGTCGACGTACCGCCGGCGAGCTGGCGGGACGCGGTCCGCGCGGTCCGCGACGACGCAGAGCTGGGCCTCGACTTCTTCGACTGGCTGTCCGCGGTCGACGAGCTGGCCGAGGGCTTCGACGTCGTCGTCCACCTCTGGTCCACCCGGCACCGGCACGGGCTGCTGCTGCGTACCCGGGTGCCCCGGGACACGCCGACCGTGGCGTCCGTGGTCGACCTCTTCCCCGGCGCGGCCTGGCACGAGCGCGAGACGTACGAGATGTTCGGCGTCGCCTTCGACGGGCACGGCGAGCTGCGCCCGCTGCTGCTGCCGCCGGAGTTCGAGGGGCACCCGTTGCGCAAGGAGTTCGTGCTCGCCTCCCGGGCGGCCAAGCCCTGGCCGGGGGCGAAGGAGCCGGGCGAGTCCGAGGCGGGCGGCGGCCGCCGGCCGATGCGCCCGCCGGGCGTACCGGCGCCGGGGGAGTGGGGCACCGTCCCCACGCCGGCCGGCGCGGCCGGGGTGGGCGAGGGCCCGCGCGGGGGTACGCCCGCCCGCCCGGCCCGGGAACGGCCCGCGCGTCCGGCCCGTCCGGCCTCCGCTGAACGCCCGGTGCGGCCCGCCGGTGGGGCGGGCGCCGCCCGGCCGACGCCGGGTGAGCGACCGACCGGGCCGCCGCGGCAGGAGCCCGCCCCGGGCGCCACGCCCGAGGAGGGGGAGTCCTGATGCCCGCCTGGTTGGAGCTGGTCCTCCGGGTGGCGGGCGTGCTGGTCGCGTTCCTCACCCTGCCGCTGATCGTGGGTCAGGCCGAGCACAAGGTGATGGCGCACATGCAGGGCCGGCTCGGCCCGATGTACGCGGGCGGCTTCCACGGCTGGGCGCAGCTCGTCGCCGACGGGATCAAGTTCGTGCAGAAGGAGGACGTCACCCCGCGCGACGCGGACCGGCCGGTGTTCCGGCTGGCCCCCGCGGTCGCCCTGGTGCCGTACCTGCTCGCCCTGCTGGTGATCCCGCTCGGTCCGGGCGACCTGGTCGGGCAGCCGCTGGACATCGGCCTGTTCTTCGTGCTGGCCGTGGTCGGCATCGGGGTGCTGGCGGTGCTGATGTCGGCCTGGGCCTCGGCCAACAAGTACAGCCTCCTCGGCGGGCTGCGTGGCGCCGCCCAGCTGCTCGGCTACGAGCTGCCGCTGGTGCTCTCCGCCGCCTCGGTGGCGATGGCGGCGGGGACGCTCAGCCTGCCCGGCATCGTCGAGGCGTGGCGCCCGTGGTGGCTGCTCTGGCAGGCCCCCGCGCTGGTGGTCTTCTTCGTCGCCGGGCTGGCGGAGATCCGGCGGCCCCCGTTCGACATGCCGGTGGCCGACTCCGAGCTGGTCTTCGGCTACATGACCGAGTACACCGGCCTGCGCTTCGCGTTCTTCCTGCTCGCCGAGTACGTCGGCATCGTGGTGATCGCCGCGCTGACCACCGTGCTCTTCCTCGGCGGCTGGCAGGGCCCGTTCGCCGACGCCCAGCTCGGCTGGCTGTGGACCCTGCTCAAGGTGTTCGCCGTCGCGTTCGTGATCATCTGGCTGCGGGTGTCCTACCCCCGGCTGCGCGAGGACCAGCTCCAGCGCCTCTGCTGGCTGGTCCTGGTCCCCCTCGCCCTGGCCCAGCTCGTCCTGACCGCCGCCGTCCGCCTGGCGCTGTAAGGAAGGGCCCCTTCTTAACGCCTGCGGTAGAGCAGGGGCCCCCTCTTAACGCCTGGCCTGGGCTCAGCGCAGCGGCGTGTGGGCGGGGTCGACGCGCTCGGCGGGCGGCGGCGGTGCGGGCGGGGTGCCGTCGCCGAAGGGGCGGCCGCCCAGCTCCTCCCGGCCGTGCGGGGTGAGCCAGTTCGACAGGTCGGGGCCGAGCGGCACGGTCCCGGTCGGGTTGATGTCCCGGTGGACCTCGTAGTAGTGCCGCTTGATGTGGTCGAAGTCGATGGTGTCGCCGAAGCCGGGGGTCTGGAACAGGTCCCGGGCGTACGCCCACAGCACCGGCATCTCGGTCAGCTTCTGCCGGTTGCACTTGAAGTGGCCGTGGTAGACCGGGTCGAACCGGACCAGCGTGGTGAAGAGCCGGATGTCGGCCTCGGTGATCGTGTCGCCGACCAGGTAGCGCTGCCCGGCCAGCCGCTCGCTCAGCCAGTCCAGCCGGTCGAAGAGCCGGTGGTACGCCCGCTCGTACGCCTCCTGGCTGCCGGCGAAGCCGCACCGGTAGACCCCGTTGTTCACGTCCGCGAAGACCACCGCGTTGACCTCGTCGATCTCGCCTCGCAGCCGCTCCGGATAGAGCTCCGGGGCACCGGGGCGGTGGTACGCGGTCCACTCCGTCGACAGGTCCAGGCTCATCTGGGCGTAGTCGTTGGTGACCACCTGCCCGGTCGGCACGTCCACGAGCGCCGGCACGGTGATGCCCCGGTCGTACCCGGGGAACCGCTTGAAGTACGCGTCGGCCAGCCGTTCGATGCCGAGCACCGGGTCCCGGCCGTCCGGGTCGAGGTCGAAGGTCCAGCTCCGCTTGTCGTGCGTCGGGCCGGCCACCGCCATCGAGAGGGCGTCCTCCAGCCCGAGCAGCCGGCGGACGATGATCAGCCGGTTCGCCCAGGGACACGCCCGGCTCACCGCGAGCCGGTACCGGCCGGGCTCCACCGGCCAGCCGTCCCGCCCGTCGGCGGTGATCCGGGTGGCGATGTAGCGCTGGTCCCGGGTGAACTCGCCGCCCGGTTCGACGTACTTGCCGCCCGTGCGGTCCAGGATCTCGTTGTCGCTGCTGCCCACGCCGCCTCCCGAGAGTGTCGTGTCGTCCGCTCCCATCATGGTCGCTCCGGCCGTTCCCGTCAGGCCGAGCGGAGCTAGGCTGCCGCGGTGACCGATGTGGAGGCGGCGGCCCGACGCTTCATCGCCGACGTGTGGAACGCCGGCCGCGAGGAGAGCGCGTACGACCTGATCGCGGCGGACTGCCCCGGGTTGGGCGGGACCGGGCCGGAGGCCACGCTGGCCTGGCACCGGGACCGGCGGGCGGCCTTCCCCGACCTCCGCTACAAGATCGTCGAGCTGGTGGCCGCCGGTGACCGGGTGGCCGTGCACTGGCGGGCCGCCGGCACCCAGGCCGGGCAGTTCGGCCCCGTGCCGCCCACCGGCCGGGTGGTCAGCTACTCGGGCGCGTCCTTCCTGCGTTTCGACGAGGCCGGCCGGATCGTCGACGTGTGGAGCGTCAACGAGCTGTTCCAGGTGCTCCAGCAACTCGGTGTGGAAATGCTGCCGCCGGCCTGAGCGCGCGGTGCGAAACGGCCGGCCGGGCCGGTACGACCCGACCGGTGGTGCCGGGTCGGGCCCGCCCGGGCCGTCAGGGGTGCCGGGTCAGCGGGGCAGGATGGCCGTCTGGACCGGCATGCAGGTCTCGCCGGGCACCAGGCGGAGGGTGTCGATCACCTGCCCCGGGGCGAGGGTGATCGGCGTCGGGCCCTGGCTGTTGTGCGTCCGCGGCGCACTGCGCGGCGCCACGTACCAGCAGGGCGTTCCGGCGACGGGCCGGTAGAAGAGCAGCACCGGCCCGGCCGGGAGCCCGATCCCGGACGAGTCGACCACGTCCAGGAAGGCCACCCGGTCACCGGTCGTCGGGTGGAATGCCTCCACCGTTCCCTGCCCGCCGGCGCTGCCCAGGTTGAACGTCCGGATCCGGGCGCCCTTCACCAGCACGATGCCCGGAGCCGTCGCCGTGGCGCCGGCCGTCACCTGCACGGGAGCCGCCGCGAACCGGTCGGCGGCGTTGCCCGACCAGGCTGGCGCGAGGGCGGTGTCGGAGGTCGACCTCGCGCCTGCCACGAAGATCGGCCAACGGTACGGCCCGAGGCCGGTGATCTTGTATTGCCCGGGCTGCTGGTCGGAGTCGTTGTAGGTGCAGCGCTTGGGCAGGGTGCCGTAGGCCAGGTCCGGGTGGTCGCCGTAGACCTGCACGCAGGTTTTCACCGCGCCGCCGGACTCGTCCCGCATGGTGCCGGTGATCGAGCCGGCCTGGTCGAGGCGGACCGGCGGCGCGGTCAGTGCTCGTCCGGCCTTCAGCGGGTACGCCGTGGCGAGCCGCCGGTCGCCGGTGCCCCCGGTCTCGGTGTACCACTGCGTCCCGTACGGCACCGGCGGGGTCACCAGCAGCTGCACGACGCCACCCGGGAGGGGACCGATCCGCACCTTGCCCTCGGCGTCGGAGCAGTAGCCGGTGTACTGGCTGACCTGCTGCCGCAGGGCGGAGGTGGCCAGCTTGGCCGCGTTGACCGGTCGGACGCAGGCGTTCGGCACCGCGGCACCGGTCGTCGCGTCCACCACCGTGGTCTCCAGCGCGGCGGCCGGTTCCAGCGGGATGGTGAGCCGGGTCGTCTCGCCGCTGACCACCTGCACCGCCCCGACCGTCTGCTGCCAGTAGGTGGGGCCCGGTACGGCGGTCACCGTCTCCGGCGACGCGCCGGTGGCCCACACCTTCGGGAAGGTGACCCGTCCCGAGCTGTCGGCGCAGGCCTGCGCCGGGGCCAGGGCGAGCCGGACGCACCCGGCCACCGGCGCGCCGGTCACCGCGTCCACCAGGGTCACCTCGACCGCACCCGGCGGCAGGAGCTGCTCGTCCACCGTGGTGACCTCGCCGTCTGCGACGTGCACGACGGTGGCCTCCGCCACGAGCGACTTGCCCGGGTGGTACTGGATGGTGCGGTCGAGTGGCTTGACCGCGACCCGGTAGTCGCCGGGCGGCACCCGGTCGAACTGGTACCGGCCGTCGACCGCCTCGGTCCAGGCGGACCAGGAGTTGTCGACGGCGAACACCCGGACCGAGTTGGTCAGCGCGGGGGTCGCGCCGGGGTAGTCGGTGATCTGGCCGCGCACCGTGCCGCCACCCACCCGCAGGGCGACGTCGACGACCACGTCCTTGCCGTACTGCGCGGTGTACGACGGCGCGTTGCGGCTTTCCACCGCGTTCGGCGCCCACTGTTCCGGGAAGCCGTCCGCCCTGACCCGCAGCTTGTACGAAGCATAGGCGGCGACCGCGAGCCGGTAGCGGCCGGTGGCGTCGGTACACGCCTGTCCAGCCTCGTTCCCCCGGTTGGCCGCGAAGGCGGTGACACAGGCTCCGGTGATCGGCGTGCCGGTCGCCGCCGCCGTCACCGTCCCGGTCAGCACGCCGCCCTCGAACGTGCTGTTCGCCACCAGGTAGCGCTCGTCGACCGTGGTCGTCGAGCCCGCGGTCACCTGAAAAGCGGTGGCGGCGGCGGGGTCGGTCGTGCCGGGCACCCACTGGCGCGGGGCGTATTCCTGGGGGGCGATGCCGAGCCGGTACGAGCCGACCGGCAGGTTGCCGAGCCGGTAGCGGCCATCGCTGTCGGTCGGGGCCTTCGCCCTCCATTTGCCGTCCACCGTGACGGCGGTGACCTCGGAGGCGTACGCCGGGCTGCCGTCCGGCTGGGTGATCCGGCCGGCGAACCCACCCACCGCATCCGCCAGCGCCAGGTCGGCGGTCAGGACGCCGTTTTTGGCCGATGAGGCGGTGAGGTAGCCGGCGTTGTAGTAGTCGGGGGCGGAGGGCCACCACACCTCTGCGTGGCCCGTCGCCCGCGCCCGGAGCTTCGGGCTCAAGTCGGCGGTCACGCCGGGGAGAAGATACCGGCCCTGCTCGTCCGCGCAGCGGGTGGCGAGCAGCCGGTAGGGGCTGGTGTACAGGTCGAGGCAGGCGCCGGGCACCGGGGCGCCCGTCGCCCGGTCGGTCACCGTGCCGGTGAGCGTGTAGGTCGCCACGGCCTGCGCGGCCGGCGCACCCACGAGCACGGCGGCGACGACGGCGGTCGCGGCCAGGGCCCGCGTCCACCTCTTGCTGAGTCTCATTCCCCGTGCTCCCTCTACGCTGGTCGGCCGCCGCAGCATAGATGATCAACAAAGCCCTCGATATCCCGCTGACCTGGGGAGCGTGCGGTCGAGCCGATCGGCGGACCAGCCCATCGGATCGGCGGTACCGGCGCCTCCGCCGACCGGTCGGGGTCACCCGCGGCCGCCGAGAGCCGGGTGGTGGTCGCGCGGGCCGGGGGCACAGGGCAGGATGGGCGGCATGAGCGAGCGGAGCGAGCGAATCAGCCAGCTCGGCGCGCGGGTGCCGCACGGCGTCGGCGAGCGAAGCGAGGCGACGGCGTGAGCGAGCGGAGCGGCGTGCCCGGCGAGGGGCTGGTGAAGGGGCTGGCGGTCACGTTGCGGACGATGACCCGCCGCTCGACCACCCAGCAGTACCCGGACGTCGCCCCCGAGCTGCCGCCGCGCTCGCGCGGCGTGATCGCGTTGCTGACGGAGAACTGCACGGTCTGCATGCTCTGCGCTCGGGAGTGCCCGGACTGGTGCATCTACATCGACTCGCACAAGGAGGAGGTGGCGGTGCCCGGCGCCGCCCGCCCCCGGCAGCGCAACGTCCTCGACCGGTTCGACATCGACTTCTCGCTCTGCATGTACTGCGGCATCTGCGTCGAGGTCTGCCCCTTCGACGCGCTCTACTGGTCCCCTGAGTTCGAGTACGCCGAGTACGACATCAAGGACCTGCTGCACGACAAGGACCACCTCGGGGAGTGGATGGCCACGGTGCCACCGCCGCCGGCCCACGATCCGCACGGCGATCCCTCCAAGGAGGAGACGACCGCCGCCCGCAAGGCCGCGGCGCCCGCCGCCCGTCCGCCCGGGGTACGCCCCGAGCCCGGCGCCGAGCAGGGAGGCAGCCCGTCATGACCGGTGCCGACGTGCTGCTGCTCGCCCTCGGGGCGGTCGCGGTGGGTGCGGGCGTGCTGGTGGTGGGCACCCGGCACCTGGTCCGGGCCGGCCTCTGGCTGGTCGTCTGCCTGGGCGCGTTGGCCGGCGACTACCTGGTGCTCACCGCCGAGCTGGTGGCCTGGGTGCAGGTGCTCATCTACGTCGGGGCGGTGGTGGTGCTGCTGCTCTTCGCGGTGATGCTGACCCGGGCCCCGATCGGCGCCTCGGACGACCTGGACCGGCCGGGCTGGCCGGCCGCGCTGGTCGGCGGCGGCAGCGGCCTCGGCCTGGCGGTGCTGCTGGTCGACGCGTTCCACTGGTCCCGGGTGGACCTGCCCGCCGCGGGCACCGCCGACCGCCTCGGTGAGCAGGTCTTCCGCTCCTGGGTGCTGCCGTTCGAGGTGCTCTCGCTGCTGCTGCTCGCCGCCCTTGTCGGCGCGATCGTCCTGTCCCGCCCGGAGATCGGCCGCCCGGGCCCGGCGCCGACGGGCGGGCCGGCCGGGCGCGGCCGCCCGGGTGGCCCGGCGACCGGTGCCGGCCCGGCCCGGCCGGAACCGGCCGTCACGGTCGGCGAGGAGGGCGGGCGCGCGTGAGACCGGTCGTCCCGTACGTCACCGCCGCGCTGCTGTTCGGCCTCGGCGTCTACGGCGTGCTGCGCCGCCGCAACGCCGTCCTGGTGCTGATGGCCGTCGAGCTGATGCTCAACGCGGTCAACCTGATCCTGGTCACCGCCGACACCACGGTCCGCGCCCAGCTGCCGCACTCCGGCCAGGTCTTCGCGCTCTTCGTGATCGTGCTCGCGGCCGCCGAGATCGGCGTCGGGCTGGCCATCGTGCTCCAGCTCTACCGGCTGCGGGCCAGCGTCGCCGTGGACGACGTGCCGCTCACCGAGCCGCCGGTGCCGGTGGCCGCCGCCCCGGCCGGCGGCGCGGCGACGACCGCGGGCGGCGGGGAGGTGCCGTCGAGCCGGCGGAGCACCGACGGGCCGGAGGGGGCGAAGTGACCGGACTGCTCGCGGCGGCGCTGCCCGGCGTACCCCTGCTCGTCGGTCTGCTCGGGTTGCTGCTGCCGCCGTCGCCGCGTGGCGCGGGGACCGGCGAGGACCCGGCCCGGCGGGCGGCGATCGCGCTCGGCGTGGCGGGCGCGGCGGTGGCCCTGGTCGCGGCGGTGCTGCTGCTGGTCCGGGTGGACCACCCGGTCGAGGCGGCCACCAGCTGGGTCGACTTCGGCGGGCTGAAGGTGACCCTCGGGTACCGGCTGGACGGCGTGGCGGTGCTGGTGGCCACGGCGGTGGCCGCGGTGGCCCTGGCCGTGCAGGTCTACTCGATCGGCTACCTGAAGCGCGGGCCGCACGACGACGTGGAGGTGGACCACCGCTACCCGCCGTACGCGGCGCAGATCAGCCTCTTCACCGCCGCGATGCTGACCGTGGTGGTCGCCGGCGACCTGATCCTGCTGCTGGTCGGCTGGGAGGTGATGGGCATCTGCTCCTACCTGCTCATCGCCCACGACCGGCGGCTGCCCGAGGCGCCGGCCGCCGCGATGAAGGCGTTCCTGGTGACCCGGGTGGGTGACGTCGGCTTCCTGCTGGGGATCGCGCTGCTCGGCGTCTCCGCCGGCAGTTTCCGGATCGCCGACGTGCTCGCCCACCACCACTCCACCGGCACCCTGACCGCCGCGTGCCTGCTGCTGCTCGCCGGGGTCGCCGGCAAGAGCGCCCAGTTCCCGCTGCACACCTGGCTGCCGGACGCGATGGCCGGCCCCACCCCGATCTCCGCGCTGATCCACGCGGCCACCATGGTCGCCGCCGGGGTGTACGCGGTGGCCCGGCTCTTCCCGCTCTTCGCGCAGGCCCCGGCCGCGCTCGCGGTGCTCGGTGTGATGGCCACGGTCACCCTGCTGCTGGGCGCGTTCGCCGCCACCGCGCAGGACGACATCAAGCGGGTGCTGGCCTGGTCGACGGTCTCCCAGATCGGCTACATGACCGGGGCGCTCGCCGTCGGCGCGCCCGCTGCGGCCCTGTTCCACCTGCTCACCCACGCCGCGTTCAAGGCGCTGCTGTTCCTCGCCGCCGGCGCGGTGATCCACGCCGTGGGCACCACCCTGATGTCCCGGATGGGCGGGCTGCGGTCGGCCATGCCGGTGACCTTCTGGTGCATGGTGGTCGGTCTCGGCGCGCTCGCCGGGGTGCCGCCGCTCTCCGGTTTCTGGAGCAAGGACGGGGTGCTCGCCGCCGCCGAGGCCGCCGCACTGGACGGCACCGGCCCCGCGCCCGCCTGGGTCGGCTGGCTGGTCTGGCTGGCCGGCCTGCTCGGGGTCGCGGTCACCGCCTGGTACGCGACCCGCCTGCTGCTGCGTACCTTCCTCGGCGCCACCCGCATCCCGCTCGCCCACCCGCACGACCCGCCGGCCGTGCTGCGCTGGCCGGTGCTGCTGCTGGCGGTGCCCGCCGCGCTGCTCGGCCTGGCCGCCTTCGCGCCGTGGTTCGCCGACCGGCTCCGGGTGCCGGCCGACGCCACCGGGGAGGCCGTCGAACTGGTCCACCTGGCGCCGAACCTGCTGCTGCCGTTCGTGCTGCTGCTGATCGGCGCGGGCGTCGCCTGGGCCGGCTGGCGCCGCGACCCGGCCGCCGACCCGGCCCGCTTCCTGGGTCCGCTGCGGCCGGTCTTCGCCCGGGCGTTCCGGCTCGACGACGTCCAGCACGCCCTGGTCGTACGCCCGACGACCGCGCTCGCCGGGACCGTGCGGGCCGTGGACGAGCTGGGGGTGGACGGACTGGTCGAGGGGAGCGGGCGCGCCGCCGTGGGCCTGGGCGGCGGGCTGGCCGCCCTGCACCGGGCGGCGCTGCCCCGGGCGGCGACCGCCGTGCTGGCCGGTGCGCTGCTGATCGGCCTCGCCGTCGCCCTGATCGGAGTGGCCTCATGAGCTTCGGGCAGTTCCTGCTGGTGGCGGTCCTCGCCCTGCCGGCGCTGGGGGCGGTCGCGGCGGCCCTCGTCCCCGGTGACCGGGCCGGTCGCCTGGCCGGCACGGTCGCCGCCGGCCTGACCCTGCTCGCCACCCTGCCGCTGCTCGGCGGCGACCACGGCTGGTTCGGCTACGGCCCGCGCCCGGCCGTGCAGCCCTGGCACCAGCTGGACCTGCCCTGGGTGCCTGGCCTGAACCTGCGCTTCCACCTAGGGGTGGACGGCATCTCCTGGCCGCTGGTGGTGCTGACCGCCCTGCTGACCCTGCTCTGCTGCGGCTACACGCTGTGGCGGGTGCCCGAGGGCGGCGGGAGCGGGCGGGCGCTGGTCGCGCTGCTGCTGGTGGTCGAGGTGGGCATCCTCGGCACCTTCCTCGCCCTCGACCTGGTGCTCTTCTTCCTCTTCTTCGAGGTCGTCCTGCTGCCCATGTACGCGGTCATCGCCGGCTGGGGCGGCGACGACCGCCGGCGGGCGGCCCGCAAGTTCACCCTCTACACCCTGCTCGGCTCGGTGCTGCTGCTGGTCGGCGTGTACGTGGTGGTCGCCGCCGCCGGCACCGCCGACCTGGTGACGCTGACCGGCGGGGCCGGGCTGTCCCGGGGCACCCAGCTCGCCGCGTTCACCCTGCTCGCGCTCGCCTTCGCGGTGAAGAGCCCGCTCTGGCCGCTGCACTCCTGGCTGCCGGACGCGCACACCCAGGCGCCCACCGTGGGCAGCGTGATCCTCGCCGGGGTGCTGCTGAAGATGGGCACGTACGGCCTGATCCGGGTGGCGGTCGGGGTGGCGCCGGAGGGTGCCCGCTGGGCCGCCCCGGCGCTCGGGGTGCTCGCCGTCGCGGCGATCCTGGTCGGCGCCCTGGTCTGCCTGGCCCAGGACGAGCTGAAGCGGCTGATCGCGTACTCCAGCGTGGGACACATGGGCTTCGTGCTGCTCGGGGTCGCCACGCTCACCGCCACCGGCGTGCAGGCCGCGCTGATCGGCAACATCGCGCACGGCGTGATCACCGGGCTGCTCTTCTTCCTGGCCGGGGCGGTCAAGGACCGTACCCACAGCGGCTCGCTCGCCGAGCTGTCCGGGCTGCGGGAGACCGCGCCCCGGCTGGCCGGGCTGCTCGGGTTCGCGGCGGTCGCCTCGCTCGGCCTGCCCGGCCTGGCCGGCTTCTGGGGCGAGGCGTTCGCCGTGGTCGCCGCCGTCCGGCGGGGCGGTGGGTTCTGGACCACGCTGGCGGTGCTGGCCGCGCTCGGCGGGGCGCTGACGGCGGCGTACTTCCTGCGGCTGCTGCGCCGGGTCACCCACGGCCGGCCCAGCCCGGCGGTCGCCCGGGTCGCGCCGGGGCTGGCCGGGGCGGAGCTGACCGCCTGGGCGCCGCTGGTGCTGCTCGCCCTCGCCGTCGGCCTGGTCCCGGCCCTCGTCCTGTCGTACGCCTCCGGCCCGGTCGACGCGCTGCTGGGAGTGCTCAAGTGAGCGTGCGGAGCGCGGCGGAGCGGCGCCCCGCGGTCGGGAACGAAGGGGAGCGCCGGTGAATCTCGTGCAGAGCGTGGACCACGTCGCGTTGCTGCCGGCGTACCTGGCCGGCGGCACGGCCGTCCTCGTGCTCCTGGCCGATCTCCTGGTGGCCCGCGCCGCCGCGACGGTGGCGGTGGCCGCGGCCGGGTCGGCGGCCACCGCGCTCGGCGCGGCCCTGGTCGGCGCCGGGGACGAGCGGCGCACCTTCTGCGTCGGGGCGGACTGCTCCTGGGTGTACGGCGGCCGGGCGGCCCTGGTGGCGGTGGTCTTCGCGCTGCTCACCCTCGGGGTGCTGGCGATCTCCGGGCCGCTGCTGCGGGCCGGCCGGACGCCGGTGGGGGAGTACTGCTTTCTCCTCGCCTGCGCGCTGACCGGCGGCGTGGTGCTCGGCGCGGCAGGTGACCTGATCACCCTGATCGTGGCGCTGGAGACGCTGACCCTGCCGCTGTACGTCCTGGTCGGGCTCCGCCGGGCCAGCCTGGCCGGCGCCGAGGCGGCGGTGACCTTCTTCGTGGTCAGCGTGGTGGCGACGACGCTGACCCTGCTCGGTGCGGCGCTGCTCTACGCGGTGACCGGCGGGCTGCACCTGGACCGGCTCGGCGCGACCCTGGCCGCCCGGGCGGACCTGCTCGACCTGCCGCTGACCACGGTCGCGGTGGCGCTGATGGTGGCCGGGCTGGCGTTCAAGGTGGCCGCCGTGCCGTTCCACGCCTGGGCCCCGGCCACCTACGACGGCGCGCCGCTGCCGGTGGCCGCGTACCTGTCGACGGCCTCCAAGTTGGGCGGCGTGGTGGCCCTGCTCGCGGTGGTGCAGCGGGCGTTGCCGGCCACCGTCACCGGTCCGGTGCTGGCGCTGCTGGCGGTGCTCACCATGACCGTCGGCAACCTGGTCGCGCTGCGTCAGCGGCGGACGGTCCGGCTGCTCGCCTGGTCCTCGGTGGCCCAGGCCGGCTACATCCTCGCCCCGCTCGGCGCGCTGGCGCTGGCCGGCGGACGCACCGCCGACGCCCGGGCCGGCGCGTACGCGGCGGCCGTCGCGTACGCCGTCTTCTTCGTGCTGCTGGAACTGGCCGCCTTCGCGGCGGTGGTGGCGCTGCGGCCGGCGGATGGCGACGGCGGCACGCTGGACGACCTGCGCGGCGCGGCCCGCCGCCACCCGTGGGTGGGCGGCGCCTTCGCGCTCGCCCTGATCGGGCTGGCCGGGTTGCCGCCCGGGCTGGCCGGGCTGTTCGCCAAGGTGACCGTGGTCCGGGCGCTGCTGGCCGGGCACGCCGGCTGGCTGGCCCTGGTGGTGGCGGTGAACGCGGTGCTCGGCCTCGCCTACTACCTACGGCTGGCCGCCAGCCTGTACGCGGCGCCCGGCCCGGTCCCGGCCCGCCCGACGCGGCTGGTGGTCGTGGCCCTCGGGGTGGCCACCGCGCTGGCCGTGCTGGTCGGCTTCGCCCCGCAACTGGTGCTGGACATGGCGGCACGCTGAGCGGTTTGTCCGTCGATGCACCACCGGCACAGCCGGCGCACAGAAATCCTCAGCCAACTTTCAGCCATGGGCAGGATGGTTGACGGGTACCGGTGGTGTTGAACCGGTCAGCGGGTCCCGCGCGGGTCCGCGCACCGAAGGAGCGATCGTGCATCACAACCGTCTGAAGACCGCAGCGCTGCTCGGCCTGTTGACCTCGCTGATCCTCGCGGTCGGCTACTGGTTCGGCGGGAGCGGCGGCCTCGTCATCGCCGTCGTCGTCTCGTTGCTGATGAACGGCGTGACCTACTTCTACTCCGACAAGCTCGCCCTGCGCTCGATGCGGGCGCAACCGGTGAGCGAGGCACAGTTCCCCGAGCTGTACCGGATGGTGCGGGAGCTTTCCACCCAGGCGGGCCAGCCGATGCCCCGCCTGTACGTCAGCCCCACCTCGCAGCCCAACGCGTTCGCCACGGGACGTAACCCGCAGCACGCCGCGGTCTGCGTCACCCAGGGCATCGTGGAGATCCTCGACTACCGCGAGCTGCGCGGCGTGATCGGGCACGAGCTGTCCCACGTCTACAACCGGGACATCCTCATCTCCAGCGTGGCCGCCGGCCTGGCCGGCATCATCACCACGCTGGCGAACATCGCCTGGTTCATCCCGCTGGGCTCGTCCGACGACGAGGACGCCCCGAACCCGGCGGTGCTGCTGCTCACCCTGATCCTCGGCCCGATCGCGGCCACCGTGATCCAACTGGCGATCAGCCGCAGCCGGGAGTACCAGGCCGACCAGTCGGGCGCCGAGCTGAGCCGCGACCCGCTGGCGCTGGCCAGCGCCCTGCGGAAGATCCACATGGGTACGCAGATGCGCCCGCTGCCGGCGCAGGGCAACCTCACCAGCACCGCCCACCTGATGATCGACAACCCGTTCAAGCGGGGTGGCGGCATCGCCGCCCTGTTCTCCACTCACCCGCCGATGGAACAGCGGGTGGCCCGGCTGGAGCAGATGGCCCGCAACAGCGGCCCGGTGCAGTTCCAGCGCTGACCCGACCACGAACTCCGCCCGCGTCCGTCCCGGACGCGGGCGGAGTCGTCTCAGGAGGCGGTAACCGGCACCGGGTGATCGGCGCCGCGGCGAGCCGGGGCGTTAGGGTCGGAACAGATTCCACCCGTTACCTGTCCGCACCGGAGGTGCACCCTTGGCCGCACTGCGCCAGTATCTGGGGGTCTGGCGGATCCCCGGCGCGCCGATGCTGCTGGTCCTCGGCATCATCGGCCGGCTCGGGATCGGCATGACCCCGTTGGCGCTCCTGCTCGTGGTCGAGGAGGTGACCGACCGGTACTCCCTCGCCGCGGTCGCCGGCGGCATCTACGCCCTCTCCGGGGCCGCGCTCAGCCCGGTCGCCGGGCGGATCGCCGACCGGGTCGGCCCCACCCCGGTGCTGCTGGCCACCGCCGTGGCCCACCCGCTCGCCCTGTTCGGGCTGCTCGGGGCCAGCCGGTCCGGGGCCGGCGACCTGGCCCTGATCTACCTGGCCGCCGGGGTCGCCGGGGCCACCTACCCGCCGCTCACCGCCGCCATCCGGGGCGCCTGGAACGACCTCACCACCCCGGCCTCCGGCCGGGCCCACCTACGCAACACCGCGCTCGCCGCGGAGACCTCCCTCTTCGAGGTCGTCTTCGTGCTGGGCCCGCTGCTGGTCGCCGCGTTCGTGCTGGTCGCCGACGCGGCCGCGGCGCTGGTCGGAGCGGCCCTGGTCACCCTGGTCGGCACCACCGCCGTCGCGCTCGGCCGGGTGATGCGGGCCTGGCGGCCGCACCCCCGCGAGCACCACGCCCGGGGGCTCGGGCCGCTGCGGGTCGGCGGCTTCCCGGCCCTGCTGCTCTGCGTCGCCAGCCTCGGCATCGCGTTCGGCGCCGCTGGCGTGATCGTCCCGGCCTTCGCCGGGAACGCCACCGCCGACGACCCGGAGAGCCTCGCCGGCGTGCTGCTCGCCGTCTGGGGCATCGGCAGCGCCGTGGGTGGCTTCTGGTTCGGGGTACGCCGGCCGGCGGTCAACATGACCCGCCAGTTCGCCTGGCTGCTCGGTGCGGTGGCGGCCAGCTTCGCGGTCTTCGCGGCGATGCCCGGCCCGCTGGCGCTCGGCGTCGCCCTGGTGCTCGGCGGGGCCACCATCGCTCCCGCGCTGACCCTGGAGAACACCCTGGTCGGCCGGATCGCCCCGGCGGGCATGCTGAACGAGGCGTACACCTGGGTGGTCACCATGTCGGTCGCGGCGAGCGCGGCCGGCGGCGCGGTGGCCGGGCTGATCGTCGACCGCGCCGGCGGGGTGCCCTGGGCCTTCCTCTTCGCCGGGGCGGCGGTCGCCGTCGGAGCAACCCTTGCCGCGCTGCCCGCCGGCCCGATCGCCCGCGCCGAGGCCCGGGCGGTACGCGCCGAGCACGCGGTGGCCGGCTGACCAGGCCGGATCAATCCCGTCCCGACGGGTAACCGCCGGAAATGTTCTTCTTCTTCTCGAACCGGATCGGTTGCCTCGGCTCGATCCTGATCAGCGCGATCCTCACGGTGATCCTGCTGCTGGTGTTCTCGCGTTGAGCCGGCCGGCCCCGACCCGGGGCCGGCCGCAGCTGGCCCGAACCGAAGCGCACAGCGCCTCGCCCTCGTTACGGGCATAGAGGTCGCGGGGACCCAGCCGCCCGTCCGCTCCTCGGGGCTCCCTCGCCGCCGTGCCGGGAGACGCCAACTGTCCCGGCTGGGCGTGAGCACGGCAGGCAGGCGCATGAGCGGAGAGGGTCCGGCCAAGCGAGCCGCCGAGAAGTCCCGAGAGCTCACCGAGGGAGACGACCTCCTACGGGGGACGGCGGAGCGGAAGCTGGGCGGCTTCTACGCGATCGCGTTCGGCGGCTCACTGTGGGCCTGGGACGTCGCGTTCAACCTCGGCGCGCACCGGACGATCTTCTACTACCGCCGGCAGGAACTGTTCGTGCTGTCCCTCGTCGTGCTCCTGAGCGCTCTCCTGCTGCCCCGCCGGGTGCACACCCACCCCTGGGTGCTGCTCCTGTTCCTGCCCCCGATCACGCTCCAGCTCCTCCGACTCGCCGTACCGCTCCGGGGGGCCGTGGCACAGGACGTCGAGCGCGTGCTGATCGTCGCTTCGATCGCGGTGGTGCCGTTCATCGCGGGCATCGTCCTGCGGTTGCTCGCGCCCGGCTACTTCACCCTCCCGGGCCGCCGCCTCAAAGTCGCCCTGGCGGCGATCGTCGCCACAGTCGCGCTGATCGGCTTCCTCTTCGGCCACTTCAATGACCGCTTCCTCACCTGTGAGGACTTCATCGTGGCCGGCGATTATCCTGCCCAGAACTGCGTGCACGGCACGAAACGGTGAGCCGAGCCCATAGGCGGGCGCCGGCTCGGGACTGGTCGACGAGGCCCGGGTTCAGGCCGTCACCAGGCCGTCGGAGGCCGATCGTGAGCGACCAACGACGACCACTGGTGACGACGTCTGCCCAGGTGACAAGGCGTGGCCGGCCCGATGACCAGGCCGGCCGGGATTCCCTTACCGGTAGTTGGTGAACTGGAGGGCGACGCCGAAGTCCTCGCCCTTGAGCAGCGCGATGACGGCCTGGAGGTCGTCCTTCTTCTTGCCGGTGACCCGGAGCTGGTCGCCCTGGATCTGCGCCTGGACTCCCTTCGGGCCCTCGTCGCGGATCTTCTTGCTGATCGCCTTGGCCTTGTCCGAGTCGATGCCCTGGATCACCTTGGCGTCGATCTTGAAGACCTTGCCCGACGAACGCGGGTCGCCGGCGTCCAGCGACTTGAGCGAGATGTTCCGCTTGACCAGCTTCTCCTTGAAGACGTCCAGGGCGGCCCGGACCCGCTCCTCGGTCTCCGCCTGGAGGCTGATCGCCTCCTCGCCCGACCAGGAGATCTCGGCGCCGGTGCCGCGGAAGTCGAACCGGGTCGCGAGCTCCTTCTCCGCCTGGCGAAGGGCGTTGTCGACCTCCTGCCGGTCGACCTTGCTCACGATGTCGAAGGACGGGTTCGCTGCCATGCTCATGCTCCTGCTGTCCGGCGGTCTGTCCTGTTCCGTCCCCCGCTGACCAGCGGTGGGACCCCCTGACGGTACCCGGTTGCGGCGGCCCCGGGGGCAACCGCTATCCTTGCTTCCGCTGCCGCGTTACGACGTGGTGGCACGCCCTGGCGGGTTGCCCGAGCGGCCAATGGGAGCGGACTGTAAATCCGTCGCGAAAGCTACAGAGGTTCGAATCCTCTACCCGCCACCAGGTGCGAAAACGGCCCCTGACCAGCAGAGATGCTGATCGGGGGCCGTTGTCGTTTGTCCGACGGAGTCCGGCTGCGTCCAGCAGTTCACGACTGGTTGTGGGCGGATCGTGGGCGGGTCGATCTTGCCTCCTGATGGCTCTTCTGAGGCTGTGAGCGCTGGCGCTGGGTTCTTCCTCATGCTGGTGCGGACCGTGCGTGTAGCGATGGCTGAGGGGCTTCGCCCGGGGGCATGGCCGGCTGCGGGAGATGGGCCGGGGGCAAGCCAGTCCCGGGGTTTGGACTGGCGCGGCAGCCGGAAGCCCCAACCGTCGACCAGGCCGACCTGTTCGGCCTCCATACCGTCTGGCCGTGATCGTGCCGTGACTGGATCGGCGGTTCGGGGGCGGCGGCCCGGCGGCAGTCGGTGGCTCTCCGCCCCGGCGCCGAAGGCAGCCGGGGCGGCTTGCCGCCGGCCGGCTCACCGCCCCCGCGCCGCGCGGAGCGCGGCGTCTTGATCCAGAACAGAGAAAATCGGCAACAACACCTAGGCAGCACATGTCGTGTCCCGGCTGATGCTTTACACCTGCGTCCCACCTGATGCTTGACAGTGGCCGTGTTCGGCTTGTTGATCGCGTGATGTTTGCGGGCATCGCGAGGTCGGAGGCCGGGATTGGCGCTGATGCACATGTCGGTGGTGGAGCAGCGGTATCGGGCGGTGCTCGCGGTGAAGGCCGGGGATCGGGTTGGCGAGATTGCCGCGCAGATGGGGGTGACGCGGCAGAGCGTTCACGCGTGGCTGCGTCGCTATGACGATGCTGGTCTGGCCGGGTTGCAGGACCGGTCGCATCGGCCGGACTCGTGTCCGCATCAGGCGTCGCCGGAGGTGGAGGCGGCGGTGTGTGAGCTGCGGCGGGAACACCCGCGGTGGGGTGCGCGGCGGATCGCGTTCGAGTTGGGCCGTAACGGCTGCCCGGGTCCGGTGCCGTCGCGGATGACGGTCTATCGGATCCTGGCCCGGCACGGGCTGCACGTGGCGGTCAAACGCCGCCGTGGTCGAGCCGACTATGTGCGGTGGGAACGGTCGCGGCCGATGGAGTTGTGGCAGATGGACATCGTCGGCGGGATCACCCTCGCTGACGGCACCGAGGCCAAGGTGGTCACCGGCGTGGACGACCATTCCCGGTTCGCGGTGATCGCGAAGGTGGTCCGCCGGGCGACCGGCCGTACGGTGTGTCTGGCCCTGGCCGAAGGGCTATCACGGTTCGGGGTGCCGGAGGAGTTGTTGACGGACAACGGCAAGCAGTTCACCGACCGGTTCGGCAAGGGCGGGGAGGTGCTGTTCGACCGGATCTGCCGGGAGAACGGGATCGTGCACCGGCTCACCCAGCCCGCCTCACCGACCACGACGGGGAAGGTCGAACGCTTTCACCAGACGCTGCGCCGAGAGCTGCTGGACGACGCCGGAGTGTTCGCTGACCTGGCGGCAGCGCAGGCCGCGGTGGATGCGTTCCGGCACGAATACAACACCAACCGGCCGCACCAGGCCCTGGACATGGCGTTCCCTGCCGACCGGTTCCGCCCCGCAACCGGCCCGGACCAGCAGCTGATGCCGGTGAAGCTGCCCGGCTTCCTCGCCGACGCCGTCGGCGACCCCGCCCCGATCGCCTCGCCCGTCGACCTGGCCGCGATGGCGGCTGTCGACGACCATGAACCGCCGCAGCCAGCCGTCGACTACCGCAGTGGGCCGGTCGAGTTCGACCGGGTCGTGCCGCCCTCGGGCAACCTGCAAGTCGCCGGCAAACAGTTCTGGCTCGGCCCGGCCCGCTCCGGCGTCACCGTGACGTTCTGGGCCGACACCGACGTCATCCACCTGCTCATCGCCGGCGCCCGGATCAAGTCCGTGCGCTCACACCTGTCGGTGACCGATCTGGCCACGCTGGCCCGCACCGGCGGCCGTCCGGCCGGACCGTCGCCGCTGCCCGTCGACACGGCAGACCGCCCCGGCGTGGTGGAGGTCGAACGAACCGTCAGCCGCAGCGGCAGCATCTCCCTCGGCCAGCACATCGTCCTCGCCGCCGAGATCCTCGGCGGCCGCCGCGTCGGCATCCGCGTCGACGCCACCACCCTGACGTTCTTCGACCTGGAAACCCACCAGCTACTACGCACCCGCCCCAACCCGCTGACCGGCGAGGAGATCCTCCGGCTGCGAGGTGCCCGGCCTGCCGGACCACCCCCACAACCCGCCACCGGACCCACCCGGGTGCAGCGGCGGGCCTCCAACAGCGGAGTCATCATGGTCGTCGGCCAAAAGATCGCCCTCGGCCGGATCCACGCCGGCAAGACCGTCGCCATCGACGTCACCGACACCACCCTCACCGTCGAGTGCGACGATGGCCCCCGCACATTCCGGCGGACCAACGATCAACCGGTCCGCAGCATCAAAGCCCACCGCCCTCGAAAGGTCGAACATGCAGCTCAAACATGATGTCGGGCCGGGCGTTCTGCTTGCTGCCGCTAAATGACAGCGCCACTCGGCCGTCATCGTCGATAGGGTCCCGCCATGCGCGTGCACCAGTACGTCTACTTCGCGCTGGCCTCCCGCCAGGTTCCGGCCGCCGACATCACCGCCCGCCTAGGCATTGAGCCCGACGAGGTAAAGATCCTCGGCAGCCGCCGGACCCAGCCGCCCATACCCGCTTCGCACACCTGGCGGATCGTCTGCCGGAAGCCCGGCTTGACGGTGCACGAGCAGATCAACCAGATTCTTGATCGCTTGCACGCCCATGCTGACCGAATCGGTGAACTGGCCGCCGAACTCGACCACATCGAGGGCAGCCCCGGCTCAAGCGTTCTGCAAGTCGTACGGGTCTTCGAACACCCCGATGGCGAGGACGAAGATCTCACCAGCCCAGTCGAGGGACTGGAGAAGCTACCCGGGCAACACCAGCTCCTCGGCTGGCACCTCGACGCCAGAGCCTTGGACTTCCTGCGACGCACCCGCGCGGAACTCGACATCGACGAGTACGCCTACGGATGACCCAGCACGCCCTCGCTCATCCACCCGGACCATGCACTCCCACGAGCCCCTACCATCGACACCTACTGACCCCGCAAGGTCGACCTAACTGTCTAGGCCACCACGTCAAGCATCAGCTGGGACGGAAACGTCAAGTATCAGGTGGGACTCGGCACACCTAGGCAGCACACCTGCTCGACCGTCGTGGATCGGCCTTGGGGCCACGGCTTCTGGGTCAGGGAGTCGAACCCTGAACCCCTCCGGCGGTCTCTAAATTATCTCGGATCGGGCGGATCGGCGTCCTGACCTGGGCGGCGTCTGCCGTTGACTTACGGCGGTTGACAGCCCTTGTCGGCGTCAGTTGTGCCCGCTGTGTGCCCGATGACCTTGTGAGGCGTGAGGTAGCGCAGCCCCACGCCCCACCGGCTGCCGCCCGATCAAGGGTTGGCTCTAGCTCCGATCGCTTTGGCCTCGTCGTTGCTCGGCTTCCCACTGTTCGTACTGCTGCATGGCGATCTCGTCGGCCTCGTCCATGGCGGATCGGTACACTTCGACAAAGGCCGGGGTCGTTGGCGACTGCGAGCTGCGCAGTTCTGCCGAAATCACGTCAATCGCATAGCTGCAGACGTTGCGAGTCACGAGCCAATTGTGGTGACCCTGGAATGTTGTAATGCCGCTATGACCCATGGCGCGTGCGGCAAACTCCAGCACTTCACGAACGTGCGTCGTCCTCAGGGACGCGGCCAAGGTCTCTAGGTCTCGAAGGAGGGCATGTTGGCTCTGTTCACCCTCCTCGGTCAGTTCACCCGGCTTCTCTCCGCTGCGGTACTTGATATAGAGCTCTTCAAGGCGCAGGAGAACAAGACGAGCGCTAAGAAGGCCCTCACGTTCGTGAGCCTCACGAGCCTTGCTCCGTTCGCGTCGGCCTGCTAGGGCCCCAGCGAGAAGAGCGAAGCCGCCACCAATCAGACCGCCCACCGTGGACGGCACGACGTTCCACCAGCTGAAGTCGCCCATGATTCCTCCATGATGGAAATGGATATGAGCCTATCGGCGAGAAGGGCCTGATGCTGCCCCGGGATATCGGCGGGCGATGCCAGGCCGACTCCCGGCGGGGAGCCGGACAGACGTCGTCACCTCGTGTGAAGCGTTGCCGAACTGCCGCGGTACGTTTGCTGTGCCGGACCATCTGTTGATGACCGCTACCGGAGTCGGTTGCGGCTTCTGCTGCCTTCTTGCTGCTTCTAGCAGTCTGCACCCCGGTCCCTGCTGCGCAGCAGCGTCCGGAAAGGACGTACGGTGAGCGACTGTGTGGGACATCGCTTCTGCCCTTGCGGCCATCCTGTCGGCGCTAGCTGCGGTTGTCGCCGCCTGGGCGGCGGTCATCGCTAGTAGGGCTGCAAGCAGGGCCGCTACCCGCAACGTGCTGGACCAGCGAGCCCCGGAGGTCACCGTTGTCGTCAAGCCTGTGGTCCCCGACGTACGCCAGCGCACAGACCCAGCAGGTGACTTTGGCTGGTCACTCGCTTCGATTGAAGGTGGGCCCTTCCTGAAACCCTGGTGCCTCACCAAGCCTGGAGCGCAGCCGCCGCCAACCCCACAGCACTCTACGACCCGCCCCGACGACGGTGATCTCCGCTGGGCAGTGCTTCTCGACATAGAAGTTGTAAATCACTCCTCCCGACATGTCATCGTCAGCTCAGAGGAACTCGTTATCAACACGACGGGGACTGTCGGCGAAGCCAAGATCGCGGTGCTCCCACTACCTGCCGAACTGGTCGGCGAAGTAGTCCTCAGCCCCGGCGAAAAGGGCATATTCCGGCTGCCGGTGGAGCACACGGTCCGGGAGTGGGCAGAGCTTTATGCGGCTTCGGGGCATCTGCACGTCGGCGCGATAACCGCAGACGACGGCCAAGACTACGGTGTGCGAGACCGGTGGGATCTGCAAGCTCAACTACGGCCCATCGAACCGGCCGACGCCGACCCGCACGCACGGTGGGCCCAGCATTGCCAAGGCTGCGGCGACCGCCTATGGGTTATGCGCGCAAAGGACCTGGGCACTGTGCGTGTGCTGCCGTCGCGGCGGACCTACTACTACTCGAAGGTTGCCAGTGATCGGGTTCCCGACGACGGTGCGGGCTGGTCGACGCGAAGCAGACGTTTGAAGGTGGGAGCGGCCCCTCGGTGAGGCCCTGACATCTCGCTAACAGGCTCTGTGCGGTTCGTCCGCCGCCGGCCGCCCACGTTCGTCACCTCGGGCCACTGTTCACGATCGGTGCCCGACGGCTGTTTCGTCCGGGCTCGTTGCTGTCAGCGCTGCTGTCCACGCCCCGCGCGGCAACAGCCACAGGGTCCTGCTCCGTAGCCCGCCCACGTCAGTCTTGTCGGAGGCGCCAATTACGGTGCTGACTGTGGCGCGAGAGTTACGAGGAGTCCCCCTAGACCCGCGACGGGAACGAAGGTAGCTGAGCATGTTCAAGAGGCGCTTGCCCACCCCCGCTCACAAAACGGAGAAAGAACTCTCGGCGTGGGCTCTAGGCGAACTCGCCCAGTGGTTCACGATCGCGCGGGAGGTGCCGGGGCGACACTGTGGCGGCCGTGCCGTCCGCATCGACGCGGTCCTGTGCCCACGCGACCGCGACCTCTGGCGCGACCCGGATATCGCGTTCGGCGTCGAGTTCAAGCTGGCCTGCCGGCACTCCTGGGACACCCGTGAGTACACAGCCTGGGCTGCGCAGATGGTCGACTACACGCATGTTGACTGGGCCGGGTACGGACGCTTGCCGATCCTCGCATGTCCGTCCCTGGTCGAGCCCTTCTCTAACGGGGAAGGCGGCATCGGCAGGGCGGAGCTGCTCGCGCATCTGCTCGGCCAGTTTCGGGTCGGAGAGCTGACGCGTACAGCACAGGAAGGGTGGTCCATCCTGATGCACGACAGGCATGTGATGTGGTCGCAGGCGAGGGGCGTCCGTGAGGGGCAGCGCTGGGGACTCAGGCCCCCCGTTGGCAACCGATAGATGCCGAAGCTACAACACGCGGTTTAGGAATGGTTAGTGCCTGCCGGGCCACCCCATGACGTCCGTCATCCAGGTCGGGGCCCCGGGGTAGTCGATCAGGCGGCCTGTGGCGCCAACAGCGGCGGCCATACGGGTCGAGTCGGCGAGAGTCTGCAAGATCATGGTCAACGGTCTTTACAGCGTGTGGCTGGGGCGATACGTTCCGGCGGCTGGTTTCGCCGCGGTGAAAGGAGCCGTGCCTGCTCATGCCGGTCCCAGCCTTCGGCCCGAACGGACACCTGCCGCTAGGTCGCCACCCCGCATCGATGACCGAGGTCCAGGAAGCCTTCGTAGACGCCCCGGTCTTTGCCGAATCTACGAGCCGTCGGCCCTGCTGGGAGGGCCTGCAAACATACTTGGAGCTGTGGAGCAGGCTAGAGGAAAAGATCGACGCAGCCTGCGAGGGACGCAACCTGCTGAAGTGCCTGTGGCTGGCCGGCAGCTTCATCAGCGACAAGATCAACCCCAGCAACATCGACGTCACCCTGATCGTTGAAGCAGACATACTCGCTAGGGCGGCACGGATGGGCCTAGGCGCGAGCAGGCCCCTGAAGTCGCTGTCTGCGCGGGAGAAAGCCCTAAAAGACTTCAGGGTGTCTCCCATCATCATCAAGTACACATACTTTCGGAGCCCCTTCCCTGGTGGGTTCGAGCCGGAGCAGGCCGAGTACCAGCAACTGCGCGGCGGCTTTGACGACTGGTGGTGTCGACTCCGCCAGGCAGGGGAGGACAAGCAAGCACCAACCGTGGAGACTAGTGAGTGGCGGCGGGGTTACCTGGAGGTGGTGCGCGGTGACTAGGCAGGAGGGCTCAGCCTTCGATCGCCACATCCAGGTCGATCGCGCACGAGTCGACGATCTCTGGGCGGAGTACAACGAAGGACCAGACGTCGAAGAGTCCCCCAGTGAGATCCTTGACCGCCACCTGTACGACGCGGTCACCGATCATGATCCTCATGCCCGACTCAGTCGTCGTCTGCAACTCCGCGTCGTGGGCAATACGGTACATACTGGCCGCCTTGATATCGGGATCGCCTACGAGCTCTTCCACGCCTTCTCGCAGGAAGTGAATGGAGCTGCGGAAGCCAACGCGGTGCGAAGTGCCGTCTCCTTCGAACTGGCCGGCGTTTCTAAAGGCAGCGCCGTCATGCATTTGGTGCCATCGACGCAAGAAGAACGCCCCGACGATCAGCAACTGGACCTTACGGTAGACCCGCTCGACGAAATCCTTTCGACGATCACAGACCTTCACGCAACGGCCGAGGAGGAAGGAGACCTCCGACGTTTCGCACGACACGAGGGTCTCGTTCGCGGGCTGCGTTCTCTCGCACTTGCCCTTGACAACCACGATCTCGAATTAGAGGTAGGCTGGCGCTCGGCGACCGGTAGGCATCGCAATTCACATCTCTCTCAACGCGCGCGTCAACACATCCGGCAGATGTGGGAAGTCGAATCAGTTACGCGCCTATTTGACGTCTCAGGTCGCGTAGTAAAGCTTGATCTGTCCGGTCGGTTCGACGTCAAAGTCACTCCCGCCCGGAATTCGAAGCGCTATGAGGTTCAGGTCGATGGAGAAGAACGACTTGTCCAGCTCGGCCTCAGACTCGGAGAAAACATTGCTGTGCGAGTCCGTGAAGAAAGGCGCGTTAACCACCTCGGCATTGAGCAAGCACCCACATACCACCTCGTCAAGCTACGCAAGGACTATGCTCTTCTTGACGATGAGACTGACCGGCAGTAACGCGGCGAGGGCGGGCCACGTCCAGTGAGCCACCTCAGCAACCGCAGCAGCATCGGGCTACAACCGTGACTGACGCCGCACGCTCCGATGTGGCTACCGACTTTCGAGAGCCATTTGTGGGCCACTTGCCGGGCTATCTGGCACAGAGCGAGCTGACCGGGCCGGACCGGCCAAGCGAAGAGATCTATAATGACTTGCTCATGGAGCGGTGGGATGCGCTCCTGGATGATGACGCGTCGAGGGATGAGCGCTTGGTTCATACGTTCTTAGAGCGTCACCCGTCGCTCCTGCCAGGCAGCCACACCCTTGACGTGGATTCAGGTCACTCGCCTTTTCCGATGGCAGTGATCTCGAAACCGAAGCTTCCCGGGCTGAGTGACCGCGAGCCGGACTTCATGTGGCTGGCCACTCACAGCACTGAGATATTCCCTATCTTGATTGAGATCGAGACGCCGCATAAGCGGTGGTTTTACGGCGACCGCGCAGAGATCCACAGCGACTTTACACATGCGCAAGGACAACTGGCCGAGTGGCGGGCTTGGTTTAACCGCGGGAACAACCGAGCGGCGTTCCTCGACTACTATGAACTTCCGTCACAACTCAGGGACCGGAAACTCAGTCCTCGTTTCGTCCTAATTTACGGACGTAGCGGGGATTACAACGCTGACCGACGACGTCGGGAAAAGCGCGCCGAGTTGGCCCGTGAGGATGAACGACTCCTCTCCTTCGACAGCTTGACACCCACTAAGCACAGCGTCCTTTACTCGACGGTCGCTAAGCGTCATAACGGGTACAAGGTTCTCGCTGTACCGCCGTCCTTGACGATCTTCAACCACGGTGAGTTCTATTTGCCGGCGGTCGGATGGGAGCCAGCGCTCGACGCCTGCAACGACATGGCATCGTCGCGACGCGAGTTCCTCAAGGAGGAGTTCCGGCTTCTCCTCGAAAACCCTGACGCCTACACGGTGATGCGGGGCAGGATGCGCCTCCGACGCCCGAGGTGGCTCTGAACCCAGGAGGAACCATGTCGCGAGTGATGCAGACGGCGTTTGCAACCCGCCGAGCATCTGTCGGATTCTCGTCACTTGGTGTGGGGCCAGTTCGCCGCCCGCGGGCGCCCCGCCCGAGCCAGATCATGGCATAGTGCCGCCAGGACTGACCGGTGGAGGGTCATGTGACTGACGTGACGCGTGACTACGACGACGAGCCCATGCTGACGTCGAGCTCCAGGACGCGGCACAGCACCTTGGAGAGCGCTTCGGAGATCACGACAAGCGGTTTCTAGCGCTGATGACGGCGTAGGAGCGGCCTGCTCACTATCAAGCGCCGTGGATGCTCTACCAACATGTCGACCGCATAAGGGAAGCACCGAAGAAGGCTGGAGGTCCCCATCCTGTGGAACTCGGTGACTACGGGCCGTTGCGGGGCTGCGGGACCTCTTCGATCAGCTCCGCAGCCACGTCCCAGACGTGCAGTGCACCGTGGACGACGAGCGAGGGCGGTACCGGGCTCGCATGGTCGTCGAGGATCTAGGAAGCTGAGCCGGTCTACAGCGTGAAACTGTATATGGACGAGTCGGGGAATGGAAACGCGTCGCAGCCACTGATCGTGGGCGCGGTCGAGATCCACGAAGACCCTGAGGAGATAGAACAGCGCATCCAGGAGCTTTTCCGCCGCTTGTCTGCTCGGCGGAGCCTTGACGGGCTATCTAGTTTCGAGGACTTTCGGAAGCGTGGATTTCACGCCTCAAGCGACCCGATCGAGATTTCGGTTCCCTTCTTAGAACTCATGCAAGACCTTGCCTTTAGGGCGTATATCGTAATTACTGACAGGACTAATCCTCGAGCCGGAGGCACCGAATTAGAGAAGCTTGAGTTTATGTACCAGCACCTACTAGGCGACATACTGATTCGCCATCGAGAACGATCCGAATTGGTCTGTTACATTGAGCAAAACGACAGCCTCGGCCAGGTTGTGTCAAAGCTACCTGAGACTGCGGCCCGTCGAGCTTACGAGAAGCTCGGGCGCCCGGTACGCCTACCTCGACTTGACGTCGTGATGGCGGCCAAAACACAGGCCATGTCGATGGCTATCATTGACTATATTATGATGGCGGTAAGCAGGTGGGTCCGGAAGGGTCAGATTACGGACCCAGCAGATCGGATCTACCGAGGCTTCCGCGAAGTTGAGCCGTTTATCTCAACTTTATACTCTCTGGAACGCGGCCTGATCTCCAGCCGCAAACTGCCACTTCATTGACGTGTGGTAAGCTTCCCGCTTAAGCAGGGCCGCAGTCAACTTTGTGCGCGAGTCCGCGTGCGTTGCAGCATAGTTCTTGGACAGGGACTGCGGCCCTGCTTCTGTTCTGAAGGGCGGCCGAATAATGCCTTTCTCGATCCACGATCTCGCGCAACACTCAGGCGTATCGCTTCGGCTACTTGAGATGCTTTCCGAGCGCCTTCCCACTGGTTCGGGACGCCTCTTCAAGACTCAGTCGTTCCGCAAGAAGCGTGGAGGCTTGCGTGAGATAGTCACACCCGGTCCGGGGCTTGACATGGTCACCAAAAGCCTCCATCGCAGCTTTTCCACGCTGCTGCCGTATAGCCCACCCGGACACGTGCATGGATTCGTTCAGGGGCGGTCGACACTTAGCAACGCGTCTGCACACCTTGACAAATCTTGCATACTGCGTGTCGACCTTGAAGACTTCTTCCCCTCGATCAATTCGGAGCAGCTAGAGTCTGCTCTGCAAATCCAGGGATACGACGAGAAGGCAGCAAGCCTCGCCGTTAGCGTTGTCACTATAGCCGGCAAGCTTCCAATCGGGCTCAGTACGTCACCATTCTTGTCGAATCTCGTCTTCGAAGACACCGATCGGCTTCTCGCACAGTACGCCGAAGCGGAGGGCCTGACCTTTACCCGATACGTAGATGACCTGGCATTTTCCGGTGAGGTGACTGATCGTCACTTCACGGCCATCGAGAGAATTCTGGACGACGCCGGCTGGTCCATTAATGCGAGCAAGACCGCTTACATGCGAAAGGGCGGCCCCCAGTACGTGACCGGGCTTTATGTGGGGGCGGCGGATCGTCCTCGCATTCCTCGCGCAACAAAGCGTCGCATGCGATGGATCGCGCACATCATTTCAAAGTTCGGCTATGAGACTTATATGACGGATTTCGGCGGAGAGAACGCCGACATGTTTCCTCAGCGCCTGATGGGCTGGGCTTGCTACATTGCGGCAGTCGAGCCAGAGCTGGGGTACCCGATGCTGCGCGCCTTCCACGACCAACTTCCAGTTCAGTACAATCCCCATGGCGACACATGGCTGACGATCATGAATGATATAGATTAGCCATCATCTCGGAGCCCGAGCGCGCCCGCCGGAGGCGCAGTAGCCGCAACCCCGCGACCGCCGCCAGCTCGCCGACGCGGCCGGCGTGCGCTCCCCTACGCCGCGCGGGCTGCTGGCCGCGCGGCCCGGCCGGCTGCCGGCTCACCCACACCACTCGTCGACGGCCTGCCGTTCTGCGGCGGCCCTCCGGGCCTCCCGCCCTTCGTGCCAGCCGCCGGGCATCCGGCGTGTCGGCCGCAGAGCGACAGCGGCAGCGGCCGGCGCGCGCCCAGGCGGCGGCGCATGCGGCCCGTTGCGGGCCGCCTTGAGCATGTATCGAAGGTGCCGACGCCTCTACTGGTTCGGTTGAACTAGGGCGTGTCTCGAAGTGCGTGTAGCCACTCGTTGATGGCGGTGACGTGGATGGTGGCCTCGTAGCGGACGGCTAACTTGTCGTACCGGGCGGC
>NZ_JBICUB010000006.1:0-481385 GCF_043197935.1 Micromonospora sp. NPDC048930
GGGGGGCACGGAGACCGGGCGAGTGGTGCCGTCCGGCGCCTCCCCGACCCGTGCCGCCGGCTCGCCCCGGTCGACCGGGCAGGACCGGTCGGGCCCTGGCCCCGGGCCGGGCCGGAACTCGACGCGCAGGTCGGCGGCCGGGGGTGCGGAGGTCGGCGCCTCGGGCGCCGGCGGCCGTACCGGCCGGTCAGCCGGCGGGTGGACGGGCCCGCCGGAGACCGGCGCGCCCGACACCGGACGGCTCGACGCCGGCGCGCCGGAGACCGGCACACCGGGAGCGGCGGCCCCGGAGACCGGTACGCCGGACACGGGCGCGCCCGAGACCGGCGCACCGGATACCGGAGCGCCCGAGGTGGGCACGGCCGGGCGCGGATCGGGCCGGTCCACCGGTGGACGCGGCCCCTGGTCGGGCCGGCCCGGGGTGGCCGGCGCCGGGGCCCGGTGCGGCTCGTCGGGACGGGCGGGCGGCGCCGGGCGGGTCGCCGGGTCGTCCGGACGCGGCGCGCTCGTCGGCCGGCTCTCCGGACGGGCCGGGGCGGCCGGCAGGGCGGCCTCGCGCACCTCGGCCGGGTGGGCCGGCGGGCGCGCCCGCGGGTCGTCGGGGCGCGTCGGCGCGGGCGAGGTCGGCCGGTCGCGCAGCTCCTCGGGCCGGGTACGGGCGGCCGGCTCGGCCGGTGCCCGCCAACCGTCGCCCGGGCGGACCGGCCCGGCTTCGGCCGGCCGGCCGGCCCGCTCTTCCGGACGCGGCCGGAACTCGGGCCGGGGGCCGACGGACTCGGGCCGGGGACCGATCGACTCGGGCCGGGGGCCGACGGACTCGGGCCGGGGGCCGACGGACTCGGGCCGGGGACCGATCGACTCCGGCCGGGGAGCGTCGTACCGCGGACCGGCGGACTCGGGGCGGGGACCGTCGTACCGGGGGCCGACCGCGTCCGGGCGGCGACCGTCGTACCGGGCGGCCGCCTCGTCGGTCGGGTGTACCGGCCGTCCGTCCGGGCCGAGTGGCGGGCGGGGCCGCTCGTCCGGCCGGTGGGCGGCCGGCTCGGTGCGGGGCCGCCGCTCGACGACCGGCCACTCCTCCGGGCGGGACCGTGCCGGATCACCCGGCGGGCGCTGGCCCTCCCACCGCTCGTCGGATCGGAAGGCGGCGGGGCGCGGCCCGTCGTACCGGCCGGACTCCGGCCGGCGCGGGCCGTCGGGTGCGTCCCGGTACGTCTCGGCGCGCGCGGCGGCCTCCCGGCGCGGGTCGGGTTCGCGTCGCGGCGCGCCGTCGAAGCCGCGCTCGGCCGGCCGTCCGTAGCCCGGCTCCCGCCCGTCCGCCGGACGGCCGAAGCCGGGTTCGCGTCGGTCGCCGCGTCCGTCGAAGCCCGGGTCGCGCCGGTCCGGCCGCGGCTCGACGCCGGGCTCGCGGCGATCGGCCCGCCGCTCGAAACCGGGCTCACGGCGGTCGGGTCGGCCGTCGAAGCCGTGCTCGCGGTGGTCGAAGCCGGTTTCACGGCGGTCGGGCCGGCGGTCGAAGCCGGGCTCGCGGCGGTCCGCGGGGCGGTCGAAGTCCGGGTCGCGGGGGTCCGCGCGGCGCTCGAAGCCAGGCTCGGGCCGTCCGTTGCGGGCCGGCTCGCCCCGGTCGACCGGGCCGTCGAAGCCCGGTTCGCGGCGGTCACGCGGGGGAGGGGTACGTCCGTCGGGCGTACCCCAGCGCTGGTCGGGTCGGCCCGCACGCGGTTGCGGGCGGTTCGGGAACTCGCCGGGCTCCGGGAGCCAGCCGGGCTCGGGCGCGGGGGAGACCGGCCGCTGGGGCCCGCCGTCCCGGGGGCGTACCCACCGCTGGTCGGACCGCTCGTCCCGCCAGGCAGCGGGCTGGTCCCGGTCCGGCGCCCACCCCGGGCCGCGCGGGTCGTACCGGTCGTCGGGGCGCGGGCCGCGCCGGTCCGCCCACGACCGCCGCCCGTCGGCGCGCGGCTCCTCCCGCCCGTTCCGATCCGGGTACGCGCGCCGCTCGCCCGGGCCGGCGCCGCGCCGGTCGTCGGGGCCGGCCGGGCTGACCGGGTACGCGCCGCGCCGGTCGTCGGGGCCGGCCGGGCTGACCGGGTACGCGCCGCGCCGGTCGTCCGGACCGGCCGGGCTGACCGGGCTGACCGGGTACGGGTCGTCCATCGGCGCCGGGCTGACCGGGTGGACCTCGGCCCGGCCGACCACGGCCCGGCCGCGGGGCGGGGGCGGGGTCAGGTACTCGATGCCGATGTCGCCGGGGTAGCGCTGCCCCGGGAACTGCGGCCGCCACTCGTGGGTCGGTTCGGCGGCCCACGAGGGTTCGGCCGGCTCGCGCCAGCGGTCGTAGCCGCTCATCGGGGGACCCGGTCGCCGCTCGCGCGGCGCGGCCCCGGGGCCGGCTCGCGTCGCTCGCTCACGGCGATGTCACCTCGTTGAAAATTGTCGCGCTGGGCGCCGGACGTGCCGGTAGAGTCGCCCGGTCCGGCACGTCGTGGCTGCGGAAGGAGGGTAGCGGCGTGGGCTCTGTCACCGCCACTGTGGCACCGCCCACGAACTCAAACGTTACCCGATGGTTTCGGACATTCAGCGCCATAACGGTATCGGGTTTCCGGCGGTACGCCACCTACCGACAGGCCGCCGTGGCGGGCGTGGTCACCAACAGCGTCTTCGGCTTCCTGCGCTACTACATCTTCCTGGCGGCGGCCGGCGCGGCGGGCCAGGTCGCCGGCTACGACCGCGCCCAGCTCGCCACCTTCGTCTGGGTCGGGCAGGGCCTCCTGGCGGTCATCGCGATCTGGGGCTGGACCGAGCTGGCCGACCGGATCCGCACCGGGGAGATCGCCGCCGACCTGCTCCGCCCGGTCCATCCGGTGACCAGCTACCTCGCCACCGACCTGGGGCGGGCCGGGTTCGCCTCGCTGTCCCGGCTGGTGCCGCCGGTGCTGATCGGCCTGCTCTTCTTCGACGTGTACCTGCCCCACCGCGTGGCGACGCTGCCGCTGTTCGCGCTCTCCGTGCTGCTCGCCGTCGTGGTCTGCTTCGCCTGCCGCTACCTGGTCAACGCCACCGCGTACTGGTTGCAGGACGTCCGGGGCCCGCTGATCCTCTGGACGCTCTGCTCCGGCGTGCTCGCCGGGCTCTACTTCCCGCTGGGCTTCCTGCCCGGCTGGCTGGAGGCCGGGCTGCGGTACGGCACCCCGTTCCCGAGCCTGCTGCAGATCCCGCTCGACGTGCTGGTCGAGCGGCACCCGGCGCCGATGCAGGTCGGCCTGGTCGGGGTGCAGCTCGGCTGGGCCGTCGCGCTGCTGGCCCTCTGCCGGCTGGTGCAGCGGCGGGCCGAGCACCGGCTGGTGGTGCAGGGTGGCTGAGCCGGGGACGCTGACCGGCCCGGCGGTCGCGCCGCCCGGTCGCGAGCGGCCGGGCCGGCCGGCGTCGGCGTACCGGCGGCCGGGCGTGCTGGCCGCGTACCGGGCGCTGCTCGGCGCGCAGGCCCGGTCGCAGGCCGCCTACCGGGCGTCGTTCGTGGTGGACCTGGTCGGCAACGTCGGGGCCACGGTGTTCGACGTGGTCACCGTGCTGGTGCTCTTCGGGGTCACCCGGGAGCTGGGCGGCTTCACGCTGCGCGAGACGCTGGTGATCGTCGGCCTCTCGTCGTTCGCGTTCGCCAGCGCCGACCTGCTGGTCGGCAACATCGAGCGGCTGCCCCGGTACGTCCGCACCGGCCTCTTCGACGCCGTACTGGTCCGGCCCCTGGCCGCGCTGCCCCAGCTGCTGCTGATGGACCTGCCGCTGCGGAAGGTGTCCCGGGTGGTGTTCGGGCTGGCCGTCCTGGTGGCGTCGGTCGCCTCGGCGGGCATCCACTGGACCGCGGGCCGGGTGGCGTTGGTGCTGGTCGCCCCGCTCGCCGGGGTGGTCTTCTTCGGGGCGGTCTTCGTCACCACCGCCACCGTCTCGTTCTACTGGATCGACTCGGGCGAGCTCGCCAACTCGGTCACCTACGGCGGGCGCGACTTCACCTCGTACCCGGTCACCGTCTACGGCGGCTGGTTCCGGGCGCTCTTCGCGTACGGGCTGGGTTTCGCCTTCGTCAGCTACCACCCGGCGCTGGCGCTGCTCGGCCGGCCCGACCCGCTCGGTCTGCCCGGCTGGGTGGGCTGGGCCGCGCCCGGGGTCGCGCTGGTCGCCGCGGCGGTCGCCGCCCTGGCCTGGCGCGTCGGGATCCGCCACTACCGGAGTACGGGATCATGAGCGTCATCGAGATGAGCGGGCTGCGCAAGGAGTTCACCGTCCGGGTGAAGGCCGGGCGGCTGCGCCGGGAGAAGCGGACGGTCACCGCGGTCGACGGGATCGACCTGCGGGTGGAGCGGGGCGAGATGCTCGGCTACATCGGACCGAACGGCGCGGGCAAGTCGACGACCCTGAAGATGCTCACCGGCGTGCTCATGCCCTCGGCGGGGGAGGCCCGGGTCTGCGGGCTGCGTCCGGTGGCCGAGCGGACCCGGCTGGCGATGCGCATCGGCGTGGTGTTCGGGCAGCGTTCGCAGCTCTGGTGGGATCTGCCGCTGCGCGACTCGTTCGCGCTGCTCCGGCACGTCTACCGGGTGCCGGCCGACGAGCACGCGGCGCGGCTGACCCGCTGCCGGGGCCTGCTGGACCTCGACGAGTTCCTGGACACCCCGGTCCGGCAGCTCTCCCTCGGCCAGCGGATGCGCGGCGAGCTGACCGCCGCCCTGCTGCACGGCCCGGAGGTGCTCTTCCTCGACGAGCCGACCATCGGGCTGGACGTGGTCAGCAAGCAGGCGGTCCGGGGCTTCCTAGCGGAGCTGGGCCGGGCCGGCGACACCACCCTGGTGCTGACCACCCACGACCTGGCCGACATCGAGCGGCTCTGCCGACGCCTCGTCGTGATCGACCACGGCCGGGTGGTGCACGACGGCTCGATCGCCGCCCTGCACAGCCGCTACGGCTCGCGCCGGATGGTCGTCGCCGAGCTGGACGCGGTGCTGCCGGAGCCGCCGGAGCTGCCCGGCGCGCCGTTGCAGCGGGTGGAGGCGGACGGGCACCGGCTGGTCTTCGCGCTGGAGTCGGCGACCGTCGCCGAGGTGGTCGCGGGCCTGGCCGGGCTGGCCACCCTGCGGGACATCTCGATCGTGGAGCCGGACATCGAGGAGGTCGTGGCCCGGCTCTACCGGGCCCCGGCCGAGGCCGGCGTCACGGGTGCTCCATGACGAGCACCGCGAAGGTTCCCGGGGCCAGCGCCTCGTACCGGTGCGGCGTGTCGCCGGGGAACGTCGCGTAGTCGCCCGGCCCCAGCTCCACCAGGTCGGACTCCGGGCCGACCCGCATCCGCCCGGCCGCGACCACGACGTGTTCGACGCTGCGCGGGGTGTGCGCCTCGGCGGTCCGGACGGCCCCCGGCTCCAGCTCCATCACGTAGACGTCCCGGCGGGTGTGCGGCGCGCCCGCGGCGAGCAGGGTGGCGCTGAAGTCGGCGTGCTCGGAGCGGATCCGGGGGCCCTCGCCGGCCCGGACCACCCGGACCGCCGCCGTCGGCGGCTCGACCAGGCGGCTGAACGGTACGCCCAGCGCGACGCCCAGCGCCCAGAGCGTCTCGACGCTCGGATTGCCGACGCCGGACTCCAGCTGGGACAGGGTGGACTTGGCGATGCCGGCCCGCCGGGCCAGTTCGGTCAGCGAGAGGCCGGCCCGGTCGCGCTCGCGCCGCAGGGCGGCCGCGATGGTGGCCAGCGGGGGAGCGGGGTCGTGCGCCATTGTTCGCTCCATCGGTCTGTTTGTTCGGTTTGACGAACAGGGCCGTTCGTGTTCAGGATAATGGACCATGCGTACGGCAGATCGAACGGGCGAGGCGGCGATGCTCCGCGACGTCGCCGCCATCGGCGCGGCGATGGTCGCCGTCGGCGCCTCCTTCGGCGCGGTGGCGGTGGCCGCCGGCCTGCCCGCCTGGGCCACCCTCGCGATGTCCGTCCTCGTCTACGCCGGCGGCGCGCAGTTCATGGCGGTGGGCCTGGTGGCCGCCGGCAGCCCACTCGCCGCGGTCCTCGCCGGCCTGCTGCTCAACGCCCGGCACCTGCCGTTCGGCCTGGCCCTCGGCGGCAGCCTCGGCCCGGGCCGCTGGCGGCGGCTGCTCGGCAGCCACCTGATGACCGACGAGGCGACGGCGTTCGCGCTGGCCCGGCCGGCCGGGCCGGGACGCCGTCGCGCCTTCTGGCTCGCCGCGATCCTGCTCTTCCTGGCCTGGAACACCGGCACCGTGCTCGGCGTGCTGGCCGGCGGCGCGGTGGGCGACCCGGCCGCCCTGGGCCTCGACGCCGCCTTCCCCGCCGGGCTGGCCGCCCTGCTGCTGCCCAGCCTGCGCGACCGGGACACCCGGCGGGTGGCGCTGGCCGGCGCCGGCCTGGCCGTGCTGGCCACCCCGGTGCTGCCCGCCGGCCTGCCCGTCCTGCTCGCGCTCGCCGCCCTGATCGTGCCCGCGCTCCGCGCCCGCCGCCACCGGGCCACTGGCGCCGCGCGCCGAGATTCGGGCTCTTTCCGGGAAAGAGCGGCCATCTTCCGCGCGATGGCCACTCGTTCCCGGAAAGCGGGCCCTCACGTGCGGGTCCCGCGCGAGGCGGTGCGCGGCGGCCGGCCGCCCCGCGGCGGGGCGGGCGGTGGCGGCGCGATCGGCGGGGACGCGGTCGGTGGCGGTCCCGGTCGGGACGCCGGCGGGCGGGGCGACGGCGGGCCCGCCCGCGAGCCGGGACAGGTCGTGCGGACCGGGGAGCCGTCGTGCTGATCGCGGTGATCCTGGCGCTGGCCGTCGGCACGTACGCCTTCCGGGCCTCTGGCGTGCTGCTGCGCGACCGGCTCGAACTGCCCGAGTGGTCCCGGCGGCTGCTGCCGGTCGGCGCCGCCGCGCTGCTGGCCGCCCTGGTGGCGACCGCCGCGCTGACCGAGGCCGGCGGCTTCGCCGGCTACGCCCGACCCGCCGGCGTGCTGGTCGGCGTGCTGCTCGCCTGGCGGCGGGCGCCCTTCGTCCTGGTCGTGGTGGCGGCGGCCGGCACCACCGCACTACTGCGCCTGCTCGGGGTGGCCTGAACACGACGCGGCCCCTCCCCGCGGGGGCGGGAAGGGGCCGGACCGGAACCGGTCAGATCTTGTCGCCGATGTTCACCCGGGGCTCCGGCGCGCGCATCCGGCGGAACGTGATTGATCGCATGATCGCGTAGAAGTAGAGCGAGCCGAGCCTCTCGGTGCTCTTCGGGTAGCGCTCGCGCACCAGCTTCTTGATCTTCCGCGAGATCAGCACCGAGTCGACCACCACACCGAGGGCCAGCAGGCCCCACAGCACGTTGGAGAGCAGCCGGACGATCGGCGGCATGGCCTGGTTGGAGCCGATCAGCACGATCAGCGCGCCGCCGAAGAACCAGGTGCCGACCGTACGCCGGGAGTCGACCACGTTGCGGGCGAGCAGCCGCTCCGGGCCCCGGTCGCGCGGACCGCCCTCGCGCCGGAACTCGGCGGCCGATTCGGCGCGGGCCGCCCGGCGCTGCTCCCGCGCCTCCTCCTTGGTCAGCGGCCTGGTCGGCGCGCCCGGGCGCCGGCCGGCGCCGGGCCGCTTCGGGGTGGCCTGGCCCAGCTCCTTCTTGCTCGGGGTGTACCCCCGGGGGCGGCCAGCGGCGGACTCCTCGTCGGGCGTCACCGGGGTGACGGACTCCTCGACCAGGTCGGCGGGCTTACGGCGAAACAGCGACGGCACGCCGTGAAGGGTAGCCAACCGGCCGCGCCCGGTGCACATCGCGGGTGCACCGGGCCGACGGCTCCAGGTCGCGGCGCGGCGTCAGACCGGCCTTCATTCGGTCCGGAGCGCCGCCTGCGGGCGCGGAGGCCGAATTATTGCCGCCAGCCGAGCTGGAGTTGTCGCCGACGGCTCCAGGTCGCGGCGCGGCGTCAGACGCGCCGAGCTGGAGTTGTCGCAGCGGAGGGGCGGTGTGACGTTACGGACGCTCGACGTGCGCGCCCAGGTCCGCCAGCTTCCCCTCGAAGTCCTCGTAGCCCCGGTTGATCAGGTCGACGCCGTACACCCGGGAGGTGCCCTCGGCGGCGAGCGCCGCGATCAGGTGGCTGAACCCGGCGCGCAGGTCCGGGATGACCAGGTCGGCCGCGTGCAGCTTGCTGGGGCCGGCGATCACCGCCGAGTGCTTGAAGTTGCGCCGGCCGAAGCGGCACGGGGTGCCGCCCAGGCAGTCCCGGTAGACCTGGATGTTGGCGCCCATCGTGTTCAGCGCCTCGGTGTAGCCCAGCCGCTGCTCGTAGACCGTCTCGTGGACGATCGACAGGCCCCGGGCCTGGGTCAGCGCCACGACGAGGGGCTGTTGCCAGTCGGTCATGAAGCCGGGGTGGACGTCGGTCTCCAGCGCCACCGCGTTCAGCTCGCCGCCCGGGTGCCAGAAGCGGATGCCGCCCTCCTGGCCCGGGTTGCCGGCCCGCGGCGGCCGCAGGTCGGTCACCTCGTACTCGCCGCCGACCGAGCGGAAGATGTTGAGGAAGGTCATCATGTCGGCCTGCTGGGCGCCGAGCACCTCGACGTGACCGCGGGTGGCCAGCGCGGCCGCCGCCCAGCTCGCCGCCTCGATCCGGTCCGGGATGGGCCGGTGGGTGTAGCCGCTGAGCCGCTTCACACCCTGGATCTCGATCACCCGGTCGGTGTGCACCTTGATGATCGCGCCCATCTTCTGCAGGACGCAGATCAGGTCGATGATCTCCGGCTCGACGGCCGCGTTGCGCAGCTCGGTCACGCCCTCGGCCATCACCGCGGTGAGCAGCACCTGCTCGGTGGCGCCCACACTCGGGTACGGCAGGGCGAACTTGGTGCCGTGCAGGCCGTTCGGGGCCGACAGGTGCAGACCCTCCGGGGTCTTGTCCACCGTCGCGCCGAACTCCCGCAGGGCCTGGAGGTGGAAGTCGATCGGGCGCGGACCGATGTGGCAGCCGCCCAGGTCGGGGATGAAGGCGTGGCCGAGCCGGTGCAGCAGCGGACCGCAGAACAGGATCGGGATGCGGCTGGAACCCGCGTGCACGTTGATCTGGTCGGTGCTGGCGCTCTCGACGTTGGACGGGTCGAAGACGAGCTCGCCGTCCTCCTCGCCGTCGCTCACCTTGACCCCGTGCAGGCCGAGCAGCCCGCGGACCACCTCGACGTCCCGGATCCGTGGCACGTCGAACAGCCGGCTGGGAGTGTCGCCCAGCAGGGCGGCGACCATCGCCTTGGACACGAGGTTCTTCGCGCCGCGCACGCGGATCCGCCCTTGAAGCGGAGTGCCTCCGTGTACGACCAGGACGTCGTCGGTCAACGCAACCTCCAGCGCGCTTCAGCTGCCGAGTAGATGGGCGGGCTCACGATCTGCATCGCTACCCGGAATGCGGTCACGGGAAAACCGCCCGCGTGTGTCGTCGCCCCGGCAGCATAGCCCTCGGTGACGAAAATGGAATCGGTCACATCACCAGCGAGGGCATGAACCGGGGATTCCGGTGCTTATCCGTACCAGCGCGGTGACCGCCTGTGATCAAGCGCCCGGCAGGGCGAGCATCTGGTCCAGCGCCGCCCGGGCGTGCCGCGCGGTGTCCGGGTCGACGGTGATCTGGTTGACCACCCGGCCGGCGACCAGCTCCTCGAGGGCCCAGACCAGATGCGGCAGGTCGATCCGGTTCATCGTCGAGCAGTAGCAGACCGCCCGGTCGAGGAACATGATCTGCTTGTCCGGGTGGGCCAGCGCCAGCCGGCGGACCAGGTTCAGCTCGGTGCCGACCGCCCACGCCGAGCCGGCCGGGGCCGCCTCGATGGTCTTGATGATGTACTCGGTCGAGCCGACGAAGTCGGCGGCGGTGACCACCTCGTGCCGGCACTCCGGGTGGACCAGGACGTTGACCCCCGGCACCCGCTCCCGGACGTCGTTGACGCTGTCCAGGGTGAAGCGGCCGTGCACCGAGCAGTGCCCGCGCCAGAGGATCATCTTCGCGTCGCGGAGCTGCTCCGGGGTGAGCCCGCCGTTCGGCTTGTGCGGGTCGTAGAGGACGCAGTCGTCCAGGGAGAAGCCCATCTCCAGCACGGCGGTGTTGCGGCCCAGGTGCTGGTCGGGGAGGAAGAGCACCTTCCGCCCCTGCTCGAACGCCCAGTCCAGGGCCCGCTTCGCGTTCGACGAGGTGCAGACCACGCCGCCGCGCCGGCCGACGAAGCCCTTGATGTCGGCCGAGGAGTTCATGTACGTCACCGGGACGGTGTCCTGCGCGACGCCCAGCTCGGTCAGCACGTCCCAGGCGTTCTCGACCTGGGACAGCACCGCCATGTCGGCCATCGAGCAGCCGGCCGCCAGGTCCGGCAGGATCACCTTCTGGCGGTCCGAGGTGAGGATGTCCGCGCTCTCGGCCATGAAGTGCACGCCGCAGAAGACGATGTACTCGGCGTCGGGCCGGGCCGCCGCCTCCCGGGCCAGCTTGAACGAGTCGCCGGTCACGTCGGCGAACTGGATCACCTCGTCGCGCTGGTAGTGGTGGCCCAACACGAAGACCTTCGTGCCGAGCGCGGCCTTCGCCGCCGCCGCCCGGGCCACCAGGTCGGGGTCGCTCGGCGCGGGAAGGTCACCCGGACACTCCACGCCACGTTCGGTGGCGGGGTCGCTGCCGCGGCCGAGGAGCAGCAGCGCAGTGGCGGTGTTGGAGGGCTCAACCCAGGTCGAAGTCACGCACCCATGGTCCCACAGCGGAACCGGCCCGCAGCCCTCCCCGGTGTGGCCTGCCACACTGCTCGGCATGCGCGTGCTGCTCTGCCCCGACAAGTTCGCCGGCACGCTGCCGGCCCCGGAGGTGGCCGCCGCGGTGGCCGAGGGCTGGCGGGCCGTCGCCCCCGCCGACGAGCTGCTGATCCGGCCGCTCGCCGACGGCGGCCCGGGGTTCGTCGCCGTGCTCGCCGAGGCGCTCGGCGGGCGGCGGCTGCCGGTGCCGACCGTCGACCCGCTCGGCCGCCCCGCCGCCGGTGAGATCCTGCTCACCGACGACGGCACGGCGTACCTGGAGAGCGCCCAGGCGTGCGGGCTGCACCTGCTGTCGGCCGCCGAGCGCGACCCGAAGGCCACCACCTCGTACGGGCTGGGGCTGCTGGTGGCCGCTGCGGTCGAGGCGGGCGCGCGGCGGGTGGTGATCGGGCTGGGCGGTTCGGCCACCAACGACGGGGGCGCCGGCATGCTCACCCCGCTCGGCGTCACCGCCCTGGACGAGGCCGGTCGGGCCCTGCCGTACGGCGGGGCGGCGCTCGCCGCGGTGGCCGCGCTGGACGGCGCGCCCCGGGTGCGCGGCGCCGACCTGGTCGCCGCCACCGACGTCGACAACCCGCTGCTCGGCCTGCACGGGGCGAGCAACGTGTACGGGCCGCAGAAGGGCGCCAGCCGGGCGGACGTGCTGCTGCTCGACGCCGCCCTGGAACGCTGGGCGGGCGTGCTGGAGCGGGACCTGCCCGGCTGCCCGGCCGGCCTCGGCGCGCTGCCCGGCGGCGGCGCGGCCGGCGGGCTGGGCGCGGCGGTGCTGGCGCTGGGCGGCCGCTGCGAGTCCGGCATCGGGCTGGTCACCCGGGCCATCGGCCTGGACGCCGCGCTGGACGCCGCCGACCTGGTGATCACCGGGGAGGGCTCGTTCGACCACCAGTCGCTGCGCGGCAAGGTGGTCGCCGGGGTGGCCGGGGCCGCCCGGGACCGGGGCGTGCCCTGCGTGGTGCTGGCCGGCCGGGTCAGCACCGGGCGGCGGGAGGCCGCGGCGGCCGGGGTGACCGAGGCGTACAGCCTGGTGGAGCACTTCGGCGGCGAGGAGAGTGGCGGCGTCGAGGCCGCGATGGGCCGGCCCGCCGAGGGGCTGCGCGCGCTGGGCGCCCGGCTCGCCCGGCAGTGGAGCCGCTGAGCCGGTGGCTCCGGCCGACGCGCGGGGCGGCGCTGGCCTGCGGCGCGGCTCACGGATCCCGGGTCACGCCACCGGAGGTGACTCCCGGCGGGGCGGCGTACGATCGGATCTGGACCACACCGGGAATCACTGGCGGACGCGCGACGTTGGCCAGTGCGTCCGGACCCATACCGCGCAGGGAGATTTCCACGTGACCACGCCAGCGCAGACCGAGTCGACCGAGGCCAAGGCCCCCAGCACCGTCGTCCTCACCGACGTCGCGGCGCAGAAGGTCAAGGCCCTGATCGAGCAGGAGGGCCGCGACGACCTGCGGCTCCGGGTCGCGGTGCAGCCGGGCGGCTGCTCCGGCCTGCGGTACCAGCTCTTCTTCGACGAGCGGTCGCTCGACGGTGACATCGTCACCGACTACGACGGTGTCGAGGTCGTCGTCGACCGGATGAGCGCCCCCTACCTGGCCGGCGCCACCATCGACTTCGCCGACCGGATCGACGCCCAGGGCTTCACCATCGACAACCCGAACGCCGGCAACTCCTGCGCCTGCGGCGACTCCTTCAGCTGAGTCGACCGACGCCGGTCCGCCCGCCACGTCGGGCGGGTCCGGCCTGCCCGAGCGACGACAGCGGCGGGGCCGTCCCCTTCACCGGGGGCGGCCCCGCCGCTGTCTGCGTTGCTGCCCGGAAACGCCCACGCCGCGTGGCCCGGGGTGTCCGTCTGGTGACGGTCGGCCGTACGGCGGTTGACCGCCCGTCGACCGACCTGCGACCGGCGCCCCGATCCGACCGGTAGGCTGACCCGCGCCGTGCTCCCGACCGCGAGGGTTGACATGAAGATCGCCGTGACCGGCTCGATCGCGACCGACCACCTGATGAGCTTCCCCGGCCGTTTCGCCGAACAGCTCCTCGCCGACCAACTGGACAAGGTCTCCCTGTCCTTCCTCGTCGACGAGCTGGTGCTCCGGCGCGGCGGCACCGCCGCCAACATCGCCTTCGGCATGGCCCAGCTGGGCCTGCGTCCGGTGCTGCTCGGCGCGGTCGGCGCCGACTTCGCCGACTACCGCTCCTGGCTGGAGCGGCACGGTGTCGACTGCGACTCGGTGCACGTCAGCGAGGTCGCGCACACCGCCCGCTTCGTCTGCACCACCGACCTCGACATGTGCCAGATCGCCTCGTTCTACGCCGGCGCGATGAGCGAGGCCCGCAACATCGAGCTGGCCCCGGTGGCGCAGCGGCTCGGCGGCCTCGACCTGGTGCTGGTCAGCGCCAACGACCCGGCCGCGATGATCCGGCACTCGCAGGAGTGCCGGGAGCGGGGCTACGCCTTCGTGGCCGACCCGTCGCAGCAGCTCGCCCGGATGGACGGCGCCGACGTGCTCAGCCTGGTCGACGGCGCCGAGTACCTGATGACCAACGAGTACGAGAAGTCGCTGCTGCAGAGCAAGGCCGGCCTCACCGACGCGCAGCTGCTGGACCGGGTGAAGGTGCGGGTCACCACGCTGGGCAAGCGGGGCGTGGAGATCGCCGGCCGGGACATCCAGACCATTCACGTGCCGATCGCCCGGGAGATCCAGGCGGTCGACCCGACCGGCGTCGGCGACGGCTTCCGGGCCGGCTTCTTCGCCGCCCTGAACTGGGGCGTCAGCCTGGCCCGGGCCGCCCAGGTGGGCTGCCTGCTCGCCACCCTGGTGCTGGAGAACTTCGGCGGCCAGGAGTACGAGGTCCGCCGGGACCTGTTCGTCAAGCGGCTCGCCGAGTCGTACGGCGACGCGGCCGCCGACGAGGTCCGGCCGCACCTGCTGCCATGAGTTCCGGCCCACCGGCCCCCGACGGCAGGGTGGACCCGGGCGCGGTGCGCCCGGGCGCGGGCGGCCCGCTGCTGGTCGCCTTCGCCGGGCTGCCCGCCGTGGGCAAGAGCACCCTCGCCGTCCGGGTCGGCGCCGCGCTGCACGCCCCCGTCCTGCCGGTCGACCCGGTGGAGCGGGCCCTGCACCGGTACGGCCTGGTCGGCGACGTGCCCGGGATGGCCGCGTACGGCGCCGTCGCCGGGCTGGCCGAGGTCCAGCTCGGGCTCGGGCTGAGCGTGGTGGTCGACGCGGTGAACCCGGTGGCCAGCGCCCGGGGCCTCTGGCACGACCTGGCGGAGCGGGCCGGCGTACCGCTGCGGGTGATCGAGGTGCACTGCGGGGACGAGGCCGAGCACCGCCGCCGGGTCGAGGCCCGCCTGCCCGACGAGCACCTCCCCACCTGGGAGCAGACCCTGCTGCGCCGGGCCGAGTACGAGCCGATCATCGGCCCCCGCCTGGTCGTCGACACGGCGGTCGACACCGACCCCCTCCCCGGCATCCTCGCCTACCTCAAGTGACCCCCCGCCGCGCGCCCGCGCCGCGCCGCGCGCCCGCGCCGTGCGCCCGTGCCGTGCGCCCGTGCCGTGTGGGGCCTAATTCGCGGAAATAGTGGCCATCGCGCGGCGGATGGCCACTATTTCCCTGAATTAGTGGGGATCTTGGCGCGCGGACGTGGACGCGGGCGCGCCGTGGGTGCGGGGGCGGGGTGCGGCGCAAGCGCGCGGAGGTGGGCTGGGCGCGCGGGCGCGGCGCAAGCGCGCGGACGTGGAGTGGCGCGCGGACGGGGACAGGGCGCGGCCGGGGAGCGGAGCGCGGGACGGGGCCAGGGCGCGGCGTGGGGGCGCGGCCAGGGATCGGGGCACGGGGCGGCGCGCGGGGCGGGGCGCGGGGTCAGTGGGTGCGGCGGACGTCGTAGGCGGGGCCGGCGTCGGGGTGGGCGGCGACGAACTCGTGGCCGCGCATCCGGCAGAAGGCGGGAATGTCGACCGCCGCGGCCGGATCGTCGGCGAGCACCCGGACGAGCGCGCCGATCGGCAGCTCCGGCAGCCGGCGGGCCAGGTTGATCACCGGCAGCGGGCAGCGCTGGCCCCGGCAGTCGAGCACCTCGTCCGGCTCGGTCACAGTCCCGCCACTCCCGCCTCGGCGCGCAGGTCGGCGACGATCCCGGGCAGCTCGGCGAGGAACCGCTCCACGTCCGCCTCGGTGGTCTCCCGGTGCAGCGACACCCGGACGTTGCCGTGCGAGAGCACCCCCATCGCCTCGAGGACGTGCGACGGCCGCAGCGTGGACGAGGTGCAGGAGGAGCCGGAGGAGACCGCGAAGCCGCGCCGGTCCAGCGCGTGCAGCAGCGCCTCGCCGTCCACGTACAGGCAGGAGAAGGTGACCAGGTGGGGGAGGCGGTCCACCGGGTCGCCGACCACCTCCACGTCCGGCACCTCGGCGGCCACCCGGGTCCGGATCCGGTCCACCAGCGGCGCCAGCCGGGCCGTCTCGGCCGCCGCGTCGGCCGCCACCGCGCGCAGGCTCGCCGCCGCCGCGACCACCGCCGGCAGGTTCAGCGCCCCGGGGGTACGCCCCGACTCCCGCTCGTCGGCCGGGAACGGCGACTCCCAGCGGGTGCCCTTGCGGACCACCAGCAGGCCGACCCCGGGCGGCCCGCCCCACTTGTGCGCGCTGGCGCTCAGCACCGACCAGCCGGCCGGCAGCGGGGCCCGGCCGACCAGTTGCGCCGCGTCGACGTAGAGCGGCACGCCCGCCTCGGCGCAGAACTCCGCCGCCGCCGGGACCGGCTGCACCGTGCCCACCTCGTGGCTGGCGCCGATCAGCGCGGCCAGGGCCACCCCCGGCCGGGCCAGCGCCGCCGCCCAGGCGTCCAGGTCCAGCCGGCCGAGCCGGTCCACCGGTACGGAGACCGCCTCGCCGCCGCCGGCCACGTGCCGCTCGGCGGCGTGCAGCACCGCGGAGTGCTCGATCGCGGAGTGCACCAGCCGCGCCCCGGCCCGCCGCCGGCCGGCCAGCCCGCCCAGCACGGCGGCGTGCGCGGCCGCCGTACCGCTGGGGGTGAAGGAGAGCTCGTCGGCCCGGACGCCGAGCGTCTGCGCGGCGGCCTCGCGGGCGGCGTCGAGGAGCTGGCGGGCCCGCCGGGCCGGGCCGTAGAGCCGGCCCGGGTCGGCCCACCCGTCGTCGAGCGCGGCCAGCAGCGCCTGCCGCGCGACCGGGTGCAGCGGGGCGGCGGTGGCCGCGTCCAGGTAGACCGGGGAGGTGCTCACGAAGGCCCACGCTAGCGTGCCGGGACGGGCACGATCCCCCCGATGGGGGCGGACAGTGACCCCAAGACGGTCAGGCCCGTCATGGTCGAGTAATCTGCGACCGTCGGTGACGCCTTTGCCGTCGGTGTTGAGGGAAACAACCACCGCGGCGCGCTAGGGAGGCAGGACCAGGTGGTCGCAAGGAGTTCGGAGGTACGGTCGTCGGCCGTACGGCACAGCGCTTCCCCAGGAGCCGGTGGACGCCGGCGGCGTGGTGCTGGTCGGCTCGCCGGGCTCGGTCTCGGTGGGGCCGCGCTGCTGCTCTCGCTCACCGGCTGCGACGTCGGCAAGACGTTCGGCGGCTTCGGGTGGCCGCAGGGCGGCATCACGCCGGAGTCGCACCGGATGTACGACCTGTGGATCGCGTCCTGCATCGCGGCGCTCGCGGTCGGCGTGTTCGTCTGGGGCCTCATCTTCTGGTGCGTGATCCGCTACCGGAAGCGGGGCAACGCGCTGCCGGTGCAGACCCGCTACAACCTGCCGATGGAGTTCCTCTACACCATCGCGCCGATCCTCGTGGTCTCCGTGCTCTTCTACTACACGGCGGTCGTGCAGACGGACGTGGTCAAGGAGTCGAAGAACCCGGACGTCACCGTCGAGGTCGTCGCCTTCAAGTGGAACTGGCAGTTCAACTACCGCGACGGCCAGGGCCGTGACGCGAACACCATCGCCTCGACCCTCGGCACCAGCGAGGTCATCCCGGTGCTGGTCCTGCCGACCGGCAAGTCGATCCGGTTCGAGGAGCAGAGCCGCGACGTCATCCACTCCTTCTGGGTGCCGGAGCTGCTGTTCAAGCGCGACGTGATGCCGGGCAACATCCGCAACACCTTCGAGGTCTCCAGCATCGATCAGGAGGGCGCGTACGTCGGCCGCTGCGCCGAGCTGTGCGGCAGCTACCACGCCTTCATGAACTTCGAGCTGCGGGTCGTCTCGCCGGAGAAGTACGAGCAGTTCCTGGCGGCCAAGAAGGCCGGCAAGTCGACCCAGGAGGCGCTCGAGGCGATCGGCCAGGCGCCGTACGCCAAGACCACCGACCCGTTCGACACCCGGCGTACCAAGAACAACTTCAACCCGTCCGACGCGTCGGCCGGCGCGGGCAGCTGAGGGGGCCGGCATGAAGACCGAGTGGAAGATCTTCCTCATCGTCTCGACGTTCCTCTACGGCGTCACGATCCTCTACGCCGCCTGGACGTACGGTGAGGGTGGCCGGGTCGAGTGGGTCGGCACCGTGGCGCTGCTCCTCTCCGGCCTGCTGACCTCGATGTGCGGCGGCTTCTTCTGGTTCGTCTCCCGCCGTATCGACCTGCGGCCGGAGGACCGGGCGGACGGTGAGATCGCCGACGGCGCGGGCGAGGTCGGCTTCTTCAGCCCGGGCAGCTACTGGCCGTTCGGCCTGGCGCTGGCCGCGTCGATCGCCGGTCTCGGCCTGGTCTACTGGCAGCTGTGGCTGCTCGGCGCGGGCCTGGTCGCGGTGATCTTCGCCGCCTGCGGCCTGCTCTTCGAGTACTACAGCGGCACCCGCCGGACCGCCGAGCACTGATCTGACGGCAGCGAAAGGCCCGCGCCCTCCGGGGACGCGGGCCTTTCCGCATGTCCGGAGCGGATCATCCCACCCGCCGCTCCGCGAGTCGATCAGGCGGCGCGGCGGTGCGGGCGGCGGGTGGTGCCGTGGCGGGTGTCGAGGCGCGGCGCGCGGAAGGCGAAGGTGGCGATCAGCAGGGCCGCGCCGCAGCCGGTGCAGACCAGCTCCGACCACTCCGGCTCGGCGTGTCTGCCGCCACGCCGCGACCCGGAGCAGTCGTCCGACCATTCCGGCTCGGCGTGTCTGCCGCCACGCCGCGACCCGGAGCAGTCGTCGGGGCAGTCCGCGCCGTGCGCGTCGACGCAGGGTGGCGCCTCGAACAGCACGACGCCCTCGCAGATGTCGCAGTAGAGCTCGCGGTCCGACACGGGCGTCTCCTCTCGTTCCGGTGCCCGGCGGGCGGTGGCGACGACTCGGGCTCGGCGTGGCTGTCGCCCGCGCCGCGACCGGGAGCCGGCGGCCGCCAACGGTCGAAAACGGAAAATTACTCCCGTGTAGTTTGGCACGCCGGTACGACACCGTCCGGAACGGACCCACCCCCGGCGGGCCGGCCACGGTGGGCGGACGCCGGGGGAGAGCGGGCGTCAGAGCGAGCGGGCCACCTCGAGCCAGCGCTCCAGGGCACCTGCGGCGGCGCCCGAGTCGATCGACTCGGCCGCCCGGGCCATCCCGACCCGCAACGCCTCGGTCAGGTCCCCGTCGAGCGGGCCCTGGGTGGCCAGCGCCGCCGCGGCGTTCACCAGCACCGCGTCCCGGACCGGGCCGGTCTCCCCGGCCAGCAGCCGCCGGGCCACGCCGGCGTTGTACGTCGCGTCACCGCCCCGCAGATCGGCCAGGGTGGACCGGGGTACCCCCAGCTCCGTCGCGTCCAGCAGTGCCTCTCTGACGGTGCCCTGCTGGGCCACCCAGACGCGGGTCGGGGCGGCGGTGGTGAACTCGTCCAGCCCGTCCTCGCCGCGCATCACGATCACCGAGTCGCCCCGCGCCGCGAAGACGGCCGCCATCACCGGGGCCATCCGCAGGTCGAAGCAGCCGACCGCGCCGGCCCGGGGACGGGCCGGGTTGGTCAGCGGGCCGAGGAAGTTGAACGCGGTGGGCACGCCGATCTCGCGGCGTACCGGGCCGGCGTGGCGCATTCCCGGGTGGAAGCGGCCGGCGAAGCAGAAGCCGATGCCGGCCTCGACGACGCACCGGGCCACCTGCTCGGGGGCCAGGTCCAGCGGGATCCCGAGGTGTTCCAGCAGGTCGGCGGTGCCGCACGAGGAGGAGGCGGCCCGGTTGCCGTGCTTGACCACCCGGACGCCCGCGCCGGCCACCACCAGGGCGGTCATGGTGGAGATGTTGACGGTGTGGGCCAGGTCCCCGCCGGTGCCGACCACGTCCAGCGCGGTGGCCCGGATCTCCTCCGGGAGCTCGACCTCGACCGATCGGCCGAGCATCGCCTCGACCAGGCCGGCCAGCTCGGCCGGGGTCTCGCCCTTGGCGCGCAGCGCCACCACGAAGCCGGCCACCTGCGCCGGGCTGGCCGAGCCGGTCATGATCTCGTCCATCGCCCAGGCGGTGTCGGCGGTGGAGAGCTCCTCGCCGCGCAGGAGCGCGTTGAGCAGAAGCGGCCAGGTCCGTTCGCCCATGGCGGGCCTCCCGAGCGGGGGTGGAATGCGGGTGTGGCGGCCGTCCTCCGGTCCGCGGCGCCGCTGGCGGCGTGGCGGCCGAACGACGGCCGAAGCGTCGGCGCCCCGGCCCCCTTGCCGTGGCGCCGGGTGGGGTGACTCAGGCCGCGGCGGGCGTGCGCCGCAGCAGCTCGGCGACGGTGGTGCCGGTCCTCACCGGGTCGAGCGGGTAGGTGAGCGTGGCGTCGACCTCGGCGTACGCGGCCAGCCAACGGTCGGCCGCCCGGGCGATCACCACGCAGGTCGGCGGGGCGTCGTCCCGGTCGTCCTTGATCTGGCGGGCGATGCCGATGCCGCCGCCCGGGGTCGCCTCGCCGTCGAGCAGGAGCAGGTCGATCTCGTAGTCGTCGACGAGCCGGACGCACCCGGCGTAGTCGGCGGCCTCCACGAACTCGATCTCCAGCCCGGGCGCGGGCCGGGTGCCGACGGCCAGCCGCATCCGGTCACGGACCTTCGGGTCGTCGCTGTAGAGCAGGACGGTGCAAAGACGATCGCTCATGGCTGGCTTGCTCCCACCTCGTAGCTGCCCGCTGATCGTAGCGGGCGTCACATGCGGCCGGACGGCCCCTCCCGGGACGCTCAGGCGGCGGCCTCCGCGGCGCGCTGACGGGCCTCCTGGCGGTCCAGTTCGCGGTCCAGCCGGCGCGCCTCGCGCTCCGACTGCTTGATCCACTGGACGACCAGCACGGCCAGCATGGTGACGCTGACGAATTCGCCGCCGGCCCACAGCACCCCGCCGGCGACCACCTGGTCGTTCCACGGGTTCGACCAGCTCAGGTGCAGCGACGGGTACCAGTCGCCGCCGAGCAGCGTGGTGCTCTGCATGATGGTGAGCCCGAGCACGGTGTGGAACGGCACGGAGAGCACCATCAGCAGCGCCCGGGCCGGGTACGGCCAGCGCCCGGGCAGCGGGTCCAGGCCGAGCAGCGGCCAGAAGAAGACGCAGCCGGTGGCGATGAAGTGGGCGTGCACCAGTTCGTGCGCCCACTCGTGCTGCAGCGTGTACTCGTAGAGCCCGCTGAAGTAGAGCGCGAACGGGTTCACCACGAAGATGGCGAACGCCACCAGCGGGAAGCTGTAGACCCGGGCGATCCGGCTGTGCACGATCGCCAGCAGCCGCTTGCGGGGCCGCACCGGCAGGGTGCGCAGGGCCAGGGTCACCGGGGCGCCGAGCGCCAGGAAGATCGGCGCGACCATGGACAGCACCATGTGCTGGATCATGTGCACCGACAGCAGCGTGGTGTCGTACGCGCCCAGGCCGCTGAGGGTCACGGCGGCGATGCCGCCCAGGCCGGGACCGAGGAAGCAGACCGTACGGAGCACCGGCCAGCGGTCGCCGCGCAGCCGCAGCCGGTACACCCCGTAGAGGTAGAGGCCCGCGGCGAGCACCAGCCCGAGGGCGAGCCAGCTGTTGAGCTCGGTCTCGGTGAAGACCCGGTCGACGGTGAACGGCGGCGGGACCGTCCCGCCGCCGCCCGCCAGGGTGGTCGCGGCGGCACCCGAGGTGGCGGCGAGGATCTGATCGACGTGCAGCACGCTTTTCAGGGTAGGTCAGGCGAAGCGGACGACCCCGATCGGGCCACTGTCGGCACAGGTTTCCGACCCCGCTGATCGTCGGTCCCGGTCAAGGGCAATAATGACCGCGTGACTGCGGCCCCAGCCATTGACAAGAGCCGGATCCACTCCCTGACCCGACCCAACATGGTCAGCGTCGGGACGATCGTGTGGCTCTCCAGCGAACTCATGTTCTTCGCGGCGCTGTTCGCGATGTACTTCTCGATCCGCGCTGCGGCGCCGGAGCAGTGGGAGAAGCACACCGAGATCCTGAACATCCCCTACGCGACCACCTTCACGGTGATCCTGGTGCTGTCCTCGGTGACCTGCCAGCTCGGTGTCTTCGCGGCGGAGAAGGGTGACGTCCACGCCCTGCGCCGGTGGTTCACGATCACCTTCGTGATGGGTCTGATCTTCGTGCTCGGCCAGGCGAACGAGTACCGCAACCTGGTGCACGAGGGCGTCAAGATCAACGCCGACGGGTACGGGTCGATGTTCTACCTGACCACCGGCTTCCACGGTCTGCACGTGACCGGCGGTCTGGTGGCCTTCATCATCTTCATGATCCGCACCACCATGGGCCGGTTCACCCCGGCGCAGGCGACGTCCGCCATCGTCGTGTCCTACTACTGGCACTTCGTCGACGTCGTGTGGATCGGGCTCTACGCCATGATCTACTGGCTCCAGTGATCTTGGCGCGTCACGTACCGCGCCGCTGCTCCGTCCCCTGAGACACAAGGTCCAACCGGTTAAGGACACAGGTCATGACTTCTGACAACGACCGCCGACGCGGTCTGCTCGCGCGACTGCGCGGGCGGCCCGTAGCGCGCAGCAGGGGCCGCCGCCGGCTGGGTGCCGCGGTCCGCCTGACCGCCGCGCTGATGCTGGCCGGCGGCGCCTACACCGTCTTCGCCCCCAGCGTGCAGGCGCAGGACAACCCGCCCCTGAGCGCCGCCGCCAACGAGGGCAAGGCGCTGTTCGACGTGAGCTGTGTGAGCTGTCACGGTCGAAACGCCCAGGGCGTCGAGGGTCGCGGTCCGAGCCTGATCGGCGTCGGGTCGGCCTCGGTCGAGTTCCAGGTCAGCAGCGGCCGGATGCCGATGGCCCGCCAGGAGGCCCAGGCGCAGCGCAAGCCCCCGCACTTCACCGACGAGCAGGTCCGCCAGCTCGGCCAGTACATCCAGGAGCTCGGCGGCGGCCCGCAGGTGCCGCAGGGCAACCTGCGCGAGGGCGCCAACCTGGCCACCGGTGGTGAGCTGTTCCGGATCAACTGCTCGCAGTGCCACGCCTTCGGCGCGGGCGGCGGCGCGCTCTCCTCGGGCAAGTTCGCCCCGAGCCTGAAGCCGGCCAGCGACCGGCAGATCTACGCCGCCATGCTGAGCGGCCCGCAGAACATGCCGGTGTTCGGTGACAACCAGATCACTCCGGAGCAGAAGGCGGACATCATCGCCTACATCCAGGAGACCCTGAAGCACGACCAGGACCAGGGCGGTTTCAACCTGGGCCGGTACGGCCCGTCGACCGAGGGTCTGGCGATCTTCCTGGTCGGCATCGTCGCGCTGGTCTTCACGACCCTGTGGATTGCGGGCAAGTCGTGACCGAGCGGATCATTCGTTTCAGTGCTGTGGCGTCGACCCCCGACGCCACCCGTAGCGAGGTGACGGCATGAGCACCCACACCGAGCACCCGGCCCCGCAGGGCCCGGAACCGCTCGACCTGAACGACCCCCGGCTCTCCCGGTTCGACATCGTCCGGGAGGGCGCGCGGCGGGACGACATCGAGATCGTCCACTACGAGCCGCAGGTGGTCCCGGGCACCAAGGCGGAGCGCCGGCTGACCCGTACGGTCGCCTCCTTCTTCTGGATCACCGGCGTGGCCGCCACCGCCTTCCTGGTCGTCTACATCTGGTGGCCGTGGCAGTACGAGCCGGGCCGCGGCGGCGACAAGTTCTACACCCCGCTGCTCGGCCTGACCCTGGGCGTCGCGCTCCTCGGCATCGGCTTCGGCATCCTCACCTGGGGCAAGAAGCTGCTGGCCAAGGAGGTCTCGATCCAGGACCGGCACGACCAGCCGAGCTCGCCCGACGACCGCCGGATCGCCGGCGAGACCATGCTCTACATGGCCGACGAGCTCGGGGTGAAGCGTCGGCCGCTGCTGGGCCTGTCGGTCCTCGCCGGCCTGGCCCCGGTCGGCGCGGTGGCCGCGGCGCCGCTGGTCGGTGGCCTGATCTCCGACCCGCACAAGAACAACCAGATGTTCACCACCGGGTTCGCCCCGGCGGACGGCAAGAAGATCCGGCTGATCCGTGAGGACGGCCGGCCGATCCGCCCCGAGGACGTCAGCGCGGGTGGCCAGCTCACCGTCTTCCCGGGCATCGACGGCGGCGTGAGCAACAAGCACGCCGACTCGCCGACCCTGCTGATCCACCTGCGTGAGGACGACGCGCAGAAGTCGCGCGCGGCCAACCAGCGCAAGGGTCGCGGCGACTACATGTGGGGCAACTACGCCGCCTTCTCCAAGATCTGCACCCACGCCGGTTGCCCGGCCAGCCTCTACGAGCAGCAGACCAACCGCCTGCTCTGCCCCTGCCACCAGTCGCAGTTCCTCATCACCGACAACGCCAAGCCGATCTTCGGTCCGGCGAACCGGCCGCTGCCGCAGCTGCCGATCGAGGTGGACGAGGAGGGCTTCTTCGTGGCGAAGTCCGACTACACCGAAACCATCGGTCCCGACTTCTGGGAGCGGCCATGAAGCGCCGAAAGTTTGAGGTAGCAGCGCTGCCGGCCAAGAGCGCCGGGGCGCTGGACGACCGGTTCCAGGCGGCCACCCCGCTGCGGAAGGTGCTGAACAAGGTCTTCCCGGACCACTGGTCCTTCCTGCTGGGCGAGATCGCGCTCTTCTCGTTCATCGTCCTGCTGCTGACCGGGACCTTCCTGACCTTCTTCTTCGAGCCGGCGATGACCGAGGTCGTCTACAACGGCAGCTACGCCCCGCTGCGGGGCACCCCGATGTCGGCCGCGTACGCCTCCAGCCTGAACCTGTCGTTCGACGTCCGGGGCGGCCTGGTCATGCGGCAGATGCACCACTGGGCGGCGCTGCTGTTCATGGCCTCGATCGTCGTGCACATGCTGCGGATCTTCTTCACCGGCGCGTTCCGCAAGCCGCGTGAGACCAACTGGATCATCGGCTCGCTGCTGTTCTGGGTCGGCTTCCTCGCCGGCTTCACCGGCTACTCGCTGCCGGACGACGCGCTCTCCGGCACCGGTCTGCGGATCGCCTCCGGCATCATGCTGTCGATCCCGGTGATCGGCTCCTGGGTCACCTCGTCGATCTTCGGTGGGGAGTTCCCGGGCACCATCATCATCAGCCGGTTCTTCATCGCCCACGTGCTGCTCATCCCGGCGCTGCTGCTGGCGCTGATCGGCGCCCACCTGGGCCTGGTCTTCAAGCAGAAGCACACCCAGTGGCCCGGCCCCGGCCGGACCAACGAGAACGTGGTCGGCGAGCGGTTCTTCCCGCGCTACGTGCTCAAGCAGGGCGGCTTCTTCATGGTCGTCTTCGGCGTGATCGCGCTGATGGGTGGTCTCTTCCAGATCAACCCCATCTGGTACTTCGGCCCCTACGAGGCGTGGACGGTGTCCGCCGCCAGCCAGCCCGACTGGTACGTCATGTTCCTGGACGGCTCGACGCGACTGATGCCGGCCTGGGAGATCAGCATCCCGATCGGCGACGGGTACGTCATCCCGCCGCTGTTCTGGCCGACCGTCGTGCTGCCCGGCATCCTGGTGGGCCTGTCGCTGATGTACCCGTTCCTGGAGGCCCGCCGGCTCAAGGACTACCGCCACCACAACCTGCTCCAGCGGCCCCGGGACGTTCCGGCCCGGACCGCCGCCGGCGCGATGGCCGTGGCGTTCTTCCTCGTGCTGACCCTCTCCGGCGCCAACGACGTCATCGCCGACAAGTTCCACATCAGCCTGAACGCGATGACCTGGGCGGGCCGGATCGGCATCCTGATCCTGCCGCCGCTGGCCTACTACCTCACGTACCGCATCTGCCTCGGTCTGCAGCAGCACGACCGGGAGGTGCTGGCCCACGGCGTGGAGACCGGCATCATCAAGCGGCTGCCGGACGGCCGGTTCGTCGAGGTGCACCAGCCGCTCAGCGCGGCCGGCCACGACGGGCACGGTGAGCTGGACTACGTCGGCTGGGTGGTGCCCAAGAAGATGAACCGGCTGGGCGCGCTGGGCCCGGCGATCCGGGGCTTCTTCTACCCGATCGAGAAGCCGGCCGAGGCGCCGGTCTCGCCGGGGCACCCGCCGGTCGAGCCGCGACCGGAGCGGGAGGAGATCGGCAGCGGCGAGAGCCGTCGCTGACCCCTCGCGTACGACTGACCATGGCGCCCGCCGGATCTCCGGCGGGCGCCACGGCCGTCTCCGGACCCGGGGCCCGCGACTTGCGCCTGCCCCTGGGGCCGCCGGGAGACTCTCACCATGCCGTCGACGCACCTCAGCACCGGCGAGTTCGCCGCCCGGTCCACCCTCAGCCTGAAGGCGCTGCGCCTCTACGAGGCGCGCGGCCTGCTCGTCCCCGCCCGGGTCGACGCGCGTACCGGGGTCCGCGGCTACCACCCCGACCAGCTCGACCGCGCCCGGCGGATCGCTCTGCTGCGCGCCGGGTGACCCGCGCGCAGGCCGGGTATCCGGCGATCCTGCGGGCGCACGACGCCGTGCACCGCTGGCTGGCCGAGAACGACATGGTTCTCGCGTCCCCGCCGAGGGAGATCTACCACGAGAACTGGCATCGAGCGGAACCGGACGAGTACGCCGTCGAGGTCGCCGTGCCCCTCCGCCCCCGCCTCCGACACGGACGGGTGGAATCGCAGGAATAACCCCGGTCAGCCGGGTATCCGTGCGGTCCAACGTCTCAAGGGGGGGAAAGCATGTTGGGAATCAAACGCCTGGGCCTGCTGGCCGCGCTGGTGCTGGTCGGGCTGGCGCCCGCCGCGGCGGCGCAGGCGGCGGCCCAGCCGTCGACGCAGGACACCCAGTACCTGCAGGCGCTGCACCAGGTGAACCTCGCCGAGATCACGATGGGCAACCTGGCCCAGCAGAAGGGCCGTAACCAGCAGGTCAAGGACCTGGGTAAGCAGTTCGTGACGGACCACACCCAGCTGGACCAGACGGTGCAGAGCACCGCGCAGCAGCTGAACGTGCAGTTGCCGTCCGAGCCGACCGCCGACGAGCAGAAGGTGATCAGCCGGCTGAACAACCTCAGCGGCGCCGAGTTCGACAAGGCGTGGGTGACCGCTGAGCTGGCGGGCCACGTCGCGGCGATCCAGGCGACGCAGACCGAGATCTCGCAGGGTTCCGAGCAGTCCGTGGTCACGCTGGCCCAGGACGCCCTGCCGGTCCTTCAGGCGCACCTGGACGCGTTGACGGCCCTGGCCCAGACCCTGGGCGTCCCCGTCCCGCAGACCAGCGCCAGCGGCACGCCCAGCCCGGGCGGCACCACGTCGCCGGCTCCGGGCGGCACCGAGTCCCCGGCTCCGGGTGGCGGCACCAGCGAGGCGCCGGCCCCGGGCACCACGGAGACCCCGGCGCCCGGCCAGAGCTGACGCGGTACGGCTGACGGTGGCCGGTCCGCCCCTCGGGGCGGGCCGGCCACCTCGCGTATGGCGGTCAGTCGGCGTTGGCCAGCCCGATCGCGAACGCCTCCTCCAGGTCGTGCTGGGAGTACGCCCGGAACGCGATGTGCGACTCGGTGTTGAGCACCCCCGGCACCTTGGAGATGCTGCCGGCGATGACCTGGGCGATCTGCTCGAACTCGCGGACCCGCACCATGGCGATCAGGTCGACGTGGCCGGCCACCGAGTAGACCTCGCTGACGCCGGGCAGGTTGGCCAGGGTCTCGGCCACCTCCGGGATGGAGTCGGTGGCGCAGTCGATCAGCACGATCGCGGTGATCACGGGACATTTCTCCGTTCGTCGGCGTCGTGGCCCATGCTAGAGGTTGCGCCGGTCACGCCGTCCCCGGCCGGGCGATCCCGCCGGCCGGGACCGTCAGGTCGTCCCCGGCGCGGATCGCGTCGGAGAGCCGCTCGTCCGCGCGTACCGTCGCGCCGGGCCAGACCACCGCCCGGGTGACCTCGCCCCGGACGGTCGCCCCCGGCCCGACCACCGCCCGGTGCACCCGCCCGGTCACCGTGGCGGAGGGGTCGACCAGGCTGGCGCCGCCGGCCGCGTGCAGGTTGGCCGCCAGGTAGTCGGCCGGGGTGCCGGTGTCGTAGAAGACGCCCGGGTAGCCGACCACGTCGAGCGCGCCGGCCGCCTCCGCCGGCCGCCACACCGCCCGGACCAGGTCGCCGAAGGTCGCCGGCAGGTCCCGTACCAGCCGCCAGGGCAGCAGCGAGAACCCGACGAACCGGTGGCCGCTGAAGGTGCCGGGGGCCGCCGGGTCGTCGGCCGGCTGGCCGAGCAGGCGTACGCTCCGCCCGTCCCAGCCGTCCAGCAGCGCGGCGATGTCCGGCCCCGGTGGGGCGTCCGGATCCGCCAGGTACGCGTCGGCGTTGCCCACCAGCACCCCCCGGCCGGCGATCCAGTCCCGCAGCTTGCCCAGCCCGCCCGCCGTGCCCAGCGGCGCGCCCGGCTCGACCGACAGCCGGGCCCGGTCACCGACGTGCGCCACCACCTGGTCGCCCAGGTAGCAGGCGTTCACCGCGACCCGGCCCGGCCCGGCCAGGCCGAGCCCGGCGAGGCGGGCCAGGGCCCGGTCCAGCAGCGGCACGTTGCCGACCGGGCAGAGCGCCTTGGGCACCCGCTCGGTCAGCGGCCGCAGGCGGGTGCCCTCGCCGGCGGCGAGCACCACCGCGCAGACGTCCGCCGCCACCGGCCAGCCCGGCCCCGCCGCGCCGCCCGCCCCGGGCCGGCCGCCGGCATCCGGGCGCGCCTCGTCTCCCGCCACCGGCGGCGCGGGCCGGCCCGGGTCGCCCCCTGCGGTCGCCGGTCCGTCCCACGGGCGGAGGCCGGATTCGCCGGTGGCGCCGGGGGGTTCCGGACCGGTGGGACGGTCCCCGCCGGCCGGGCCAGTGCCGGCGCGGCCGGACGGCCCGGCGGGGCGGCCGGGACCGGCGGGGCCGGTGGAGCCCCGCGCCCCGCCGGGGCGACGCGGGCCGCTCACGCGGCCGGCGGCGTCGCCGGCGGCACCTCGCCGGCGCGCGGTCCGATGCCGTAGTGGGCGAGCAGGTTGGCGGTCGCCCGGCTCAGCCGGGGCAGGTCGTCCAGCGGGTGCCAGGCCGCCTCGAAGACCTCGGCACCGTCCACCGTCAACTCCGTCGTGGAGGCCGGCACCTCGGTCTCGAAGACCACGTCCACCCAGCCCTGAGCGTGTACCACCGCGTTCGGCACGGCCGGGCGGAGCCGGTCGGGGGAGAGCCGGATGCCGGACTCCTCGTACAGCTCGCGGGCGGCGCCGACCACCGGGGCCTCGGCCCGCTCCAGCAGGCCGGCCGGCAGGGTCCAGCTGTAGCCGGGCGGCTGGCGCAGCAGCAGGATCCGTCCGGCGCCGTCCGCCTCGGTGTCCCGGACCAGGACCACCGCGCCGACGATGTACTTCGGCACGGCGAGCCGGACCAGCCGCCGCCGCAGCCGGACCGGGAGGCGGTAGAAGAGCCGGTAGCCGATGGCCCGTCCGGTGGCACGCGCGCGGGGGATCATGTCTGTAAGGCTAGTGGCCGGACGGCCGGGGCGGACGAGCGGCGTTCGCCTACTGCCGGTGGTCGACCAGATCGATCAGCTGCTCGACCACGGTGTCCGGCTCGACGGCCCGGTCGAAGACCGCCACCAGCATGGTCTCCAGGTCGGGGTAGCCCAGCTCCTCGGAGAGCCGCAGCAGCGGCAGGTCGCTGGCCAGCCCCCGGTTGTGCTTGCGCAGCGCCAGGCCGATGCTGGCCCGGCCGAGGCGTACCTTGTCGGCGATCGAGATGCCCGGCTCGGTGTGCTCGGCGAACCAGCGGTTGATCTGCATCTGGGCGTGCGGCGACTTGACGAAGCCCAGCCACTCCCGGCGCGGGCCGCGCGGCGCGACGTCGGCCTCGAAGCCGCTCTCCGCGTCGCTCTCGGTGAAGATCTCCACCACGTCGCCCTCCTCCAGTTCGGAGGAGAGCGGGGCCAGCCGTCCGTTGATCCGCGCGGCGAGGCAGTGGTCGCCCCGCTCGGTGCCCAGCTCGTACGCGAGGTCGACCGGGGTCGCGCCGGCCGGGAGGACGACCTGCCGGCCGTCGGCGACCACCTGGATCTGCGCCTCCGCCAGGTCGCAGCGCAACGACTCCATGAACTGGGTCGGGTCGACGGTCTCCTGCTCCCAGTCGAGCACCCGGCGCAGCCAGGCCAGCTCGTCCGCCCGGTCGGCGGCGCGCCCGGCGGCCCGCGGGAAGCGGTAGTGGGCGGCGACGCCGTACTCGGCGGAGCGGTGCATCTCCTCGGTGCGGATCAGCACCTCCACCGTGCGGTCCTGCGGGCCGCAGACGCTGGTGTGCAGCGACCGGTAGAGGTTGTTCTTCGGGGAGGCGATGAAGTCCTTGAAGCGCCCCGGCACCGGGCGCCAGAGCCCGTGCACCGCGCCGAGCGCGGCGTAGCAGTCGGTGGCCGGGCCGTCCACCACGATCGCGATGCGGGGCAGGTCGTACGGCGCGGTGTGGCCGCCCGCCACGGTGTCCTTCCAGATCGAGTAGAGGTGCCGGGGCCGGGGGGACACCTGCGCGTCGACCCGGCTGCGGCGCAACGCCACCTTCGTCCGCGCCACCACGGCGTCCAGGTACGCGGCCCAGCCGGGCCGGTCGTGCACGAACCGGGCGATGCGGGCGTGCTCCTCGGGTTGCAGGTGCAGCAGCACCACGTCGTCCAGTTCGCGTTTGAGCGTCTGGATGCCGAGCCGGTCGCAGAGCGGGACGAGCACCTCGAGGGTCTTGCGGGCGATGCGTTCCCGCGAGGCGGCGGAGCGTACGCCGAGGGTGCGCATGTTGTGCAGCCGGTCAGCCAGCTTGATGATCAGGACCCGGACGTCCTTGCCGGCCGCGACGATCATCTTGCGGATGGTCTCCGCCTCGGCGGCCTTGCCGTAGAACGCCTTGTCGAACTTGGTCACCCCGTCGACCAGGTGGGCCACCTGGCGGCCGAAGTCCTCCTGGAGCGCCTGGAGGGTGTAGCGGGTGTCCTCCACCGTGTCGTGCAGCAGCGCGGCGACCAGGGTGGTGGTGTCCATGCCGAGGTCGGCGCAGATCTGGGCGACGGCGAGCGGGTGGGTGATGTACGGCTCGCCGCTCTTGCGGAACTGCCCGCGATGCATGTTCTCGGCGATCGTGTACGCCCGGCGGAGCACCGAGGCGTCGGCGTTGGGGTGGATGCCCCGGTGGGCGCGGACCAGCGCGGTGACCGGGTCGCTGTCGGTGGTGGGCCAGGTGAGCAGGGCGCGCAGCCGCCGGGTCAGCGGCAGCTCGCCGGGCTGGGTCGGAAGGGCGCCGCCCAGGGCGGCGCCGTGTCCGGCGTCGACGTCCACCTGGGACACCTCCTCACCCCGGCCCCGGGCCGCCGGGACCGGCAACCGGGAGCAGGCCCGCGAAACGGGCAGGACTGCACTTCTCTAACAGCCTAAGCGAGTTGACGTCGTCCGATCGGACACTTGGTCATGAGCGTTCGGTCGAGAGTTGGTGGGACGCTCCGTTTTCCGCCTTCGTCAGCAGGGCACGGAACCGCCCCGCACCGGTGGTCGGGGACGCCCAGCCGGAGGAGATCTCCACCAGCCGGGTCTCGGGTCTTTCCAACCAGGACAGGATGCGTTCGGTCTCCTCGGCGGAGGCCGCCGGCACCGGGCCGTGGCCGGGCAGCACCGTCTCGGCGGTGGACCGGATCGCGGTGATGGTCGGTCGAGGGTGGACACCAGGCGGGGAGACGCCGGCGCCGGCCAGCCGGCCGTACCGGACCAGGGCCAGCTCCCAGCCGCCCCGGGCGGCCGGGCGGGCGGCGGCCAGCTCGGCGATCCCGGTGAGCGCGGCCAGCCGCTGCATCCGGACCGCGGCGCGCAGCACCGCGGCGAGCCGGCCGCGCACCACCGCGGCCTCCTCGTACCGCTGGGCGCGGGAGAGCACGTCGATCCGGGCGAGCAGGGCGTCCACCACCACCTGCGGGTCGCTGGTGGTGGCGGTGCGGAACGGGGTGGCGGCGCGCTGCTCGTACTCCTCCGGGGTGATCCGGTGCTCGCAGGGCGCCGGGCAGCGACCCAGCTCGGCCAGCGCGCAGGCCGGCATGGTGGTGCGCCGGGAGAGCCGGTGCGTGCACTGGCGCAGCGGCACCGCGTCGTGGAAGCCGGCGGCGGCCAGCTCGGCGGCCTGCTTCGAGCGGAACGGGCCCAGGTAGGCGGTGTCGGCGGGGGAGAGGTCCCGCACGATCGACAGCCGGGGGTACGCCTCGTCGGTCAGCTTCAGCCAGACCTGCCGCTCCGGGTACTTGGACCGCCGGTTGTACGGCGGCGCGTGCGCGGCGATCAGCCGCAGCTCACGGACCTCCGCCTCCAGCGAGTGGGCGCACTCGACGGCCTCGACCCGCTCGGCGGCGGCCAGCATCTCCGAGATCCGGGCCCGCTTCTCGCTGGCGGTGAAGTAGCTGCGCACCCGGGTGGCGATGTCGCCGGAGGTCCCGACGTAGAGCGGCCGGTCGTCGGCGGCCCGGAAGATGTAGACCCCGGGCACCTTGGGCAGGCCGTCGGCGAGGTGCCGCTTGCGGCGCTGGGTGGGGGTGACCGCCTTCGCGAACTCGATCGCCTCGCCGACCGTGTCCACCCGGTGCCCGCCCAGCCGGCCGATCAGCCCGTGCAGTACGTCGACGGTGGCCTTGGCGTCGTCCAGCGCCCGGTGCGTCGGCTGCGTCGCGGTGCGGAAGTACGCGGCCAGCGTGCCCAGCTTGCGGTTGGGCACCTCGTCGCGGGTGAGCACCCGGCGGGCCAGCGCGGCGGTGTCCAGCACCCGGGGGTTGGGCCAGCGGTAGCCGTGCTTGGCGCAGGCGGCCTTGAGGAAGCCCACGTCGTACGGAGCGTTGTGGGCCACCAGCACGGCGTCGGCGATGAACTCCAGGAAGCTCGGCAGCACCTGCTCGATCGGCGGGGCGGGGAGCAGCATGGCCTGGGTGATGCCGGTCAGCACGGTGATGAACGGCGGGATCGGCACGCCCGGGTTGACCAGGGTGGCGAGCACGCCCAGCTCCTCGCCGCCGCGGACCTTCACCGCGCCGATCTCGGTGATGCCGCCCCCGTCCGGCGCGCCGCCGGTGGTCTCCAGGTCGACCACCACGAAGGTGGTGGCGTAGAGCGGCAGGGCGGGGTCCACCCCGCCGTCCGCCGTCGGGTCCAGGCCGGCCAGCGACTCCTGGACGTACTCCGCTCGGGTCACCCGCGGCACGCTAGTGGCCGGGTCCGACACTCCCGTCCCAGCTGCCCCACGCGTCACCACGGAGGGTAGGATGAGAGATCGGCTCACTCACCGGGCGGTGGGCCCGTTCGGGGTGGGAGACTTGACCACATGCCCCTCACCGAGCCGCACGACGACCACTTCTCCGAGGAGGAGTCGGTGGTCGCCGCGCACGTTGCCGGTGAGGCCCCGGACACCCCCGGCCCGGAGAGCGAGACCGCGCCCGAGCCCGAGCCGAGCCTGCCCGAGCCGGTCCGGCAGCGGATCGTGGCGCTGACCGCCGCCGTGCTGCCTGGCCTGCCCGCCGACGAGGTGCCGGTCCCGCTGCGCCGGGTCGCCAAGTTCGCCCCCAACCGGCGCGCCCGGCTCGGCGCCCCGGCCATCGCCGCCCAGCTCACCGCCGACCCGCTGTTCCGGCAGCGGGTCACCGCCCGGGTGCTGGCCGACGCCGGCGACCTGGGCGCGGCCGTGGTGGAGGGGACCGCTCCGGCCGCCGCCGACCCGGTCGAGGTGGCCGCCCTGGCCTACCTGGCCCGGCCCCGGGGCTGGCGGGAGCTGATCGAGGCGAGCGGCGCCGCGGTGCGGGCCGAGGCGGACAGCGCGGTCGTGGCCGAGCTGGTCCGGGAGGCCGAGCAGCGGGCCACCCGCGCCGAGCACGACCGGGCGGTGGCCCGGGTCGAGGCGGAGAAGCTCCGCGACGAGCTGGCCCGGGTCCGGGAGGAGCTGGGGCAGCTGCGCGAGGAGGCGCGGCAGCTCGCCCGTACCCTCCGGGAGACCCAGGCCCGGGAGCGCAAGGCCACCGAGATGCTCGCCACCGAGCGCGGCCGGGCCGCCCGGGCGGCGGCCGACGCCGACGCCGAGCTGCGCCGCGCGCGGGCCCGGCTGGCCGAGGCGGAGGCCGCCGCGGGGGTGGCCCGGGCCAGCGCCAAGGAGGCCCGCTCGGTCGACGACGCGAAGCTGTGGCTGCTGCTGGAGACCATCGGGCAGGCCGCGGTCGGGCTGCGCCGGGAGTTGGCCCTCGATCCGGTCGACCGGATGCCCGCCGACTTCGTCGCTGACGCCTTCGCCGACCAGTCGGCCACCACCCAGGCCGGGGCGGCCGCCCGCGCCCGGGACACCGACGACCCGGCCCGGCTGGACCAGCTCCTCGCCCTGCCCAAGGCGCACCTGGTGGTGGACGGCTACAACGTCACCAAGCGGGGCTTCGGCGAGATGTCCCTCGAACAGCAGCGCAAGCGGCTGATCAGCGGGCTGGGCGGGATCGCCGCGCAGACCGGGGACGAGGTCACCGTGGTCTTCGACGGCGCCGAGCGGATCCACGGGCTGCCGCCCACGCCGCGCGGCGTACGGGTGCTCTTCTCGCGCAAGGGGGAGACCGCCGACGAGCTGATCCGCCGGCTGGTCCGGGCCGAGCCCGCGGGCCGGCCAGTGGTGGTGGTCTCCTCCGACCGGGAGGTCGCCGACGGGGTACGCCGACACGGCGCCTACCCGCTGGGCGCGGACTCGCTGCTGCGCCGGCTCGCCCGTTCCTGACCCGCCGCGCCTCTGCCGGTGCCCTGCCGGCGCGTGATCGACCCCGGATCGGCGACGTGGCGGGATCGAAGGTGTTCGGATCGCGCCACTTCGGCGAACTGGTGGCCGGATGATCGGGTTGGCGGGAGCTCCTGCCTCGTTGTCCGGTTCTGTCGTACCCGCCGCCTAGCGTCGTGGTGACCGACGGTGGTGGCCCCTGTCCCGACCGCCACCGGCGACCGCGTCAGGAGGCGTTGATGCTCATCGACTGCGACACCTGCGGGATCCGCGGCGCCGGCTGCTCCGGCTGCCTGGTGACCGCGCTGCTCGACCCCGGCTCGCCGGCGGCCGGCCTCGGCCCCGCCGAGCACCGGGCGATCGAGGTGTTCGCCCGCGCCGGCTTCGAGGTGGAGGTGCTGCCGCCGCCGTCCACCCGGCCCGCCCGTCGGCCGGCCCGCCGTCGCCGCGTCGCCTGAGGCCCGGCCCCGCCGCCCGCCGCCGGGTCGCCCGACCCCCGCATCGGCCGTCGGCCGTCTGCCACCCGCCCGCCGGCCGCGCCCATTGATCAACTCGGTTTGCGGCATCCCGGGGTGGCCCGCGGCGGAGAGACCACGCCTTCCACAGCCCGGGCAGATCGTCGCGCCATTCCGCCCGCTCCGGAGTCGATCACCCATCGGCCGTCCCGGGCAATAAGATGGGCGCTCACGGCGGGAGGAGCGGGATGAAACGGGTACGGCGCGACGGCGGGACACGGCGGTGAGCCCGCGCGGCTGGGCGCTGCTGACCCTGGCCGGGCTGGCCATCGCCCTGGTCGTCGCCGGCGCGCTGCTGATCCCGTGGCACCGGCCGCCGGCACCGCGCGCCGACCAGGTGGCCGCGCTGCGCTCCCTCCCGGTCGAGCAGGTCGCCCGGGGTCGGGCGTTCCACGGCGCGCTGCGCCCGGCCGCCTGGTCGGCGCTCGCCGTCGGCCTGGTGGTCGCGCTGCTGCTCGGGGTCACCCCGGCCGGCGCCCGGCTGGTGGCGCTCGCCGGCCGGCCCTTCGGCGACCACTGGATCGCCCAGGCGGTGCTCGGCGGGCTGGCCGTGCTGCTCCTCGCCGACCTGCTCACCCTGCCCTTCGCCGCCTGGCGGCAGACCGTGCTCACCCGGTACGGCCTCAGCACCCAGGGCTGGGGCGGCTGGGCGGTGGACCTGCTCAAGTCGTACGCGGTCAGCGCGGTCATCGGCGCGATCGTGCTGCTCGGCTTCTACTCGGTGGTCCGGCTCGCCCCGCGCTGGTGGTGGGCGTTCGGCGCGGCCGGCGCCGCCCTGCTGGTGGTGCTGCTCTCCTTCGTGCTGCCGGTGCTGGTCGAGCCGGTGTTCAACAAGTTCACCCCGATGGAGCCCGGCCCGCTGCGCACCGAGCTGATGAGCATCGCCGCCCGGGACGGCGTGCCGGTCCGTGACGTGCTGGTGGCCGACGCCTCCCGGCGGACCCGGGCGGTCAACGCGTACGTCTCGGGGCTGGGGCCGACCCGGCGGGTGGTGGTCTACGACACCCTGCTGCGCGAGGCCACCCCGGCGGAGGTGACCAGCGTCGTGGCGCACGAGCTGGGGCACGCCAAGGACCGGGACGTGTGGACCGGCACCCTCATCGGGGCGCTCGGCGCGGCCGTCGCGGTGGTGGCCCTCTACCTGATCGGCTCCTGGACGCCACTGCTGCGCCTGGCCGGGGTGGACTCCATCGCCCAGCCCGTCGCGTTCCCGCTGCTGATCGCCCTGGTCACCGTCGCCGGGCTGGTGGCCACCCCGGTGCAGGCCCTGGTGTCGCGGCGGGTCGAGGCCCGGGCCGACGCGCACGCGCTCGCCCTGACCGGCGACCCGGTCACCTTCGAGGCGATGCAGCGCCGCCTGGCCGGGGTGAACCTGGCCGATCCCGACCCGCCCCGCTGGGAGTACCTCTGGTCGGCGTCCCACCCGTCCACCGTGGAGCGGATGGCCGCCGCCCGCGCCTACGCCAGGGAGATCGGCAGATGAGCCGCACCTTGCTGATCACCAACGACTTCCCGCCCCGTCCCGGCGGCATCCAGTCCTTCGTGCACCACCTCGCCGTGCGCCAGCCCGCCGGCTCCGTGGTGGTCTACGCGTCCAGCTGGCGGGGCGCGGCCAAGTTCGACGCCGACCAGCCGTTCGAGGTGATCCGGGAGCGCACCAAGGTGCTGCTGCCCACCCCGCTGGTCGCCCGCCGCGCGGCGCGGCTGGCCCGGGCGTACGACTGCGACACGGTGTGGTTCGGCGCGGCGGCCCCGCTCGGGCTGCTGGCGGCGGGGCTGCGCCGGCGGGCCGGGATCCGGCGGGCGGTGGCGCTCACCCACGGCCACGAGGTCGGCTGGGCGGCGCTGCCCGGCGCCCGGTCCGCGCTGCGGCGGATCGGCCGGGGCGTGGACGTCACCACCTACCTCGGCGAGTACACCCGGGTCCGGCTGGCCCGGGTGCTGGACGGGGTGACCGAGCTGCGCCGGCTCGCGCCCGGCGTCGACGTGGACACCTACCACCCGTCCGTGGACGGCGAACGGGTGCGGCTGCGGCTGGGGCTCGCCGACCGGCCGGTGGTGGTCTGCGTGTCCCGGCTGGTGCCCCGCAAGGGGCAGGACATGCTCATCCGGGCGATGCCGGAGATCCGGCGCCGGGTCCCGGACGCGGCGCTGCTGATCGTGGGCGGCGGGCCGTACCGGGCGACGCTGGAGAAGCTGGCCCGGCAGACCGGCGTGGAGCGGGACGTGGTGTTCACCGGCTCGGTGCCGTCGGCGGAGCTGCCCGCCCACTACGCCGCCGGTGACGTGTACGCCATGCCCTGCCGGACCCGTAACCGGGGGCTGGACGTCGAGGGCCTGGGCATCGTCTACCTGGAGGCCAGCGCGACCGGGCTGCCGGTGGTGGCCGGCGACTCCGGCGGCGCGCCGGACGCCGTCCGCGAGGGGGAGACCGGGTACGTGGTCCGGGGCCGGGACGTGGCCCAGCTCGCCGACCGGGTGGCCACCCTGCTCGCGGACCGGGACCTGGCCCGCCAGCTCGGCGCGGCCGGCCGGGCCTGGGTGGAGAAGGAGTGGCGCTGGGAGACCCAGGCCGATCGGATGGCCGCCCTCCTCGCCGGCTGACCCACCCCCGCCGCCCGCGCCCCCGCCCGCGCCGGCCGCGCCCGCGCCGGCGAGGCCGGCAAGACCACGCTCCAATCGGGATGTAGTGGCCTCGACGGCACGCCGAGGCCACTACATCCACGATCGAGCGCGTTCTTCGCGGGCCCGGCGCCGGCCGTCAGGTCCGGGCCAGGGCCGGCTCGGGCGCGGGCGGCGGGGCCGGCTGGGCCGTCCGGCGGGACAGCCGGCCCGGCCACCAGGTACGGGTGCCCAGGTCCAGGGTCAGCGCCGGGATCAGCAGGCTGCGGACCAGGAGCGTGTCGAGCAGGATGCCGACCGCCACGATGACCCCCATCTGCACCGACGGCACCAGCGGCAGCACCAGCAGCGCGCCGAAGGTGGCCGCGAGCACCACGCCGGCGCTGGTGATCACGCCCCCGGTGACCGTCAGCGCGCGCAGCACGCCCGGCCGGTGCCCGATCAGCCCGACCTCCTCCCGGGCCCGGGTCATCAGGAAGATGGTGTAGTCCACCCCGAGCGCCACCAGGAACAGGAACGCCTGCAACGGGACCCCGACGAACAGCGCGGGGTGGCCCAGCGCGTCGAGCAGCAGGCCGGCGGCGCCCATCGCGGCCGCGTACGACAGCACCACGCTCGCCATCAGCAGCAGCGGTGCGACCAGCGAGCGCAGCAGCAGCACCAGGATCACCAGGACGACGGCGAGCACCAGCGGGATGACCACCCGGTCGTCCCGGTCCACGGTGCGCCGCTCGTCCAGCAGGGTCGCCGTCCGGCCACCGACCAGGGCCTGCGCGCCGGGCACCGCGTGCACCGCGGTACGCAGCCGGGTCACCGTGTCGCGGGCGGCGTCGCTGTCCGGGGCGGCGGCGAGGACCGCCGGGACGCGGACCCACCGGCCGTCCGGCGACGGTTCCGGGGCGCCCACCTCGGCGACGCCGGGCACCGCACGGGCGGCGGCCACCACCTGACCGGCCGAGCCGGCGGTGGCCAGGATCTCGGCCGGCGCCGCCGAGCCGCCCGGGTAGTGGGCCGCGATCAGCCGCTGCCCGGTGACCGAGCCGACCTCGGTGGTGAAGGACTCGTCGTCGGGCAGGCCGAGGCTGAGGTTGCCGATGCCGAAGGTCAGCGCGACCAGGACGGCGGCGGTGCCGACCCAGACCGCGCGGGGCCGGGCGGCGACCAGGCCGGCGATCCGGCGCCAGACGCCGTGGTCGGCGGCCCGGTCCCGGGGGCCCGCGTCGGGGGTGTACCGGGGCACGAACGGCCAGAACAGCCACCGGCCGCACAGCACCAGCACCGCCGGCAGCAGGGTGGTCATGGCGAGCAGCGCCGCGCCGATGCCGACCGCGCCGACCGGGCCCAGGCCGCGGGTGGCGGGCAGGTCCGCCGCGAGCAGGCAGAGCAGTCCGATGGCGACGGTCGCCGCCGAGGCGCACACCGCGCCGTACGAGCGGCGCAGCGCCACCGCCATCGCGGCGTGCCGGTCCGGGTGCCGGCGCAGCTCCTCCCGGTAGCGGGCGATGAGCAGCAGGGCGTAGTCCACGCCGACGCCGAAGACCAGCACGGTGAGGATGGTCTGGCTCTGGAAGTCGACGGCCAGCCCGGCGTGCTTCGCCAGCAGGTAGACCACGCCGCCGGCGAGCTGGTTGGCGACCCCGACCGCGATCAGCGGGATCAGCCACAGCACCGGGCTGCGGTAGGTGACCAGCAGGAGCAGGGCGACGGTGGCCGCGGTCGCCAGCAGCAGCGCCCCGTCCATTCCCTCGAACGCGTCGAAGACGTCGTGCTCGGCGGCAGCGTCGCCGGTCAGCGCGGTCCGCAGGCCGGGTGGCGCGCCGTCGGCCAGCCGGTCCTTGAGCGCGGCGACCGCCTCGGCACGCCGGTCGTCGTCCGTGCTGACCGGGAGGGACAGCAGCAGGGCCCGGCCGTCGCCGCTGGGCACCGGCGGCGACACCACGCCGCCGTCGGCGTACGCGGTGAAGGCGGCGCGGTCGGCGTCGACCCGGGCCCGGTCGGCCGCGGTGAGGCCGGCGTCGCGGACGTAGACGGCGATCGCCAGCTGCCGCCGCGACCCCGGGAAGGCGGCCTCGGCCCGCCGTACGGCCTGGCTGCTCTCGGCGCCCGCCGGCAGCGCGCCGAGCGTGCTGTTGTCCTGCACCTCGCCGAGCCGCAGCGCGAGCGGACCGGCGACCGCGAGCAGCGCCAGCCAGAGCAGGAGGACCGCGTACTTGCCGCGGCGGCCGGACGGCAGGCCGGCCAGTCGTTGCGGGGACATCCCGAGTTCCTTTCGTCAGGTGGGCCGGGGGAGCCGCCGCCGGCCGGACGCCGGACCCGCGGCCATCGCAGCCGATCCTTCGGGCGTACGGGCCCGGGGTCAGGGGTCCCACCCCGCCGACCGCGGGTGGTGCCAGCACCACCGATTCCATGGCGGCGGTACCGGAGAATGGGGCCCGTGAACGGCTCGGTACGCGGACAGCTCCGCCAGTGGCTGCGCCCCGGCGCGGTCACCGTCGCGCAGGGGCTGCTGATCGCCCTGCTGTCGCTGACCACGCACGTGGCGCTCTTCGTGCTGTCGGTGGTGTCCCTGGCCCTCATCCCGGTCTTCGGGGTCGGGTTCGCGCTGTTCCCGGTGGCCACCGCGCTGGTACGCCCGGCCACCGGGCTGCACCGCCGGCTCGCCGGCTGGTCCGGGGTGGAGCTGGCCACGCCGTACCGGCCGGTGCCGGCCGGCGCGCAGTTCGGCACCTGGCGGCGGTTCCGCTGGGTGGTGACCGACCCGGCCACCTGGCGGGACCTGTCCTGGCTGCTGCCCGGCGCGGTCACCGGCGGGGTCTGCCTGGCCGCGTTCGTGCTGCCGCTGTACGGCCTGGAGGGTGTCCTCGGGCTGCCGCTGGTGCTGCACGCCCTCGACGTCGGGTACGGCTACGGCCCGTTCTGGCCGATCGGCAACCTCCTCCAGGCGTTGCTCTGCTTCCCGCTGGGGGCGCTCATCCTGGTCGGCGGGCTCGCCGCCGGCCGCTGGCTGGTCTGGCTGCACGTCACCTTCGCCGGGTTCTTCCTGCCGCCGACCCGGACCGCCGAGCTGGCGCTGCGGGTCCGCCAGCTCACCGTCACCCGGGCCGAGACGGTGGACGCCCAGGCGGCGGAGCTGCGCCGAATCGAACGGGACCTGCACGACGGGGCGCAGGCCCGGCTGGTCGCGTTGAGCATGAGCATCGGCCTGGCCGAGCAGCTCGTGCAGCGGGACCCGGAGGCGGTCCGGCGGCTGCTCGCCGAGGCCCGGGAGACCAGCGGGCAGGCCCTGGCCGAGCTGCGCGGGCTGGTCCGCGGCATCCACCCGCCGGTGCTCGCCGAGCGCGGCCTCGACGGCGCGGTACGGGCGCTGGCGCTGGCCGTGCCGCTGCCGGTGGAGGTGACGGTCGACCTGCCGGGCCGCCCGCTGGCGCCGGTGGAGTCGGCGGCGTACTTCGCGGTGGCGGAGGGGCTGGCGAACGTGACCAAGCACAGCGCGGCGACCCGGGCCTGGATCCGGCTCGACCACGCCGACGGGCGACTGACCATCGTGGTCGGTGACGACGGCCGGGGCGGCGCCGACCCGGCGGCAGGCAGCGGCCTGGCCGGTGTCGGACGCCGCCTCGCGGCCTTCGATGGAACGATGGTGGTGTCCAGTCCGGCCGGTGGGCCGACCGTCGTCACCATGGAGTTGCCGTGCGAGTTGTCATCGCCGAGGACCTCGCCCTCCTCCGGGACGGGCTGATCCGCATCCTGGAGGCGTTCGACTTCGAGGTGGTCGCCGCCGTCGACAACGGGCCGTCCGTGCTGCCCGCGCTGACCGCGCACCGCCCGGACGTGGCGGTGGTCGACGTCCGGCTGCCGCCCACCTTCACCGACGAGGGGCTGCAGGCCGCCATCCGGGCCCGGGCCGAGCTGCCCGGGCTGCCGATCCTCGTGCTGTCCCAGCACGTCGAGCAGCTGTACGCCCGGGAGCTGCTCTCCGACCGCCTCGGCGGGGTCGGCTACCTGCTCAAGGACCGGGTGTCCCACGTGGACCAGTTCGTCGACGCGGTGCGCCGGGTGGCCGGCGGCGGCACGGTGATGGACCCGGAGGTGGTGGCCCAGCTGCTGGCCAGCCGGGGCGGGACGGAGCCGCTGGCGGAGCTGACCGCCCGGGAGCGGGAGGTGCTGGGCCTGATGGCCGAGGGCCGGTCGAACGCGGCGATCGCCGCCCGGCTCTTCGTCACCGAGAAGGCGGTCAGCAAGCACATCAACAACATCTTCAGCAAGCTGCGGCTGCCGCCGTCCAACGACGACAACCGGCGGGTGCTGGCGGTGCTGGCGTACCTGGACGGGGAGGACGGCCGCCGGCCGCGGGCCCGGGCCTGACTGGCCGGGCGGCCGGTCAGACCGTGGTGCCGGAGAGGGCGGGGGAGCGGCCGAGGTGCTGCGCCGCCGGCCCGGGCCGGCCGAAGTGCCAGCCCTGCGCCGCGTCGCAGCCGATCGCCCGCAGCCGCTCGGCCTGCTCGGCGGTCTCCACGCCCTCGGCGGTCACCGTCACCTTCAGCGCGTGGGCCAGTGACACCAGCGCGGCGAGGATCTGCTCGTCGGTGCGGCTGGCCGGGTCGCGCAGCCCGGTCACGAACTCGCCGGCCACCTTCAGCTCGGTCACCGGCAGCCCGCGCAGGTACGCCAGGTTGCAGTAGCCGGTGCCGAAGTCGTCGATGGCGATCCGGACGCCAAGGTCGGCGAGGACGCGCAGCGCGCGTACCGGCTCCTCGGCGGTGCTCATCATGGTGCTCTCGGTGATCTCCAGCTGGAGCCGCCCGGGTGGCAGGCCGGTGCGCCGCAGCAGCTCGCGCACCTCGTCCACCAGCCCCGGCCGGCGAACCTGCTGCACCGCCAGGTTCACGCTGACGAACGGGGGGTCGCCGGACGGGTCGGTCCACCGCCGCGCCTCCCGGCACGCCTCGGCCAGCACCCAGGCGCCCAGCCGGACGATCAGCCCGGTCTCCTCGGCGAGCCCGATGAAGCTGTCCGGCCGGAGCACGCCCAGCTCCGGGTGGCGCCAGCGGACCAGCGCCTCCATGCCGAGCACCCGGCCGTCCCGCAGCGAGGTGAGCGGCTGGTAGTCGAGGTAGAACTCGCCCCGGTCCAGGGCGGCCGGGATGGCCGCGGAGAGGGCGTACCGGGCCAGCTCCCGGCGGTTGCGGTCGGCGTCGAAGACCGACCAGCGGGCCCCGCCGGCCGCCTTGGCCCAGTGCAGGGTGCTGTCGGCGGCCCGCATCAGCTCCATCGGCGAGGTGCCGGCCGCCGGCCGCTCCACGATGCCGATGCTGGCCGAGACGGTCAGCTCGTGTCCCTCGACCAGGGCCGGCTCGCTGACCGCGGCGAGCGCCCGCTCGGCGACCTCGACCACGTCGTCGGTGCAGGCGGTGCGCTCGACCAGGATGACGAACTCGTCGCCGCCGAGCCGGGCCACCAGGTGCTCGCCGAGCGCCCGGCGCAGCCGCTGCGCCACGGAGACCAGCAGCAGGTCACCGATCTGGTGGCCGAGGCTGTCGTTCACCACCTTGAACCGGTCCAGGTCGAGGAAGCAGACCCCGACCCGGTCGGCCGCGTCGATGGCCGCGGCGAGCCGCTCGGTGAACAGGGTGCGGTTGGGCAGGTCGGTCAGCGGGTCGTGGGTGGCCTGGTGCCGGAAGCGGGCCTCGCTCTCCCGCAGCGCCCGTTCGGCCTGCGCCCGGGCCATCATCGCGGCTCGCCGGATGGACTCCTGCTCGTCCAGGGTGCGGTCCCGCAGGGCGCGGGCGTACCCGGTGGCCACGGTGGCGAGCAGCCGGGCCATCCGGTCCTCCACGTCCTCGGCGAGCAGGCCGAGGTCGCGGACCAGGCGGAGCTGGATCACCTCGATGGTGCGGCCCAGTCCTTCGGCGGAGGCGATGTGCGCCTGCACCAGCTCCGCGCCGACCTGCTGCCCGATCCGCAGGTCGAACGGCTCCGACTGGATCGCCACCGCCAGCCGCTCGGTGAGCCGCTGGAGCAGCGCCTCCAACTGCGCCTGCGTCATCGGCAGGTAGCTGGTCCCCGAGACCGCCTTGGCCCAGGCCCGGGCGAAGGTGCTCGGGCAGGAGCGGACCGCGCCGGCCGGCTCACCCACCGAGCCGCCCGACGCCGCCGATGAAGACCGCCTTCGCGGCGTCCTCCGCCTGCTCCGGGGACTCCGGCCGCCACTGCGGCACCCAGACCACGCCCGGCTCGACCAGCTCGAAGCCGGCGAAGAGCGCGGTCAGCTCGGCCCGGCTGCGGATCCACAGCTGGCTGTCGGTCCGGCGGTAGACCCGCTCGGCCTCCGCCCGCTCGCCCGTCTCGCCGCGGCCGTCGTCGCTGGCCTGCGACAGCACCAGGTAGCTGCCGGGCGCCAGCGCCGTCCGCAGAGTACGCAGGATCTCGTCCGGCCGGTCGGTGTCCGGGATGAAGTGCAGCACCGCCACGATCATCACGGCCACCGGCTGGGAGAGGTCCAGCAGCTTGGTGACCTCGGGATGCTGGAGGATGGCCGCCGGCCGGCGCAGGTCCTCCTGGATCACCGTGGCCCGGTCGTTGCCGGCCAGGATCTCCCGGCTGTGCGCGACGGCGACCGGGTCGACATCGACGTAGACCACCCGGCACTCCGGGTCGATCCGCTGGGCGATCTCGTGCACGTTGCCCACGGTCGGGATGCCGGAGCCGATGTCGAGGAACTGGCGTACCCCCGCCTCGGCGAGGAACTGCACCGCCCGGCGCAGGAAGGCCCGGTTGGCCTGGGCCATCAGCGGGGCCTCGGGCACCGCCTCCACCATGGCCCGGGCGGCCGCCCGGTCGGCCGCGAAGTTGTGCGAGCCGCCGAGGTAGTAGTCGTACATGCGGGCGACGCTGGGGCGCTCGATGTCGATCGTGTCAGGTGCCCAGTCCGGTCGCTGCATGCCCCTGCCCCTTTGTGTCAACGACGCGCGGGATCACGCTCGCGCGGTCACCCGGGTATTCTGCCCGCCCGTCCTCGCGGTGCAAAGACCACCGTCACTGCGCGGTCGGCCGCTCACCGTACGCGGTCGGCCCGGCCCGGAACGTCGCCAGAAGGCCCGCGTCCGGTCCCGGACGCGGGCCTGTCGCGTACGCCGTCAGAACTTGGGGGCGTCGGGGGCCTCGAGCAGGCCCAGCCGCAGCGCGGTCATCAGGGCCTGGGCGCGGTTGGCCGCGCCCAGCTTCTCGTAGAGCTTCGAGATGTGCGTCTTGGCCGTCGACTCGCTGACGAACAGCTGCTTGGCGATGCCGGCGACGCTCATGCCGTCGGCGAGCAGCCGCAGCACCTGGCCCTCGCGCGGGGAGAGCTGCGGGCCGGACGGGGCCAGCCGGCGCTTCATCGCCTCGGCCAGGTCGGCCGCGGTGAACGCGCTGGGCGAGGAGGCGGCGTGCCGGGCGGCGGCCACCACCTCGTCGGCCGGGGCGGTCTTCGGCACGAACGCGCTCGCCCCCGCCTCGAGGGCACCGAAGAGCTGGTCGTCGCCGGCGTACATGGTGAGCACGACGATGCCCATCGACGCGCTGGACTTGCGCAGGGCGCGGGTGGCCTCCAGGCCACTGCCGTCGGGCAGCCGCAGGTCCATGATCACCACGTCCGGCTGCAGCGCGCCGGCCTGGCGGACGCCCTCCGCGGCCGTGGCGGCCTCGCCCACGACCTCGAACTGCCGGTCCCGCTCGAAGGCGTGCCGCAGCCCCTTGCGGATCAGGTCGTGATCGTCGACAAGGAGAACCTTGGTACGGGTGGCCGGTGTCGGACTAGTGGTCATCCTCGGGTTACTCCCCTTCTGCTGCCGCGGCACTGCCGCGCACCTTATCGCGCCGGGGTGAGGAGCCGAGTACCACCGCCACGGTCGTGCCGCTGGGTTGCCGCGGCCTGATCTCCAACCGGCCCCGGATACGTTCCGCCCTCTCCGCCATGATCGCAAGACCATAGTGCCCGTCCGGGCGCTGGTCACCGATGCCGTGACCGTCATCCGACACTTCGATCTGCGCGTACGGCGGGTCCACCTCACAGGTGACCCACAGATTAGCCGCCCCGGCGTGCTTGCGCGCGTTGGTGACCGCCTCCTGGGCGATGCGCAGCAGCTCCGCCTCGGTGGCGGCGGGCAGCCGGGCGGTGGACTCGTCCAGGGACAGGTGCACCCGCAGCCCGCCGGACGCGCCGACGGTGCGCGCGTACTCGGCGATCGCGGCGGCCAGGCCGCCGTGCCGGTCCACCTCGCTGCGCAGCTCGAACAGGCTGAGCCGCAGCTCGGTGATCACCCGGGTGACCTCCTGGCGCAGGGTGCGCAGCGAGTCGGCGGTCTCCTCGGCGTCGTCGTGCACGGTGGCCAGGGCGTTGTCGATGCCGTACCCGACCATCACCAGCTCCTGGGCGACCCCGTCGTGGATCTCCCGGGCCAGCCGCTGCCGCTCCTCGTTGGTGGCCAGCGACCGCACCTCGTCGAAGAGCAGGGCGGCCTCCAGCCGCAGCGCCGCCGGCCCGGTCAGCGCGGTCACCCGGGACATCACCGGCGGCGGGTACGCGTGCGGGGTGTCCGCCTCGATCACCACCAGGCCGACCGTCCGTACCCCGGCGACCAGCGGCACGATCAGCGACGACACCTCACCGGAGTGCTGCGAGCGGGCCTGCGAGCGGGTCGAGGTCTGCGGCTGCTGGCTGGCCCAGGCGTCGGCGATGGCCGAGTCCGCGTCGAGCGTGGTCTCCCAGTCCACCCGGTCCACGCCGATCTGGGCGAGCACCACCAGCCGGCCGCCGCCGGAGGCGGACAGCACCGCGCCCCGGTCGGTCTTCGCCACCGCCCGCAGCTCCTCCAGCAGGTGTTCCGAGATACCGCCCGGGTCCAGGGTGGCGCCGGGCAGCTGGCGGGCGACCGTGCGCAGCTGGGTGAGCAGCCGGGTGGCCTCCGCGTACGGCTGGGGCTTGCCCTCCCCGCGCACCCGCACCACCCGCTGGAACGTGCCGGCGGTGAAGAGGCCGAGGCCGGCCAGGATCAACCACTGCGCGCAGACCGCCAGGTAGCCGAGCTGGCCGAGCTGCCGTCCGCCGTCGACCTCGGTGAAGGCCGCGCTGACCAGCAGGGTGGCCGCCGCCACCGCCAGCAGCGCGGCCCCCTCGCGGTACTTGCGGCGCAGCGCCGTCACGGTCACCGGCACGGCCAGGTACGGCAGCACCGCCGAGGCGCCCAGCCCGCCGGTCACCCCGGTCAGGTGGGTGTCGGCGGCGACCTGGCTGGCGGCCAGCCCGAGGACCACCACCTCGGCGAAGCGGCTGAGCAGCCCGAGCAGCCGGTGCTGCGGGGCCAGCACGGCCGGCAGCCCGGCGACGCCCAGCAGGGCGATCCACCAGAGCTGGGCCGGCTCGCCGGTGGCGAACAAGGTCAGGGCGGCGACCAGCGCGAGGAGGACCAGGCGCGCGGCAGCGGCGAGCGGCTGGGTCTGCGGCTGGCTGGTTGTGGAGGCGGGCACGTGACGGATGGTAGTCAGCCCCGGTAGATGTCGGCGATCTCCGCCGCGTACGTCTTGTGCACGACCTGCCGCTTGACCTTCAGCGAGGGGGTCAGCTCGCCGGTGGCCTCGGTGAAGTCCTGCGGCAGGATCCGGAACACCTTGATCGCCTCGGCCTTGGAGACCGACCGGTTGGCCTGGTCGATCGCGGCCTGGATCTCGGTCCGCAGCGTCTCGTCGTCACGCAGGTCGGCGACGGGGGTGCCGGCCGGCCTGCCGTGCGCGGCCAGCCACTTCGGCAGCGCCTCCTCGTCGATGGTGACCAGGGCCGCGATGAACGGCTGCCGGTCGCCGACCACCAGGCACTGGCTGACCAGCGGGTGGGCCCGGACCTGGTCCTCCAGCACCGCCGGCGCGACGTTCTTGCCGCCGGCGGTCACGATGATCTCCTTCTTCCGGCCGGTGATGCTCAGGTAGCCGTCCGGGTCGAGCCGGCCGAGGTCACCGGTGCGGAACCAGCCGTCGGCGAGCGCCTCGGCGGTGGCCGCCTCGTTGTGCCAGTAGCGCCCGAAGACGATCTCGCCGGAGATCAGGATCTCGCCGTCGTCCGCGATCCGGATGGTGACCCCGGGCAGCGGGCGGCCCACCGTGCCGACCCGGGTGTGGCCGGGCAGGTTCGCGGCGGCGGCGGGGGAGGTCTCGGTGAGGCCGTAGCCCTCGCAGATGGTCACCCCGACGCCCCGGAAGAAGTGCCCGAGCCGCGCGCCGAGCGGGGCGCCGCCGGAGATCGCGTCCCGGCACCGGCCGCCCATCGCGGCCCGCAGCTTGCCGTAGACCAGCTTGTCGAAGAGCGCGTGCTGGGCGCGCAGCACCAGGCCGGGCCCGGCGGGGGTCTCCAGCGCCTCGCTGTACGCGATCGCGACCTTCTCGGCCCGGTCGAAGATCCCGCCCTTGCCCTCCGCCTCGGCCTTCTGCCGGGCACCGTTGTAGACCTTCTCGAAGACCCGGGGCACGGAGAGCACGAAGGTGGGCTTGAAGTCCTGGAGCTCGGCGACCAGGTTCTTGGTGTCCGCGCAGTGCGCCATGGTGGCCCGGGCCTGCACCACGCCGATCTGGATGAGCCGGGCGAAGGCGTGCGCGAGCGGCAGGAAGAGCAGGGTGGACGCGCCCGGGCGGAACAGGTTCGGCAGCACCGGCACCGCGTTGGCGATGTCGGCGTACATGTTGCGGTGGGTGAGCACGCAGCCCTTGGGGCGGCCGGTGGTGCCACTGGTGTAGATGATGGTGGCGATGTCGTCGGCGTGCAGCGAGCTGCGCCGTACCTCGACGTCGGCCGGGTCGACCGACTCGCCGGCGGCGACCAGCTGGTCCACCGCGCCGAGCTCGATCTGCCACACCTCGCGCAGCTCGGGCAGCCGGTCGCGTACCCCGGCGACCAGGGCGGCGTGCCCGGTGGTCTCCACCACGGCGGCGACCGCGCCGGAGTCGGCGAGGATCCAGGCCGCCTGCTCGGCGCTGGAGGTCTCGTAGATCGGCACGGTGACCGCGCCGGCGGCCCAGATGGCGTAGTCGAGCAGCGTCCACTCGTAGCGGGTGCGGCTCATCAGGGCGACCCGGTCGCCGGGGGAGATGCCGGCCGCGACCAGGCCGCGGGCCACCGCGACCACCTCGTCGCGGAACTGCCGGCAGGTGACGTCGGACCAGCCGCCGTCGCCGGTGCGCCGGGCGAACTGCACGGTGTCGGGGGCGACCTCGGCGTTGTCCCAGACCGGGTCGGTCAGGTTGGCCGCGTCGCCGACGGTGACGATCGGCGGGACGGAGAACTCGCGCACCTGCACTCCCTCGGGCTCGCACTGGCCGGGCCGGCCGTGGGTCGGCTCTGTCGAAACCTACCCGCTGGTTCGGTGGGGTGAGCCAGGGAGGTTGCCCGCCCGGTTGGTGGGACACGCCGGAAACCCCGCGGTGACCGCCGGGGTTCCGCGGCGACCGGGCGGGGTGGGAGCCACGCGGCGGTGGCGGGCGCCGGGTAGCCTCCCCCCATGGCGGACTCCTCCACCCAGTCGATCATCATCGCCGCGTCACCGGACCGGGTGGCGGCCGTCATCTGCGACTTCCCCCGCTATCCGGAGTGGGCCGACGCGGTGCGGCAGGCGGAGGTGATCGAGGAGTACGAGGACGGCTACGCCAGCCAGGTCCGGTTCGCCATCGACGCCGGCGTGATGGCCGACGAGTACGTGCTGGCCTACGAGTACGCCGAGGACATCTCCCGGATCGAGTGGCACCTGGTGGCGCCCTCGAAGATGCAGAAGTCCCAGCGCGGGTCGTACGACCTGGAGGGCAACGCGGACGGGACCACCACGGTGACCTACACCCTCGAGGTGGAGCTCTCCGTGGGCATGCTCGGCATGTTTCGCCGCAAGGCCGAGAAAATGATCATGGATGCGGCGTTGAAGCAGCTCAAGCGCCGGGTAGAAGCATCCGGTGCGGCCCACTGACCCGACCGTCGAACCGGTCGTCACGGTAGAGGAGCCGACCCATGGGCACCACTGATCCGGGTTCGGCCCGGGAAGAGGCCGAGCGCCTCGTCGCCATGCTGCTGGCCAGCGCCCGGCTGGCCGCCGCGTCGCCCGGGGCGGGGCCCTGGGGTCCGCTCGGTGGGATCCTGTCGGGTGTCCTCGGTCACACCCCCGGCGGGGACGGTGCCGGCGGCCGGGGGACCGCCGCTGGCGGCGGCGCCGCGACCGGCGCGGGTTTCGCCACCGGATCGCCGGAATGCTGTGTCTGCCCGGTCTGTCGCGGTATCGCGGCGTTGCGGGATCCGAGTCCGGAATTCGCCGAGCGACTCGCCACCGGCGCCGGCGATCTGGCCGCCGGGGTGGCCAGCCTGCTGCGCGCGTTCGCCCCGACCGAGCCCGCCGCGCCGGCCGGTGCGAGCACCGGCGGCTCCGACGGGGCGGACGCCGGGAACCCGACCGGAGACCACGTGTGGCGCGAGGCGACCCGTACCGGGCATGATTCTCAGCCGGCACCCGAGCAGGACGTGTGGTCCGCCGCCACCCGGGGGGAGGGCGCGACCGATCCGGGTGCCGCCGACGGCTCCAGGTCGTGGCGTGGCGACAGACGCGCCGAGCCGGAGTCGTCGCAGCCCGCCGATGCCGCCGGGCCGGCTGCGCCGGTGACGACCCGGCCGCCGGCTGCCCGTCCCGTGGTGCCCGCCTCGCGGGTCTCCGGCGAAGTGGGCGGGGACGCACCAGGCGACGAGGCCTGACCACCGGTCATCCCGGCAGCGCACGGCCGGTTCGGCCGGTGCCGGGCAGCACAGCAGAGGGGAGTTGGCAGCGGTGACGCTGACCATCGGAGTCGACGTCGGTGGCACGAAGGTGGCCGGCGGTGTCGTGGACGACACCGGCAAGGTTCTCGTGCAGACGCGACGGGACACCCCCGCCGACGACGTGGCCAAGACCCGCGACGTCATCATCGAGCTGGTCACCGAGCTGGCCACCGGCCGTACCGTCGTGGGGGTCGGCATCGGCGCGGCCGGCTGGATCGACGCTACCCGCTCCACCGTCCTCTTCGCCCCGAACCTGGCCTGGCGGGACGAGCCGCTGCGCGAGTACGTCAGCAACGCCACCGGCCTGCCGGTGATCGTGGAGAACGACGCGAACGTGGCCGCCTGGGCGGAGTTCCGCTACGGCGCGGCCCGGGCCGCCGACGACTCGATGGTCATGTTCACCATCGGCACCGGCGTCGGCGGGGGCATCGTGCTCGGCGGGGAACTGCTCCGCGGGGCCAACGGCATCGCGGCCGAGCTGGGGCACATGCTCACCGTCCCGGACGGCCACCAGTGCGGTTGCGGCCGGCTGGGCTGCATCGAGCAGTACGCCAGCGGCAGCGCCCTGGTCCGCTTCGCCCGCGCCGCCGCCCGCCAGGAGCCGCACCGGGCCACCGCCCTGCTGGAGCTGGCCGGCGGCGAGGCCGAGGCGATCACCGGACCGATGGTGACCGCCGCGGCGAAGGGCGGGGACCCCGTCTCCGCGGAGGCGTTCGCCCAGGTCGGCCGCTGGCTCGGCACCAGCATGGCGGACATGGCGCAGATCCTCGACCCGCAGGTGCTGGTCGTCGGCGGTGGGGTGATCGACGCCGGTGAGCTGCTGATGGGCCCGGCCCGCCGGTCGTACCGGGAGGCCCTCGCCCAGCGCAGCCGGCTCCCGGTGGCCGAGATCCGCCCCGCGGAGCTGGGCAACAGCGCCGGGGTCATCGGCGCCGCCGACCTCGCCCGGCGCCTGTGAGCGCGGCCGGAGCCGCCGGCGCCGGGGTGCCGCTGCGGGTGGTGTCGTACAACATCCACAGCCAGCGCGACGACACGGCCGCGCTGGCCGAGGTGGTCCGCGCCGCCGAGCCCGACGTGGTGATCGTCCAGGAGGGGCCGCGGCGGTTCCGGTGGCGGCAGAAGTGCGCCTCGCTGGCCGACTCGTTCGGCCTGGTGGTGGCCGCCGGCGGCCTGCCGTCGCTGGGCAACCTGCTGCTCACCAGCCTGCGGGTGCGGGTGCGGGACACCCGCTGCCAGCGCTACCCGCTGACCCCCGGACGGCACCTGCGGGGCGCCGCGTACGCCGAGTGCCTGGTGGGTGGGAGCCGGTTCCTGCTGGCCGGCTCCCACCTCTCCACCGACCCGGCGGAGCGACCGGCCCAGGCGGCGGCGTTCAAGCGGGAACTGGCCGCCGCGACGGTGCCGGTGATCGCCGGGGCCGACCTCAACGAGGGGCCGGACGGGGCGGCGTGGCGGACCGTCGCGGCGGGACTCACCGACGCCGCGGTCGCCGCCGACCGGGCGGACCGGCACACCTACTCGTGCGCCAACCCGCACCGGCGCATCGACGCCCTGTTCGTGGACCCCCGGATCACCGTCGTGGACTACGACGTGGTCGACACCCCGCGGACCCGCCGGGCCAGCGACCACTTCCCGGTCCTGGTCGACCTGCTGCTCCCCGCCGCCGGCTGAGTCACCGTCCGCCACGCCCCGGTGGGGCTGGACAACGGCGGGCGTTCTCGGCAGGATTTCGCACCGACCCGGCACGCGTGCCGCACAAAGGAGATGTCCCCGGTGTCCTCCTCCACCGACCTCGGCCGCCCCGATCCGGACACGACGGTCGCCCTGACCCGGGACGGCCGCCCGGTCTCCGATCGGGGCGACACCGTCTGCGTCATCGGGGCCGGGGCCAGCGGCCTCACCGCCGTGAAGAACCTTCGCGAGCACGGCTTCGGGGTCGACTGCTACGAGCGGGAGACCGGCGTCGGCGGCGCCTGGAACTGGCGGCACGACCGCAGCCCGGTGTACGCCAGCACCCACCTGATCTCGTCCCGGCCGTTCACCCAGTTCCCCGACTTCCCGATGCCGGACGACTGGCCGGACTACCCGCACCACGCCCAGCTGCTGTCCTACTTCGAGCGCTACGCCGACCACTTCGACCTGCGCCAGCACATCTGGTTCGGCACCGAGGTGGTCCGGGTGGAGCCGGTCGAGGGCGACCGCTGGGACGTCACCACCCGCAGCACCGGCGGGTACGGCCCGGAGCGCACCTCCCGGTACGCGGCCGTGGTGCTGGCCAACGGGCACAACTGGTCGCCGAAGCTGCCCCGGTACGAGGGGCTGGAGCAGTTCCGGGGCGAGGTCATGCACGCCTCGTCCTACAAGGACCCGGCGCAGCTGCGCGGCAAGCGGGTGCTGGTCGTCGGCGCCGGCAACACCGGCTGCGACATCGCGGTCGAGGCGGCCCAGCAGGCGTCCCGCTGCTGGCACTCCACCCGCCGCGGCTACTGGTACGCCCCGAAGTACGTCCTCGGCCGCCCCGCCGACCAGGTCAACGACACCCTGCTCGCGCTGCGGGTGCCGCTGCGGGTCCGGCAGTGGCTCTACCACTGGACGCTCCGGCTGACGGTCGGCGACCTGACCCGGTTCGGCCTGCCGAAGCCCGACCACCGGGTGTACGAGACCCACCCGATCGCCAACAGCCAGCTCGTCTACTACGTCGGCCACGGCCGGATCACGCCGGTGCCGGACGTGGCCCGGTTCCACGACCGCACGGTGGAGCTGACCGACGGGCGGCAGATCGACCCGGAGCTGGTCGTCTTCGCCACCGGCTACCTGCCGCGGTTCGAGTTCCTCGAGGGGCGGGTGCTCGGCGACGAGGAGGGCTCCGGTCGGCCCCGGCTCTGGCTCAACGCCTTCACCGCGGGCCACCCCACCCTCGCGGTGGTGGGCCTGGTGCAGCCGGACTCCGGGATCTTCACCATCTCGCACTGGCAGAGCGTGCTCTTCGCCCGGTTGCTCGCCCTGCGTACCAGTCGGCCGGACCGGGCCGCCGCCTTCGGTCGCAAGGTCGCCGCCGGCCTCGGCGAGCGGTACTCGGCCAAGGTCAAGGACAGCACCCGGCACTGGTTCGAGGTCGGGCACGCCGACTACCTGCGCGCGCTCCAGCGCGCCCTCTACGACCTGGAGGGCAAGTGAACGAGGCGCGTCCCACGGACGGAATGGCGGCACGGTGAGCGCGAGGAGTGCAGCGGAGCGGAGCCCCGCAGTCGCGAACGAAAGGGCAGCACAGTGAGCGGGGAGCGGGTGCGGGTCGTCCGGGCGTGGGAGTGGGCCCGGCCGGAGCGCCCGGCCCGCCGCGAGGTGCTGGCCGTGGTGCCCGAGCTGGAGCAGGCGAAGCCGCCGCTGCTCTTCGTGCCCGGCTTCGGGCACGGGGCGTGGGCGTTCGCCGAGCACTGGCTGGACCACGCCGCCTCCCGCGGCTTCCCCGCGTACGCGCTGAGCCTGCGCGGGCACGGCGGCAGCGAGCCGGCGCCGGACGCGACGCTGCGGGCGTACACCCATGACGTGGTCCAGGTGGCGGCGGGGCTGCCGCGGCAGGCGGTGCTGGTGGGGCACGGCGCCGGCGCCCGGGTGGTGGCGCACGCCCTGGCCCGCTACCCGGCCCGGGCGGCGGTGCTGGTGGCGCCGGTGCTCGGCGGCTGGGGGACGTTCGGCACCGCGCTGCGGCGCAATCCGCTCGGCACCCTGCCGGCGATCTTCGGCGCCGGCCTGCGGCTCAGCCGCCGGCAGCTGTTCAGCCGGGAGCTGCCCGACGCCGAGGCCCGCCGGCACGTCTCCCGGCTGGGCCGGGCCAGCCGTCGGGCGCAGTGGCAGCTGCTCACCGGCCGGGAGCCGGAGCCGGCGGTGGGTGGCCCGCCGGTGCTGGTGCTGGGCAGCCCGGACGACCGGGTCGTGTCGCCGGCCGCGCTGACCCGGGCCGCCCGCCGGTACGCCTCGGCCCCGCTGCTCTTCCCGGGCATGGGCCACGACCTGATGCTCGACGCCCGCTGGCAGGAGCCGATCGACGCGATCCTGGACTGGCTGGAGAAGGACCCGGCGCCGGCGCTCGGCTGAGCGCCGCGTCAGCCGGTCGTGGCGCGTCGGCCGAGCAGGGAGCCGCTCTCCTCCAGTGCGCTCAGGTAGGACCCCGCCCAGGCGTGGATGTCGTTGCGGCGCAGGTGCTCCCGCATCGCCCGCATCCGGGGGGCGACGTCCGCCGGGGTGGCCCGCAGCGCCGCGAGCAGCGCCTGCTTGAGCCCCTCCAGGTCGTGCGGGTTCACCAGGTACGCCTGGGGCAGTTCGGCGGCCGCCCCGGCGAACTCGCTGAGCAGCAGCGCCCCGGTGTCGTCCACCCGGGCGGCCACGTACTCCTTGGCGACCAGGTTCATCCCGTCCCGCAGCGGGGTCACCGCCATCACGTCGGCGACCCGGTAGAGGGCGACCAGCTCGGCCCGGTCGAACTGCTGGGTGAGGTAGTGGATGGCCGGCTCGCCGACCCGGCCGAACTCGCCGTTGATCCGGCCGACCTGGTGTTCCACCCGGTCCCGGAGGACCTGGTACTGGGCGACCCGTTCCCGGCTGGGCACCGCCACCTGGATCAGCACGGTGTCCCGGACCTTGACGTCCCCGCTGATCAGCAACTCGCGGTACGCCTTGAGCCGCTGCTCGATGCCCTTGGTGTAGTCCATCCGGTCGACGCTGAGGATGACGCGCTCGGGGTTGCCGAGGTCCTGGCGGAGCCGGCGGGCCCGGTCGGCGACCTCGGGCCGGGCGGCGAGCGCGGCCATCTCGGCGGTGTCGATGGAGACCGGGAAGGCGCCGATCCGGACCACCCGGTCGCCGACCCCGATCCGCCGGTCGGTGGCGGGCAGCTCCAGCACCTTGGTCACCAGCTGGGCGAAGTTGTGCGCGGCCTGGGCCCGCTGGAAACCGATCAGGTCGGCGCCGAGCATCCCGCGGAGCAGCTCGGCCCGGCGGGGGAGCTGCATGAACAGCTCCGGCGGCGGGAACGGCACGTGCAGGAAGAAGCCGATCCGCAGGTCGGGGCGGAGCTGGCGGAGCAGCCCCGGCACCAGCTGGAGGTGGTAGTCCTGCACCCAGACCAGGCCGCCCGGCTCAACCACCTCGGCGGCGGCCTCGGCGAACCGCTGGTTGACCCGCTGGTACGCCTCCCACCAGCGGCGGTGGTACACGGGCTGCTCGACGGCGTCGTGGTAGAGCGGCCAGAGGGTCGCGTTGGCGAACCCCTCGTAGTGGTCGCGCAGGTCGTCGCCGGTCAGCGGCACGGTGTGCATCCGCACGCCGTCCACGTCGGGCAGGTGCGGTGCGGGGCCGGTGCCGCCGGCCCAGCCGACCCAGGTGGCCGGGGTGTGCCGGAGCAGGGGGTGCAGGGCGCTCACCAGGCCGCCGGGGCTGCGCCGCCACTCGCAGGCGCCGTCCGGCGCCACACTGTCGTCGATGGGGAGGCGGTTGGCCACCACCACGAGGGGACTCTGTCGCATCTCGGGCATTCCGATCAGCTGGGGAGCGGCCGTCCGGCGCGAGGGGACAAACCGGGCAGCCGGTGCGGGAAGTGACGTACAGCGATATTACTACTGACCGTAAGTTACACCCCTGTTACGCGACCGCGCGGGGGCGGCGGCCGTCCCGCCATCCGGGCGGCGCCGGTCAGACGACCGCGCCGTCGTCCGGGTCGTGCTCGTCGGAGTCGCCGGGGCGCAGCCGCCAGATCAGCATCACGAACCCGGCCAGGATGCCGGTGAAGCCGAGCAGCGTCACCACCGACGGGTCGGTCACCGGCAGCACGGTGGGGGAGAGGAAGAGCACGAACCCGACCACGATGCAGAGCACGCCGACCACGGCGTACTTGGAGAAGCGCGGCAGCGGCGGCGGGGGCGGCGGGGTGTAGTGCTCCTCCTCGTCGTCCGGCAGGTCGGCGCCGAAGGTGTCCAGCCCGTCCAGCAGCGACGGCTCGTCCTGTCGGTTGCGGCCGAGCGAGACCCCGGAGACGTCCGCCGCGTACGGCAGGCGGCGCACGTCGGTGGCGGTCGGGCCGGCCGGCTCCTCCGCGCGGGTGCCGGTGCTGCCGGTGGGGCCGGTCGGGTCGACCGGGTCGTCGACGTCCTCGGCGGCGGGCCACGGGTGGCTCCCGGCGGCCGGGGCGGTGTGGAAGCCGGCGACGATCTTCGCCCACTCGGCCTCGATGTCGGGCTCGTCGTCCCGGGCCGGCTCGGGCGCGCCATCGTCGGCGAGCTGGGTGAGGTAGTCCCGGGCGGTGGTCAGGTGCGAGCGGTCGACGTAGAGCCGGTCGACCGGGCGGGACGGCACGGTGGTGGTGCGGGTGACCGGGTTCAGGTCGGCGGACGGCTGGAGGTACGCGGCGATCCCGCCGGCGGCCAGCACGTCGAGCAGGTGCTCGCCGACGCGCGGATCGACGTCGCCCGCGACCGCGTACTCGGCCGCGTCGAGCCCGTTGTCCCGCCGCCCTCGACGGGGCCCACCCGCTGACACCGGACACCTCCTCGCCGCACCCGTCGGTGCCTCCCGACCCGGCGCCCCGCACGCCGTGCCCTGAATCGTGACACGTCGGGACCCGGTTCCGGGAGTGCGTTGTGGCGTGCCGCTCTTGGTTCGTAGGCTCTTCCCCGACAGTTCCCGCTCGCCGACGGCGCCCCGGGCGCGGTCCGGGCGTGCCCGGCGGCCCGGTTTCCGGCTCCCCGCCGCCCGCCTGGAAGGACCCCGGTGCTGTACTGGCTGCTGAAGTACATCATCCTCGGCCCGCTGCTGAGGCTGATCTTCCGCCCGCAGGTCGAAGGGCTCGAGAACGTCCCGGAGACCGGTCCGGTCATCCTGGCCAGCAATCACCTCTCCTTCTCGGATTCGATCTTCACCCCGCTCATCGTCAAGCGAAAAGTCACATTCATCGCAAAGGCGGAGTACTTCACCGGCAAGGGCATCAAGGGCTGGCTGACCAAGATGTTCTTCGTCGGCTCCGGCACCATCCCGGTCGACCGGTCCGGCGGCCGAGCCGCCCGCGCGGCGCTGGACACCCAGCTCAGGGTGCTGCGGTCCGGCGGGATCGCCGGCATCTACCCGGAGGGCACCCGCTCGCCCGACGGCCGGCTCTACCGGGGCAAGACCGGGGTGGCCCGGCTCGCCCTGGAGAGCGGCGCGCCGGTGGTGCCGATGGCGATGCTCAACTCCGACGCGATCCAGCCGACCGGCCAGATCATCCCCAACCTCGGCCGGGTGCGGATCCGCTTCGGCGCCCCGCTCGACTTCTCCCGGTACGCCGGGATGGCCGGTGACCGGTTCGTCGAGCGCGCCGTCACCGACGAGATCATGTACGAGCTGATGGAGCTCTCCGGCCGCGAGTACGTCGACATGTACGCGCAGAAGGCCAAGGCCCAGCCCCGGGAGCCGGTCCCCGCCTGACGCCGCCGCACCCCGCGCGCGTCCCGCCGCCCGCCAGGCGACCGCGCTGATTCACGGAAACTGGCCCCATCCCGCGCCGGGTGGGGCCAGTTTCCGCGAAAGAGGGCCCACGGGTGCCGGGGCCCGTGGGGAGTTCAGCAGGCGACGGCGGGGCCGGTGTCGGGGACCGGGTGGCGGGCCAGGGCCAGCAGGCCGGGCGCCTCGTTGCGCTGGGCGAACGCGCGTACCTCGGCCAGCGGCCCGGCGGCGGTCGCGGTGTCCCCGGCCCGGTCCAGCTCGGCCACCGCCAGGGCGAGGGCCAGCATCCGGTCGGTGACGTCCGGGATGCGGGCGTAGATCTCCGCGCCGGCCAGGTGCAGCTCACCGGCGCGCCGGTGGTCGCCGTCGGCCGCCGCGAGGGCTCCGGTCACCGTCCGCAGCGCCGCCTCCGACCAGGGGGTCCGGTGGTCGAGCCGGTCCAGCATCGCGCGGACCCGCACGGCCGCGTCCCGGCCGGCCAGGCTGGCCGCGTACGCCGCGGCGGCGATCCACTCGCCGCTGGCCAGGGCCGGCACCGCCGACCACGAGTCGGCCAGCTCGTCGACCAGCTCCGCCGCCTCCTCCGCCTGCCCGAGCAGGGCCCGGCACAGTGCGGCCATCCCGAGCATCGTCCAGTGCGGCCGGTGGAAGCCGCTGCGGCGGGCGCTGTCCAGCGCGGCGGCCACGTCGTCCCGGTGCCGGGCCGGCTCCGGGGCCGCGCCGTTGTCCTGCGGCGCCGGCGTCGACCGGGGCGCCGGCGGCACCGGCTGCCCGCGCAGCACCAGCAGGCACGAGCGCAGGCCCCGGACCTGCATGTCCCAGCCGCCGGTCGGGGTGTCCACGAACGCGTCGGCGGCGGCGATCAGCCGGGCGAAGTCCCCGTCGAAGTACGCCCGCATCGCCTCGCCGGAGTAGCTGGTGGTCAGCGTCTGCCCGCTGGCCGTACGCTCCGGCCCGGTGGTCAGCAGCGCGTCCGAGCGCAGCCAGTCCCCCTCCTCGCGGACCGCGTAGGCCAGGTTCTGCACCGCCCGGTGCAGCGCCAGCAACTGCTGCGCCCGGCTGTGCTCGACGAGCGCGTGCAGCTCGTCCAGGCCCGACCGGTCGCCGGACTGGTAGCGGGCGGTGGCCGCGGTGATCCGCGCGTTGATCCGGGTCTCCGACAGCCCCAGCCGCTCGCCGATCTCCGCCGCGGTCTCGGCGGCGGCCACCGCCGGGTCCCGCTCGTAGTTGAGCATGTGCAGCCGGCCCAGCTCGGCGTACGCGTCCGCCTTCTGGCCGCTGTCCGGCAGCGGCTCGAACAGCGTCACCGCGCGGTTCAGGCAGGCCACCGCGGCGGTCCGGTCGGCCCGCAGCCAGGCCGCCTGGCCGAGCAGGGTCCAGGCCCGGGCGGCGCAGGCGTCGTCGCCGTGCGCGAGCAGCCGGTCGGCGAGCGCGTGCAGCTGCTCCGGGCCGCCGCCGGAGAGGAACGCGTTGCCGTCCCGGTAGAACGAGATCTCGGTGCTCAGCAGCTCCAGCTGCAGCCGGCCCACCGGGTCGCTGTCGTCGGCCAGGCCCAGCGCCCGGCCGGCGTGCGCCGCCGCCGCGTCCAGCCCGTGCAGGGCGTACGCCCGGCGGGCCGCCCGGTGCAGCGCGGCGCGTGCCGGGCCGGCGTAGCGGTGGGTGTCCATGCCGAGCGTGCGGGCGATCTCGTGGGCCGCCCAGCGGTGGTGGGCCAGCACCTCGGCCAGGTCGGTGTCCCGGCTCTGCGACAGGGCGTCCAGCCAGTCCGCGGTCCGCTCGTGCCGGGCCACCCGCTCGGTACGCGGCAGCCGCTGGTAGCAGACGTCCCGGACCAGGACGTGCCGGAACCGGAACTCCGGCTGGCCGGCCATCGTGGACGCCCCCTGCTCGTGCACGAAGTCGCGCTGCTCCAGCCGGCGCAGGGCCCGCTCCACCGACTCCACCTGCTGGCCCAGCGCGGCGGCCACCGCGCCCGGCCAGAACTGCACGCCCACCACCGAGGCGGCCAGCAGCACCGCCCGGTCCTTGGCGTCGAGCAGGTCGATCCGGTTGGCGATGACCGCGTGCACGCTCTCCGGCATCGGCAGGTCGAGGTGCTTCTCCAGCGACCAGCCGCGCCCCGACTGGCGCAGCGCGCCCTGCTCGATGAGCATCCGCACGTACTCGTGGGCGTAGAGCGGGTTGCCGCCGGCTACCTCCACCAGCGGGGTGAGCATCTCGGCGGGGAACGCGGCCTGGCCGAACATGTGCGCGTAGAGCGAGGCGATGCCGGTGTCCCGCAGTGGGGGCAGGGTGATGGTGACCGAGCCGGTGATCGTCCCCGCCCAGCTCGGGTCCCGGTCGACCAGCTCCGGCCGGGCGGTGCAGAGCAGCAGCAGCGGCACGTCCCGGGCGGCGGCGCCGAGCAGCTCGACGAAGCGCAGCATGGCGTCGTCGGCCCAGTGCAGGTCCTCGAAGACCACCACGGTGGGGCGCCGGGCCGCGAGGGCCAGCAGGAACCGCCGCCACGCCGACTCGGCCTCCTCGGCGGGCAGGGTGGTGCCGGTCAGCCCGACCAGCGGGCGCAGCGCGTCGACGATCCGGTCCCGCTCGGCCGGCCCGACCAGTTCGGCGACCGCGGCGGTGAGCCGCTGCGCCGCGGTGGACGCCGGGTCGGTGTCCAGGATGCTGGCCTCGGTCTTCACGATGTCGGCCAGCGCGGCGAAGGTGACGTTCTCCCCGAACGGCGGGCAGCGCCCGGTACGCCAGGTCAGCGGCTCGTCGACCAGCCGGCCGGCGTGCCGGTAGAGCTCGCGGACCAGCCGGCTCTTGCCGATGCCGGCCCGGCCGAAGACCGTCACCACCTGCGGGAGCCGGTCCCGCAACGACCGGTGCAGGGCGTTGACCAGCAGCCCCAGCTCGTGCTCGCGGTCGATCAGCGGCGTGGTGTCCGGCTCCCGGTCGGTGGGCTGCCGGCGTACCGGGGCGAGGGCGAGCCAGACCTCGGTGGGGGTGGACCGGCCGCGCAGGGTGACCGGCGGCTGCTCCTCGTAGCGGATGGCGTCCTTGGTGAGGGCGTGCGTCGCGCCGCAGACCAGTACCCCGCCGGGCGGCGCCACCGACTGCATCCGGGACGCCGTGTTCACCACGTCGCCGGCCACGATCGCCTGCCCGCCGTCGCGGGCGGCGGCCACGTCCACCAGCGCCTCGCCGGTCGCCACGCCGACCCGGAAGCGCAGCTCGTCGCGGCCGGTCGGGGCGAACCGGGTGAGCACCCGTTGCAGCTCCAGGCCGGCCCGGACGCAGCGCAGCGCGTCGGTCTCGGTGGCCACCGGGGCGCCGAAGAGCGCCATCACGGCGTCGCCGATGTACTTCTCGACCACCCCGCCGTACTGCCCGACCACCCGCTTGGCGGCGGAGAAGAAGCCGGTCTGCATGCCGCGGACCTGCTCCGGGTCGGCCCGTTCCACGTACGGGGTGAAGTCGATCAGGTCGACGAAGAGCACGCTGACCCGGCGGCGGTCCTCCTGCGGTGCCGCGACCGGCTGCTTCGCCCCGGCCCGCGGCGATCCGCACGAGGTGCAGAAGGCCACGTCGGCGGCGAGCGGGCGCAGGCAGTGCGGGCAGACCGCGCCCAGCTCCGCGCCGCAGCCGCCGCAGAAGCGGTCGCCGTCGGCAGCGGTACGTCCACAACGGTCACACTGCGCGGAGATGACACCCTCCACTGGTGGATCTTCCGGCCGGTCCCGGCCGGGCGCCGCCCCCCGCGGCGTCCACCGTGAGTATCACGGTCCCCCGAGCTGTCAGGTACCGGGCTGTTGGCTTGTGGACACTCGTCCGGGCAGCCAGCGGAGCGCCCGGCGGACTACATTCATGCCGCCGGACGATGACGACCGTGATCACAAGGGGGAACACATGGTGTACGTGAAGCTGGAGAGCGACTGGACCGACGCCGACGGCATCGCCCACTCGGCGGGGGAGTCCGTCGACGTGGACGCCGCCACCCTGGCCGCGCTCCAGGCCGACGGCATTGTCAGCGAGGGGTCCACCAGCAAGGACGGCACCGAGTGGGCCGGCCCGGGCAGCACCACCGCGTGGGCGGGGCCGGGCAGCGCGACCGTCTGAGCGGGACCGACACGACGAAGGGCCGGGGCGGACAGCCCCGGCCCTTCCGTCGTTTCCGTCAGCGGTCGTTCATCCCGGCGCGGCGGCGCAGCGCGGCCACGTCGGTCACCACGATGCGGCGCCCCTCGGTACGCAGCCAGCCCCGGCTGGCGAACGAGCCGATCGCCTGGTTGACGCTCTGCCGCGAGCCGCCGGCCATCTCGGCGAGCTGGCTCTGGTTGAGCTCGATCGTGATCATCGGGGCCTGGCTCTCGCCGGCCAGCCGGACCAGCGTCTTGGCCACCCGGCCGGGCAGGTCGAGGAAGACGTGGTCGGCGTTCTGCTCGGTGAGCCGGCGGATCAGCCCGCCGAGCGAGCGCATCACCGCGTCGAGGATGCGCGGGTTGGAGTGCACCAGCTCCATGAAGGCCGGGCGGGACAACGCCAGCGCGGTGCAGTCCTCGATCGCCTCGGCCGACGCCGACCGGGTCGAGGCGTCGAGCAGGGACACCTCGCCGAGCACGTCCGGCGGTCGGATCACCGACAGCACGGCCCGCTCGCCGGTCGGCGCGGTGCGGAACACCGCCACCGCGCCTCGGCGCAGCACGATCAGCGACTCGCCCGGGTCGTTCTCCACGAAGAGCAACTGACCCTTGCGGTACGTGCGCGGCACGGCCGCGGCGATGACCCGCTGCCGCACCTCCGGCTCCAGCCCGGCGAACATCTCCACGCCCGTGAGCGCGTCACCCGGCTCCGGCAGGCGAACCTCCACGGCCCAACCCCTCCCCGGTCAAGGACCACAACTCGCACACCGGGTGAACCTGTCATCCCCGGTACGAGGCATCAGAACCGGTTCGGCGTCCGGTAGCGGTACACATCAGATCATGACGCTCCGGTCGCTTGCTGTACACCCCTGGACATACTCAAGTGACCTGCCTGAGCAGTGCCGGCGCGCGCCGGTGACCTCGACGGACGCCCCGCCCGGCGGCGGCCGGCGGCGGTGGGCGAGGATGGCGGGGATGGTCTACCGCTACTTCTACGACTGCGAGTTCATCGAGGACGGCCGGATCGTCGACCTGGTGTCGATCGGCGTCGTCGACGAGTACGGCCGCGAGTTCTACGCGGTCTCCACCGAGTTCGACGACTCCCGGGCCGTGCCCTGGGTGCGCCGCAACGTGCTGGACAAGCTCCCGTCCCCGGCCGACCGGGCCTGGCGGTCCCGGGAGCGGATCCGCGACGACCTCTACGAGTTCCTGATGGCGCCGGTCCGCGACCGGCCGGGGGAGCAGCTGGAGCTCTGGGCCTGGTACGCGGCGTACGACCACGTGGTGCTGGCCCAGCTGTGGGGGGCGATGCCGGCCCTGCCCCGGGAGATCCCCCGGTTCACCAAGGAGCTGCGCCAGCTCTGGGACGACCGGGGTCGGCCGCGGTTGCCCGACGCCGAGGCGGACCGGCACGACGCGCTGGTCGACGCCCGGCACAACCTGGCCCGGTGGCGAGCGATGACCGGACAATGACCTTCTCGGAGGTTTGACCGGTTCTGTCCCGGGCACGGTTCGCAGCAGTCGAGCCGAGGGAGTGCGGTCATGAGCAACCAGCCGACCACCGCCGCGGACGCCCGCCGCCGGGTCACCGAACTCATCCGGGACGCCCGGGTCTGCCTGCTGACCACCACCGCCGTGGACGGGCGGCTGGTCAGCCGGCCGATGGCGCTCCAGGCGGCGGAGTTCGACGGCGACCTCTGGTTCTTCGCGTACGCGGACTCCGCCAAGATCCGCCAGATCCGGGTGAATCCGCAGGTCAACGTCGGCTTCTCCGACCAGCGCGGGAACGCCTGGGTGTCGGTGGCCGGCACCGCGCAGGAGGGCTGGGACCGGGCGCGCGCCGAGTGGCTCTGGCACCCACTGCTGCGGACCTGGTTCCCGGACGGGCCGGACACCCCGGGGATCACCCTGCTCAAGGTGCACGCCGCCGCGGCCGTGTGCCGGGACGCGTCGGGCGGCGCGGTGGTCGACCTGCTCGGGTTCGCCCCGGCGGCGGTGACCGGCCGGCGGCCGCGGGCGGGGCGGAACCGCGAGGTCAGCTACTGACCGGTAGCCGGTTGGGGGCCGGGGCGCGCTGTCGGTGGACACCCACGCCGACTACAGTGCGCACTGACGGCCCGCCCCGGGCCGGCAACGGCGCCGATGGTCTGATCTGACACATATCCTGGGGCTTATCCGGGCTTCACCTGATGCTCCAGGAGGATGAGCAGATCATGCGTATCGGCGTGCTCACCGGCGGCGGCGACTGCCCTGGTCTCAACGCGGTGATTCGGGCGGTGGTCCGCAAGGGCGTCGCCACCTACGGTCACGAGTTCGTGGGCTTCCGGGACGGCTGGAAGGGCCCGCTGGAGGGCCTCACCAAGCCGCTGGGCATCGCGGAGGTCCGCGGCATCCTGCCGCGCGGCGGCACCATCCTCGGCTCGTCCCGGACCAACCCGTTCAAGATCGACGGCGGGGTGGAGCGGATCAAGGAGAACCTCGCCGCCCAGGGCGTGGACGCGCTGATCGCGATCGGCGGCGAGGACACCCTCGGCGTCGCCACCAAGCTGCACGAGCTGGACGTCAAGGTCGTCGGCGTGCCGAAGACCATCGACAACGACCTCGGCGCCACCGACTACACCTTCGGCTTCGACACCGCGGTCAACATCGCCATGGAGGCGATCGACCGGCTGCACACCACCGCGGAGAGCCACCACCGCACCCTGGTCGTCGAGGTGATGGGCCGGCACGCCGGTTGGATCGCCCTGCACGCCGGTCTCGCCGGCGGCGCCAACGTGATCCTGCTGCCGGAGCGGCACTTCGACGTCGACCAGGTCGCCGGGTACGTCGAGAAGCGCTTCCAGCACCAGTACGCCCCGATCGTCGTGGTCGCCGAGGGCGCGCAGCCGCTCGAGGGCCAGATGGTCCTGCACAACCAGGAGCTCGACGCCTTCGGCCACGTCCGCCTCGGCGGCATCGGCCAGTGGCTCGCCGAGCAGTTGGAGGCGAAGACCGGCAAGGAGGCCCGCACCGTGGTGCTCGGCCACATCCAGCGCGGCGGCACCCCGACCGCGTTCGACCGGGTCCTCGCCACCCGCCTCGGCCTGCACGCGATCGACGCGGCGAACGAGGGCGACTGGGGCAAGATGGTCGCGATGAAGAGCACGGACATCGTCCGCGTTCCCCTCGCGGAGGCCACCCGGGAGCTGAAGACCGTGCCGCTGGAGCGGTACGCCGAGGCCGAGGTCTTCTTCGGCAGCTGAGCGACGGCCGGTGGCGCGGCGGGCCCGGGGGTCCGCCGCGCCCCGCCGCGAGGCGAGAGGGGTACGGCGTCATGGCACCCGAGGTGCACACGGTCGCGGTGATCGGCGCGGGCAAGATCGGTGAGCTGATGCTCTCCGGGCTGCTCCGTTCCGGCTGGCCGGTGGAGCGGCTGCTGGCCACCGCCCGGCGTCCCGCCCGCGCACAGGAGCTGACCGCCCGGTACGGCGTACGGGTGGTGGACAACCTCACCGCGGTGGACGAGGCGGAGGTGCTCGCCGTCTCGGTCAAGCCGCAGGACGCGGCGGCGCTGCTGGACGAGATCGGCCCGAAGGTGCCGGCCGACAAGCTGGTCATCTCGCTCTGCGCCGGCCTGCCCACCAGCTTCTTCAACCGGCGGCTGCCCGAGGGCACCCCGGTGGTCCGGGTGATGACCAACACCCCGGCGCTGGTCGACGAGGCGATGAGCGCCATCTCGGCCGGCGCGCACGCCACCGGCGCGCACCTGGCCCTCGCCGAGGAGATGTTCAAGCCGCTGGGCGCCACCATCCGGGTGCCCGAGTCGCAGCAGGACGCGGTGACCGCCCTCTCCGGCTCCGGCCCCGCCTACTTCTACCTGCTGGTCGAGGCCATGATCGACGCCGGCATCCTGCTCGGGCTGCCGCGCCAGGTGGCGCACGAGCTGATCGTGCAGACCGCCATCGGCTCGGCGGTGATGCTGCGCGACTCCGGCGAGCACCCGGTCAAGCTCCGCGAGGCGGTCACCTCGCCGGCCGGCACCACCATCTCCGCGATCCGCGAGCTGGAGAACCACGGCGTCCGCGCGGCCATGCTGGCGGCGCTGGAGGCGGCCCGGGACCGGGCCCGCGAGCTGGCCGCCCAGGCCGACTGAGCTCCGCCAATCCAGGTCGGCGAGGTGGGGGTGTCCGGAACCGGCTGACACCCCCACCTCGCCGACCGGGAGTGGATCAGCCGGCCGAGGAAGTGGCGCGGGTGCGGGTTTCGTGCCCCATACTGGCGCGGTGTTCACTCTCGCCCAGGCGCGGCACATGGTGGCCACCCTGCGACCGCGCGTCGACGAGCTGATCCGGCTCCGGGCCGACCTGGCCGAGCTGCGCGCCGACCTGGCCGACCACGGGGTCAGCGTGCTGGGCGGGCGGGCCGAGCTGAAGTCGCTGGAGGCGCGGCTGCACGCCGTGCTGGAGGAGCTGTACCAGCACGACATCCAGGTCAAGGGCATCGCCCCGGTGCTGCTGGACTTCCCCGGCGAGCGGGACGGCCGGGCGGTGCTCTGGTGCTGGCTGGAGGGGGACGACGAGGTGCGCTGGTACCACCGCGCGGAGTGCGGCTTCGCCGGCCGTCGCCCGGTCTGAACAGCGCGCGGGCGTCACGCGAGGTCCGGAGGGCGGGAGACCGGCCCGCCCTCCGGACCGGACGTCAGCTGTCGGCGTAGCGGCGGGCGGCGGCGAGGGCCTCGCGCAGCCGCGCCGCGTCCACCGGGGCCGGCCGCTCCCAGTCGGCCGGGTCGGCCGAGTAGAGGGCGGCGTACGCGGAGGTGTCGCGCTGGAACCGCCAGCCCTCGGCGAGCGGGCCGACGTCGACCGCGTCGTAGCCGACCGAGTCGAGGAACGCGGTGACGGCCGCCTTGGCCGCCGCGTCGTCGCCCGCGATCGGCAGGGCGGTACGGTCCGCCGCGCCGGCCGGCCGGGCCAGCGCGAGCAGGTGCTTGAAGTAGATGTTGTTGAAGCCCTTGACCACCCGCGCCTCGCGCAGGTGCCGCTGGAGCAGCTCGCTGGTGGTGGTCGACTCGTCGTCCAGCTCGGGGAACCGGCCGTCCCGCTCCGGGTAGTAGTTGTTGGTGTCGATGACCACCTTGCCGGCGAGCGGTCCGGCCGGCACCTCCCGGTAGGCCCGCAGCGGGATGGTGACCACCACCAGGTCACCGGCCGCCGCCGCCTCGGCCGGGGTGGCCGCGCGTGCCCGCGGTCCGAGCTCGTCGACCAGTTCCTTGAGGGTCTCCGGGCCCCGTGAGTTGCTGAGCACCACCTCGTGACCCGCGGCCACCGCGAGTCGGGCCACGGTGCCGCCGATGTTGCCGCTGCCGATCAGTCCCACAGTCGTCATGTCCGGTGCCAACCGGTAAGCGGCGGTCGGCATTCCCGACCGTGCCGGTGGGTTGTTCACCCGGCTGGTCGGCAATGGACGGTGTGGGCGGAAACCTTCACAGCCGCGTCACAGGGTGGCAATGATTTTGTATCTATAAGTGTCAATCAGCGCCCGGCGCGAATTTGTTGATCTTCCGCCGGTGTCCTATCTATTGATATCTATCTCCCACCACCACTTCCCACCCCAGGAGTGCGACGTGCGGAGATCCCGTCTTGCCACCCTCGCCCTGACGCTCGCCTCGTCTCTCGGCATCACGCTGATGATGGCCGCCCCCGCCCAGGCCGCCGCGACCGACCACTACGTGGCGCTCGGCGACTCGTACGCCTCCGGCGTCGGCGCCGACAGCTACACCTCGGAGAGCGGGTCGTGCATGCGCAGCACCAACGCCTATCCCGCGCTCTACAACACCAACGTCCAACCGGCCTCGTACCGGTCGGTGGCCTGCTCGGGCGCGACCACCGCGACCGTCATCAACAGCCAGCTCTCCGCGCTCTCCTCGACCACCACCCTGGTCAGCATCACCGTCGGCGGCAACGACGTCGGCTTCGCCAACATCATGACCACCTGCGTGCTCTACGGAGAGACGCAGTGCGTGGCCGCCGTGCAGGCGGCCGAGGACAAGGCCCGCACCGAGCTGCCCGGCAAGCTGGCCAACGTCTACAACGGCATCAGGAGCCGCTCGCCCAACGCCCGCGTGGTGGTCGTCGGCTACCCGGTCTTCTACCAGCTCGGCACCCTCTGCGTCGGGCTCAGCGCGACCTCCCGCGCGAAGATCAACGAGGGCATCAACCTGCTGGACGACATCACCCGGACGGCCGCCACCTCGGCCGGGTTCAAGTTCGCCGACGTCCGCTCGATCTTCGTCGGGCACCAGCTCTGCAGCTACGGCGAGAAGTGGCTGCACGCGTTGAACTACCTCAACCTGACCATCTCGTACCACCCGACCGCCGCGGGCCAGTCTGGCGGCTACTACCCGGTCTTCCGCTCCGTCGCGGGCTGACCGAGGCGCGATCCCCGCTCCCGTCCGCGTGGCGGGCGGGAGCGGGGCACCGGGAGCTCGGGAGCCGGGGCCGCCGGCGGCGCCAGCGCGGTCAGTAGAGCAGGTACGGGCGGCGCCGCTGCGCGAAGGCGGCCAGTTCGTCGGCCCAGGCGCCGACCGCGTCGTCCACGTCGGCGCCCGCGTCGATCATCGTGCGCAACCGGGGCGAGCCGGTCAGCTTGTCCACCCAGTACGGCCGGGCGGCGTCGTACGAGTCGAACCGCCACGCGAACGCCGGGTACTTGCGCGCCTCCACCAGCATGGCCACCGCCGTGCGGATCGGGTCGTAGGCGGCCCGGTCGACGATCTTCAGCTCGACGCCGGCGCAGAGCTTGTTCAGCAGCGCCGGCTTCTGGCCCGCCGACGTCGGCGAGAAGTACGCCTCGCGGAACTCGACACCCGGCAGCCCTCGGGCGTTGAGGCGGTCCCCCCAGTGGTAGTCGAAGTCGCCGGCCAACCCGCCGATCAGCTCGAACGGCCGGCAGGTGCCCCGCCCCTCGGTGATCGAGGCGACCCCCTCGAAGAGGCAGGTGCCGGGGTAGACCAGCGCGGTGTCGGGCGTGGGCATGTTGGGGCTGGGCATCACCCAGGGCACGTCGGTGTCGGCGGCGAGCAGGTCACGCTTCCAGTTCCGGCACCGCACCACCTCCAGCTCGACCGGCCGTCCGGCGTCGGCGGGCAGGAACTCCGCGTTGAAGAGCCGGGCCAGCTCACCGACGGTCATGCCGTGTTGCTGGACGATCTCCTTCAGCCCCACGCCCGAGGTGTACGCGGGCGTCATCATCGGGCCGTACGCCCGCCCGCCGACGGGGTTGGGCCGGTCGAGGACGACGTACCGCTTGCCGACGCGGGCAGCCGCGACCATCGAGGTGTACATCGTCCAGATGTACGTGTAGAAGCGGGCGCCGACATCCTGGATGTCGAAGACGACGGTGTCCACCTCGGCCTGGGTGAACAGGCTCTCCCACCTGGCCTGGCTGGCGCCGTACGCGTCGTAGACCGTGATGCCGGTGCGGGCGTCCGTCCCGGTGCCCTCGCTGCCGCCGGCCTGGGCCGAGCCACGGAATCCGTGCTCGGGGCCGAACGCCGCGACGACCTGCACGCTGCCCGAGCCGTGCATGAGGTCGACCAGGTGCCGGTACGCCGAGTCGACGCCGGTGGGGTTGGACACCACCCCCACCCGCTGGCCGGCGAGTGCGGCGAACCCGGAGTCGACCAGCACGTCCAGGCCGGTCGCCACCCGTCGGATGCCGGGTACGGCGGGTGCCGGCGTGCCCGGGGCCGCCGCGGCGACCGCGCCCGCGGCGGCCGCACCGGCGCCGGCCAGGAACCTTCTGCGCTCCATCGAGACCTCCTCGTCCGAAGGTCATTGAAACTTAGCTACAGCTCGATGTGCGGTCAAGGAAGGTTACCTACACAATCCGGGGCGCTGGCCGGGTCAGCCGTGCAGCACCTTCTCGATCGCGGCCCGCAGGTCGGGGGAGTCCGGGGTGACCTGCGGGGCGAACCGGGCCGCCACCGTGCCGTCCGGCGCGACCAGGAACTTCTCGAAGTTCCACCGGATGTCGCCGGTGTGCCCCTCGGCGTCCGGGGTGGACACCAGCTCCGCGTAGAGCGGGTGCCGGTCCGGGCCGTTGACGTCCACCTTCTCCGTCAGCGGGAAGGTCACCCCGTAGTTGACCTGGCAGAACTCCTCGATCTCGGCGGCCGTGCCGGGCTCCTGGCCGGCGAACTGGTTGCACGGCACCCCGAGCACGGTCAGCCCCCGGTCGGCGTACTCGTCGGCGAGGGCCTGGAGGCCGGCGTACTGCGGGGTGAGCCCGCACCGCGAGGCCACGTTGACCACCAGCAGGGCGCGGCCCCGGTACCGCGCGAGGTCGGCCGGGCCGCCGGAGAGGGCGTCGATCCGTACGTCGAAAACACTCATGCGCCGAGGTTACGCGCCTCCGGGCGCGCCCCCGCCGAGGGCGACCAGAGATCGACATATCTACATCTTGACGAAGTGGTGACGGCTGAGTAGCGTCTCAGCATTCAATAAGGAAAGTTTCCTAACTATTGGGGAGAGGCCGTATGAAGAGATCGCTCCGCCGGGCCCTCTGGGCCACCGGCGCCGTGGTCGCGCTGGTGGCCGCGGCACTGCCTCTGGCGACCGCCTCCGCCGCGGGCAGCGTGACCGCCACCTTCACCAAGGTGCAGGACTGGGGGACCGGTCACGAGACGAAGGTGACCGTCACCAACGGCACCAGCGCCACCGTGGACACCTGGCGCATCGAGTTCGACCTGCCGGCCGGCACCAGCATCAGCACCTTCTGGGACGCCGACGTCACCAGCAGCGGCAACCACTACGTGGCGGTCAAGAAGAGCTGGGCCGGGCCGCTCGCCCCGGGGGCCAGCTTCAGCTGGGGCTACAACGGCACCGGGGGGTACCAGGCGCCGCTGAACTGCACCGTCAACGGCGCGTCCTGCTCCGGTGGCGGCACCCCGACCACCAGCGCGCCGTCCCCGACCACCTCGCCGACCACGTCCCCGACCGCCTCGCCCACGGTGTCGCCGACCACCCCGCCTCCCACCACTCCGCCCCCCACCACCCCGCCTCCCTCCGGGGGGAAGAAGATCGTCGGCTACTTCGCCGAGTGGGGCGTCTACGCCCGCAACTACCACGTGAAGAACGTCCACACCAGCGGGTCGGCCGCCAAGATGACCCACCTGCTGTACGCCTTCGGCAACACCAGCGGCGGCCGGTGCAGCATCGGGGACAGTTACGCCGACTACGACAAGGCGTACACCGCGGCGGACAGCGTGGACGGCGTGGCCGACACCTGGGACCAGCCGCTGCGCGGCAACTTCAACCAGCTCCGCAAGCTCAAGAAGATGTACCCGAACCTGAAGGTGATCTGGTCCTTCGGCGGCTGGACCTGGTCGGCGGGCTTCACCCAGGCCGCGCAGAACCCGGCGGCGTTCGCGGACTCCTGCTACGCGCTGATCAAGGACTCGCGCTGGGCCGACGTCTTCGACGGCATCGACATCGACTGGGAGTACCCGAACGCCTGCGGTCTCCAGTGCGACACCAGCGGCCCGAACGCCTTCAAGAACGTGATCAGCGCGCTGCGGGCCAAGTTCGGCTCCAGCTTCCTGGTCACCGCGGCGATCACCGCCGACGGCAGCACCGGCGGCAAGATCGACGCCACCGACTACGCCGGCGCCGCGCCGTACCTCAACTGGATCATGCCGATGACGTACGACTACTTCGGCGCCTGGGCAGCCCAGGGCCCGACCGCGCCGCACTCGCCGCTCACCTCGTACACCGGGATCCCGCAGCAGGGCTTCTGGTCCGACGCGGCGATCCAGAAGCTCAAGGGCAAGGGCATCCCGTCCGACAAGCTGCTGTTGGGCATCGGCTTCTACGGCCGGGGCTGGACCGGGGTCACCCAGACCGCCCCGGGCGGCACCGCCACCGGTGCGGCGCCCGGCACCTACGAGCAGGGCATCGAGGACTACAAGGTGCTCAAGAACACCTGCCCGGCCACCGGCACCGTCGCCGGCACGGCCTACGCGAAGTGCGGGTCGAACTGGTGGAGCTACGACACCCCGGCCACCATCGGCGGCAAGATGACCTACGCGAAGAACCAGGGCCTCGGTGGCGCCTTCTTCTGGGAGCTCTCCGGTGACACCAGCAACGGTGAGCTGATCGGCGCCATCAAGGGCGGTCTCGGCTGAGCCGAGGGCCGACGCATCACCCACCCGGCGGGGAGGGGCCGCACCGGCCCCTCCCCGCCCGCGCGTCTCAGCCCCGGAGGCCGCGCGCCCGGTGCTCGCTGGGGGAGAGCCCGTACGCCGCCCGGAAGGCCCGGCTGAAGTGCGCCGGGTCGGGGAAGCCGCAGCGGCGGGCGATCTGGTGGACGGTCAGGTGCCCCAGCCGCGGGTCGGCCAGGTCCCGGAAGCAGCGGTCCAACCGGACGGTACGGATCAGCCCGCCGACCGTCGTGCCGGTGCCCTCGAAGAGCCGGTGCAGCGACCGCAGCGACACGTGGTGCGCCTCCGCCACGGCGGCCGGGGTCAGCGCCGGGTCGCCCAGGTGCTGCCGGACGAACGCCTCGACCCGGGCCCGCAGCCCGGTGGCCCGGACCTCGACCGGCAGTTCCCGCTCGACGTCCAGCCGCCGGGCCAGGGTGCCGGCGATCAGGTCCAGGGCGATCCGGTCGAGTTGGGGCGCGTCGGCCGCCGCGTACTGCTCGGGGTGCGCCACGATCTGCCGCAGGAAGCCGGCGAGCAGCGCACCCATCCCGCGGTCGGCCGGGATCGCCGCGGCGAGCAGCGCGTCCGCCCGGCGGGCGGGCAGCGGCAGGGCGTCGTGCGGCACCAGGGCGGTCAGCGTGGCCACCGGGCCGCCGCCCGTCCCGTCCGGCCGGTGGTGAGAGCCGTGCGGCTGGACGGTGTCGACCAAGGCGAAGCAGGACGGATCGAGCGCGCCGGACCGGCGCCCCTGCCACACCACGCCGTGGCCGGAGAGCGGCAGGGCGAGCTGGTAGAGGTCCGGATCGGCGCTGTTGATCATCCGGGCGGTGCGGGTGAACTCCAGCGACGGGTAGCGCCAGACGCCGAGGCGTACCACGCCGAGGTCGATTGCCCGGGCCGAGGCGGTGAAGTCGTGCGCGTGCGCGCTGTCGATCCGGGCGGCCGCCGACTCGCGGGCCACCAGGTTCTGCCAGAAGTCGAACCGCTCCGCCGGGGCCAGCCCCGCGGTGTCGACCGACGCCACGGCGAGGATCGCCCGTCACCTCCCCGTACCCGCGGTCCGACGCCGCGGCCACCAGAGACTAACCACCGGTCCGGACGGGCGCGGGGCGCCGCCGCGCGGCGTCCCGGCCGGCCGGGGTGAGCGGGGGAGGATGGGCCGGTCGCCGACGGGTGTGACAGACTCGCCGCTCGGCACGTCTCGATGCCCCGGGTCGATGGGAGGGACCGATGGGCCAGTCGCACCGGAGGGTGGTCACCGGCGCCGCCCTGCTCGCGCTCCTGCCGGTCGCGCTGACCGGCTGCGGTCTCGCCGGCGGGGACGACGCCGACGGCGGCTCCGGCGCGGGCGCCCAGCAGCAGGCCCCGGCCGAGGAGGCCGCCGCCAAGAGCCGGGAGCGGGTGCAGGCGTACCTCGACGCGATGGCCGCCAAGGACGTCGACGCCGGGCGCAGCCAGCTCTGCGCGCCGATGCAGGCCGCCTTCGACGCCGCCGCCACCGGCCCCAACGGCGACTTCGCCGACCACTTCACCGTCCCCCAGTCGACCATCACCGACGTCCGGTCCGGCCCGCACGGCCAGGAGGTCAGCACGGCGGTGACGGTCGCCGTCGGGTCCCGCACGGCCACCCGGCCACTGCTGTTCACCGTCACCCGCAGCGGGGCCGACTGGTGCATCGCCGGGGAGGCGCCGGGCGGCAACACCCCGGAGCCGTCCACCACCCCGTGACCCCGTCACCCGGGCTGACCTGCGCTCCGGCCGGGGTGTGGCGGGCGTCTCCCAGTGGCCGGAACCGTCCCCCTCGGCGGCAGGTCGCCCCGGCGGTCGCCGTACGCTTTCTGTCATGCGCCATGAGTGGCACCAACTGAGTCACCCCGCCGTGGGCAGCCCGAGCCTGCAGACGAGCCGTCCGACCGCCGACTCCGCCGAGGACGCGGCCCTCGGCCTGGACCGTTGGCGGGACCTGCCCCGCGCGCAGACCCCGCCCTGGCCGGACCCGGCCCGGGTCGCCGAGGTCTGCAAGGTGCTCGACACGGTGCCCTCGGTGGTCGCCCCGTACGAGGTCGACCAGCTCCGGCGGCGCCTCGCGCTGGTCTGCGAGGGCAAGGCGTTCCTGCTCCAGGGCGGCGACTGCGCGGAGACCTTCGCCGACAACACCGAGAGCCACCTGCTGGCCAACGCCCGCACGCTGCTCCAGATGGCGATCGTGCTGACCTACGGGGCGTCGCTGCCGGTGGTGAAGGTGGCCCGGGTCGCCGGCCAGTACACCAAGCCCCGCTCGCTGCCGACCGACGCGCGCGGCCTCCCGGCCTACCGCGGCGACATGATCAACTCGCTGGAGGCGACGCCGGAGGCGCGGGTCGCCGACCCGCAGCGCATGATCCGGGCGTACGCCAACTCGGCCGCGGCGATGAACATGCTCCGGGCGTACCTGGCCGGCGGGCTGGCCGACCTGCACGCGGTGCACGACTGGAACAAGGACTTCGTCCGGCAGTCGCCCGCCGGCGAGCGCTACGAGGCGATCGCCCGGGAGATCGACCGGGCCATCGCGTTCATCCGGGCCTGCGGGATGACCGACGACGAGGCGCTGCGGACGGTCACCCTCTACTGCTCCCACGAGGCCCTCGCCCTGGAGTACGACCGGGCGCTCACCCGGATCTCCGACAACCGGGCGTACGGCCTCTCCGGGCACTTCCTCTGGATCGGCGAGCGCACCCGGCAGATCGACGGCGCGCACATCGACTACATCTCCCGGATCGCCAACCCGATCGGTGTGAAGCTCGGCCCGACCACCACCCCGGACGAGGCCATCGAGCTGTGCGAGAAGCTCAACCCGGACAACATCCCCGGCCGGCTGACCCTGATCAGCCGGATGGGCAACCACCGGGTCCGGGACGCCCTGCCGCCGATCGTCGCCAAGGTCACCGCGGCCGGCGCCAAGGTGGTCTGGCAGTGCGACCCGATGCACGGCAACACCCACGAGTCCTCGAACGGCTACAAGACCCGGCACTTCGACCGGATCGTCGACGAGGTGCTCGGCTACTTCGAGGTGCACCGCGGCCTGGAGACCCACCCGGGCGGCCTGCACGTCGAGCTGACCGGCGAGGACGTCACCGAGTGCCTGGGCGGCGCCCAGGGCATCGACGACCTCGACCTGCCCGACCGGTACGAGACCGCCTGCGACCCGCGACTGAACACCCAGCAGTCGCTGGAGCTGGCCTTCCTCGTGGCGGAGATGCTCCGTGGCTGACGCGAGGAGTGCTGTGGCTGACAGTCTGATCGACCTGCGGTCCGACACGGTGACCCGGCCCACCGCCGGGATGCGGGAGGCGATGGCCACCGCCGAGGTCGGCGACGACGTGTACGGCGAGGACCCCACCGTCGCCGCGCTGGAGGCCGAGGTGGCGGCCCTGTTCGGGCACGAGGCGGCGCTCTTCGCCCCGACCGGCTCGATGGCCAACCAGATCGCCCTCCAACTGCTGGTGCCGCCCGGGGACGAACTGCTCTGCGACGCCGACGCGCACGTGGTCACGTACGAGATCGGCGCGGCGGCCGCGTACGGCGGAATCTCGTCGCGGACCTGGCCGGCGGTCGGCGCGGAGATCGACCCGGAGGTGGTGGCCGGGATGATCCGGCCCGACGGCTACTTCGCCGTGCCCACCCGGGCGATCGCCGTCGAGCAGACCCACAACCGGGGCGGCGGCGGGGTGATCCCCCTCGCGACCCTGCGCGAGCTGCGCCGGATCGCCGACGACCACGACCTGGCCCTGCACTGCGACGGCGCCCGGATCTGGCACGCGCACGTCGCCGACGGGGTGCCGCTGGCCGAGTACGGCGCGCTCTTCGACACCCTGTCGGTCTGCCTCTCCAAGGGCCTCGGCGCGCCGGTCGGCTCCCTGGTGGTGGGCAGCGCGGAGAAGATCGCCCGGGCCCGGTTCGTGCGCAAGCGGATGGGCGGCGGCATGCGGCAGGTCGGCGTCCTCGCCGCCGCCGGCCGGTACGCCCTGGCGCACCACGTCGACCGGCTCGCCGAGGACCACGCCAAGGCGGCCCGGCTGGCCGAGGCGGTCGCCCCGTTCGGGGTGCTCGCCACGCCGGTGCGGACCAACATCGTCCCGCTGGACCTGACCAAGCACCCGCTCGACGCGAAGGCCCTGGCCGCCGCCGCCCGGGCGGGGGGCGTGCTGATCTCCGTGCTCGGCCCCCGCACCGCCCGCCTGGTCACCCACTTCGACGTCTCGGACACGCAGATCGACCGCGCCGCCGAGGCGCTCGCCGCCATCCTCCGCGCCTGACCCCCGTCTGCTGCGGCGATCAAGGGGTTTGCGTCACAATCCGCACTCCGGCTGACGCGAACCCCTTGATCAACTGCAGGGTTGCGGCGCGAGGGTGGGGCGCGGTCAGGGGTGGAGGCGCTTGAGGGTGGCGATGTCGGCGGCGTGGCCGACGTGCTTCTCCGTGGGGGTCTCCACCAGGACCGGGACGCCGGCCGTGGCGGGGTGGCGCATCAGCTCGGCGAACGCGGGTTCGCCGATGGTGCCCTTGCCGATGTTCTCGTGCCGGTCCCGGGTCGAGCCGCACAGGTCCTTCGAGTCGTTGGCGTGCACCAGCTTCAACCGGCCCGCCCCGACCGTGGCGACCAGGGTGTCCAGCGTCGCGGTCATCCCACCCTCGGCGGCCAGGTCGTGCCCGGCGGCCCAGGCGTGGCAGGTGTCGAAGCAGACGCCCATCATCGGGTGCCGCTCCACCGCGTCCAGGTAGGGACCCAGGTGCTCCACCCGGGAGGCCAGCGACCGGCCGCCCCCGGCGCTCGGCTCCACCAGCAGCATCGGCCCGCCGGCCGCCGCCGTCTCGTCCAGCAGCGGCAGCAGGGTCTCGCGTACCTGCCGCATCGCCGCCTCGGCGTGCCCGGCGTCCACCGCGCTGCCGGCGTGGAACACCACCCCCTCGGCGCCGATGGCCCGGCCCCGGCGCAGCGCGTGCGCCAGGGTCTGCGCCGACCGTTCGACGGTGGCGGGGGTGGGGGAGCCCAGGTTGACCAGCAGCGAGGCGTGGATGAACACCGGCAGGCCGCGCTCGCCGCAGCCGTCCCGGAACAGCCCGTCCTGGGCCGGGTCGCCGGCCGGCAGGGCCCAGCCCCGCGAGTTGGAGACGTAGACCTGCACCACCTCGGAGGCGGCCGCGTCGACGTACGGCAACGCCGCCTTCGCCAGGCCGCCCGAGGTGGGGGTGTGCGAGCCGACCCGCCGTCGCCCGCCGCCGTTCGCGCTCACAGGCAGGTCACCGTGACCGTGGTGCCCGGCGGCACCGGGGTGTTCTCCGGCGGGTTCTGGAAGCGGGCCACCCCGTTGGGGTTGAGCTGGAGGTTGGCCGGGAAGCCCTGGCTCTCCAGCACCTGCTTCGCCTGCTGGCAGGGCATGTCGACGACCCGGGGCACCGGCACCTGCGCCGGCCCCTTGCTGATCTCCAGCTTGACCTGGGCGCCCTTCTCCACGCCGGTGCCGTCGGCCGGGCTCTGGCCGAGGACCTCGTCCTTCGGCTTGTCGGAGTCCTTGTACGTCTCGACCGGGGTCAGCCCGAGCTGGGCGAGGATGGTGCGCGCCTCGTTGATGTTCTTGCCGACCAGGTTGGGCACGCTGATCGGGGCCCGGCCCTTGCTCAGCACCAGGGTCACCTTCGTGCCCGGCTTGACCACCGTGCCCGTCTTCGGGTTGGTCTCCAGCACCACCCCGGCCGGGAGCGCGTCGTCGTACCGGGCGGGGCCCTTGACCACGACCAGCTTGGCGTCGGTCAGCTCGGCCTGGGCCACCTCGAAGTCCTTGCCCACCACGTCCGGCACCGGCAGCTGCTCCGGGCCGAGGGACAGGGTCAGGGTGATGGTGCCGCCCTTGACGATCCGGGCGGCCGAGGCCGGGTCCTGCCCCAGCACGCTGTCCTTCGGGACCTTCTCGTCGTAGCGGGGCTCGGCGTACCGGAGGGTGAAGCCGCCCCGGGCGGCCTGCGCCTCCGCCTCGGCCCTGGTCAGGCTGACCAGCTGCGGGGCGACCGTGTAGCGCCCGACGCCGAACCACCAGCCGCCGACCGCGGCCACCAGGCCGAGCACCACGGCCACCGCGGCGACCGCCAGCCGGCCGCGGGGCGAGCCCATCACCCGGGTACGCAGCCCGGCCAGCCGGGAACCGAGGCTCTCGTCCTCGACGGCGGCCCGGCGGCGGTGCGGGCGCTGCCCGCCGCCCTCCGGCAGCCGCGCCCAGGCCGGGCGCTCGGCCGGGCGGACCGCCGCCACCACCATGGTCGGCTGGGCCACCGGGGCGGTCTCGTCCACCCGGCGCAGCACCGCGGTGTGCGACTGGGCGTTGCCCAGGTCGTCCCGGGCCACCTGCACCTCGGCCAGCAGCGCGCCGGCGTCGGTGGGACGGGCCCCCGGATCCCGCCGCGTGGCCCGGCCGACCAGGTCGTCGAGGACCTTCGGCAGCCCCGGCACCAGCGTCGACGGGGCGGGCACGTCCCGGTCGACGTGCTGCCAGGCGATCTCCACCGGGCGGTCGCCGTCGTACGGCACCCGGCCGGTGAGCATCTCGAACAGCACGATGCCGGCGGAGTAGACGTCGGTGCGCGGGTCGGCCCGGCCCTCGGTGACCAGCTCCGGGGCGACGTACGCCACGGTGGCCATCAGCTGGTTGCCGTTCTCCTCCTCGGCGCTCGCCTCGACCGCGCGGGCCAGCCCGAAGTCGGCCACCTTGACCACGCTGTCCACCAGGTTGGCGGCGCCGCCGGTGGGCGCCTCGGCGACCAGCACGTTCTCCGGCTTGACGTCGCGGTGCACCAGGCCGGCCCGGTGCGCGGCGGCGATCGCGGCGAGCATCTGCTCCGCGATGGCCAGCGCCTCGTCCGGGTTGAGCCGGCGCCGCTCGGTCAGCACGTCACGCAGGGTGCGCCCCCGCACGTACTCCATCACCAGGTAGGGGAGGCCGGCGTGGGTGCCCTGGTCGTAGACCGCCACCACGTTCGGGTGGGTCAGCCGGGCGATGGTCTTCGCCTCGTCGGTGAACCGCGCCACGAAGCCGGCCAGGCGGGCCCGGGCCTCCGGCGCCTGGGTCGGATGGATGATCTTGACCGCCACGGTGCGCTCCAGGCGCTCGTCGGTGGCGGTGTACACGGTCGCCATGCCACCACGGGCCACGCGACCGCGGATGCGGTAGCGCCCGTCGATCAGCGAGCCCAGCAACGTGTCGGCGACCTGTGTGTCCATCGGCAGGAAGTCTATGTGTCCATCGGGTGAAGGTTGAACAGGATGCTACCGCCGGGGTGCGACCCGGCCACCCCGACGCGCACGTCCGGCCCGCCGACCAGGGCCGCCGCCCCCGCGGGACGGGGTGCCGGTGCCGGGTCCGGGCCGGCACGTGGCAGGGTGGTCGGGTGACCGATTCCGTACCCGTCGACCCGGCCGCCGCCGGGGCCGACCTGCCCGGCCCCACCGACCCGGCGGGCTGGCTGACCCTGCCGGACGTGGCCGAGCGCCTCGACCTGTCGATCAGCAAGGTGCATCAGATGATCCGGGACCGGGAGTTGATCGCGGTACGCCGCGACGGCGTGCGCCGCATCCCGGCCGACCTGGTGGCCAACCGTACCGTGCTCAAGCACCTGCCCGGCGTGCTCAACCTGCTCGCCGACGCCGGATACGACGACGAGGAGGCGCTGCGCTGGCTCTACCAGGAGGACCCCACCCTCCCCGCCGGTACGCCCGCCGCCGCCCTCGCCGGCGACCAGGCCCGCGAGATCAAGCGCCGCGCCCAGGCCCTCGGCTTCTGACCCCACCCCCCGCCCCTCCCCGTTGATCATGAAGTTATTGCTCCGACACGCCGGGATCGGCGGCAACAACTTCATGATCAACCCGGGTGGGGCTGGGTGGGAGGGGGAGGGGGTCAGTCGGTGCGGCGGGTGGCGGCGATGGCCAGGTCGACGAGGGCCTGTCGGGCCTCGGTGTCCAGGTCGACGGTGGCCAGGGCGGCCAGCGCGCTCTCGGTGAGCGCGGCGATCCGCCGCTCGGTACGCTCCAGCGCCCCGCTCGCCGTGATCACCTCACGCAGCCGGGCCACCCCCTCGGCGTCCAGCCCCGGGTCGCCGAGCCCGCCCAGCAGCAGTTCCCGGCCCGCCTCGTCGACCGCCTCCAGGGCCGCCGCGACCAGATACGTCCGCTTGCCCTCGCGCAGGTCGTCGCCGGCCGGCTTGCCGGTGCGCTCCGGGTCTCCGAAGACCCCCAGCACGTCGTCGCGGAGCTGGAACGCCTCGCCCAGCGGCAGCCCGTACGCCGAGTACGCGGCGTGCACCTCGGGCGGCGCGTCGGCCAGCGCGGCACCCAGCAGCAGCGGCCGCTCGACCGTGTACTTCGCCGACTTGTACCGGGCCACCTTGCCGGCCCGTTCCCGCGAGGTGTCCCCGGTGGCCTGGGTCAGCACGTCCAGGTACTGCCCGACGGTCACCTCGGTGCGCATCTCGTCGAAGACCGGCCGGGCCCGGGCCACCGTACGCGGGTCGAGGCCGGCCGAGTGCAGCAGCTCGTCCGACCAGACCAGGCAGAGGTCGCCGAGGAGGATCGCCGCGGCGTCCCCGAACCCGTCCGGGTCGCCGCCCCAGCCCGCCTCCCGGTGCCGGGCCGCGAACCGCCGGTGCACCGAGGGCTCGCCCCGCCGGGTGTCCGAGCGGTCCATCAGGTCGTCGTGGATCAAGGCGCTGGCCTGCACGAACTCCAGCGCCGCCAGGGCGCACACCACCTGGTCGGAGTCGATCCCGCGGGCGCCCCGGTAGCCCCAGTACGCGAAGGCCGGGCGCAGCCGCTTCCCGCCCCCCAGCACGAACGCCTCGATCGCCTCGGCGACCGGCACCAGTCCGGCGTCGACGCCGGTCAGCCAGCCGCGCTGGCCCGCGAGGAACTCGGTGAGCGACTTGTCGATCCGCTGGCGCAGGCCGGCGCGGTCGACCGGGGAGACGGGAGCAGCGTGGGTCACGCCACGACGCTAGCCGGTCCCCACCGGTCCCGTCGTGTCGCGGGGTCGGCGTGGCGCGCGGGGTGCGGCCCGGGGCCGCGACCCGGCCGCCCCGGGCCCGTTGCCCGGCCGCACCGGCAGCCAGGGCCGGGCCTCCGCCAGCAGGCCGGCGTACCGCCGGGCGGCCGGCTCGTCGCGGTGCGCGGCCAGCCGGCGACGGACCTCGGTGAGCTGGCCGACCGCCCGGGGCGAGCCGGACCGGACGGCGTCGAGCAGCGCCGCCCCGGCCACCGTGCAGGCGGCCTCCACCTCGCCGAGCTGGAGGTGCCCCCGGGCCAGCCAGCCGCCGTAGACCGCCGCCCGTCGGGGCCGCTCCCGACCGCCCACGGCCGGGCCGAGCAGCGGCACCGCCGGCCCGGGCCGGCCCAGCGCGACCAGGGTGCGACCGGTCAGCGCCGCCAGCTCGGCCGGGTCGAGCCAGTACAGCCAGGGCGGTTCCCGGTCCGGTTCGGGGCCGCCGGTCCGCGCGGCGGCGTCCAGCGCCCGCCGGGCCGCCCGGGACCGCCCGGCGAGCGCGGCGGCGAACGCCACCCGGTGCAGCAGCAGGGCCCGCAGCCCGGGCGAGGCCGCGTCCCGGCAGCCCGCGCACCCGGCCCGGGCCAGGGCGAGCGCCCCCACCGGGTCGCCGACGCCGGCCAGCAGGTGGCTCGCCGACCCGAGCACGTGCCCGGCGAACGCCGGGTCGGCGGCGGCCGCCGCCGCGCGCAGCGCCAGCCGGTAGGCGTCCAGGGCGGCGGTCACCTCCCCGGCGTCGGCGGCGAGCCAGCCGGCGAGCTGGGCGGACTCGGCCAGCACCGGCAGCAGTCGACGGCGGCCCACCGGCCCGGCGGCCCGGTAGGCCCGGACCGCCCGGCGCAGCCGGCGGGTGCCGTGCCCGGCCAGATCCGCCCCGCCGAGCAGGTCGTCCCAGCGACGCAGGTCGGCGAGGTCGCCGCCGGCCGGCACGTCGGCCGCCGGCCCGCCCGGCTCCCGTACGCCCGGCTCGGCGCCGCCCGCCTCCCGTACGCCTGGCTCGATCCCGCCCGGCTCCGCCCCGACGACGGACGGCACCCAACCCGACCCGGTCGCGCCGGCCGGGTCGGCCGACCAGCGGTGCGCCAGGGTGAGCAGGGCGGTCCGCGAGCGGGCGGCGGCCCGGTCCACCGCCGCCGGCACCACCCCCAGCCGGCGGCTGTGCCGCCGCCTCGGCGAGCAGGCCGCCCGGCACACCCAGGACCACCGCGAGCCAGCCCAGCCAGAAGTCGCCGGGGAGCCGTCGCTGGCGCTCCCACCGGGAGATCTCGTGCCGGGTCAGGGTCGGCACGCCGGAGGCGGCGCAGAGCGCCGCCGCGACCCGCTGCTGGCTCCACCCGCGCGTGGCCCGCAGGTGGGCCAGGAGCGGCCCGAGCGGGCGCGGGTCGGGGGGCGGGAACGGGCTCATCGGTCCTCCGGAGGGCATCGGCGCGGGTGACGACGCGGACGCCCGGCCGTGCCGGACCGGCACGTCGCCGATCGTGCTGACCCCCGCGCGGCCCCCGGGCGCCGGCCGCCGGCCGGTCCCTCCGCGCTGCCCCGTTTCTACCCCTGGGGTACGACGCTCCGCCCGCGCCGCGCTCGCAGGCTGGGAAGATCCTGGGTACGGCGGGACGCGGCGACTACAGTCGGGGCGTGGCGCTCGGTCTTCCCTCCGTCCTCCCCAACCCGCAGCCGGCGATCGGGGAGCTGATCCGCCACGGCCAGCCGACCTTCTCCTTCGAGTTCTTCCCACCGAAGACCCCGCAGGGGGAGCGGCTGCTCTGGCAGGCCATCCGCGAGCTGGAGTCGCTGCGCCCCTCGTTCGTCTCGATCACGTACGGCGCCGGCGGCTCGACCCGGGACACCACGGTCTCGGTGACCGAGCGGATCGCCACCGAGACCACCCTGCTGCCGATGGCGCACCTGACCGCGGTCAACCACTCGGTCGCCGAGCTGCGGCACGTCATCGGCCGGCTGGCCTCGGTCGGCGTCCGCAACGTGCTGGCCGTACGCGGCGACCCGCCGGGCAACCCGGGCGGCGAGTGGATCCCGCACCCGGAGGGCGTGCGCTACGCCGAGGAGCTGGTCCGGCTGATCCGCGACGCGGGCGACTTCAGCGTCGGGGTGGCGGCCTTCCCGTACAAGCACCCGCGCTCGCCGGACGTGGCCAGCGACACGGAGCACTTCGTCCGCAAGTGCCGGGCGGGGGCCGAGTTCGCCATCACCCAGATGTTCTTCGACGCCGACGACTACCTGCGGCTGCGGGACCGGGTGGCGGCGGCCGGCTGCGACACGCCGATCCTGGCCGGGGTGATGCCGGTGACCCAGATCGGCACGATCGAGCGGTCCGTGCAGCTCTCCGGAGCGCCGTTCCCGCCCGCGCTGGCCGCGCGCTTCGAGCAGGTGGCCGACGACCCGGAGGCGGTCCGGCGGCTCGGCATCGAGCAGGCCAGCGAGATGTGCGCCAGGCTGCTGGACGAGGGCGTGCCGGGGATCCACTTCATCACCCTCAACCGGTCCACCGCCACCCGCGAGGTCTGGCAGCACCTGCGGGTCGACGCCCGGGTCTGACCAGCCGGCCCACGACACCCGCACCGCCCTTCTACGGTTGATCCCGTGGTGGGCACACAGCTGAACTGGGACCAGTACGCGACCGTGTGGGCGCGGCTGCACGGCGGGTTCGACCCCCGGGTGGCCGCGCCGGTGGTCCGGGCCTGGCTGCGCTTCGCCTACCACGTGGGCTACCTCCTGGGCCGGCTCCGGATCGGCCCGACCGCGGTCACCGTGGTCGGGGTGCTGCTCTGCTTCTGCGTACCGCTGGTGGTCGGCCGGGCGGGCGACGGCCCGTTCCTCGCCGCGCTGTTCGTGCTGCTCGCCGCCGTGGCGGACAGCGTGGACGGGGCGGTGGCGGTGGCCACGAACCGCACCACCCGGCTCGGGTACGTCTACGACTCGGTCGCCGACCGGCTCGGTGAGGCCGCCTGGCTGACCGCGTTCTGGCTGATCGGCGCGCCCGGCGCGCTGGTCGCCGCGGCCGGCGGCCTGTCCTGGCTGCACGAGTACGTCCGGGCCCGGGCGGTCGCGGCCGGGATGCGGGAGATCGGCGCGGTCACCGTCGGGGAGCGGCCCACCCGGGTCTGCGTGGCCCTGGGCGGGCTGGTGGTGGCCGGGCTCACCGGGCTGCTCGACGCCGACCTGACCGCCGGCACCATCACCATGGCGACCACGGTCTGGGTGCTGCTGGCCGGCTTCGGCCTGGGGCAGCTCATGTCCGCCGTCCGCCGCGCCCTGATCGACGCCGGCTGACGCGGCCCTCCCCGCTCCGCCCACCCGGCCACCCGCGCCGCGCCCCCGACCGCAGGCGTTAAGAAGGGACCCCTGCTCTGCACCAGGCGTTAAGAAGGGGCCCTTCCTTTCACCAGGCCGGGCCGATCTCGTCGGCGACGATCTGCGCGGACAGGGTGACCATGGGCAGGCCGCCGCCGGGGTGGGTGGAGCCGCCGACCAGCCACAACCCGGCCGCCGGGCCCCGGTTGGCCGGGCGCAGCAGCCCGCCCGCGGTGCCGTGGATGGCCCCGCCCGGCGTGCCGGTGGCGGTGTGCAGGTCGGCCGGGGTGCGGATCTCCCGGAACACCAGCCGGTCCCGGACGTCCACCCCCCGCTCGGCGAGCACGTCGAGGATCCGGTCGGCGTACGCCTCGGCCAGCCCCGGCCGGCGCCAGTCGACCGCGCCCGCCGCGGTGCCGTGGCGGGCGGCGTTGACCAGCACGAACCACGCCTCGTGCCCGTCCGGGCGGACGGTCGGGTCGTCGGCCACGGTGACGAAGACCGTCGGATCGGGAGCCGGCCGGGCCCGGACGCCGCGCCCCGGATCGCCGAAGACCGCGTCGAACTCGGCGTCGTAGTCGCCGGGGAAGAAGACGGTGTGGTGAGCCAGCCCGGAGTCCCCGCGTACGCCGAGCAGCAGCACGAAGCCGGCCAGGCTGCGGTCGGTGAGCCCGGCCAGCCGGCGCGGGCTGGGCAGCAGGTCCCGGTAGAGGGTGAGCGCGTCCACGTTGGCCACCACCACGTCGGCCGGGACGGGGGCGGCCAGCCCGGCGAGGCGTACCCCGTGCACCCGGCCGCCGGCGGCGTCGATCCGGGTGACCGTGGTGCCGGTCTGCACCACCACGCCCAGGTCCAGGCAGCGGGAGAGCAGCGCGTCGGCCAGGCTGCCCAGCCCGCCGCGCAGGTACCAGCCGCCGAACGCCAGCTCCGCGTAGGGGACGGCGACCAGCGCGGCCGGGGCGCGGCGCGGGTCCGCGCCGGTGTACGTGGCGTACCGGTCGAGCAGCATCCGCAGCCGCGGGTCGGACAGGTGGCCGCGGCCGAGGCCGCGCAGGGTGCGGCCGGGGCCGATGGCCGCGAGGTCGCCGAGCCGCCAGGCCAGCCGGGCCAGGTCGCGGGGAGAGTCGACGGCCCGGCCGAGGATGTCCCGGTGCGACGCCTCCCACACCCGGGTGGCCCGTCGCCACAGCCGCTGCCAGTCCGCGGCGGCCCGGTCGCCGAGGGCCGCGCCGATCCGGGCGGTGAACTCGGCCGGGTCGGCGCAGGAGTCCAGGGTGGGCCCGCCGCCGGGGAAGACGTGCCGGACGATCGGGTCGAGCGGCACGAGGTCCAGGTATTCGTCCAGCTTCGCCCCGGTGGCCTCGAACAGGTCGTGGAAGACCTGCGGCAGGGTGACCAGGCTGGGTCCGGTGTCGAACCGGTAGGTCCCCGCCGGGGTGTCGTGCGGGTACCGGCCGAGCTTGCCGCCGACCGTGTCGGCCTGCTCGAACACGGTGACCTCGTGCCCGGTGACCGCCAGCCGGGCGGCGGCCGCGAGCCCGCCCACGCCGGCGCCGATGACCACGATCCGCGCCATGACGTGCCCCCTCCTAGCCCACCGGGCGACCCCGCCAGGTGAGCCGGCGTCGCTTCCGCAGATGGTACGACCGGAGGGTGAGCCAACCGAGTAACCCGACCGACACGGGGTGTGCCAGCGCGTCGGGCCAGGCCCGTCCGCCGGTGGCCCGGGCGGTCACCACCCGCCCGGCCACCCCAAGCGAATATGCGACCAGCGCAACCATTGACTCCAGTGGAGCCGCACGGGCGAGCAGCACCACGGCGATCAGCGGGGGAGCGGTGTAGAGCAGGAGCAGCAGGGCGACCACCACGGCCGCGGCGACCGGGTGCCCGAACGAGGCCCAGAGCGACTTGGTGTAGCCGTCGCGCAGCTGCGGCCAGGTCTCGTACATCCGGCAGGCGGCCAGCCGGGAGCCGTCCGCGAGGGCGATCCGGCCCCCGGCCCGCTTGACCGCCCGGGCCAGCCCGATGTCCTCCAGGACCTGGTCGGCCACCGCCGCGTGCCCGCCGGCGCGCAGGTAGCCGGCCCGGTCCACCACCAGGAACTGCCCGCCGGCCGCGGCCAGCGACGGCCGCGGCGAGCGTTCCATCGCGCGCAGCGGCAGGAAGGTCAGCCACAGCCACTGCAGCAGCGGCTGCACCAGCCGGTCGGCCGCCGTCCGCACCACGATCCGGGGGTACGGCGACAGCAGCGCCGCGTCCGCCGCGCGCAGCTCGGTCACCGCCGCCGCCACGGCGTACGGGGCGAGCACCACGTCGGCGTCGACGAAGGCGAGCACGGTGGCGGCCGGGTCGGCCCGGCTGGCCAGCTGCCAGCAGGCGTGCGGCTTGCCCAGCCAGCCCGGCGGCGGGGCGACCCCGGTGAGCAGGGTGACCCGAGGGTCGTCGCCGGCCACCGCGCGGACCACCTCGGCGGTGCCGTCGGTCGAGCCGTCGTCGAGCACCACGATCCGCAGGTCGGGTACGCCCCGCTGGGCGAGCAGCGCGCGCAGGCAGGGCGTCACCCGGGTGGCCTCGTCACGCAGCGGCAGCAGCACCGCCACCGCCTCGGTCACCTCGACCGGGCCGGCGGCGGGGCGGCGCAGCCAGCGGGTGGCGTTGACCAGCGTGTGCGCGGTGAGCGCGGCGACCGCGACGGCCAGGGCGAGGACGACGCTCATGCCGTCGCCGTCGCCGTCGCCGTGGGACCGGCGACGCGCCGGGGCGCCGGCGCACCGGGCCGGCCTGTTCGCCCGCTCATGCCGGGGTGTCGACGCCCGGCCGGGCCACCGGCGCCACCGCCCGGGGCGGGCCACCGGCGCGCCGGGCCCGCAGCAGCGCCCCGGCCAGCGGCAGGGCGGCCACCGCCATGCCGGCCGCCCCCCAGAGCGCCGAGGCGGGCAGCCGGAGGAAGACCGCGTGCGCCAGCACGCTGGCGGCGTACGTCCACAGGTAGAGCGCGAACATCGGCGCGTCCCCCGCGTCGGCGCGGTCGACGGCCGGCCCGGCGAGCGGGCGCAGCGCGGCCATCAGCAGCACCGCGAAGAGCAGCCAGCCCAGGTAGTTGCCGGCCGGGACGCCGGGCAGGCCGGGCAGCGCCGGGGTGGGGTCCCGCCAGACCCAGTAGCCCTCGGCCACCATCTGCGGGTCGAGGAAGAGGTCCCAGGCGGCCAGCCCGACCGCCGCGAGCGCGATCCGGCCGACCCGGCCCACCCACCCGCGCGCCGGCCGCTCCCCGGCCGGCCCGGGGGCGGGCTCGGTGAGCCGGACCGCGGCGAGCCAGGCCGGCCAGGCCATCCAGGTCCACGCGAGGGGGATGACCAGCGGCACCCCGGCGAGTTTCGGGCCCAGCTCGCCGGAGTAGTCGTAGCCGCCGAACGGGAAGCCGGTGGCCACCCCGAGCGCCTCGATCGCGAAGCCGCCGCCGGTGGCCACCGCGACCAGCGCCAGCGCGGTACGCGTACCCCGGCTGAGCAGGGCGTGCCCGACGGAGAGCAGCCAACCGAGCAGGACGGTGGCCACGGTCAGCCCGGCCCGCGCGGCGTCGGCGGTGAGCGGGTAGCCGACCTGGGCGAGGACGAGGACGGCCAGCAGCGCCCAGGGCAGCCGGCGCCGGATCACGACGTGGCCGGTACGGGGCCGGGCGGGGGCAGCGGCAGGTCCCGGCCGAGCACCCCGAACGGCCGCTCGTCGCCGGGGAAGTGGAAGTGCCGCAGGATGTCGACGAAGCCGAACCGGCGGTAGAGCCGCCAGGCCCGGGACTTCTGCTCGTCCGCCTCGGGGGTGGAGAGCAGGGTGGTGGTCCCCTCCGCCATGGTGAGCAGGGCGCGCAGCTGGCCGGCGCCGAGGCCGTGCCCCTGCGCGGGCGGCCGGACGTGCAGTTCCACCACCTCGAAGCAGTGGGTCAGCCAGCGCTGCCGGGCGTGCGTGTCCAGCGCCCGGTGCACCTGGTCGTGCCACCACTGGCCGGCGGCGCCGAGGTAGCCGTACCCGAAGCCGGCCAGGTGCCCTTCGGTGGTGAGGCTGGCGACGGCGCGGAAGCCGGGCCGGCGGACGTGGGTGGCGATGTAGCCGCGCCGCGCCTCCAGCAGGTCGGCGCGGTAGCCCATCGCCTCGCCGTAGACGGCCACCACGTCGTCCAGCCGCCGGACCAGATCGTCCGGCGTCCAGCGGACCAACCTCATGCGTGTCCTCTCACCGTTGCCGGGCCGCCCTCGGCCCAGCCCAGCACCGTCCGGTCGCCGACCACGTCACGTACCGCGAACCGGGCGAACAGCTCCTCTGCGTACCACCCCTCGGTGGGGGTGCGGGTGATCGCGGCACGGTGCTCCGGGTGACGGTACGCGAACGCGACGAGGTCCGCCGGGTCCCGCCACAGACTCACCGTGCCCTGCCAGCCGAGCGGGGCCTCGCCGACGCCGAACCGGGCGAGCAGCCCGGGCGCGGCGTGCAGGGCCGCGGCGACCGGCGGGACCGCCCGCCAGAAGGTGACCGCCCGGCGGGGCCGCAGCCGGGCCCGGGTCAGCGCCAGCACCGGCCCGTCGACCGGGCCGCCGGACGGCTCGCCGAACGGCCGCCGGCCGGACCACTCGCCCCGGACGGTCAGCGGGCGCAGGTCCACCCGGACCGCGGCGCGAGCGGCCCGGGCCCAGGAGCGGCCGACCGGCGAGGCGTCGAAGCCGGCCGCGGCGGCGGGGGAGTCCCACACCACCAGGGCGGCCCAGCGGGTCGGGTCGGCGTCGCCCGGGCCGAAGCCGGTGCCGGTCCCGGTGCCGAGCAGCTTGGCGAACCGGACCCCGGGGAGGCGGCGCAGCCGCGCCGGGTGCACCGCCATCCGCCCCAGCGCGCCGGGCACCGCCGGCCGGGGGATCCGCCACACGTGCAGCGTGACCAGCTCGGGGACGGCGGTCACGCCACCTCGGCCGGGGTGCCGGAGGTGATCCGCAGCAGCTCCGCGTACGTGGTGGGGAAGACCGCCTGGGGCACGCCGCCGGCCGCCCACACCTCGCCGTACCCGGCCAGGGCGGTGTCCACCAGGGTGCGCAGCGGCCGGGGGTGGCCGACCGGGGCGACCCCGCCGATCACCTGCCCGGTGTGCTGCCGGACGAACTCCGGGGTGGCCCGGCGCAGCCGGGTGACCCCGATGGACGCGGCCAGCCCGGCGGTGTCCACCCGGTGCGCGCCGGAGGTGAGCACCAGCAGCGGCGCGTCGTCGGCGTCGAAGATGAGCGAGTTGGCGATGGCGCCGACCCCGACGCCGAGCGCCTCGGCCGCCGCCGCGGCGGTGTGCACCGCCGCGGGCAGCAGGCGGACCTGGCTCGCCCCGCCGGAACCGTCCCGCGCGCCCGCGTCGTCGAGCGCCTGTTGCACCGCCTGCACGTTCGGGTGTGGCTGCATGCCCCCATTCTCCCCACCGCCTCCCGACGCGCCCCACCCGCCCACGCCGTGTCCCGCCGCACACTCAAGATCCGCACTGATTCCCGGAAAGAGCGGCCATTCCCACGTGGATGGCCACTCTTTCCGGGAAACAGGCCCCTGGGACAGCGGCCCCTGGGGCGGCGGCCCGGGGCGGTCAGGTGGGGCGGCGGGTGGTGATGAGGGCCTGGATGCCGTCGAGGATGCGGGCCAGGCCGAAGTCGAGGGCCTGGTCGCCGGCGGCCTCGGCGGCGGCGGAGCGGAGCGCGACGTCCAGCGCCGGGAAGCGGTCCTCCCGGCCGCGCAGCAGCGTGGCGAGCCCGGCCTCGCGGCCCTGCGCCGGCGCGGTGCCGGCCGCCGAGTGCTGGGCCAGGTTGCGGGCGTGTCCGATCAGGAGCACCGCGACGTCCATCTGCTCGCCACCGGTCAGCCCGGTGCCGGCGAGGGCGGCGACCACCCGTTCCAGCCAGGCCAGCTCGTGCGGGCCGGGCACCCGGGGGGCGATGGTGGCGGCGTGCGCCCACGGGTGGCGGCGGAACCGGTCGAACATCTGCCGGGTCCAGTCGTCGAGCTGGCCGCGCCAGTCCGCGCCCGCCCGGGGTGGGGGCGGCTCGCCCATCGCCGTCTCCAGCATCAGGGCGACCAGCTCCGCCTTGCCGGGCACGTACCGGTAGAGGGCCATCTTGGTGACGGCCAGCGACTCGGCGACCCGCTGCATGGTCAGCCCCTCGAGCCCGTCGGCGTCGGCGATGGCGATGCCGGCCCGGGCGATCGCGTCGAGGGTGAGGGTGGGGCGGGGGCCCCGGCGGGGGCCGCTGGGCGTGCCCCACAGCAGCTCGTAGAGCCGTCCTTCGTCCACGCCACCGGTCTCCACGCGCACCCTCTCTTGTCCACGGCTCAAAACTGTGTCTACGATACTCTGTATCCGACGGACACAGTTTCGATCCTGGGGGAGAAGATCATGTCCTCTGCACTGCGCGGCTTCCGCGTGCTCGTCTCCGGCGCCGGGGTGGCCGGTCCCGCGGTGGCCTGGTGGCTGTCCCGGCACGGGGCCGAGGTCACCGTCGTCGAGGCCGCCCCGGCGCTGCGGACCAGCGGCTTCGCGGTCGACTTCCGCGGGCCGACCCACCTCGGCGTGCTCGCCGCCATGGGGGTGCTCGACGAGCTGCGCGCGGTGCAGACCCACGCCGGCGCGATGAGCCGGGTCGACGAGCACGGCCGGGAGATCTTCCGGCTGCCGGCCGAGTTCGCCGGCGGCGAGCTGGAGGTCCGCCGCCGGGACCTGTCCCGGATCCTGTACGAGCACGGCGCCGACCGGGTGGAGTACCGGTTCGGCGACCGGATCACCGCGCTCACCGACGCCGCCGACGGGGTGCACGTCGACTTCGCCCGGGGCGCCTCCCGCACCGTCGACCTGGTGGTGGGCGCGGACGGCATGCACTCCGGGGTGCGCCGGCTGGCCCTCGGCCCGGAGTCGGCGTACGTGACCCACCTCGGCTACCAGCTGGCCGGCTGGGACCTGCCGAACGACCTGGGGGCGGACGCCGTCCCCCGGCAGTACAACGTGCCCGGCCGGATGGCCAGCGTCTCCGCCGACCCGCGCGACCCCGACCGGGCCACCGCCCTGGTGGTCTTCGCCGGGCCCCGGCAGGACCACGACCGGCTCGACCCCGAGCGGCAGAAGGCGCTGATCGCCGACGCCTTCGCCGGGCTGGGCTGGCACGTGCCCCGGCTGCTGGCCGGCCTGCGGGACGCGCCGGAGCTCTACTTCGACGCGATCGCCAAGGTCCGGGTGCCCCGCTGGCACACCGGCCGGAGCGTGCTGCTCGGGGACGCGGCGTGGGGCGTCACGCTCGGCGGGATGGGCGTCGGCACCGGGATCGTCGGGGCGTACGTGCTCGCCGGCGAGCTGGCCCTGGCCGGCGGCGACCACCGGGTCGCGCTGCCCGCGTACGAGCGGCGGATGCGCGGGTACGCCGCCCGCTGGCAGCGCGGCGCCAACCCCGGCCACTTCCTGGCCCCGGCCAGCGGGTGGGGCCTGTGGCTGCGCGACCGGCTGCTGGCCGCCCGCCCGGTCCAGTCGATGCTGGTGCGCGGCACCGGGTCGCTGGCCACCGAGGCCGATCTGCCCGACTACGCGGCGCGGGTCTGACCCGCCGGCCGGGAGCCGGGCCAGTCCGGGGTGGCCCGGACCCGGCCGGCGGCGTCCACCAGCAGCGCCGCGTACCCGTCCAGGGTGGCCAGCCAGTCCAGCGCGTCCGCGCCGCGGGCGACGGCCGCGGTCGCGTACACGTCGGCCCAGAGCAGCTCGGGGCCGACCACGGTGACCGACCGGACGGCCTCGGCCGGCCGGCCGGACCGCGGGTCGGTGATGTGCGCGCCGCGCCGCGCGGTGCCCGAGGTGGCGACGGCGCCGTGCGCCTGCTCGACGACGTCGAGCATCCGCTCGGGGCGGTCGGGGTCCTCGATCCCGACCCGCCAGGCCGGCCGGCCCGGCGCGGTACGCAGCAGCACGTCCCCGCCGGCGTTGAGGCAGAGGTCGTGCCCGGGCAGGTCGGCGAGGTGCCGCGCGGCCCGCTCCACCGCCCACCCCTTCACCAGGCCGGACGGGTCGAAGCCGAGGCCGCCGCCGGGCAGCGGCAGACGCCGCGCGTCGAACCACCCGCCGGTCCGCGCGCGGGCCTCCGCGCAGCGCCGCACCACCTCGCGCACCACCGGGTCGACGGTGGCCGGGTCGGGCAGCGCGCCGCCGAGCCGGCCCAGCACGCTGTCCGGCCGGTACGTGCTGAACACCGCGTCCATCCCGCGCAGCTCGGCGAAGACCCGCCCCACCCGCTCCGCCACCACGTCGGCGTGCACCTCGGGCCCGCGCAGGTGCACACTGACCGGCAGCCCCATCACCTGCTCCACCCAGGCGCGCCGGTCGAGTTCCCTGGTCAGGTCCCATCGCGTCCTCACCTCAGGTGTGCCGCGTCGATCGCGGACTGCAGCGATTCCCGGTAGCCGTCGCTGGTGACGGTGGCGCCGGAGACGGTGTCGATCTGGGCGCTCTGCGCGGCCAGGGCCTCCTGGCGCAGGATCGGCACGGCGTAGTCGTTGATCTCCTGGTCCCGGTGGTTGTTGTCGGGCACCTGCAGGGTGGTGACGTCGGTGATCCTCCCGTTCGAGACGGTGATCCGCACCTGCACCGGCCCCCACCGGGTCTGCGCCACCGACCCGGTGGCCGTGCCGCTGCCGCTCGACGAGCCCGACGAGCCCGACGAGCCGGATGAGCCGGACGAGCCGGAGTCCGTGCCGGCGCCGTCGTCGGTCGCGCTCCACGAACTGCCCGCCCCGCCGTCGGAGCCGGAGGCGATCGCGCTGCTCTCCCCACCCGCGCCCATGGTGCTGGTCTTGTAGCTGAACAGCAGGACCAGCGCGGCCACCGTGGAGAGCAGCCAGATGGTGATCCGTCGCACGGATCCTCCTTTCGCGCCTGTCACCAGGCGAAGCGTTCGTGATGGGTGTGCGCGTCGGGCACCCCGGCCGCGCGGACGGCGGCGCGGGCCGCGTCGACCCAGCCGTCCGGTCCGCAGAGGAAGACGTCGTGGGCGGCGACGCCGGGGGAGAGCCGGCGCAGGGCCTCCGCGTCGGACATCCCCTCGGCGTACGCCGGCAGCCAGGCCGGGCGCGTCGCCCGGGGACCGACCAGGTAGTGCACGACCAGCCCGCGCTCCGCGGCGAGCCGGTCCAGCTCCGCCCGGAAGGCCAGGTCGTCGGGGGTACGCGCGCGGTAGAGCAGGACCGCCTCGCCGGGGGCGTACGGCAGCTCCCAGAGCAGCGCCAGCAGCGGGGTGATCCCGACCCCGCAGGCCAGCATGGTGATCCCGCCGCCCCGCCAGTGCTCCCCGGTCAGCCGCCCGTACGGCCCCTCGACCAGCACCCTGGTGCCGGGGCGCAGGGTGGCCACCCGGGCGCTGTCGTCGCCGAGGTCCTTGACCGTGATCCGCATCAGGCCCCCGGTCGGCGGCGCCGACAGCGAGTACGGGTGCGCCCGGGACCAGCCGGGGCCGTCCAGGAACCGCCAGAGGAGGAACTGCCCGGCCCGGGCGGGCAGCCGGTGCAGGTCGCGCCCGCGCAGCCAGACCGAGGTGATCCCGGGCGCCTCGGGGACCACCGCGGCCACCTCGATCCGGTGCCGCAGCGACCGCCAGGCGGGCAGCCCGAGCCGGTAGACCAGCACGCTGGACAGCGCCAGCAGGTAGACGGTCCACCAGTAGGCGCGGGCCGTCGCCGAGGCCAGGAAGTCGGCGCCGGTCCAGAGCTGGTGCGGCAGCGCCAGCGCGACGCCCAGGTACGCGTACAGGTGCAGCAGGTGCCAGGACTCGTAGCGCAGCCGGCGGCGCGCCGCCCGGACCGAGGTCACCACCACCAGCACGAGCAGGGCCAGCGCCGCCGTGGCCAGCAGCATCCCCGGGTACGTGACGACCAGGTCCCAGGTCTCGGCGAGCACGCCCTGCCGGGCGGTGCCGGCGTACCCGAGGACGGTCAGCACCACGTGGGCGAGGAGGAGGTGGAAGGAGGTGAAGCCGGCGAGCCGGTGCCAGCGGGCGATCCGGTCCTGGCCGAAGCTCCGCTCGATCAGCGGCACCCGGGCCATCAGCACCACCTGGATGAGCATCAGGTCGGCGCTGACCAGGCCGGCGAGGCGGCCGAGCGAGGTGAGCCCGGTGGCGACGCCGCCCACCAGCTCCTGCACCCCGCGGTCGGCGGTCCACAGGGCGGTGACGACCAGCAGGCTGAGCACCGCGGCGCTGCCGGCGACATCGGCCCACCAGGCGGGGGCCGCCGGCAGGGCGGGGCGTACGGCCCGCCGGTCGGCCACGGCGGCGGTCACCGGAGGGTCTCTTCGGTACGGCTGACGTTCATGACGTCAACCCTGGGCCGGGGAACTCTGTGCCCCCTTTGCCGATGCTGTGCCCCGGCTGAGAATCCGAACCGTTCTCCGGCGTGTCCCGGTGGCGCGCCGGTCCGGGGGTGGGTCGGCGCCGCCGGCGCGTCACACGTTGCATTTTCGTCGGTGGGGAGGTGTACTGTCGGGGTAGTTAGAACGAGTGTTCGATTCGGTCGTACGCTCGTTCCAACGCCCGGGAGCGGTGTTTCGCGGCTCCGGCTCCCGGGAGGTGCGGTTCCGCGGACCGCACCGGGGCTCCGGACAGTCGCGAGTCCGGACCCGTCAGGCAGGATCGTCGCCCGCCGCCCACGACCCCCGGGCGGCGGGCGACGAACCCGCCGGTACGCCGGCCGGGTGTGGTGTGGGGAAGCGTCCACACCCGGCCGGCTCCCACACCGGTGCGTCTTCCTCCGCACCACCGCTCCGGGCGTCCCCGCCGGCGGATCCGATCCGTCGCGCGGCCCGCCCGCCCCGGCCCACGCGGAGGAGAGACCATGCCGACCAGTCCGGCCCAGGCGCCGACGGTGCCCGCGCACGTGCTGCCGCACCGCACCCCCGCCCAGCTGCTCGTGGTGGCCCGCCAGGGGCTGGCCGAGGCCGCCCGGACCCGCCCCGACGGCCTCCGGTACGCCGGTGCCCACCTCGCGGCGCTGCGCGCCGCCGCCGCCCTGCTCGCCGCCCGCGCCCGCCCCGCACCCACTCGGCGCAACCGGATCACCAGCGTCTGGGTGCTGCTCGCCGGCGTCGCCCCCGAGCTCGACGAGTGGGCCGCCTACTTCGCCGCCGGCGCCGGCAAACGGGCCGCCGCCGAGGCCGGCATCCCGCGGGTGGTCACCGCCCGGGAGGCCGACGACCTGCTCCGCGCCGCCGAACAGTTCGTGGCCGTGGTGGAGACCGCGCTCGGCCTGGCCCACCAGCCGGCGATCGACGGCCTCGCGGCCTGAGTCGTGGCGTCCGGCCACCGCCACCGGCGGGACCCCGGGTGGTGGCCGGACGCCGCTGCGCGTCACCCGGCGCACTGTCCTGATCCAGCACTCAGCACACCCAGCACCTGACGGGGGACGAACCCCGCGCGACACGACGGGGGGTAGTCCGATGGCGGGCCGCATGGTGGTCGGTTCCGCCGCACTGGCCGAGCTGGTGCGTCCGGCGAGCGCGCCGGACCCGGCGGGCGGCCACCGGGTGCTGCCCGTCCGGCGCGAGCTGACCGGGCTGCTGCCCCACCGCGGGCTGCGGCGCGGCAGCACCATCGCGGTCGGCGTCGGGCAGCCCCGGCGCAGTGGCGGGACGTCGCTGATCCTCGCCCTGCTCGCCGAGGCGTCCCGGGCCGGCTCGTGGTGCGCCGTGGTCGGGGTGCCCACCTTCGGGGCCGGCGCGGCGGCCGAGGCCGGGATCGCCCTGGACCGGCTCGCCCTGGTGCCGAACCCCGGCCCCGAGTGGCCCACCGTGGTCGCCGCGCTCATCGACGGGGTGGACGTGGTGGTCACCGCCGTGCCGACCACGGTCTCCGCCTCCGTCGCCAACCGGCTGGCCGCCCGGGCCCGGCAGCGCGGCAGCGTGCTCGTCCCGTACGGCCGGTGGGACGGCGCGGACGTCACGCTCCAGGTGGTGCGCGGCGTCTGGGAGGGGCTCGGGGCGGGCCGGGGCCGGCTGCGCCGCCGGGAGGTGACCGTCTCGGCGCGCGGGCGGGGCGCCGCCGCCCGACCCAAGGAGATCAAGGTCTGGCTGCCCGGCGACGAGCTGACCCGGGTCATCCCCCGGTCGGCCGGGGCCGGCGTCGCCGCGCGGCCCGCTTCCACCCCGTCGCCCGCCGCTGTGGCCACCGGGCCGGGCGCCGGGCGGCTTCGGGTGGTGGCGCCGGCCGCCGGGTCCGCTGTCGCCGCCCGGTCCCGCCGCGGCGCGCTCACCGTGGTCGGGCCGGCATGAGCGGTGCGCCGGTGCGGACCCTGCTGCTCTGGTGCCCGGACTGGCCGGTCCTCGCCGCCGAGATCGTCGACGGGGTGCCCGCCACCGACCCGGTCGTGGTGCTGCACGCCAACCGGGTGGTCGCCTGCTCCGAGCGGGCCCGCGCCGAGGGCGTACGCCGTGGGCTGCGCCGACGGGAGGCGCAGGGGCGCTGCCCGCAGCTCACCGTCGTCGACCACGACCCCGGCCGGGACGCCCGGGCGTTCGAGCCGGTGGTGGCCGCCGTCGAGGAAGTGGCCGCCGGCGTGGAGGTGCTCCGCCCCGGAGCCTGCGCGCTGGCCGCCCGGGGTCCGAGCCGATACCTCGGCGGCGAGGAGGCGGCGGCCGAGCGGATCGTCGAGCACGTCGCCCAGAGCTGCGCGGTGGAGAGTCAGGTCGGCATCGCCGACGGGGTCTTCGCCGCCGGGCTGGCCGCCCGGGACGGGCGGATCGTGCCGCCCGGGGGGAGCCCCGAGTTCCTGGCCGCGCTGCCCGTCGAGGCGCTCGGCCGGCCCGCCCTGACCGACCTGCTGCGCCGGTTGGGGGTACGCACCCTCGGCGACTTCGCCGCCCTGCCCGCCGGTGACGTGCTGGCCCGGTTCGGGTTCGACGGGGCGCTGGCCCACCGCCTCGCCGCGGGGCGGGACCACCGGCCGCTCGCGGTCCGGCAGCCGCCGGCCGACCTGACCGTCACCGCCGACTACGACGAGCCGCTCGACCGGGTCGACGCCGCGGCGTTCGCGGCCCGGATGCTGGCCGAGCAGCTGCACGAGCGGCTCGCCGGCTACGGCTTGGCCTGCACCCGGCTCGGCATCGAGGCGGTCACCGCGCACGGTCAGGAGCTGCACCGGGTCTGGCGGCACGACGGCCTGCTCACCGCCGCGGCCATCGCCGACCGGGTCCGCTGGCAGTTGGACGGCTGGCTCTCCGGCAGCAACGGCCGGGGCGGCGCCCGCCCGACCCGCCCCACCGCCGGGATCATCCGGCTGCGGCTGGTGCCGGACGGGGTGCTCGCCCAGGCCGGCCTGCAACCCGGGCTGTGGGGCGAGACCGGCGAGGAGCGGGAGCGGGCGCACCGCGCGCTGAGCCGGGTGCAGGGCATCCTCGGCCCCGAGGCGGTGGTCACCGCCGTGCTCGGCGGCGGGCGCTCCCCGGCCGACCAGGTACGCCTGGTCCCGTGGGGCGACGAACGCCGGCCGGCCCGCCCCGGCCCGCCGCCCCTGCCGGCCGGCCCGACCTCGACGGGTGAGCCGGCCCTGCCAGACGGCCCGGGGCCGGCCGGGCCCGGCGGCCAGCCCTCGATCCATCCGGGATGGGCGCAGACCGCGGCATCCCCCGCCCCGGAAGGCGCGACTCGCCGCACCGCGAATGGATCACCGGTGGCGGGGCCCGGTGGGGTGACTCGGGCGGGCGGCACGGCGCGGGCGGGCGGGGGGCGGTCCGGTGGGGTGGCGGCCGACCCGCCGTGGCCGGGGCGGTTGCCGCCGCCCGCGCCGGCCGTGGTGCTGCCCACCCCGCTCCTCGCCACCGTGCACGACGCCGCCGGGGAGCCGGTCGTGGTCAGCGCCCGGCTGGCGGTGAGCGCCGCGCCGGCCCGGCTGGTCGTCGGCACCGGTCGACCGGCCGAGATCGTCGGCTGGGCCGGTCCGTGGCCGGTGGACGAGCGCTGGTGGGCGCCGGCCGAGGCGCGCCGCCGGGCCCGGTTCCAGGTCTGCCTGGCCGACGGCGCCGCCCTGCTGCTCGCGGTCGAGGGCGGCCAGTGGCTGGTGGAGGCGATCTATGACTGAGCGGCGCACGACCGTGCCCGGGCGGACGCGTAGGCGACCGCCAGTCATCTGCCGTCCGGTCGGCACGGCCGGCGCGAAAGACCTCGGAAGATTCGGGCCCCGCCAAGGGCCGGAACCTTCCAGGATCTCAGCACCCCCTGGACGCGGGGTGGGGCGGTGAGCTTCCACAACCCGAACATGCCCTGGTCCGAGCTGGAGCAGGTGCTCTCCGGGCGGCCCGGTGGCGGGCGGTCCCGGGGGCACCGGGGCGAGCGGCACCTGCACGTGGTGGATCCCCTCGCGGTCGACGCCGACGGGGGCGACTCCCCGGCGTGGAGCCGCAAGCGGCAGCAGTACGAGGCCCCCGAGCTGCCCCGGCCGGACGACGCGGTGCCCTACGCGGAGCTGCACGCGCACTCCAACTTCAGCTTCCTCGACGGCGCCAGCCACCCCGCGGAGCTGGCCGAGGAGGCCGCCCGGCTGGGGCTCACCGCGCTCGCCGTCACCGACCACGACGGCTTCTACGGCGTGGTGCGCTTCGCCGAGGCGGCCCGCGCGCTGCACCTGCCGACGGTCTTCGGCGCCGAGCTCTCCCTCGGGCTGCCCGGCCCGCAGAACGGCGAGCCCGACCCGCTCGGCCGGCACCTGCTGGTGCTCGCCCACGGCCACGAGGGGTACGCCCGGCTCGCCGCCACCATCTCCCGAGCCCAGCTGCGCGGCGGCGAGAAGGGCCGCCCGGTCTACGGCGAGCTGGAGGAGGTCGCGGCCGAGCTGCGCGACCACGTGCTGGTGCTCACCGGCTGCCGCAAGGGGCACGTGCCCGCCGCCCTGCTCACCGAGGGCGTCGACGCGGCCGCCCGGGAGCTGGACCGGCTCACCCAGCTCTTCGGCCCGGAGACGGTGGCGGTGGAGCTGACCGACCACGGGCACCCGGTCGACGCCGACCGCAACGACGCCCTGGCCGAGCTGGCCGCCGCGGCGGGACTGCCCACGGTGGCCACCAACAACGTGCACTACGCCACCCCGGGGCGGCGCCGGCTGGCCACCACCCTGGCGGCCGTACGCGCCCGGCGCAGCCTGGACGAGATCGACGGCTGGCTGCCCGCCGCCGCCACCGCCCACCTGCGCAGCGGCGCGGAGATGGCGGCGCGGTTCGCCGCGTACCCGGGGGCGGTGGCCCGGGCCGCCGAGTTCGGCGCGGAACTCGCCTTCGACCTGCAACTGGTCGCGCCGAAGCTGCCGGCGTACCCGGTGCCGCCCGGGCACACCGAGATGAGCTGGCTGCGGCACCTCACCATGGTCGGCGCCCGGGAACGCTACGGGCCGCCCGAGGCGCACCCCGACGCGTACGCGCAGCTGGAACACGAGCTGCGGATGATCGACGACCTTGGCTTCCCCGGCTACTTCCTGGTGGTCTACGACATCGTCACCTTCTGCCGGGAAAAGGACATCTACTGCCAGGGCCGGGGCTCGGCGGCCAACTCGGCGGTCTGCTACGCGCTGCGGATCACCAACGTGGACGCGGTCCGGCACCGGCTGCTCTTCGAGCGCTTCCTCGCCCCGGAACGCGACGGCCCGCCCGACATCGACGTGGACATCGAGTCCGACCGCCGGGAGGAGGTGATCCAGCACGTCTACGCCCGGTACGGCCGGGAGCACACCGCCCAGGTCGCCAACGTCATCTCGTACCGGCCCCGGTCGGCGGTGCGGGACGTGGCCAAGGCGTTCGGCTTCTCGCCCGGGCAGCAGGACGCCTGGAGCAAGCAGATCGACCGCTGGGGGTCGGTCGCCTCGGTGGACGTCGAGGACATCCCCGAGGAGGTCGTCGCGTACGCCAACGAGCTGCAGACGTTCCCCCGGCACCTGGGCATCCACTCCGGTGGCATGGTGATCTGCGACCGGCCGGTGATCGAGGTCTGCCCGGTGGAGTGGGGGCGGATGCCCGGCCGCAGCGTCCTCCAGTGGGACAAGGACGACTGCGCCGCCGTCAGCCTGGTCAAGTTCGACCTGCTCGGCCTCGGCATGCTCTCCGCGCTGCACTACGGCTACGACATGATCGGCATGAGCCTGGACCTGGGCGACATGACGCTGGACGACCCCGAGGTCTACGACATGCTCTGCCGGGCCGACTCGGTCGGGGTGTTCCAGGTGGAGAGCCGCGCCCAGATGGCCACCCTGCCCCGGCTCAAGCCCCGGGAGTTCTACGACCTGGTGGTGGAGGTGGCGCTGATCCGGCCCGGCCCGATCCAGGGCGGCTCGGTGCACCCGTACATCCGGCGCAAGAACGGCCAGGAGCCGGTCACCTTCCCGCACCCGTTGATGCGCAACGCCCTGGAGAAGACCCTCGGCGTGCCGCTGTTCCAGGAGCAGCTCATGCAGCTCGCCATCGACCTGGCCGGCTTCGACGCGGCCGAGGCGGACCAGCTGCGCCGGGCGATGGGGGCGAAGCGCTCGGTGGAGCGGATGGCGCAGATCGCCGACCGGCTGTATGCCGGAATGGCCGAGCGGGGCATCACGGGGGAGTTGGCCGACGATGTCTACCGCAAGCTCACCGCCTTCGCCAGCTACGGCTTCCCGGAGAGCCACGCGATGAGCTTCGCCTACCTGGTGTACGCCAGCTCCTGGCTCAAGCGCTACCACCCGGGCCCGTTCCTGGCCGCGCTGCTCAACGCCCAGCCGATGGGCTTCTACTCGCCGCAGACCCTGGTCGACGACGCCCGCCGGCACGGCGTCGAGGTACGCCGCCCCGACATCAACGCCAGCGGCGCCAAGGCGGTCCTGGAGTCCACGCCGGAGACCCGGTGGGGGAGCCGGCCGGGGGAGCCGCCGCACGCCTGGGGGCTGGGCGGCCCGGCGGTCCGGCTCGGCCTGGGCGGCGTACGCAGCCTCGGTGACGAGGTGGCCGAGCGGATCGAGGCGGAGCGGACGGCCAACGGGCCGTACCGGGACATGCCGGACCTGGCCCGCCGGGTCGGCCTGACCGCCGCGCAGCTGGAGGCGCTGGCCACCGCGGACGCCTTCGCCTGTTTCGGGCTGACCCGGCGGCAGGCTCTCTGGGCCGCCGGCGCGGCGGCGCAGGACCGGCCGGGCCGGCTGCCGGGCACGGTGACCGGCGCGGCTCCGCCCACCCTGCCCGGGATGGAGGCGGTGGACCGCCTGGTGGCCGACGTCTGGGCCACCGGCCTGTCCCCGGAGAGCCACCCGGCCCGGTTCATCCGCGACCGGCTGGACGACCTCGGCGCGGTGCCGATCGCCCGGCTCGGCCGGGTGGAGCCCGGGCAGCGGATCCGGGTCGGTGGGATCGTCACCCACCGGCAGCGGCCGGCGACCGCGGGCGGGGTCACCTTCCTCAACCTCGAGGACGAGACCGGGATGCTCAACGTCACCTGTTCGCCGGGGTTGTGGCAGCGCTACCGGCGGGTGGCCCGGACCAGCGCGGCCCTGGTGGTGCGGGGGCGGTTGCAGCGGCACGAGGGGGTCACCAGCCTCACCGCCGACCGGCTGGACGCGATCGACCCGCCGGTCACCCCGGCGTCCCGCGACTTCCGCTGACCGCCGCCGCCACCCGCGGCCCGGGGCCGACGAGCGGCGCCGGGCGTCACGGCCCGGGCCGGCGAGCGGCGGGCGTCACCCGGCCAGGCCGGCCAGCGCCACGCCGGCGCTGCCGAGCAGCCCGACCAGCACGATCCGCCGGAACACCACCGGGTCGAGCCGGTGGAACAGCCGGTTGCCCAGCCACCAGCCCAGCGGCACGGCGGGCAGCGCGACCAGGGCCGTGCGGACCACGTCGGCGTGCAGTTGGCCGGTCGCGGCGAACCCGGCCAGCCCCATCAGGCCGGTGCCGGCGAAGGTCGCCGCGACGGTCGCCCGGAAGGTGCGCGGGTCGTAGCCGAGCGAGTGGAAGGCGGCGACCAGCGGCGGCCCGTTGGTGCCGGTGGCGGCGGTGAGCGCGCCCACCAGCACGCCGACCACGCCGAGCCCGATCCGGCCGGTACGGATCCGGGCACCCGACCAGACGAGCGCGACGCAGCCGAGCACCACCACCGCGATCACCGCGCGGAGCAGCCGCTCCGGGGCGTACGCGAGCACCAGCAGGCCGATCGGCAGCCCGAGCAGGCCGGTCCCGATGAGCGCCAGCGCCACCCGCCAGCGGGCGTGGGCGCGCTCGCGTACCGCGGCGATCAGGGTCGCCCCCACGCTGGTCAGCCCGGAGAGCACGACGGCGCTGCGCGGGTCCAGCGTGGCGGCGAGCAGCGGGACCGTCACCAGCGCGTAGCCGAAGCCGCTGACCGCCTGCGCGAGGGCGCCGAGCAGCACGATGCCGAAGGCGGCGAGCAGGACGACCACCGGGTCAGCCTGGTCCGGCCGGCGGTGCGCCGGCAACAGGCCTACCGGGCGGAGATCTTCGCCACACCGGGCCGCCGGCGGGCATGGCGTCGGCCACATCTCCGTTTCACCGACCGACGGGCCGGAGATACGGTCCGCCGGCGTGGGCAGAGTCGCCCACGCAGGAAAGGTGGAAAACCATGACGGGGAGCAACACCCACCGTGGCGTCGCCAACGCCCGACGGACCCGGCTCGGTGCCGACTGGGTCCCGGCGCACGACACCGAGGTCCACGAGTACCCGGTGACCGACGGGCCGGTGGCCAACGCCCACCGCTCGCGCGCCGAGGAGGACCCCGCCGGAGGCGGCGAGTCCTGACCCCGCTGGCGCGGGTGACTAGGCTCGGCGGGGTGGAGCAGACCCGAACCCTGACCCCCCGTACCGCCGTGATCTGGGCGGTGCTCCGGGCCGAGCTGGACCGGCGGGCCGGCGAGCAGCTCACCGTGCTCGATGTCGGCGGCGGGACCGGCGGCTTCGCCGTCCCGCTCGCCGAGGCCGGCCACCGGGTCACCGTGGTCGACGCCAGTCCCGACGCGCTCGCCGCGTTGACCCGCCGGGCCGCCGAGGCCGGCGTCGCCGACCGGGTACGCGCGGTGCAGGGCGACGGCGACGCGCTCGCCGGGCTGGTCGAACCGGCCACCGCCGACCTGGTGCTCTGCCACTCCGTGCTGGAGGTGGTCGACGACCCGGCCCCGGTGGTGGCCGCGCTGGTCACCGCGCTGCGTCCCGGCGGCGCGGCCAGCGTCCTGGTCGCCGGCCGGGCCGCCGCCGTGCTCACCCGGGCGATGAGCGGCCACCTCGACGTCGCGGCCACGCTCGCCGTCGACCCGGCCGGCAGCGCCGGTCCCCGCGACACGCTCCGCCGGCGGTACGACGCCGACGGCGCCACCGCGCTGCTCACCGCCGCCGGGCTCGCCGTCGAGGAGATCCACGGGGTACGCGTCCTGGCCGACCTGCTCCCCGCCGCCGTGGCGGACGGTCAGCCGGCCGCCCTCGTCGAGCTGGAACGGGCCCTGGCGGCCCGGCCGCCGTACCGGGATCTCGCCGCCCAACTGCACCTGTTCGCCCGCCGCCCGGCATGACCGGCCCGGCGGTGGGCCCGCTCGACCCGGTCGCGCCCCACTACGACGGCGGCAGCCTCATCGACGTGCTGCCCAGCGCGTGCGCGGTGCTCGGCGTGCCCGGCGCGGCCGACCTGCTCGGCCTGGCGCCCCGGCTGGCCGGGGTACGCCGGATCGCCGTGCTGCTGGTCGACGGCCTCGGCTGGTACCAGATCCCCACCGCCGCTGCGTACGCCCCGACGCTGGCCGGCCTGGCCGCCGCCGTCGGGACCCCGCTCACCACCGGCTTCCCGTCGACCACCCCGACCAGCCTGGTCAGCCTCGGCACCGGCACCGCCTCCGGCGCGCACGGGGTGCTCGGCTTCACGGTCCGGGTCCCCGGCACCGACCGGGTGCTCTCCCACATCGAGTGGGTGGGCGACCCCGAGCCGCTGCGCTGGCAACCCGTCCCCACCTGGTACGAGCGAGCCCGTGCCGCCGGGGTCGCGGTGACCGTGGTCAGCCGCCCCGAGTACGCCGGCAGCGGCCTCACCCTGGCCGCCAACCGCGGCGGCGACTACCGGGGCGCCACGGGCGTGGACGCGCTCGCCGCGCGGATGCTCACCGCCCTCGCGGCCGGCGGCGGGCCGACCCTGGTCTCCGGCTACCACCCCGACCTGGACCAGCAGGGGCACCTCAGCGGCGTCGACTCCGGCCCCTGGCAACTGGCCGCCGCCGAGATCGACCGGCTGCTCGCCCGGCTGGTCGACGGGCTGCCGGCGGACGCCGCGCTGCTGGTCACCGCCGACCACGGCCAGCTCAACGTGCCCGACGGGCACCGGATCGACCTGGACGTCGACCCCCGGCTGCGGGCCGGCGTCCGGGTGGTCGCCGGCGAGCCCCGGGTCCGCTACCTGCACGTCGAGCCCGGCGCGACGGCCGACGTGGTGGCCGCCTGGTCGGCGGTGCTCGGCGACGCCGCCCGGGTGACCACCCGGGACGAGGCGGTGGCCACCGGCTGGTTCGGGCCGGTGCCGGAGGAGCACCTGGGCCGGATCGGCGACGTGGTGGTGGTCTGCCGCGGCACGTACGCCGTGGTGGCCACCCGGTCGGAGAAGCCGATGGTGTCCCGGCTGGTCGCGTACCACGGCGCCGACACCGCCGCCGAGATGACCATCCCGCTGCTGGTGGTGCGGGGCTGACCGGCCCGGTTGTCGGACCCGGCGGCTAGCCTGCGGGGATGGGCCGCAGCCAGTCGTTGCCCCGGGGCGGTGATCCGCGCTTCGGGCCGGACGCCGACGACACCGGCTGCCCGATCCTGCACGTCGACATGGACGCGTTCTTCGCCTCGGTCGAGGTGCGCCGCCGCCCCGAGCTGCGCGGCCGGCCGGTGGTGGTGGGGGGCGTCGGGCCGCGCGGGGTGGTCAGCTCGGCCAGCTACGAGGCCCGCCGGTACGGCGTGCGCAGCGCCATGCCCACCGCCCGGGCCCGCGCGCTCTGCCCGCACGCGGTCTACCTCCCGCCGGACTTCACCCAGTACTCGGCGGCCTCCCGGGCCGTCATGCGGATCTTCCGGGACGTCACCCCGCTGGTCGAGCCACTCTCCCTGGACGAGGCGTTCCTCGACGTGGTCGGCGCCCGCCGGCTCTTCGGCCCGCCCGCGGAGATCGCCCGGCTGATCCGCCGCCGGGTCGCCGAGGAGCAGGAGCTGACCTGCTCGGTCGGGGTGGCGCCGAGCAAGTTCGTGGCCAAGCTGGGCTCCACCCGGGCCAAGCCCGACGGCCTGCTCGTGGTGCCGGCCGCCCGGGTGCTCGAGTTCCTGCACCCCCTGCCGGTCGACGCGCTCTGGGGGGTGGGGGAGCGCTCCGCCGAGGCGCTGCGCCGGCTCGGCCTGCACACCGTCGGCGCCCTGGCCGAGGCGCCGCTCGGCCTGCTCCGCCGGGCGGTCGGCGAGGCCGCCGCGACCCACCTGCACGAGCTTGCCTGGGGGCGGGATCCGCGCCGGGTCTCCCCGGAACAGGTGGAGAAGTCGATCGGCGCGGAGGTGACCTTCGACGTCGACGTGACCGACCCGGTGGAGATCCGGCGGGCGCTGCTGGCCCTCGCCGAGAAGGTGGGCGCCCGGCTGCGGGCGGCCGGGCAGGTGGGGCGGACGGTGTCGCTCAAGGTTCGGTTGGCCGACTTCCGCACGGTCAGCCGCTCGCGCACCCTCACGGTGCCCACCGACACCGCACGGGAGATGTTCGACACGTCCTGGGCGCTCTGGACCGCCCTGGCCCCCGCTGAGCCGGTCCGCCTGGTCGGCGTACGGATGGAGGGGCTGGCCGCCACGGAGGAGACGCCCCGCCAGCTCACCCTGGGCGAGCCGGAACGCGGCTGGCGGGAGGCGGAGGCGGCGGCGGACGCGGCGGCCGCCCGATTCGGGCGGTCCGTCATAGGTCCGGCCAGTCTTCTCGGGAAGCGTGATCCACGACGAGTCGAAAAACCGACCCGGCCGTAGGTCGTCCCGCTTTCCGACGCGCGAGGCCCCTCGTAGACTTGACGGCAAGCAGCCGGTTGGCTGCCACGGTCTGTCGGCCCGCCCGGGTCGACCCACGTGACCGGGGAGGAGTGCCGTGCCGCTCTCGGAGCACGAGCAGCGGCTGTTCGAGCAGATCGAGCGGTCGCTTGCCGAGGACCCCAAATTCGCCTCGGCTGTGCGCGCCAGCGACCCGCGTTTCCACGCGCGGCGTCGCGTGCTCGTCGCTGCCGGCGTGGTCATTGCTGGTCTGGCCCTGCTGGTCTACGGTGCCGTGATCAAGATGACCCCGGTGGCCGTGGCGGGCTTCGTCGTCATGCTGGCCTCACTGGGCTACGCGGTGCAGTCGCACCGCCGCTCGCAGTCGCCCGACCTGCACGTGGTGGGCGGCACGACCAGTCGTCGTACCCGCGGCCGGACCGGCCGGCGGGGTTCCTTCCTCGACCGGATGGAGGACCGCTGGCGGCAGCGCCCGGAGGGGCACCGCTGACCACGTCCCGCCCCTGACGGCGCCGGCCCGCGCACGCCGGTCGCCCTCGGCGCGCCCCACCGCGCCCCGATCCCGCCGGCCCTCCTCGTCGCCGCGCCCCGGGCCCTCCCCGTGCCTCCGGCCGCCGCGCCCGAGCTCTTCCCCGTGTCTTCGGTCGCCGCGCCCACACCTCCCCGGCGCCGCGACGTCCTCGCCGGCTCCGGCCGCCCGCCCTTGACGGGCCGTCCACCCGGCAGCCGCCAAGATCATGCTCGATCCGGGATGTAGTGGCATCGGCGAATGCCGGAGGCCACTACATCCCGGATCCTGTGCGCACGATCCCGGATCCTGTGCGCACGCCGGGGGCGCCGGGGCGTACCTCGACGGGAGCCCGGGACGTGACGCCGATGGTTGTCCGCCCGTCCGCCGGCGGGGGAGCGCCGACGGACGGGCGGACCGTCAGCGGGCCGGACGGCCCGCCAGGAGGCGGCGCGGATTCCACCGCAGCAGCCGGTTCCGCACCTGCCCGCCGGTGGTGACCAGCCGGGTCGACCGGTCCGCCACCGCGGTACGCCAGCGCAGCAGCACCGACGGGGGCAGCAGCGCCGCCATGATCCGGGTACGCCGGTCGGCCCGGGCGGCCAGCGCGGCGCGGATCGACCGCAGGGCCGGGTGCAGCGCCTCGCCGGTGAGCGGGTCACGCGCGTACCGGGCCCGCTCCTCCGCCCGGCCGAGCAGCCGCACCCCGGTCATCGCCCCGGTGTCCTCGGCGAGGCTCTCCCGGACCAGCCGCTCGGCGGTGGCCCGCGGGGTCTCCGTCCGGTCGACGCGTACCTGGTAGTCCACCATCGTGTCGATCAGCTCGTCCCAGGCGGCGTGGGCGTCCGCCCGGGCCCGCTCGGCGTCCACCCCGACGGTGACGTCCCGGGTGCCGCCCCGGGGGCCGGGGACGGCGGCCAGCACGGTCGCCGCCGGCGCGACCGCCCGGGCCCGCCGGCGACGGCGCAGCGCCGACCGGCGTACCGCGGGCACCGCGAGCAGCACCAGCAGCGCGAGCACCCCGCCGAGCCACCACGGCCAGACCGGCGTCTGCCGGTTCGGGCCGCCCGCGCCGATACTGAGACCCTGATCGCCGTTCTTCTCGTGCGGGTCCTGTCCGGTCGGGCCCGCCGACGGGTCGAGCGGGTCCCCGGTGGGGTCCACGCCGGGGACCGAGGGGGTCTCCTCGGGCGCGTTGGTGTCCGGCGCCCAGGGCGAGCGGACCGAGCCCGGGACGGCCGCCATCGGGGTGGCGTCGAACGGCACCCAGCCGATCCCGCCGAAGTAGACCTCGGTCCACGCGTGCAGGTTCCGGTTGGTCAGCACGTACGTGTCACCGTCGGAGTTGCTGCCGTTGGTGAAGCCGAAGGCCACCCGCGCCGGGATGCCGGCGGCCCGGACCAGCCAGGCCATCGCCGCGGCGTACTGCTGGCAGAAGCCGGCCTTGGTGGTCAGGAAGTCGGTGATGTCGTCGCCGCTGGTGCCGCCCTTGGTGGAGAGCGAGTAGGTGAAGCCGTTCTCCACCGAGAAGTAGTCGTAGATCGCCCGGACCTTGTCGTAGTCGTTCTGCCGGCCCTTGACGAGCTGGGCGACCAGCTTGTCGACCGCCTGCACCGACGGCGTGATGGTCTGCCCGCGCAGCACCGCGTCGTCGGCCGGGAGCGACGGCGCCGCGCGCAGCGCCGAGGGGCTGTACGTCGAGCGGACGTAGTCGAACGCGTAGCGCTTCCCCCGGGAGTTGTCCCGGTTGGAGAAGACGATCTGCAGGTTCGGGTCGTAGAGCCAGTTGCCGCTGAGGTTCTCGGTCTTCACCGGCTCGGCGTAGACCGGCAGCAGCGGCATGTTGAGGTTCTTCGTCACCTCGACGGTGGCCCGGTAGCGCTGCTGGTCGATGCCCCGCCCGGCGCGCTCCGTCGGATCGGGCAGGTTCCGGGTCACCGACCGCCCGGTGGGCACCCGGACCCGGAAGCCGTCCGGGCGCAGCTCGTCGGCCACCCCGAAGCGCAGGTAGAACGGGGCCGGCTCGTTCGTGGTCACCTTGACCAAGTCGGTCACATCGGACTGGTTGAGCTGGCCGCTGAGCGCGGCGAAGAGGTCGATCCGGCCCGGGCTGCCGCCCTGTCCGGGCCGCCCGGTGCCGTCGCCGGTGCCGTTGGCGACCGTGTCCATCAGCCCGCCGGTCATTCCCGGCACGGCCAGCGGCACCGCGACGGCCAGGGCCACCCCGACCACCGCCAGCCGGCGGCCCGCCGCGGCCAGCGGCGACGCCTCCCACACGTCGACGTCCCGGCCCTCGCCGGTGAACCGGCGGCCGAACCGGCGTACCCGGTCGACGTTGTCGGTGACCAGCAGCCAGAGGAAGCCGCAGGCGCCCACCACGAACGGGGTGGCCGGGACGCTGTCCACGTAGACCGCCACCGGCACCGAGTAGATCGCCAGCATGGGCAGGCCGGCCAGCGCCGGCCGGCGCAGCCCGACGGCCAGCACGTCCACCACCACGGCCACGCCGCCGATGCCGAGCACGGTGAGGAACAGCAGCGAGTCGACGTCCGGCACCTCCACGCCGTACGAGCGCATGTCCTGCACCGAGTCGCCGATCAGCTCGCCGAAGTGGGCGAAGGTGGCCGGCGTGGGCACGAACGCGAGCAGTTCGGCACCGGCCGGGAAGATCCAGGTCAGCCCGAGCGTGAGGCCGGCCAGCATGGCGAGGACCTGGCCCCACAGGGGGGCGCGGGCCAGTCGGCTCAGCGCGGCCGCGCCGGCTATCACGGCGACCACGATGGCCGCCTGGACCAGCCACGTCCAGCGCTGGAAGATCGCCGACAGCGGCGCCGCGGCCAGCAGGGTCGCCGCCGCGGCGACGAAACCGAGGTTGCGGTGCGCGGTCACGGGTCTACCCTTCCGGTCATCGCATCCCTCCGGCGACGGTCTCGGCCAGGGCCGCCCGCAGCGCGAAGCCCTGCGAGCCGCGGGCCGCCTGCGGCCAGAGCACCGGCAGCCGGTGGCCGTGCTCCACGCCGATCACCCGCCACCCGTTCTGCAACAGGGCGAGCGCGGCCGTGCCGTGCGCGTGCTCCGCCTCGGCCCGGGCCTTGGCCGGCAGGTTCAGCCAGGTGGTGCTGTCGAGCAGGAAACCGACGCAGGTGGCGCCGTTGCCGCGCAGGCCGGCCAGCAGCTCCGCCTCGGCGGTGCTCAGCGTGCCGAACAGCGCGATGATCAGGCCACCGTCGGCCCGCTGCCGGACCTGCTGCACCAGCGAGGTGATCTCTCCCCGCTTGTCCAGGCGGACCTGGGCGAGGTGGTCGAGGAGCAGGCCCTCGCCGCCCGCCTCGGTGGCGTCCACGTCCGCGCCGTCCCCGGTGACCAGGCGCAGCTTGTACCCGGCGTGCCGCAGGTGCACGGCGATGCTCGCGGCGGCGGAGACCGCCCACTCGAAGCTCGCCGTCGGGCCGTCGCCCCGGTGGCCGAAGGCCCGGGTGTCCAGCACCACCGTGGCCCGGCTCTCCCAGGGCTGCTCCTCCCGGCGCACCATCAGCTCGCCGGTCCGCGCGGTCGACTTCCAGTGCACCCGGCGCAGGTCGTCGCCCATCCGGTACTCCCGGGTGGCGGCGTCGTCCTCGCCGTGCACCGCGACCGAGCGGGCCCGGCTGTCGCCGCTGCCCGCGTACTCGCCGGGGAGGCGGACCGAGGGCAGGGGGGTGACCTGCGGGATCACGGTGAGGTGGTCGGTGCTGGGGAAGGCCCGGCTGAGCTCGCACAGCCCGAACGGGTCGGTCAGCCGGATCACCAGCGGCCCCACCTCGTACCGGCCGCGCACGTCGGCCCGCACGGTGTACGCCACCGAGCTGGCCTGGTGCGCGCCGAGCCGCTCCAGCACCACCCGCGGCCGGCTGCCCAGCGCGTACGGCAGCCGGTCCTCCAGCAGCAGCGTGCCGGTGGGCAGGCGGGACAGGTTCTGCAACCGCAGCACCACCCGGGAGCTGGCCCCGACCGGCACCCGGTGCGGTTCGAGGGAGCGGTTGCAGGCCAGCTTGTAGCGGCTGCGGCCGACGTAGGCGGCCGCCAGCAGCGGCAGGATGGCGAGCAGGACGGCCACCCGGAGCAGGTCCTTCTCGCCGAGGATCGCGGCGGAGATCGCGGCGGCGACCGCGGCCGCCAGGAAGGAGCGGCCGCGGGTGGTCAGTCCGCGCAGCCCGTCGCGCACCTACGGCCTCCGCGGTTCGTACGGCCCGCGGCCGTTGCCCGGAGCCGGCCGGGTGTCGTACGGCGAGCGCTTCCGGTCGTGCGGCAGCGGCAGCCGGTGCACCAGCTCGGCGACGATCGCGTCGGTGGTCCGGCGGGCGAGCTGGGCGTCGGCGGTCGGGATGATCCGGTGCGCCAGCACCGGCACCGCGAGCACCTGCAGGTCGTCCGGCAGGACGTAGTCCCGCCCCTCCAGGGCGGCCACCGCGCGGGCCGTGCGCAGCAGCTGGAGGGTGGCCCGCGGGGACGCACCGAGCCGCAGGTCCGGCGCCTCGCGGGTGGCGGTGACCAGGTCGATCGCGTACTGCTTGACCGCGTCGGCGACGTGCACCTGGCGGACGTGGCCGATGAGCCGGCGGACGGTGGCCGCGTCGGAGACCGGACGCAGCTCGTTCAGCGGGTCGGTGGCCCCGTGCCCGTCCAGCATGGCCAGCTCGGCGCCCGCGTCCGGATAGCCCATCGCGATCCGGGCGGTGAACCGGTCGCGCTGCGCCTCCGGCAGCGGGTACGTCCCCTCCATCTCGATCGGGTTCTGCGTCGCGATCACCATGAACGGGGTCTGCAGCTGGTAGGTCACCCCGTCGACGGTGACCTGCCGCTCCTCCATGCACTCCAGCAGCGCCGACTGGGTCTTCGGCGAGGCGCGGTTGATCTCGTCGCCGACCACCAGGTTGGCGAAGACCGCACCCGGCCGGAACTCGAAGTCGTGCGTCTCCTGGTTGTAGACGCTGACCCCGGTGACATCGCTGGGCAGCAGGTCGGGGGTGAACTGGATCCGGCGGACCGAGCAGTCGATCGAGCGCGCGAGGGCCTTGGCGAGCTTGGTCTTGCCGACGCCGGGGACGTCCTCGATGAGCAGGTGCCCCTCGGCGAGCAGCACGGCCAGGGCGAGCCGGACGGTGGCCGTCTTGCCCTCGATGACCTGCTCGATGTTGGCCACGATGGCCTCGCTGGCGGCGCGGAACTCGTCGTGCGGCAGCAGGCCGCCCACCTCGTCCCAGGTCTGTTGTGTCACGGGCCTCCTCCTCGTCGCCTGGACGGCAGCTCTGTATAGAGCACCTGGACCCGCCGTTGGGTTCGCGACGCCGAGCCTCGTCTGCCGCAAAAATCTCACTGGCCTCTCAGGCTAACCATGTTTGTCCCTGTCGCCGACCCCCGCAGGCGGTCGGTCGGTTACGCCCGGAATATTCGCCGGACCGGGGGAACGTCCCGACCTGTGGTGCGGGCGAGATAGTCGGTGGGCAGGAGGGGTACACTGCCCGCATGGCCGGAGTCTTCCTGCTTCTTACCGAGCCGTGCTGATGCGCTGAACGCGCGACAGCACGGCCGCCCCTCCTGCGCGAGGGGCTTTTTTGTGCCCGCAGCAGACCTCCCCATATCCGACATGATCCGCGCCGAGGAGACGCCATGAGTGAGGCAGCCGCACCGGCGACCGACATCCCCCCGTTCCGGTACACCGCGGCCATGGCCGAGGAGATCGAGCACCGCTGGCAGGACATCTGGGAGCGGGAGGGCACCTTCCACACGCCGAACCCGACCGGCCCGCTGGCCGACCCGGGCCACCCCCGGGCGGGCGCCGAGAAGCTGTACGTGCTGGACATGTTCCCGTACCCGTCGGGCGCCGGCCTGCACGTCGGCCACCCGCTGGGCTACATCGGCACCGACTGCTACGCCCGCTACCAGCGGATGGCCGGGCGCAACGTGCTGCACGCGATGGGCTTCGACGCGTTCGGCCTGCCCGCCGAGCAGTACGCGGTGCAGACCGGCACCCACCCCCGGACCACCACCGAGGCGAACATCGAGCGGTACAAGGCGCAGCTGCGCCGGCTGGGGCTGGGCCACGACGAGCGGCGCTCGGTGGCCACCATCGACACCGACTTCTACCGCTGGACCCAGTGGATCTTCCTGCAGATCTTCAACTCCTGGTACGACCCGCAGGCCCGCAAGGCCCGGCCGATCGCCGAGCTGATCGCCGAGTTCGAGGGGGGCACCCGGCCCACGCCGGACGGGCGCCCGTGGGCCGAGCTGACCGTGGGCGAGCGGCGGAAGGTGGTCGACGACCACCGGCTGGCGTACGTCTCGGAGGCGCCGGTGAACTGGTGCCCGGGGCTGGGCACCGTGCTGGCCAACGAGGAGGTCACCGCCGACGGCCGCTCCGAGCGGGGCAACTTCCCGGTCTTCAAGCGGAACCTGAAGCAGTGGATGATGCGGATCACCGCGTACGGGGACCGGCTGCTGGACGACCTGGACACGCTGGACTGGCCCGAGCCGATCAAGCTGCAGCAGCGCAACTGGATCGGCAAGTCGACCGGCGCGCACATCGACTTCCCGACCGACGCCGCCCCGGTCCGGGTGTTCACCACCCGGCCGGACACCGTCTTCGGCGCCACCTACATGGTGCTGGCCCCGGAGCACGAGCTGGTCGACGTCCTGGTGCCGGCCGCCTGGCCCGAGGGGACGAAGGACGCCTGGACCGGCGGGCACGCCAGCCCCCGGGCGGCCGTCGAGGCGTACCGGAAGGCCGCCGCGGCCAAGACGGACGTGGAGCGGCAGGCGGAGACCAAGGAGAAGACCGGCGTCTTCGTCGGCGCGTACGCCACCAACCCGGTGACCGGCGGGCGGATCCCGATCTTCATCGCCGACTACGTGCTGGCCGGCTACGGCACCGGCGCGATCATGGCGGTGCCCGCGCAGGACGAGCGGGACTGGGACTTCGCCGAGGTCTTCGACCTGCCGATCGTGCGGACCGTGCAGCCGCCGGAGGGCTTCGCCGGCAAGGCGTACACCGGGGACGGGCCGGCGATCAACAGCGCCGCGCCCGACCGCGGCCTGGACCTGAACGGCCTGGGGGTGGCCGACGCCAAGGCGCGGATCATCGCGTGGCTGGAGGCCAACGGGCACGGCGCCGGCGCGGTGACCTGGCGGCTGCGGGACTGGCTGTTCTCCCGGCAGCGCTACTGGGGCGAGCCCTTCCCGATCGTGTACGACGAGACCGGCGCGCCGATCGCGCTGCCCGAGTCCATGCTGCCGGTCGAGCTGCCCGAGGTGGACGACTTCTCGCCGAAGACGTTCGACCCGGAGGACGCCGACAGTGACCCGGAGACCCCGCTGTCCCGGCGGCGCGACTGGGTGGAGGTGGAGCTGGACCTGGGGGACGGGCCCAAGCGCTACACCCGGGAGACCAACGTGATGCCGCAGTGGGCCGGCTCCTGCTGGTACGAGCTGCGTTACCTGGACCCGACCGACTCCGCCCGCTTCGCCGAGCCGGAGAACGAGGCGTACTGGATGGGCCCGCAGGCGGCCGGGGACTGCGGGGGCACCGACCTGTACGTCGGCGGCGCCGAGCACGCCGTGCTGCACCTGCTGTACGCCCGCTTCTGGCACAAGGTGCTGTACGACCTGGGCCACGTCTCCTCGTTCGAGCCGTTCCGCCGGCTGTTCAACCAGGGCATGATCCAGGCGTACGCGTTCACCGACCCGCGGGGCAGCTACGTGCCGGCCGAGGAGGTCGTCGAGGTCGACGGCCGGTACTTCCACGGCGAGACCGAGGTGCGGCGCGAGTACGGCAAGATGGGCAAGTCCCTGAAGAACGTCGTCACCCCGGACGAGATGTGCGCCGCGTACGGCGCGGACACCTTCCGGGTGTACGAGATGTCGATGGGCCCGCTGGAGGTGTCCCGTCCGTGGGAGACCCGGGCCGTGGTCGGCTCGTACCGGTTCCTGCAGCGGGTGTGGCGGGCCGTCGTCGACGAGCAGACCGGCGACCCGCGGGTCACCGACGTGCCGGCGGACGAGGAGACCCGGCGGCTGCTGCACAAGGTCATCGACGGGGTCCGCGGCGACATGGAGGGGATCCGGTTCAACACCGCGATCGCCAAGCTGATCGAGCTGACCAACGCGCTGACCCGGCTGTCGGCCACCCCGCGCGAGGTGGCCGAGCCGCTGGTGCTGATGGTGGCGCCGTTCGCCCCGCACATCGCCGAGGAGCTGTGGCGGCGGCTGGGCCACGAGACCAGCCTGGCGTACGCGGACTTCCCGACCGCCGACCCGGCGCTGCTGGTGGCCGAGACCGTCACCTACCCGGTGCAGGTCAACGGCAAGGTGCGGGGCCGGATCGAGGTGGCCGCCGACGCGTCCGAGGACGACGTCCGGTCGGCCGCGCTGGAGGCCGTCGCCGGCACGCTGGGCGGCAAGGAGCCGCGCAAGGTCATCGTGGTGAAGGGCCGCATGGTCTCGGTCGTCGCCTGACCCGCTGTGCCGGAGGCGCGTCCCGGATTCGGGGCGCGCCTCCGGCGTGTCGCGCCGCGGCGCGCGCCCGGTGGCGCGTCGCTTGCGGTGCCCGTCCGGGTCCGGCGTGGCCCGGGCCGGCACATGGTCCTCGCCGCACTGTCGAGCTGATATCGCAGTCGACTCACGAGAGCGGGCGGCCGGGAGGTAGGCGTGCCGCTGTGTCCCATTTCGTCCTTGTTGCGCGGGCGGTCGTCGGTGCGGCTGAGTTGTTGGTGATATCAGCTCGACAGGGTCTGGCTGCTCCTGCCAGGGTCCGGGCGGGTGCCTGCCTTCGATCACCCCGCCTGCGGATTCGCGCCCGGGCCTCGGACTCGCCCGGGCCTCGGACTCGCCTGGGCCTCGGACTCGCCTGGGCCTCGGACTCGCCTGGGCCTCGGACTCGCCCGAGCCTCGGACTCGCCCCGCCCAGAGCCGGCCCAGAGCCAGCCCGGAGGCGGACCCGGACCAGGCCGGAGTTGGAGCCGGAGGCGGACCCGGACCCGGACCCGGGCCGCCGGCGTCGGAAGTCAGCGAGCGCCGAGCGCCGCCTCGACCGTCGGGCGGTGCCGGAGCAGCCACTCCTGCCAGCCGCGTACCGCGTCGACCGCGCCGGCCGCGCGGAGCCGGCGCATGCCGGGCTCGTCCCGGTCGGCCCCGGCGTCGATCCCGCGCCAGGTGCCCTCGATCTGGTCGAGCATGACGTCGAGCAGTTCGCCCCGCGACAGCCGGACGCCGGGTCCCGCCGCCTCGTAGGCGTCGCAGAGCAGCCGGCAGCGCCGGCCGAGCTCGGCCGGGTCGGCGTCCCCGCCGAGGGCGGCCCAGTGCCAGCCGGCGAAGGCCACGTCCTCGATCCGGCGGCCCGGCCCGGCCAGGTCCCAGTCCAGGAACGCCACCGGCAGCGGCCCGGCGACGCCGTCCCGGTACACCGTGTTCTTCGGGGAGAGGTCCCGGTGGCAGACCGTCTCCGCGCCGCCGGCGAGATCCGTGCCGGCGCAGGCGCCGTGCAGGGCGCGGATCAGCCCGCCCAGCCGGGCCAGCGCGGCGTCGGCGAAGAAGGAACGGTCCTCGCGCTCGCGCCAGGGCACCCGTCCGTCGACGTGGGTGAGCACCTGCCGGCCCCGCTCGTCCACCCCGAGGTACGCCGGCGCCAGTCCGGGCGCGGTCCCGGCCAGGTGGCGCAGGAGCCGGGCGACGAAGTCGGCGTTCGCGGGCGGAGTACGGCGGACCGTGTCACCGACCCGGACCACCTCGGCGATGAACCCGCCGGCCAACGGCTCTTCGGCAGGGGGCATGTCAGCTCGGGCTGAGCCGGCGCTGCCGCTCCGCCCGCCACCAGCGGTGCACGATCACCGCGCTGGCGATCAGGCCGAGGCTGGCCGGGGCGGCGGCGTACCAGTTGATCTGGCCGGGGGAGGTGACCGCCGCGCCGATCGCGGCGTAGCCGACCGCGGTGGGGACGGCGGCGATCACGCTGCCGGCCAGGAACGGCAGCGCCCGCGCCCCGGTGGTGCCGTAGCCGTAGCTGACCAGCCCGAACCCGGCGATCGGCAGCAGCCGGACGGTGATCACCCCGACCACGCTCTGCCGGGCGAACCAGCCGTCCAGCCGGGCCAGCCGGCCCCGGACCCGCTCGGCCACGAACTCCCGCCCGAGCAGGCGGCCGACGGCGAAGCCGAGCGCCGCGGCGAGCAGCGCCGCGCCCAGCGAGTACGCGGCCCCCGCCAGCGGCCCGAAGATCGCGCCCGCAGCGAGCGTCACGAAGGTGCGCGGGACCAGCGCCACCAGCAGCAGTGCGCCGACCGCAACCGCCGCGACCGGGGCGTACCCGCCGAGGGAGTCGGCGAGCCGGGGCAGCTGGGCCGGGTCCGGCCGGGGCACCAGCAGCAACGCCACGCCGAACCCGGCGAGGAGCAGGAGCAGCAGCGCGAACCGGCGCGCCGACGGCTGCCGGAGGAGCCGCCGGGCGGCGGGGATCACGCCCGGGCGGCGGCGGCCACCGCGGCGCGGCGCTCGGACCGGAGCCGGTCGGCCCAGGTGTCGTCGAGCGTGGGAAGCTGGTGGATGCCGGTCGCCCAGCGCAGCAGAAGGTCGGCCAGGGCCGGGTTGCGGGCCAGGGCCGGACCGTGCGAGTAGGTGCCGAGCAGCTTGCCCCGCCAGGCGCCCTCGGTCGTCCCGTCGTTGCCGACTCCGGCGGTCACCCGGGCCAGCGGCGACACGCCCGGACCGAGGTGGGTGCGCCCGCCGTGGTTCTCGAACCCGGTCAGGTACGGGATGCCCAGCCGCGCGTCGACGTCGCCGGCCAGCTCGCCGACGGCGCGGGTGGGACCCCGGTCGGAGGAGATGTCCAGCAGGCCCAGCCCGGCGTACTTGGCGCCCTTGGCGAAGAACGAGGTGCCGAGAAGCTGGTAGCCGGCGCAGACACCGAACACCACCGAGCCCTGGGCCACCGCCCGGTGCAGGCCGCCGTCGGCGATCAGCCGCTGGGCGCCCAGCGCCTGCGGGCCGTCCTCACCGCCGCCGATCAGGTAGATGTCGGCGGTGGCCGGGAGCTTCTGGTCGGAGCGGACCTCCACCACCTCGACCGGCATGCCGCGCAGCTGGGCCCGGCGGGCCAGGATCAGCGCGTTGCCCCGGTCACCGTAGGTGGAGAGCAGGTCGGGGTAGATCCAGACGATACGCAGGCTCTCAGTTGACACGGTCCAGCTCCGCTCGGATGTCCTGGAAGGCGGTGTAGTTGGCGATGACCTCCAGGCGGCCCGGCGGCACCGCCCGGACCGCCTCGTCGAAGCTGCGGACGTGCTGGAACGGCACGGCGTTGACGTCGAGCCGGACGGCCAGGTCGTAGGCCCGGTCGCCGGTGATCAGGACCTGCCGGCCCCGCAGCGGGGCGAAGTCGACGTCGAAGAGCCAGGAGGTGTCCAGCCCGTCGGGGTCGCGCGCGTTGATGGAGAGCAGGGTCGGCGCCACGTCGGCCATGTCGAACGCCTCCAGCCAGCTCGCCGGGTTCTTGGCCAGCAGCAGCCGGATGTTGCGCCCGTCCCGGTCCACCTGCGCGTAGCGGCCGGCGACCGAGGTGACCGTGCCGAGCCGGGAGACCGCGTCGACCGGCCGTACGCCGAACTCGGCGGCGACCGCCAGGGCGGTGGCCGCGTTGCCCAGGTTGACCTTGCCGGGGAGCTGGAGCTGCACCTTGTGCCAGGCGCCGGTGGGGTCCAGCACGCCGTCGTCCTCGACGGTCCACTGCGGCTCCGGGCGGCGCAGCGGGCAGCCGGTGCACCACCACTGCTGCCCGGAACGCTGGATGGTGGAGCCGCACTCCGGGCAGACCCAGGAGTCGTCGTGCCAGCGCTGGCCGGCACTGAACCAGGTGACGTGCGGCGGGAAGTGCCCCTGGGCCGGGTCGGCCGGCGGGGTGGCCGCCCAGACCACCATCGGGTCGTCGGCGTTGGCGACCACCCGGACCTCGGGGTGCCGGACCAGCGCGGCGCGCCAGAGCTGCGCCATCATGGCGACCTCCTTGGCGCGGTCGAGCTGGTCGCGGGAGAGGTTGAGCAGCGCCACCACGTGCGGGTCGGTGGCCTCGATCACCTGGGCGAGGTAGTGCTCGTCGACCTCCAGCACCGCGTACGGGGTGCTGCCGGCCTTGGCCAGGGCGGAGGTGTGCCCGGTCGGCATGTTGGCGCCGAACGAGTTGGTGGCCACCCGGCCGAGCACGCCGACGGCGGCGGTGGTGAGCCGGGTGGTGGTGGTCTTGCCGTTGGTGCCGGAGACCAGGGCGATGGCGCGACCCGCCGAGAGGTGGGCCAGCAGGTCCGGGTCGATCTTGAGGCCGATCCAGCCGCCGATCACCGAGCCGTCGCCACGGCCCGCGGCCCGCGACAGCGCCGCGGCGGTCCGCGACACGGAGCTGGCCACCTTTGCCCGCATGGGCATCTTCGCGTCCGTCACCCGAGCGAGGTTACCGGACCCCGGGGCCCGCCAGATCGCCGCCGACGGCGATCCGTTCGGCCGCGGGCGGCCGGCGGACGGCCATCGGCCCCTCGGCCGGATGGAGTCGATCTATGTCGGGTAGCGGACCGGCGCGCCGGGCCGTCGCCGCCCTCCACTCCACTCCACCCCTTTTGACGTGCTCTTTTGCGCGCCGAAACGCCGCGCCGCGCGGGCGTTTCTGGTTGCAGGTGGAGGGAAGTGGAGTAGAGTGGGGCGCGATGGTGAGGCCGGGAGGGCCACACCGGCCCGGGGGGTCAGCGGCGCCGCGAACGCCGCTCAGGGCGAGGGGGTTGGGCCGATGTTCCTCGGCACCCACACTCCGCGCCTGGACGACAAAGGCCGGTTGATCCTGCCGGCGAAGTTCCGGGATGAGCTGGCGGGGGGTGTCGTGATCACCAAAGGGCAGGAGCGCTGCCTCTACGTCTTCCCGATGCCCGAGTTCCAGCGGATCGCCGACCAGTTGCGCGCGCAGCCGATGACCAGCAAGACGGCCCGGGCCTACAGCCGGGTCTTCTTCGCCAGCGCGCACGACGAGGTCCCGGACAAGCAGGGGCGGGTCACCATCCCCGCGCACCTGCGCTCGTACGCCGCGCTCGACCGGGATCTGGTCGTGATCGGCGCGAGCACCCGGGTGGAGATCTGGGACAAGGCGGCCTGGGAGGCCTACCTCGCGGAGAGCGAAGACGACTTCGCCGACATCGAGGAGGGGGTGCTGCCCGGCGGTCTGTAGGGCGTGACGGCGCCCGACGTACTGCGAGATCTCCAGCCGCTTTCGAGTTCCTGGCACCCCTTCCCCGGTGCCAGGCGCACGATCCGATACGGAGGGCCGCGGCCTCCGGCGGGCGGGAGCGGATGGGGATCTGGCGGTATGACGAGGCGTCGTGGCGACGACGGACGCGAGACGGACGGAAGAGGGTTTCAACCAGTGGGGGTCGAGATGGGGGAGCTACGCGGCACGCACGTGCCGGTGCTGCTCGAGCGGTGTCTCGAGTTGCTGGCCCCCGCGCTGGGGCGAACCGGACGCACCGTCCACGTCGACGCCACGCTGGGTCTGGCCGGCCACGCCGAGGCGGTGCTGGCGGCGCACCCGAACACGGTGCTGATCGGCCTGGACCGGGACACCGAGGCCCTCGCCCACGCGCGGGTCCGGCTGGCCCGGTTCGCCGACCGGATCCACCTGGAGCACGCCGTCTACGACGAGCTGCCCGAGGTGCTCGACCGGCTCGGGTACCCGGCGGTCGACGGGGTCCTGTTCGACCTGGGGGTCTCGTCGCTGCAACTGGACGCGCCCGACCGCGGGTTCGCGTACGCGCAGGACGCGCCGCTGGACATGCGGATGGACCAGACCCGGGGGGTGACCGCCGAGGAGGTGGTCAACACCTACTCCCACCCGGAGCTGGCCCGGGTGCTGCGGGTGTACGGCGAGGAGAAGTTCGCCGGGAAGATCGCCTCGGCGATCATCCGGGAGCGCGAGCGCGCCCGGATCACCTCGTCGGCCCGGTTGGCCGAACTGGTCCGGGAGAGCATTCCGGCACCGGCCAGACGAACCGGGGGACACCCGGCAAAGAGAACGTTTCAGGCTTTACGGATAGAGGTAAACAGGGAACTGGCAGCGCTGGAGGCAGCACTGCCGGCCGCTCTGGACAGCCTCACCGTGGGCGGCCGCATGGTGGTCCTGTCCTACCACTCGCTGGAGGACCGGCTCACCAAGCAGGCGCTCGCCGACCGGGTCCGCAGCAAGGGCCCGGTCGACCTCCCGGTCGAACTGCCCGGGTCGGGCCCGACGTTCCGGCTGCTCAGCCGGGGCGCCGAGCTTCCCGGGGAGGCCGAGGTGGCCGCCAACCCGCGCGCCGCCTCGGTGCGGCTGCGGGCCGCGGAGCGGCTCGACCCGGAGGCGGCCCGGCAGGGGCGTACCGACCGCGAACGGTACCGCCGCCGGGTGAAGGCGATGCACCAACCGGGGACGGGGTCACCGGGGTCCGTGCCGGACCCGGGTTCGGCTCCGGGGGACGGGAACGGGACGGACGAAGAGGGGGAGGGGACATGAACGTCAACACGCGCGAGGGCCGGGACGCCGTCGGGCAGCGCGCACCGCGGTCGGGGGGCCGGACCACGGCGCAGCGCACGCGGACCACGACGGCGGGGGTCGACCGCCGGGAGGAGACTCGCGCCCGGGGGGCGCGCGAGTTTCCCACCCAGGGCAGCGCCGCGCTGCGCCCGGCCGAGCGGACCCGGGCCACCGGCGCCCCGTCGCCGCGGCTGCGGGTCGCCCCGCCGCCGCCGGTGCGCGTGCCGCGGGCGCCGTTCGCCGGGCTGATCGTGGTGCTGGTGGTCGGCGGGGTGCTCGGCATCCTGGCGGTCAACACGAAGATCAACGAGAACGCCTTCAAGCTGGAGAAGCTCCAGCAGCAGCAGGCCAAGCTCGACGTCGACCAGCAGCAGCTGGAGAAGGAGATCGCCGACCAGAAGGCGCCGGGCAACCTCACCGCGAACGCCCGCAAGCTCGGCCTCGTCGAGTCGGGGGATCCGGCGTACATCCGGCTGCCGGACGGGAAGATGATCGGCATTCCGCACCCGGCGGAGGGTGCGCCGGCCATCACCAGCCAGCAGGGCAACGGAGGCTGAGCGGTGCCGCCGAGATCGGATGATCCGCGCCGGGACGCCACGGGCTCCCGGCGCGGTTCGTCCCGGGGCGCGGAGCCCCGGGAGCCGGGTGTCGGCGGCATCTCCGACGCGCGGGCGTACACCCCTCGGGGGCGGACCATCCGGGAGGGCGGCGGGGCCGCCCGGACCGGCGCCGGCGGGGGCGCCGAGCAGCGGCGTACCCCGCGCAGCAGCCGGTCCGGCGACCCGTTCCGGCCGGCGTTGCAGGTGCTCGACGGCGGCCGCGCCGGGGCCACCCGCGCCGGCCGCCGGGAGACCGCCCCCGGTGGCCGGTCCGGCGTGGTCCGCACCGTGTCGCCCCGGTCGGTGCGGGAGCCGTTCGACGACGACGAGCCGCCGGCGCCACCGCGGCGCCGGCCGGGCCCGCGCCGCCCGGAGCGTCCGGCCGCCGCCCGGCGGCCGTCCCGCAAGCCGCGCCGCCCGCCGAAGCTCGCCGATCCGCGCCGGCGGCTGCGGCTCGGCACGCTGCTGGCCCTGACGCTCTTCGCCACCATCGGCGTCCGGCTGGTCTTCCTGCAGACCGTCAACACCCCGGCGTACGCCGACGGCGGGCTGCCCAACCGGCTCACCGTGGTCGAGCTGCCGGCCCCGCGCGGGGCCATCTACGACCGCACCGGCGCCCCGCTGGCGAACAGCGTGGAGGCGCGGTACGTCTACGCCGATCCGACCCTGGTCAAGGACCGGTTGGCCACCGCCCGGCTGCTCTCCCCGCTGCTCGGGGTGCCGGTCTCCGAGCTGGCCGACAGGATGAAGCAGCGCACCCTCCCCGGCACCAGCACGAAGTCGCGGTTCGAGTACCTGGCCCGCGGTGTCAAGATCGACACGGCCAAGCAGATCATGGCGCTGGACCTGGCCGGCATCGGTGTGCACCGGGACGAACGGCGCGAGGTGCCCGGCGGCGACCTGGCCGCCAACCTGATCGGCTTCGTCAGCCAGGACATGGTCGGGCTGGAGGGCCTGGAGGCCAAGTACGACGACGTGCTGGAGGGCCAGGCGGGCAAGAAGACGTACGAGGTGGGGCAGGGCGACCTGGCCGCCCCGATCCCGGGCGGCTACAGCCTGACCACCCCGGCCAAGCCCGGTGGCTCGCTGCAGCTGACCATCGACCGGGACCTCCAGTTCATGACCCAGCGGATCCTGTCGAACCGGATGGCCCAGACGAAGGGCAGCGTCGGGGCGGCCGTGATCATCGACGTGCCGACCGGCGAGGTGCTGGCCCAGGCGAGCTACCCCGGCTACAACGCGGCCGACCCGGAGAAGGTCAACTCCCCGAGCGACCGGGAGGACGCCGCCACCAGCTTCATCGTCGACCCGGGCTCGATCCACAAGGCGATCACCTACGGCGCCGCCCTCCAGGAGGGCGTGATCACCCCGGACACCGCCTTCCCGGTCGCCAACACGATCACCAGGGGCGGCGTCACCTTCCGGGACACCCACCCGGCGAACGGGCGGAAGATGAGCATCCCCGGCATGCTCGCCTTCTCGTCCAACGTCGGGACCATCGAGATCGCCGACAAGCTGGGCCCGGACCGGCTGATCGACTACCAGAAGCGGTTCGGGCTCGGGCAGCCCACCGGCGAGGGGATGCCGGGGGAGGCCCACGGCCGGCTGCTCCCCGCCGACCAGTGGAGCGGCTCGTCGTACGGGTCGGTGCCGATCGGGCACAGCGTGGACGCCACCCCGCTGCAGATGGCCGCCGCGTACAACGCGATCGCCAACAACGGCACGTACGTCCAGCCGCACCTGATCAAGAACGTGATCGACGCGAACGGGAAGAAGACCCCGTCCCCGGCTCCGGTCACCCGCTCGGTGCTCAGCCCGCAGAACGCGGCGGCGCTGCGCACCATGCTGGAGGCGGTCACCACGGTCGACGGCCCGGACGGGCGGGCCACCGGCCTGGCCGCCGCCGTCCCCGGCTACCGGATCGCCGGCAAGACCGGCACCGGCCTGCGGTACGACAACGGCAAGCCGCAGCCCGGCGAGGTCGGCTCGTTCATCGGGATGGCCCCGGCGGAGCACCCGCGGTACGTGGTGGCGGTCTTCGTCTGGAGCCCGGGCGGCGAGGGCGGCACGGTGGCCGCGCCGGCCTTCCGGGAGATGATGGGCTTCACCCTCCGGCACTACCGGGTGCCGCCCTCGGCGACCAACCGGTCCCCGAAGTTCGAGGTCTTTCCGCGCTGAGCGGGGACGGCGGGACATGATCGGTGAGTGGCGACGAACCACCGGGGCGGCTGTGCGGTCGGAACCGGACGACCGGGTAGGGTCTGACGCCGTGCCCGGCAATCCACGTCCCCGTACCGTGAATCCCGTCCGGCTCGGCGACCTCGCCGCCCGGGTGGCGGTGGTCCCGCCCGAGGGGGCCGCCGAGGTGGCCGTCACCGGGGTGACCCACGCCAGCCAGGAGGTCCGCGCCGGCGACCTGTACGCGGCCCTGCCCGGCGCCCGCCGGCACGGCGCGGAGTTCGCCGCCGGCGCGGCCGAGGCCGGCGCGGTGGCCGTGCTCACCGACCCGGCCGGCGTCGAGCTGGCCGCCGCCGCGGGCCTGCCCGTGCTGGTGGTGGACGACCCGCGGGCGGTGCTCGGCGACATCGCCGCCACCGTCTACGGCGACCCCACCGCCGGGCTGCTGGTGATCGGGGTGACCGGCACCGCCGGGAAGACCTCCACCAGCTACCTGATCGAGTCCGGGCTGCGCGCCGCCGGGCACACCACCGGCCTGATCGGCACGGTCGAGACCCGCCTCGGCGACCTGGTCGTGGACAGCGTGCGGACCACCCCGGAGGCCACCGACCTGCACGCCATGCTCGCCGTGGCCCGGGAGCGCGGGGTCGACGCGGTGGTCATGGAGGTGTCCAGCCACGCCCTGGCCATGGGCCGGGTCGGCGGGGTGCGGTTCACCGTCGGCGGCTACACCAACTTCGGCTCCGACCACCTGGACTTCCACGCCGACGAGGCGGACTACTTCGCGGCCAAGGCGAAGCTCTTCGACGGGCGCTGCCAGGTCGAGGTGCTCAACCACGACGATCCGGCGCTGGCTCCGCTGCGCAAGCCGGCGACCGTGACCTACTCGGCGGCCGGCGACCCGACCGCCACCTGGTGGGCGGACGGGATCGACGGCGAGGGGTACACCCAGCGCTTCACGGCGCACGGCCCGGACGCGGTGGTCCTGCCGACCGGCGTGGCGCTGCCCGGCCGGCACAACGTGGCCAACGCGCTGCTCGCCATCGCCGTGCTGGTGGCCGCCGGGGTCGACCCGGCCACCGCGGCGGCCGGCGTGGCCGCCTGCGGCGGGGTGCCCGGGCGGCTGGAGCTGGTCAGCGGCGACGCCCCGGTCCGGGGCGTGGTCGACTACGCGCACAAGGCGAACGCCATCGAGGCGGTCCTGGTGGCCCTGCGGGGCCTGACCGCCGGCCGGCTGATCTGCGTCCTGGGCGCCGGCGGCGACCGGGACCGGGGCAAGCGGCCGGTGATGGGCGCGACCGCCGCGCAGGGCGCCGACGTGGTGCTGGTGACCGACGACAACCCGCGCACCGAGGATCCGGCCGCGATCCGGGCCGAGGTGCTGGCCGGCGCGTACGCGGCGAGCACCGCCGCGCGGATCATCGAGGTGCCCGGCCGGCGGGCCGCGATCGAGGAGGCGGTCCGGGTGGCCGAACCGGGTGACGTGGTGGCGCTGCTGGGCAAGGGGCAGGAACGCGGCCAGGAGATCAACGGCGAGGTGCTGCCGTTCGACGACCGGGTGGAGCTGGCCGAGGCGCTGCGCGCCCGCTTCGGCGACCGGGTGGGGCAGCCATGATCCCACTGACCCTGGCCGAGGCCGCCACGGCCGTCGGCGGGCGGCTGGTCGCCGCCGACCCGGACGTCCGGGTGACCGGCTCGGTCGAGTTCGACTCGCGCAAGGTCACCCCGGGCGGCCTCTTCGTCGCCTTCCCCGGCGAGAAGGTGGACGGGCACGACTACGCCGCCGGCGCGGTGTCCTCCGGCGCGGTGGCCGTGCTCGGCACCCGGGAGGTGCCCGGGGTGCCGATGGTGCTGGTCGCCGACGCGCTCGACGCGATGGGCCGGCTGGCCCGCGCGGTGGTCGACCGGCTGCCCGAGCTGACCGTGATCGGGCTGACCGGCTCCTCCGGCAAGACCACCACCAAAGACCTGATCGCCCAGCTCGCCGTCCGGCTCGGCCCGACGGTGGCCCCGCCCGGCTCGTTCAACAACGAGCTGGGCCACCCGTACACCGCGCTGCAGGCCGGCCCGGAGACCCGCTACCTGGTGATGGAGAAGGGCGCCCGGGGGGTGGGGCACGTCCGCTACCTGTGCGACGTGGTGCCCCCGCGGATCTCCGTGGTGCTCAACGTCGGCGTGGCGCACCTCGGCGAGTTCGGCTCGGTGGAGACCATCGCGCTGGCCAAGGGGGAGCTGGTCGAGGCGCTGCCGGCCGACGGGCTGGCGGTGCTGAACACCGACGACCCCCGGGTCGACGCGATGGCGTCGCGGACCGGGGCCCGGGTGGTCCGGTACGGCGAGTCGGAGCGGGCCGACGTGCGGGCGGTGGACGTGACGCTGGACGGGCGGGGGCGCCCGTCGTACACCCTGGTGACCCCGGAGGGGAGCGCGCCGGTGCGGCTCGGGCTGACCGGGCGGCACCAGGTCTCCAACTCGCTCGCCGCCGCGGCGGTCGCCCGCGAGCTGGGGATGCCGCTGGCCGAGCTGGCCGTCGCGCTGGGCGAGCTGGGCCTGGTCTCCACCCGCCGGATGGACGTCTTCGAACGCTCCGACGGGGTCACCGTGATCGACGACTCGTACAACGCCAACCCGGCCTCGATGACGGTCGCGCTCCGGGCGCTGGCGAGCATGCGCGGGCGGGGGCGTACCGTCGCGGTGCTCGGTTACATGGCCGAGTTGGGCGACTTCGAACGGGAGGGGCACCAGCAGGTCGGCCGGCTCGCGGCCGAGCTGGGTGTCGACCGGCTGCTCGTGGTGGGCGAGCCGGCGGCGCCGATCCACGAAGGCGCGACAGCGGTAGGTAGTTGGGGAGGAGAGTCGGTGCTGCTCACCGATCAGGCGGCGGCCGTCGAGGTGCTGCGGAGCGAGCTGCGTCCGGGTGACGTGGTCCTGGTGAAGGGCTCCCGGTACCGCACCTGGGAGGTGGCCGACGCGCTGCGCGAGGCCACCGGGGAGAAGGTCACCTCATGAGGGCGGTCATCGTCGCCATCGGGGTCGCCTTCCTCATCTCCCTGTTCTGCACCCCGATCGCGATCAAGGTGTTCACCCGGCTCAAGGCCGGCCAGCCGATCCGGGCCGAGGGCCCGGCCATGCACCAGGGCAAGAAGGGCACGCCGACGATGGGCGGCGTGGTCTTCATCCTGGCCACGGTGATCGCGTACGTCGCCGGCCACCTGGCGCTGACCACCCTGCCGGAGGCGCAGATCGCCCAGGTCGAGCCGACCATCACGGCGCTGGTGCTGCTGGGGCTGATGGTGTTCTCCGGCGCGGTCGGCTTCATCGACGACTTCCTCAAGGTCCGCAAGCGGCACAGCGGCGGTCTGAACAAGCGGGGCAAGCTCGCCGGCCAGATCCTGGTCGGCGCGATCTTCGGCGTCGTGGCGCTCTACTTCCCCAGCAACATGTACGGCCCGGCGGGCAACCAGACCAACACCGAGACCGTCGGCAGCACCACGCTGAGCTTCATCCGGGACATCCCGGCGCTGGAGATCGGCAAGGTCGGCGCGGTCATCGTCATCGTCCTGGTGGTGATGGCGGCGACCAACGGCGTCAACCTCACCGACGGCCTGGACGGCCTGGCCACCGGCGCCTCGGTGATGGTGCTCAGCGCGTACGGGCTGATCGCCTTCTGGCAGTACCGGCACTGGTGCGCCGACCCGAACTACACCGAGGCGTACTGCTACACGGTCCGGGACCCGCTGGAGATCGCGCTGATCGCCGGGGCGGCGGCCGGGGCGTGCGTGGGCTTCCTCTGGTGGAACACCTCGCCGGCCCGGATCTTCATGGGCGACACCGGCGCGCTGGGCCTCGGCGGCCTGATCGCGGGCATGGCGATGTCCACCCGGACCATCCTGCTGCTGCCGATCCTCGGCGCGCTGTTCGTGATCATCACGATGTCGGTGGTGATCCAGATCATCTCGTTCCGCACCACCGGCAAGCGGGTGTTCCGGATGTCGCCGCTCCAGCACCACTTCGAGCTGGCCGGCTGGAGCGAGGTCAACATCGTGGTCCGGTTCTGGATCATCGCCGGCATCGGCGTGGCCATCGGGCTCGGCCTGTTCTACAGCGAGTTCCTCGCCGCCGTCACCTGACCGGCACCCGTCCGTGACGGAGGGGTCCCCCGGTGTGACCGCCGGACCCCGTTTCGCGTTCCGACACGCCGACCGGCCGGTTTGCGCCACGGGCGGGCCGGCCGAGCCGCGATGATGGGCACGTGGGGGAGGGACGAGACACCGAGGGCACGACCGACACGCCGGCCGGACGGTCGCCCGCCGCGACCCGGACGGCCGACCCGCCGGGCCCGCTGCTCGGGCTGGACGCCGCCGGTGGCCTGGCCGCGCTGCGCGGCCTGCTGGCCCGGCCGCTGGCCTCCTACTACCTGCTGCTCTCCAGCGCCGGCCTGCTGCTGCTCATCGGCCTCACCATGGTCTTCTCGGCGACCAGCGTCCGGGACTTCGCGCAGGACGGCGACGCCTCGGCGTCGCTGACCAAGCAGACGATCTTCGCGGTGATCGGCATCGTGGCGTTCTGGGCCTGCCAGCGGCTGCCCGTGCGCACGTTCCGGGCGCTCGCCCGGCCGGCGCTCGGCCTGGCCGTGGTGCTGCTGCTGATCCTCAACCTGCTGGTCGCGCTGGAGGCGCTGTTCCGGGTCACCTCGATCGGCCCGCTCGAGGCCCGGCTGCTCTGGCTCTATCTCGGCCCGATCTCGGTGCAGCCGGTCGAGGTGGCCAAGTTCGCGCTGGTGCTGTGGGGTGCGCACGTGCTGGCCCGCAAGGGCGCCGCGCTGGGCTGGTGGAAGGAGTTGGCCACCCCGCTGTTCCCGGTGGTCGGCCTGCTCTTCGTGCTGGTCGGCTACAACGACCTGGGCAGCATGCTCTGCCTGCTGGCGCTGGTGGTCGGGATGCTCTGGGCGGCCGGGGTCCGGCTGCAGGTGTTCGCCGCGCTCACCGCGGTCGGGCTGGCCGGCGTCGGCCTGCTGGTGGCCGCCGCCTCACTGGGCGCCGGCTCCGGCGCCCGGGACGCCAGCAACTACCGGCTGACCCGGCTCACCTCGTTCCTCGACCCGCCCGACCCGAAGACCTGCTTCCAGGAGCAGCTCGAAGGCTGCTACCAGCTCGTCCAGGCGCGCTACGCGGTCCAGCACGGCGGCTGGTTCGGCGTCGGGCTCGGCAAGAGCACCCTGAAGTGGAACTGGCTGCCCGAGGCGCACAACGACTTCATCTTCGCGATCATCGCCGAGGAGCTGGGCGTGGTCGGCTGCACCGTGGTCCTGGTGCTCTTCGCCGTGCTGGCCTACAGCGGGCTGCGGATCGCCCGGCGGGTGGAGGACCCGTTCCGCCGGCTCGCCGCCGCGGGGGCCACCGCCTGGCTGGTCGGCCAGGCCGTGATCAACATCGGCGGCGTCACCGGCCTGCTGCCGCTGACCGGGGTGCCGCTGCCGTTCATCTCCGACGGCGGCAGCGCCCTGGTGGTGACCCTGGCCGCGGTCGGGATGCTCGCCTCCTTCGCCCGCGCCGAGCCGGACGCGGCCCGAGCCCTGCATGCCCGTCCGCCGGCCCGGTGGGTCCGACTAGTCTGGGCCCCGTTGCCGCCGCTTCCCGGCCGGCGCCGCCGACCGGCGTCGCCCGGGGCGGACCGAGGGTCCGTACCCCGGTCCCGGACGCGGCGGGAGGACGACCAGGCCGCGGCCCGCGGCGCCCGGTCCGGCCGGACGCGCGTCGGCGCGGGGAACGAGAGGAGACGCTGATGGGTCCGCTGCGTTCGGTGGTGCTCTGCGGAGGGGGTACGGGTGGGCACATCTACCCGTTGCTCGCCTTCGCCGACTGCCTGCGCCGACACGACCCCAGCGTCCGGATCACCTGTCTGGGCACACCGAAGGGCCTGGAGAACGAGCTGATCCCGCCGGCCGGCTACGACCTGCGGCAGATCCCCGCCTACCAGCTGCCCCGCTCGGTCAACATGAGCCTGGTGCGCACCCCGGACCGGATGTGGAAGGCGGCCCGCGCGGCGGGCAAGGTGATCGACGAGGTGCAGGCCGACGTGGTGGTCGGCTTCGGCGGGTACGTCTCCGTCCCCGGCTACCTGGCCGCCTGGCGACGGGAGCTGCCGATCGTCATCCACGAGGTGAACGTGCCGCCGGGCGTGGCCAACCGGCTCGGGATGAAGTTCACCAAGCACGTCGCGGTGGGCTTCCCGCACCAGCCGACGCAGGCCGAGTCGCTGCGCGACGCCCGGGTGGTCGGGGTGCCGCTGCGCCGGGGCATCGCCGGCCTGGACCGGGCCGCCATGCGCAACGCCGCGCGGGCCCACTTCGGACTCCGCCCCGACCTGCCGGTGCTCTTCGTCGCCGGCGGCTCGCAGGGCGCCCGCTCGATCAACCTGGCCGTTGCCGGGGCGGCCAAGGAGCTGGCCCGCAACGGCGTGCAGGTGCTGCACGTGATCGGCGCCCGCAACGAGCCGGTCCCCGTCCCCACCGACCTGCCGGTGCCGTACGTGACCCTGCCCTACCTGTCCGAGATGGAGCTCGGGTACGCCGCCGCCGACCTGATGCTGGGCCGGGGCGGGGCGATGACCTGCGCCGAGGTGGCCGCCATCGGCCTGCCCACCATCTACGTGCCGTACCCGCACAGCAACCAGGAGCAGAAGCGCAACGCGCTGCCCGTGGTGCAGGCCGGTGGCGGGCTGCTCGTCGACGACGGCGAGCTCACCCCGGACTGGCTGGAGCGTACGGTGATCCCGCTGATCCGGGACCCGCAGCGGCTCGCCGCGATGGGCGCCGCCGCGGCCGCGTACGGCCGGCGCGACGGCGACGTCGCCCTGCTGAACTTCGTCTACGAGGCGGTGAGCCGCTGATGCCGGCCGCCGCGACGGGAAGGTACCGCTCATGAACACCGCGCAGTTCACCCCCGCCGGCACGATGACCGCGGAGGACCTGGGCCGGATCCACCTGATCGGGGTGGGTGGCGTCGGCATGAGCGGCCTGGCCCGGCTCTTCCTCACCCGGGGCCTGCCGGTCTCCGGCAGCGAGCTGCGGGAGTGGCCGTCGCTGGCCGGCCTGCGGGCGCTCGGCGGCACCATCCACATGAGCCACGAGGCGTCGAACCTCGACGGGGTGGACACCGTGGTCTACTCCTCGGCGATCCCCCAGGACCACCTGGAGATGGTCGAGGCGCGCCGGCGCGGCCTGCGGGTGCTGCACCGGTCCGAGGCCCTGGCCGCCGCGATGACCGGCCGCCGCACGGTGGCGGTCGCCGGCACCCACGGCAAGACCACCACCACCTCGATGGTCACCATGGTGCTGCAGCAGGCCGGCACCGACCCGTCCTTCGTGATCGGCGGGGAGATCTCCGAGGTCGGCTCCGGCGCCCACCACGGCACCGGCGAGTACTTCGTGGTCGAGGCGGACGAGAGCGACCGGTCGTTCCTCATCTACCGCCCGTTCGTGTCGGTCATCACGAACATCGAGGCGGACCACCTCAACACCTACGGCGACCTGGCCACCCTGGAGGCCGCCTTCGCCGAGTTCGCCCGGCTCACCGACCCCGCGGGGTTCATCGTCACCTGCGCCGACGACGCGGGCGGCCGGCGGCTGGCCGAGACGCTGCGCGCCGAGGGGCGCCGGGTCTGGACGTACGGCGAGGCGCCCGACGCCGACCTGCGGATGAGCGAGGTGACCTCCTCCGCCCGGGGCGTGCGTTACCTGGCCGAGGTCGAGGGCCGCTCGCTGGGCGAGATCCGGCTGCCGATCCCCGGGCGGCACATGGCGCTCAACAGCGCCGCGGCCGTGCTCGCGGCGTACCTGCTGGAACTGCCGGTGACGGCGGCCGAGGCGGCGCTCGGCGCGTTCCCCGGGGTGCGGCGGCGCTTCGAGCGCAAGGGCGTCGCGGACGGCGTGCTGGTCTACGACGAGTACGCGTACCACCCGACCTCGATGTCGCTGGCCCTGCAGACGCTGCGCGAGGTGGCCGGCGAGGGACGGCTGATCGTGGTCTTCCAGCCGTACCGGCTCTACCGCACCCGCGACCTCCAGGCGGAGATCGCCGCCGCCCTCGCCATCGCCGACGAGCTGGTGCTGCTGGAGGTCTTCGGGCCGGGCGAGCTGCGCCAGCCCGGCGAGGGCTCGGCGGCGCTGATCGAGGCGGTGCCGCTGCCGGCCGACCGGAAGGTCTTCGTCGAGGCGTGGGACGACGTGCCGGCCGAGGTGGCCCGCCGGGCCCGGCCCGGCGACGTGGTGGTGACCATGGGCGCCCCGCCGATCTCGCTGATGGGCGACCAGCTGCTCGACGCGCTGCTGGCGCGGACCGGTGAGCCGGGCGGCGCGGCGGCGATCGGCACCGGCGTCGACCCGGACGGCGCGGCGGCCACGGCCGGATGAGTCCCGGCCCGGCCCGTGGCCGGACCCGCGGTCAGGACGGCGGGGCCGGCCGGCGCAACCCGGTACGGCAGTGGCAGCTGGTCCGGGCCGGCGCCGACGCCGTACCCCCGTCCACCCGGCGCTTCATGGCGCGGGCCCGGCAGCGCCGGATGCGCGCGGCGCTGCCCTGGGCGGTGGTCGCCGGCGTGCTGGCGCTCGCCGGGCTGGTCGCCTGGACCGTGCTCGGCACCGGCCTGTTCGGCGTCCGGGAGGTACGGGTCGTCGGCGCGGAGCTGGTCACGCCGGTCGAGGTCCGGGAGGCCGCGGCCGTGCCGGACGACGCGCCGCTGGCCCGGGTGGACCTCGCCGCCACCGCCCGCCGGGTCGGCGTCCTCGCCCCGGTGGAACGGGCCACGGTGGAGCGGGACTGGCCGGGGACGCTGGTGATCCGGGTGGTGGAGCGGACCCCGGTGGCGGCGGTGCCGCAGGGGGACCGGTTCGCGGTGATCGACCGCGGCGGGGTGGTCTTCCAGAGCCTGCCCCGGGTCCCCGACGGCTTGCCGGTGATCCGGGTCGGCGAGCCGGCGCCGGACGACCCGGGCACCCGGGCCGGGCTGGCGGTGCTGGCCGCGCTCAGCCCGCAGTTGCGCGCCGAGCTGGTCTCGGTGGACGTGGCCGGGCTGGCCCGGATCACCGTGCGGCTGCACGGCGACCGGACGGTGTTCTGGGGGGACGCGACCCGGGGCCGGGACAAGTCCGAAGTGGCCACCGCACTGCTCGGTCGGAAGGCCGACACGATGGACGTCAGCGCCCCGGACGTGGTCACCTACCAGTGATCGGTCGGTCAGCGACTGTGTCGCCGCCCGCTCCCGGGGCGACACGCCGGAAAGGTCCTTGGCTCATCGCGCGGCGGCGCATACGTTGCCCCGAAGAGATCAGTGGTTGACATAACCCTAAGCCTCTAGTAGAGGGTGAGGGTTTCAACCCTCGGCCTCGCCGGGAACTGCTCCGCCGCTGATCTGGCCAAGCCGTGTGGGGTCGGCCCATGCCAATCTCGAAGGGAAAGGACCGGAGATGACACCTCCGCACAACTACCTGGCGGTCATCAAGGTCGTCGGCATCGGGGGCGGCGGCGTCAACGCCGTCAACCGGATGATCGAGGTTGGGCTCAAGGGCGTCGAGTTCATCGCGATCAACACCGACGCGCAGGCGCTGCTGATGAGCGACGCCGACGTCAAGCTCGACGTGGGCCGGGAGCTGACCCGGGGCCTGGGCGCCGGGGCCAACCCGGACGTCGGGAAGAACGCGGCCGAGGACCACCGCGACGAGATCGAGGAGGTGCTCAAGGGCGCCGACATGGTCTTCGTGACCTGCGGTGAGGGCGGCGGCACCGGCACCGGCGGCGCGCCGGTGGTGGCGAACATCGCCCGCAAGCTCGGCGCGCTCACCATCGGCGTGGTCACCCGGCCGTTCTCCTTCGAGGGCAAGCGCCGCCAGGTGCAGGCCGAGTCCGGCATCGAGGAGCTGCGCAACCAGTGCGACACGCTCATCGTGATCCCGAACGACCGGCTGCTCGCCCTCGGTGACCGGAACATCTCCATGATGGACGCCTTCCGGACCGCCGACCAGGTGCTCCTCTCCGGTGTCCAGGGCATCACCGACCTGATCACCACGCCGGGTCTGATCAACCTGGACTTCGCCGACGTCAAGAGCGTGATGAGCGGCGCGGGCAGCGCGCTGATGGGCATCGGCAGCGCCCGCGGCGAGAACCGCGCGGTCGAGGCGGCCGAGGCGGCCATCTCGAGCCCGCTGCTGGAGCAGAGCATGGACGGCGCGCGCGGCGTGCTGCTCTCCATCGCCGGCGGCTCCGACCTGGGCCTGTTCGAGATCAACGACGCCGCGCAGCTGGTCACCGACGCGGCCCACCCGGACGCCAACATCATCTTCGGCGCGGTCATCGACGACGCGCTCGGCGACGAGGTACGGGTGACGGTGATCGCCGCCGGCTTCGACGGGGGCGCGCCGGCGTACAAGGCGGTGGAGCCGGCCCGCAAGAGCAACCAGAACCAGCCGGCCCAGGCGAGCGCGGCGGTCACGCCGCCGACCACCATGCCGGCCCCGCAGCAGTCGCCACGCCGGGTGCTCTTCGACGACGTCGACGTGCCCGACTTCCTCAAGAACGGGTCCTGAACCGCGCCGATGACCGACATTTCAGCCACGGTGCGACCGGATCGTCGCGCCGAGCTCGCGGCCGGGCTCGCCCGGGTACGCGCCCGGATCGCCGACGCCTGCGCGGCGGCCGGGCGGGACCGGAGTGAGGTCACCCTGGTCGCGGTGACCAAGACCTACCCCGCCGGCGACGTGGTCGCGCTGGCCGGGCTCGGGGTGACCGACGTGGGGGAGAACCGCGACCAGGAGGCGGCCCCGAAGGCCGCCGAGGCGGCCGCGGCCGGGGCGAGTCCGCGCTGGCACTTCATCGGCCAGCTGCAGCGCAACAAGGCCCGCTCGGTGGTCCGGTACGCCGACGTCGTCCAGTCGGTCGACAGCGTCCGGCTGGCCGGGGCCCTGGACGCCGCGGCAACGGCCGGCCGGGACCGGCCGTTGGACGTGCTGGTGCAGGTGAGCATCGACGGCGACCCGGCGCGCGGCGGGGCGCTGCCGGACGCGGCGGACCCGGACCGCGGGCTCTACCCGGTGGCCGAGGCGGTCGCCGGGGCCGGGGCGCTGCGGCTGGGCGGCCTGATGGCGGTGGCGCCGCTGGGCTGGGAGGCAGAACGGGCCTTCGCCCGGCTGGCCGAGGTGGCGCAGCGGTTCCGCGACCGGTTTCCGGAGGCGACCGTGCTCTCCGCGGGGATGAGTGGCGATCTGGAAATCGCGATCGGATATGGCGCGACACATGTCCGCGTCGGCAGCGCGTTGCTCGGAATGCGCCCCACGCTGCGGTAGCCTGACCGCGAAAGAAGCAAATTACAACAGTGTTGTTCAGGAACGGCGTTCCCGTAGCCGGGGGCCGTGGCGGGCGGACCGCGAATCGCTCGCCAGGGGATTGCCGATCCGGTCCGGTGGGCATTCGTTGTCCACTCGTGATCAAGCGACACGGCACGGGGGCGCGTGCCGCACGGCGGACGGAAGGGCGCGGGGATGGGTGCACTGCGCAAGGCGGGGGTCTGGCTCGGACTCGTCGAGGAGGACGACGAGCGGGCGTACGAGGACGGTGGCTACGACAAGGGTGGCTACCGGGACTCGCGCTACCGGTCGAGCCGGTACGCGGAGGAGTTCGCCGACGAGGAGGACGAGGAGTCCGAGGAGCCGCCGGCGAGCCGTACCCGGGTCGGTGACCGGGGACGGCTGTCCGAGCGCGCCGCCGGTCGGGTCGCCGAGAGCGAGCGGGCCGAGGTGGAGCGTCCGGAGCGGGCCGAGCGGTCCAGCGTCCGGTCGATCACGCGCTCCGGGCCCGGGGAGACCTCCGGCGCGCTGACCTACCACACCCGGGACAACCTCGCCCTGGCCCCGCAGGTCCAGCCGCGGGAGCGGGCGGTGGCGACCGAGGACGAGCAGCGCTACCAGATCACCACCCTGCACCCGACGACCTACCGCGAGGCGCGCACCATCGGCGAGCACTTCCGCGACGGGGTGCCGGTGATCATCAACCTCACCGAGATGGACGAGGCGGACGCCCGCCGGCTGGTCGACTTCGCCGCCGGGCTCGCGTTCGGGCTGCGCGGTACGATCGAGCGCGTGACCAACCGGGTGTTCCTGCTCTCACCGGCCAATGTCCAGGTCACCGCGGAGGACAAGGCCAAGATCGCTGAGGGCGGCTTTTTCAGCCTGAGCTAGCCCGCTCGACCGAGGGACGTCGCCTGCCGTGTTGTCGATCCTGTTCCAGGTGCTCTACCTGCTCTGCTACCTGTTCCTGCTTGTGCTTCTTGCCCGATTTGTCCTTGGCGCGGTTCTGGCCTATGGTCGCCGCTGGCAACCGGGACGGGGAGCCTCGGCCGGACTGGAAGTGGTGTGGAGCGTCACTGATCCACCCCTGCGCGCGTTGAGGCGTGTGATTCCACCACTGCGAATTGGTAGCGTGAGCGTCGACCTGGCCTCCCTTGTGCTCCTGGTTATCCTGTTCGTGCTGATGGAGTTCGTGTTAGGGCAGCTGATCACGGCATTTGCCTGACCAGCCTGCTTTCGCGGCCGCAACTGACCCGAGGAGTTTCGATGCCGCTAACCCCGGCCGACGTCCACAACGTCGCCTTCAAAAAGCCGCCGATCGGCAAGCGGGGGTATGACGAGGAGGAGGTCGACGCCTTCCTGGACGAGGTCGAGCGCGAGCTTGCCCGTCTGATCGAGGAGAACAACGAGCTGCGCGCCCAGGTGGAGCGCGGCGGTCGGGGCGGCGCTCCCGCCGGCCCCGGCGGCGACGCCCGCCTCGCGGCGGAGCTCAACGACGTCAAGGCGCAGCTCGACCGGGTGCAGCGCGACAAGGCGGCCGCCGAGCAGGCGGCCCGGGCGATGCAGGCCGAGCTGGAGCAGGTCCGCGCCCAGGGTGGCCCGGCCGCCGGCGCCGACGGCGAGCAGCAGGCGCTGCGGGTGCTGATGATGGCCCAGCGCACCGCCGACGACCACGTGTCGGACGCGCGGCGCGAGGCCGACCAGCTGCTCTCCGAGGCCCGGTCGAAGGCCGAGGAGGTCACCCGCGAGGCCCGCGCGAAGGCGGACGCCCTCGAGCGGGACGCCCGCCAGCGGCACCAGGAGGCCATGGGCGGCCTGGACGCCAAGCGCACCGCGCTGCAGAAGCACATCGAGGAGCTCAAGCAGTTCGAGCGCGAGTACCGCACCCGCCTCAAGGCGTACCTGGAGAGCCAGCTGCGTGACCTCGACGGCCGCGGTCAGGGCCTGGAGGCCGAGATGAACCGCGCCGAGGGCAACCGGGCCGCCGGAGGCAGCAACGGTCTCGCCGCCGCCGGCCTCGCCGGCTCGTACGGCGGCGGCCGCGCGGGCTCGCTCGAGTCCGGTCGCTGATCCCGCCGTCGGCGGTCGCCCCCCGGCGGCCGCCGGCGACGCAGACCCACAGACGCGGCGGGGGTGAGCCGTGATAGTCGCCAGCATCCTGCTCATCCTCGTCGCGGTCGTGCTCCTGGTGGCCGGGCTGGCCGGTGGGTCCAGCCCGCTGCTGATCACCTCCATCGCGGCCAGCCTGCTGGCCGCAGTGGCCCTCGTCGCGGGTGCCCGCCAGGCGACCTCGACCCGAGCCACCGCGGACCGGGGCGACCGGCCGCGCGACCGCACCACCCCGGGTGGCCCGCCGTACGGCCCGCCAGCCGGGGAACCGGAGATCCCGGTCCAGCACGTCCCGTCGACGGTCGGCACCGGCGCACCCGGGTGGCGGCAACCACCCGCGTCACCGGTGACCGACCCGTCGTACCTCCCCCCGGAGCCGTCCGCCGACGACCCGTACCTGCCGCCCGGCCCGCGTGAGCCGTTCCCGGACGAGGTCGATCCGCCGGCGGACGCCCCGGCGCCGGCCGCGCCGGCCGCCGACGCCCCGTTCGAGGGCGAACCGCCCGCCCAGCCCCTGTCCGCGGCCGAGCTGGCCCGGCTGACCGGGCTGGCCGACGAGGTACGGGTGGTCGACGGCCACCCCCGGTTCCACCTGTCCGACTGCCCCCACCTGGTGGGCCGGGCCGACGAGCCGCTACCCGTCGCCGAGGCGCTCGACCTGGGCTTCACCCCCTGCGCCCGGTGCGCGCCGGCCACCGCCCTGCTCGCCGACCCGCCCCTGGGCCGATCATGGTGACCATGGACGACACGCTCACCGTCGCCGTACGGGTGAAGCCCGGCGCCTCCCGGGCCCGGGTCGGCGGCCGCTTCGACGGGCCGCACGGGCCGGCCCTGGTGATCGCCGTGAACGCGCCCGCGGTGGACGGCCGGGCCACCGAGGCGGCCCGCCGGGCCCTGGCCGACGCTCTCGGCGTCCGGCCGGCGGCGGTCTCGCTGCGCGCCGGCGCGGCCAGCCGGGACAAGCTCTTCCTGATCGAGCGTCCGACGCCGGGGCTGCCCGACGTGCTGCGCCGGCTGCGTGACGGATCGGCCGAGTGAGGACCGCCCGGGTCGGTAGCGGATGACGCCTGGGCTGGATCTCGCGCTGCTGCTCGGCGCGGCAGTCCTGCTCGTGGCGGTGGGCGCGGTGCGCTTCTCCACCCGGCTCGGCGTGCCGAGCCTCCTGGTCTACCTCGCGCTCGGGGTGGCGATCGGCGAGGCGGGGCTGGGGATCCGCTTCGACGACGTCGAGCTGACCCGGGTGCTCGGGTTCTGCGCGCTCATCGTGATCATCGCCGAGGGTGGGTTGAGCGCGCGGTGGAGCACCCTGCGCCCGGTGCTCGGGATGGCCGCCGCGCTCTCCACGGTCGGCGTGGTGGTCAGCATCGCCGTGGTCGGGCTGGTGGTGCACCTGCTGCTCGGCCTGGACTGGCGGCTGGCGCTGCTCTACGGCGCGGTGCTCTCCTCCACCGACGCGGCGGCCGTCTTCGCCACCCTGCGCCGGCTGCGCCTGCCGCCGCGCCTGGTGGCCACCCTCGAGGCGGAGTCCGGCATGAACGACGCCCCGGTGGTGATCGTGGTGGTGCTGCTCTCCCGCAACGTGGCGGACGCCCACCCGTGGTGGTTCGAGGTGCTCCTGGTCGGCTACGAGCTGGGGGTCGGCGCGGCCGTCGGGGTGGCCGCCGGCATCACCGGCCGGTACGCGCTGCGCCGGGCCGCGCTCCCCTCCGCCGGCCTGTACCCGATCGCGGTGGTCGGCTTCACGGTGCTGGCGTACGCGGCCGGCTCGGTGCTGCACGCCTCCGGCTTCCTCGCCGTGTACGTCGCCGGGGTGCTGCTCGGCAACGCGCGGCTGCCGCACCGGCAGGCGATCCTCGGCTTCGCCGACGGATTGGCCTGGCTGGCCCAGATCGGCCTCTTCGTGCTGCTGGGCCTGCTGGTGTCGCCGGGCCGGCTGCCCGGCGCGGTGCTGCCGGCCGTGGTGACCGGGCTGGCCCTGCTGCTGCTCGCCCGGCCGCTGTCGGTGGCGGTCTCCGCGCTGCCGTTCCGGTTCCCCCCGCGCGAGCAGCTCTTCCTCTCCTGGGCCGGGTTGCGCGGGGCGGTGCCGATCGTGCTGGCCACCATCCCGCTCTCGCTCCGGGTGCCCGGCGCGGACCGGCTCTTCGACGCGGTCTTCGTGCTGGTGGTGATCTTCACGCTGCTCCAGGCCGGCACCCTCGCCCCGGCGGCCCGGCGGCTCGGGGTGACCGCGCCCGCCGAGCCGGCCGAGGTCCGGGTCGAGACGGCCCCGCTGGAACGGATGCGGGCCGACCTCCTCCAGCTGGAGGTGCCGCCCGGCTCCCGGCTCGGCGGGGTGCACGTCGACGAGCTGCGCCTGCCGGTGGGCGCGTCGGTGACGCTGGTGCTGCGCGACGGCGCGGGCTTCGTGCCCGGCCCGGACACCCGGCTCAAGGTGGGCGACAGCCTGCTGATCGTGGCCACCGCGGAGGCGCGGGACGAGGCCGAGCGGCGGCTGCGCGCGGTCAGCCGGCGGGGTCGGTTGGCGCGGTGGTTTGGCGAGTACGGCGAGGATCGGGACGATTGATCTGCTAGCGTTCCCTTTGCCCCGATTGGTGGCTGTTTGGGGCTGAAACACGGCGCGACGGTGCGGCACGTTGTCGGACGCCTGTACGTTCCGTATTCTTGCCACCCTCCGGAGTGCGCGGTCCCTGCTGGCCGCGCGCCCGTTTCGTACCTGGGGTACCGGTACCGGTGACCCCTGCCCAGGCACCGCCGAGCGCCGCGGTACGCGGCTGAGGGAGCTGACGATGGCGAAGCCAGCCGACACCAGGACCGCCGGCCGCAAGCCGGTGGCGAAGGCCACCCGCAGCGCGGCGGAGACCGAGAAGATCCGGGCCGCCCTGGCGGCACGGCGGGACGAGCTGAGCGCCGAGTACGATCAGACGCTGAGCGAGATCACCGAGCTGCAGCGCGACCGGCTGACCGACTCGGCCGGGGACGACCAGGCCGACACCGGCACCAAGACGTTCGAGCGGGAGCAGGAGATCTCCCTCGCCAACAGCATCAAGGAGCGGATCACGCAGGTCGAGCGCGCCCTGGAGCGGCTCGACGAGGGCGGGTACGGCTGGTGCGAGCGGTGCGGCAACCCGATCCCGGTGGAGCGGCTCGCCGCGTTCCCGTCGGCCACCCTCTGCGTGACCTGCAAGCAGCTGGAGGAGCGGCGCTGAGCCCGCTCCCCGGCGGCCGTAGGTGACGGTGCGCCAGCGCCGTCGAGAGCGTCGATGGGGAGCAGATGACCGAAGCACCGCCCGCCGGGTCCGGCACCGCTGAGTCGGGCGGCGGCACGCCCCGCCGCAGGGCGGTCGGGGTCCTCCTCGGCGTCGCCCTGGTCGCCCTCGCCGCCGACCTGGCGACCAAGCAGCTCGCCCTCTCCTCGCTCACCGGCCGCGGCCCGGTGTCGCTGCTCGGCGGCACCGTCTACCTCACCCTGACCCGCAACAGCGGCGCGGCCTGGAGCATCGGCTCCGACCACACCTGGGTCTTCCCGCTGATCACCATCGGCGTGATCGCCTGGATCGCCTGGATGGCGCTGCGGCTGCGGTCGCTGCCGTGGGCCGTCTCGCTCGGGCTGGTGCTGGGTGGCGCCCTGGGCAACCTGACCGACCGGATCTTCCGGGCCCCCGGCCACTTCGTCGGCCACGTGGTCGACATGGTCAGCCTCTTCGACCCGTACGGGCAGGTCTGGCCGGTGTTCAACCTGGCCGACAGCTCGCTGGTCTGCGGGGTGGTCCTCGCGGTGCTGCTCGAGCTGACCGGCCGGCAGCGCGACGGCTCGCGGGCCACCGCCGAGCGGTCCGGCGACGAGACGCCGGCCGGGCAGCGGGAGCGGGCATGACCTCCGCCTTCGCCGCCGGCGGCGACCACCGGTCGCTGCCCGTCCCGGACGGCCTCGACGGCATGCGCCTCGACCAGGCCGTGTCCCGGCTCTTCGGGCTCTCCCGGACGGCCGCGGCGGCCCTGGTCGACGCCGGGGACGCGCTGGTCGACGGCACGGTCCGGCCCAACTCGCACAAGGTCAAGGCGGGCTCCTGGCTGGAGGTCACGCTGCCCGCGCCGGCCGCCCCGCCGACCGTGGTGCCGCAGGCGGTGCCGGGCCTGACCGTGGTCTACGCCGACGACGACATCGTGGTGGTGGACAAGCCGGTCGGCGTCGCCGCCCACCCGAGCCCGGGCTGGACCGGCCCGACGGTGATCGGCGGCCTGGCCGGGATCGGCCACCGGATCTCCACCAGCGGGGCGGCCGAGCGGCAGGGCGTGGTGCACCGGCTCGACGTGGGCACGACCGGGATCATGGTGGTGGCCAAGAGCGAGCAGGCGTACACCGCGTTGAAGCGGGCGTTCAAGTACCGCGAGGTGGAGAAGCGCTACCACGCCGTGGTCCAGGGCCACCCGGACCCGCTGCGCGGCACCATCGACGCGCCGATCGACCGGCACCCGCACCACGACTACCGCTGGGCGGTGGTCTCCGGCGGCAAGCCGAGCATCACCCACTACGACACCCTCGAGGCGTTCCCGGCGGCCAGCCTGCTGGACGTGCGGCTGGAGACCGGGCGTACCCACCAGATCCGGGTGCACTTCTCCACGCTGCGGCACCCGTGCGTGGGCGACCTGACCTACGGCGCCGACCCGACCCTCTCGGCCCGGCTCGGGCTGACCCGGCAGTGGCTGCACGCCCGGTCGCTGAGCTTCCTGCACCCGCGCACCGGCGAGGAGGTCACCTTCGTCAGCGAGTACCCGGACGACCTGGCCCGGGCGCTGGAGATCCTCCGCGACTGACCGCCCACCGACCGTCCGACGAGGGAAAGCACCGTGCCCGCCGACGTACCGCCGCGCCCGTCGCGGTCCACCCCGCTCACCTGGATCGCGCTGGGCTGCGCGCTGGTGGTGCTGGTCGTCGCCGTGGCGCAGCGGCGGGACGAGCCGGCCGGGGACCGCACGGTCGGCGAGGTCACCCGGGTGGGCGTGGCCGACGGCGACGCCATCCCGGCCTACCTGCGCGCCGCCGCCGACGAGCTGGCCCGGCTCGACGCCCCGGCGCCCGGCAGCTGGGCGCTGGTCTCCTTCGCCGCGTACCTGACCCCGGATCGGGCGGCCACCGCGCTGGGCGGCACGCCGGTCTCGGCGGTGGTCGCCCGGGTGCCGCTGCCCGGGCGGCAGACCGAGATCGTCCGCATCGCCGCGATGCGGGTGCCCGACGACGTGGTCGCCGGGATGGCCGAGGTCGCGGCCCGCAAGGACCGGGAGGCCGCCGACTACCGGGCCCGCGCCGCCGCCCCGGCGGCCACCGCCGATCCCGAGCTGCGCCGGGTGTACGACACGGGTGCGTCGGTCTCGGCCCGCGAGGCGACCGCCTACCGGGCCGGCTGCGCCTGCGTGTACGCCGCCGTCGTGCGGGCCACCCCGGACGCGCTGCGCGCCCTGGCCGCCCGGCCCGGCGTACGCGGGGTGGACCCGGCGCCGGAGGTCCAGCGGCTGGACCGCACGGTGTTCACGCCGCCGCTGCCCGAGCAGCGGGAGGTGGCCCGACCGCCCGCCGACACCGGGTTGGCGGGCCCGACCCCGCGCCCGGGAATGGGCGATTCGTCGGAAGCCGCACCGACGGTGAGCGGATCCTCACCGAGCGCCCCCGGACCCGCGACCGGTGCCGGACCGCCCAATCCGGCTCCCACCTCCTGAGACGTGCCCGGCGGCGGTCGGCGACCCGACCGGGCGGTGAGGAGACCCACCAGGGGATGTGCGAACCGGGGTGTGGCCCGAATAGGGTTTCGTTCGTAGCCTGTCAGGCGGAGATCGATGGGGTCGGGGAGGGCGAAGCCTTGGACGGCAGCGAGACCGGCTGGGGTCGGCAGGCAGAGCCGGCGCCGCGGTGGCGGGCGCTGCTCGACCGGGCCCGGCTCAGCGGCCGTGGCGCGGAGCAGACCGAGCCGGACCGCCGGGCCGAGGAACACGGGCCGCCGTCCGGCGAACCCCTGCCCCGGCGCGCCGCCGGCACCGGCTGGACCGGCCGGGCCCAGGCCCCCGGGCACCAGGTCGAGCAGCCGTACGGCGCCGAGCCCTCCTACCGGGTGGAGGCGACCTACCGGGTGGAGCCGGCCTACCGGCTCGAACCCGGCTACGGCGGCGAGCCGGCCTACCGGGCGGAGCCGGCGTACCGCACCGACCCGGACCCGCGCGCCGAGCCGTCCTGGCGGGCCGAGCCGAGCTACCCGCAGGACTACCCCGAGCCCGAGGCGCGCGGCCGGGGCACCGCACCCGTCGACTCCCGGTACGCGCTGCTCGACAACGGCTACCGGCCCGAGCCGCCCCCGGTGGAGTCCCGGTACGCCCTGCTGGAGCGCGGCCGCTACCGGCCGGAGGCCCTCCCGGCGGCCGAGCCGGCCTACCCGGAGCCGGCCGCGCCCGCCGTGCCGTACCAGCGGTCGCCCGAGGGCTATCCCGCCCGGGTGGAGCCGGCCCGGGTCGAGTGGCGCGCCCCGGAGCCGGAGAACGAGCTGGAGCGGGCCGCCGGGGTGCTCCGCCGCGAGCTGGGCGGTCCCCGGGTGCTCGCCTTCGCCAACCCGAAGGGCGGGGTGCACAAGACCACCGCCACCGTGCTCGCCGCGGCCACCGTGGGCAGCGTCCGCGGCCGCGGGGTGCTGGCCTGGGACGACAACGAGCTGCGCGGCACCCTCGGCCTGCGCGCCGGCAGCGCCCGGCACGCGCGTACGGTCCGGCACCTGGTCCACGACCTCGCGCAGATCGAGATCCTCGAGGGCAACACCCTTTTGGAGCACCTGGACGACTACCTGCGGCACGCCTCCGACGGCTCGTACGACGTGCTGGCCGGCGAGGAGAGCCCGCGGTTCGCCCAGCGGCTGGACCAGTTCACCGTCAAGCGGGTGCTGGAGCTGCTGCGGCGGACCCACGACGTGGTCTGCGTGGACACCGGCAACAACGTGGAGAGCCCGAACTGGCGCACCGTGATGCAGGCGGCCGACCAGCTCGTGGTGACCACCGTGCCGCGCGAGGACGCCGCGTTCAGCGCGGACTGGATGCTCGACCTGCTGCACGAGGTCGGGATGGGGGAGTTGGCCGACAACGCGGTCACCCTGATCTCCTGCCCCACGCCGGGGCGCAGCCCGCTCCAGGACGACCTGGAGCGGCACTTCGCCACCCGCACCCGCGCGGTCGCGGTGGTCCCGTACGACCCGGCCCTGGAGACCGGCTCCTCGATCGAGTATCACCAGCTCCAGGCGGAGACCCGGCAGGCCTGGCTCAAGGCCGCCGCCGTGATGCTGGAACCGTTCACCCGCTGACCGCGACCGCCGCCCCGCGCCGGCCCGTCGCCTGAGAGGATCACCGGGTGAGCACCCCTGATCCCGAGCGGGCCGCCGACCGTTCCGGCGCGCCCGGTGCCGCCGACCACCGGACCGGCGGCCCGGAGACCTCCGCGCGCCCCGCCCCGGAAGTTGGCCGGCCGGGCGGTGACGCCGGTTCCGACACCGGGACGGCCGACGGCCCGGGCCGCGCCGAGGGCCTGAGCGCCGGCCCGGCGGACGGTCCGACCCCGGCCAACGGTACGAGTGCCGCGCCGGCCGGCGGTTTCGCGCCGCTCGACGCCGGCCCGCCCGCCGGGGCGGAGGCGGCCGGGTCCGCAGTGCCCGGGTGGCCGTCCGGCCTGCCGGTGCCCGCCGGCACCCCGGTCACCGCGCCCGGCGCGGACCCGCTCGCCGGATATCCGGGCCTGGTCGACGCGATGCCCGGCGTGACGCCCGTCACCGACCGGCCCACCGGCCGGCTCCGCACGGTGGGGGCCACCCTGGCCGTCGCGCTCCTGGTCAGCCTGCTGGGTGCGCCGCTGGGCCTGCTCTGGGCCGCCGTGGCACCGGACACCCCGGTGCAGAAGACCGCCGAGGGCGCCATCTACGCCACCCCGCAGCCGGAGCAGCCGATCGCCGCCGACGGCTGGTTCAGCCTGCTCGGGCTCGCCTTCGGGGTGCTCGTCGCGATCGCGCTCTGGGTGCTGCTGCGCCGCCGGCGCGGGCCGGTCGGCCTGCTCGTCGGGGCCCTCGGCGGGATCGGCGCTGCCGTGGTGGCCTGGCAGGTGGGCCGCCGGATCGGGCTCGGCACCTACCACCGGCTGCTGGCCACCGCCCCGGACGGGACGGCCTTCACCAAGCCGGCCGACCTGCGCGCGGGCGGGATCGACTGGTACGGCCTGCTGCCGGTGCCGCACGGCAACCTGCTGCTGCCGGCGTTCGGCGCGGCGGTGACGTACACCCTGCTGGCCGGCTGGTCGCGGTGGCCGTCGCTGCGCCCGGAGCCGGAGCTCGGCGCCGGCTGGCCGCCGCCCGGCCCGGGGCTCGACGGTGGCGGGCCGCCCACCGGCCCGGGGCTCGACGGTGGCGAGCCGCCGGCCGGCCCGGGGATCAGTTCGGGGCCGGAGGACCGGCCAGCTCGTTGAGCGGCACCGGAACGGCCCGGACCTGGCGCAGCAGGGCCGCCTCCCGGTGGAGCAGCCGCAGCTCGGCGCGGAGCCGGGCGGCGGTGTCGTCGATGGCGAGCAGCCGCTGCCGGTCGGCGACGGTCAGCGCGGCGGTGGCGGCGACCAGGTGCGACAGCACGGTCGGGTCCTCCGGCAGCTGCTCGGAGATCTCCTGCGGGTCCGGCCGGACCAGGCCGAGGTACTGCCGGAACACCGAGATCACCCGGGCCGCGAGCAGGTCGGCGACCTCGTCCGTGCCGGCCGGCTCCGGCAGCCACTCCACCTCGGCGGTCAGGTACGGCGCAGCGCCGGAGTCCACCTCGGCGATGCGGAACCGCCGCCGCCCCACGGTGACGATGTCGAACCCGCCGTCGGCCAGTTCGGTCACCTGCCGCAGCTCGGCGGTGCAGCCCACCTCGTGCAGGGTGACCTCCCCGCCGCCGAGGGCCGGCCGATCCGGCCCGGCCGGAGCGACCTCCCAGCCGGCCTGGATCGCCACCACCCCGAACTCGCGGGGCGCGCCCTCGGGCAGGCCGACCAGGTGGCGTACCAGCGCCCGGTAGCGCTCCTCGAAGATGTGCAGCGGGAGGACCAGCCCGGGAAAGAGGACCGTCCCCAGCGGGAACACCGGCAGCCGTGCGGTCACGGGTCCGAGCGTATCCCGATCTCGCCGGGCCGACGTGTCCCGGCTCACCGTCCCGGCCTGCGGGCGGCGCGGGCCCCGTCCCGGACGGGCCGCCTAGACTCGTACGGGTGCTGAACCGGATCGACCTGCGCGGCGGGGCCCGTGACCCGCGCCGCCTGCTGCCCCGTGCCCAGCTCGACGTGTCCGTGGCCGTCGAGCGGATCCGCCCCCTCGTGGAGGCGGTCCGGGACCATGGGTACCCGGCGATCCGGGAGGCGAGCGAACGGTTCGACGGCATCTCCCCGGAGTGCCTGCGGGTGCCGGTGACGGCCATCAAGGAGGCCGAGGGGACGCTCGACCCGCAGGTCCGGGCCGCGCTGCTGGAGTCGATCACCCGGGCCCGCAAGGTCCACGCCGACCAGCGCCGCACCGACCACACCACCCAGGTGGTGCCGGGCGGCACGGTGACCGAGCGCTGGGTGCCGGTCGACCGGGTCGGCCTGTACGTCCCCGGCGGCCTGGCCATGTACCCGTCGACCGTGGTGATGAACGTGGTCCCCGCCCAGGCGGCCGGGGTGCGCTCGCTGGTGGTGGTCAGCCCGCCGCAGCAGGACAACGGCGGCCTGCCCGACCAGCGGGTCCTCGCGGCCTGCGCGCTGCTCGGCGTCGACGAGGTGTACGCGGTCGGCGGCGCCCAGGCGGTCGCCATGCTGGCGTACGGGTCGACCGTCGACCCGGACGGCGCGGAGCGCTGCGACCCGGTCGACATGGTCACCGGCCCGGGCAACATCTGGGTCACCGCCGCCAAGCGGCTGCTGCGCGGCGTGGTCGGCATCGACGCCGAGGCCGGCCCGACCGAGATCGCCATCCTCGCCGACGACACCGCCGACCCGGCGCACGTCGCCGCCGACCTGATCAGCCAGGCCGAGCACGACCCCCTCGCGGCCAGCGTGCTGGTCACCCCGTCCGTGGCGCTGGCCGAGGCGGTCGACGCCGAGCTGGCCCGGCAGGTGCCCGCGGCCAAGCACACCGAGCGGATCGCCACCGCGCTGCGCGGCGAGCAGAGCGGCGTGGTCCTGGTCGACGACCTCGAGGCCGGGCTGCGGGTGGTCGACGCGTACGCGGCCGAGCACCTGGAGATCCAGACCGAGAACGCCCGCGAGTGGGCGCTGCGGGTCCGCAACGCCGGGGCGGTCTTCGTGGGCGCCTGGTCGCCGGTGTCGCTGGGCGACTACTGCGCCGGCTCCAACCACGTCCTGCCCACCGGCGGCTGCGCGCGGCACTCCTCCGGGCTGTCTGTGCAGTCCTTCCTGCGCGGCATCCACCTGGTCGAATACAGCCAGGACGCGCTGCGCGAGGTCGCCCCGCACGTGGTCACCCTGGCCGGAGTCGAGGACCTGCCCGCCCACGGGCAGGCGGTCAGCGTGCGCTTCCCGAGGGAGACCTCGTGACCACGCTGGGCGACCTGCCGATCCGGGACGACCTGCGGGGCCTCACGCCGTACGGGGCGCCGCAGCTGGACGTGCCGGTCCGGCTGAACACCAACGAGAACTCCTACCCGGTGCCCGACGCGGTGGTGGACGCCATCGGCAAGGCGCTCGCCGCCGAGCTGCGCGACCTCAACCGCTACCCGGACCGGGACGCCGTGGCGCTCCGCGCCGACCTGGCCGGCTACCTGGGCCACGGGCTCACCGTCGACCAGGTCTGGGCGGCCAACGGCTCCAACGAGATCCAGCAGCAGCTGCTCCAGGCGTTCGGCGGCCCCGGGCGCACCGCGCTCGGTTTCACCCCGGCGTACTCGATGCACCCGCTGCTGGCGCTCGGCACCGGCACCGGCTGGATCCCGGCCGTGCGGGGCGTCGACTTCGGCCTCACCGCGGCCGAGGCGGTCGCCCAGGTCCGGGCGCACCGGCCGGACGTGGTCTTCCTCTGCTCGCCGAACAACCCGACCGGCACCGCGCTCGACCCGGCCGTGGTCGCCGCGGTGCTGGACGAGGCGCCCGGCATGGTGATCGTGGACGAGGCGTACGCCGAGTTCGCCCGGCCGGGCACGGTCAGCGCGCTGGCCGTGCTGCCCGAGCACCCCCGGCTGGTGGTCACCCGGACCATGAGCAAGGCGTTCGGCTTCGCCGGCGGGCGGCTCGGCTACCTGGCCGCCGACCCGGCGGTGGTGCAGGCGGTGCAGCTCGTCCGGCTGCCGTACCACCTCTCCGCGCTCACCCAGGCCGCCGCCCGCGCGGCGCTGGCCCACCGCGACGCCCTGCTCGGCACGGTCGCCGCGATCATGGGGCAGCGGGACCGGATCGTCGCCGAACTGCGCGCCCGGGGGCACCGGGTCGCCGACAGCGACGCCAACTTCGTGCTCTTCGAGGTCGGCGGCGACCAGGCCGCCGCCTGGCGCACCCTGCTCGACGCCGGCGTGCTGGTCCGCGACGTCGGCCTGCCCGGCTGGCTGCGGGTCACCGCCGGCACCCCCGCCGAGACCGACGCCTTCCTTTCTGCGATGGAGACACTGCGATGAGCCGGACCGCCCGGGTGGAGCGGGTCACCAAGGAGACCAAGGTGCTCGTCGAGATCGACCTCGACGGCACCGGCAAGGCCGACATCGAGACCGGCGTCGGCTTCTACGACCACATGCTGAACCAGATCGCCCGGCACGGCGGCTTCGACCTGACCGTGCACACCATGGGCGACCTGGAGATCGACGCCCACCACACCATGGAGGACACCGCGCTCGCCCTGGGCGCCGCGTTCGACGAGGCGCTGGGCGACAAGGCCGGCATCCGGCGGTACGGCTCGGCCACCGTCCCGATGGACGAGGTCCTGGTCCGGGCCGCCGTCGACCTCTCCGGCCGGCCGTACGTGCTGCACGACGAGCCGCCGCTCGCGCCGTACATCGGGCCGGTCTACCCGACCAGCATGACCCGGCACATCTGGGAGTCCTTCGGCCAGGCGGCCCGGATCACCCTGCACGTGGACGTGCTGCGCGCGGCCCGTCCCGGCGGCCACCCGGACGCCCACCACGTGGTCGAGGCGCAGTTCAAGGCGGTCTCCCGGGCGCTGCGCGAGGCCACCGAGATCGACCCGCGCAACGCCGGCGTGGTGCCGAGCACCAAGGGCGCCCTCTGATGGGCGCCGCGCTGCCCACGCTGCTGCTGATCCTGGCCGGTGTGCTGGTCGGGGGGACGTGGTCGCTGTACAAGCAGGGCGCCCCGCGTGCCGCGGTGGTGATCACCGGCCTGCTGGCCGTGCTGGCCACCGTCGGCGGGCTGCTCCGGCTGCTACCCGGGGAGGGGTCGTGACCAAGCGCGTGGTCGTGCTCGACTACGGTTCGGGCAACCTGCGGTCGGCCGAGCGCGCCCTGGAACGGGCCGGCGCGGACGTCACCGTCACCGACGACCTGACCGCCGCCGCCGAGGCGACGGGCCTGGTGGTGCCGGGCGTCGGCGCGTACGCCGCCTGCATGGCCGGGATCGAGGCGCTCGGCGCCGGGCCGGTCATCGCCGAGCGGGTCGCCGCGGGACGCCCGGTGCTCGGCATCTGCGTCGGCATGCAGGTGCTCTTCGAGCACGGCGACGAGCACGGCGTGGTGACCAAGGGACTCGGGCTGCTGCCCGGCGGGGTGACGAAGCTGCCCGCGCAGCGGCTGCCGCACATGGGCTGGAACACCGTGCACGCCCCGGCGGGCTCGACGCTCTTCGCCGGCCTGCCGGACGACGCCCGGTTCTACTTCGTCCACTCGTACGGAGTGACCGACGTGGCCGGGCTGGCCGCCGCCGGCGCGGCCGTGACGACCGCCGAGCACGGGACGGACTTCGTGGCCGCGGTGGAGCGGGGTCCGCTCTCGGCGGCCCAGTTCCACCCGGAGAAGTCGGCCGACACCGGCGCCATCCTGCTGCGCAACTGGCTCCGTACGCTGTGAGCGCGAGGAGCGGGTCGCTGACCGTGGTGGTCCGGTGAGCAAGGAGCGGGCCCGCCGGCGGGAGGCCCGCCAGGCCCAGTTGGCGGCCGAGCGCGCCGTCCGCCTCCGCCGGGCGGCTCGCCGGGAGCGCCGCCGGGCGCTGGTACGCCGGCTGACGCCGACGCTGCGCCGGGGCCGTACCGGCCGGCTGAACCGGCACACCCGGGGCGAGCGGGCGGCGATCGTGCTGCTCACCGGGGCGGCGCTGGCCGGCATCTGGAGTTTCGTCGACGACCTGGCGCTGCGGCTGGCGCTGGTCGTGCTGTTGCTGCTGGTCCTGCCGGCGATCGTGGTGATCGCCCTGGACCGTCGTACCTGACCCGAGGAGAAGAGCGTTGAGCCTCACCCTGTTGCCCGCCGTGGATGTCGCCGACGGCCAGGCCGTCCGGCTCGTGCAGGGCGCCGCCGGCAGCGAGACCACCTACGGCGACCCGATCGAGGCGGCGCTGGCCTTCCAGCGCGACGGCGCGGAGTGGATCCACCTGGTCGACCTGGACGCCGCGTTCGGCCGGGGCACCAACGCCCACCTGCTCGCCGAGGTGGTGCGCCAGCTCGACGTCAAGGTGGAGCTCTCCGGCGGGATCCGGGACGACGAGTCGTTGGCCGCGGCCCTCGGCACCGGCGCGGCCCGGGTCAACATCGGCACCGCCGCCCTGGAGGACCCGGAGTGGTGCGACCGGATCTGCGGCGAGTACGGCGACCGGGTGGCGATCGGGCTGGACGTGCGGGGCCGTACCCTGGCCGCGCGGGGATGGACCCGCGACGGCGGTGACCTGTACGAGGTGCTGGAGCGCCTGGACAAGGCGGGTGCCTCCCGGTACGTGGTCACGGACATCACCAAGGACGGCACCATGCGCGGGCCGAACCTGGACCTGCTGCGCGAGGTCTGCGCCCGCACCGACGCCCCGGTGATCGCCTCCGGCGGTGTCTCCACCCTGGACGACCTGCGCGCCCTGGCCAGCCTGGAGCCGGTCGGCGTGGAGGGCGTGATCGCCGGCAAGGCGCTGTACGCGGGCGCGTTCACCGTCGCCGAGGCCCTCGCCACCCTGCGGAACGCGGCCTGACCACCCTGGTCGAGGTCGAACGGGGTGCCGGGCTTCCGGAAGGCTGATCCGGGCCCGGCCGCCGGCGCCTGACCGCCTGCGACGGGCGCCGGGGCCGCTCCGCGCCACCGGCGCCGGGACGGGCGCCTGCCGTCCACCGGCGCCGGGACAGGTCGCAGCCGCCTGTGGGGCTGATATCACCAGCGACTCGGGCGGGGTCCACACCGGCGGGTGGCGGCCTCGTCCGGGGCCTGGCGGGCACCGGCTGAGTCGTCTGTGACATCAGGTCCGAAGGACGTCTCCAGGCACTGCCGTCCCCAGCCCGGGCGACGGGGGCGGGACCGGCGCGCGATCAGGGTCAGGGTTCCCCTGCCGCCGGACGGTGGCCATGGTCACAGCACGGCCGAATGAGTTGTGCACAACTTAATTGCGCACTACCGTCTACCGCGTGACCGATGACCTGGTGCTGCGCCGGCAGGTGTGCTTCGCCCTCTACGCGGCGTCGCGCGCCCTCACCGACGTCTACCGGCCGATCCTCGACGAGCACGGCCTGACCTACCCGCAGTACCTGGTGCTGCTGGTGCTCTGGGAGCGCGGCGACGACGCCCCCACGGTCTCCGAGCTCGGCGGCCAGCTCCGGCTGGACTCCGGCACGCTCTCCCCGCTGCTCAAGCGGCTGGAGGCGGCGGGCTTCGTGGTGCGTACCCGCGCCGCGCAGGACGAGCGCCGGGTCGAGGTGCGCCTCACCGAGCAGGGCCGGGCCCTGCGGGAGCGGATGGACGAGGTGCCGCGGCGGGTGGCCCGCGCCACCGGCCTCACCCAGGCCGAGCTGGTCGCCCTCCGCGACACCCTCACCCGGGTCACCGAGACGATCCACCGACAGAAGGAGCAGTGACCATGCAGGTGCTCTACACCGCGTCCGCCCGGGCGACCGGGGACGGCCGGGACGGCCACGTCCGCACCTCGGACGGCACCCTCGAGCTGGACCTGGCCATCCCGAAGGAGATGGGCGGCGCCGGCGGCGCGGCCAATCCGGAGCAGCTCTTCGCCGCCGGGTACGCGGCCTGCTTCCACTCCGCCCTGCGGCTGGTCGCCCGCCGGGCGAAGGCGGACGTCGCCGGCTCGGTCGTCGAGGCCGAGGTGGGCATCGGCCCGAACGGCAGCGGCGGCTTCGGCCTGGCCGTCACCCTGGTGGTGGACCTGCCCGCCGTCGAGCGGGCCGCCGCCGAGCAGCTCGTCGCGCAGGCGCACCAGGTCTGCCCGTACTCGAACGCGACCCGGGGCAACATCGAGGTCGCCCTCACCGTCCGGGAGTCGCGGTGACCACCAACCGGGAGATCCACCTGGCGTCCCGCCCGCAGGGCTGGCCGACCGCCGACAACTTCCGCCTGGTCACCACCGAGGTGCCCACCCCGGGTCCGGGCCAGATCGTGGTCCGCAACCGGTTCATCTCGGTCGACCCGTACATGCGCGGCCGGATGAACGACGTGAAGTCCTACGTGCCGCCGTTCGCGCTCGACGCCCCGCTCGACGGCGGCGCGATCGGCGAGGTGGTGGCCAGCGAGGCCGAGGGTGTCAAGCCCGGCGACACGGTCCTGCACGGTCTCGGCTGGCGCGAGTACGCGCTGGTCGACGCCCGGGCCGCCCGCGTGGTCGACCCGAGCCTGGCCCCGGTCAGCGCCTACCTGGGCGTGCTCGGCATGACCGGGCTCACCGCGTACGCCGGCCTGCTCGACGTGGCCGCCATGAAGCCCGGCGAGACGGTCTTCGTCTCCGGCGCGGCCGGCGCGGTGGGCAGCATGGTCGGCCAGATCGCCAAGCTGCGCGGCGCCGGCCGGGTGGTCGGCAGCGCCGGCTCGCCGGCCAAGGTCGAGCGGCTGCGGGCGCTCGGCTTCGACGCCGCCTTCGACTACCACGACGGTCCGGTGCGGGACCAGCTCAGGGCCGCCGCGCCGGACGGCGTCGACGTGTACTTCGACAACGTCGGCGGCGAGCACCTGGAGGCCGCCATCGGCGCGATGAACCTGCACGGCCGGGCCGCCATCTGCGGCATGATCGCGCAGTACAACGCCACCGAGCCGCCCGCCGCGCCGCGCAATCTGGCGCTGCTGATCGGCAAGCGGCTCACCCTGCGCGGCTTCCTGGTCGGCGACCACGGGCACCTGCGCGAGCAGTTCGTCCAGGAGATGGCCGGCTGGCTGCGGGACGGCCGGATCAGGTACGACGAGACGGTGGTCGACGGCATCGAGAACGCCCCGGAGGCGTTCCTCGGCATGCTGCGCGGCGAGAACCTGGGCAAGATGCTCGTCCGGGTGTGACCCCGGACTCGTTTCCCGGCGGCCGGCCCCCTCGGGCCGGCCGCCGGGCCGTACGCGTTGGATAGGCTCGCGACATGACGGTGGCGGTACGGGTGATCCCCTGTCTCGACGTGGACGCCGGGCGGGTGGTCAAGGGGGTCAACTTCCTCGACCTGCGCGACGCCGGCGACCCGGTGGAGCTGGCCGCGGCGTACGACCGGGCCGGCGCGGACGAGCTGACCTTCCTCGACGTCACCGCATCCGCCAGTGACCGGGGGACCATGCTCGACGTGGTCCGCCGCACCGCCGAGTCGGTCTTCATCCCGCTCACCGTCGGCGGCGGCGTCCGCCGGGTGGCCGACGTCGACACGCTGCTGCGCGCCGGGGCGGACAAGGTCGGGGTGAACACCGCCGCCATCGCCCGCCCCGAGCTGATCGCCGAGATCGCCGACCGGTTCGGCCGGCAGGTGCTGGTGCTCTCCCTGGACGTCCGCCGAGCCCCGGCCGGCGCCACGCCCAGCGGCTTCGAGGTGACCACCCACGGCGGACGCCGGGGCACCGGGCTCGACGCGGTCGAGTGGGCGGCGCGCGCCGCCGACCTGGGCGCGGGGGAGATCCTGCTCAACTCGATGGACGCCGACGGCACCAAGACCGGCTTCGACCTGCCGCTGATCCAGGCCGTCCGGCAGGTCGTCGACGTGCCGGTGATCGCCAGCGGCGGGGCCGGCGAGGTGGCCCACTTCCCGCCGGCCATCGGCGCGGGCGCCGACGCGGTGCTCGCGGCCAGCGTCTTCCACTTCGGCGAGCTGACCGTCGGCGAGGTCAAGGACGCCCTGCGGGGGGCCGGGCACCCGGTCCGCTGACCCCGCGCCCGCCCCGGCCCGCGCGAGGCGGGTCAGGGACGGCCGGAGTGGCCCTCGGGGGAGCGGCGGGGCATCGGGATCGAGCGGACCGCGTACTCCTGCACGGCGGCGGCGTGGTCGCCCTCGTCGAGGCTCCAGTCGGCCTCACCGGGGATGTGCCGCCGGCTGAGCACGCCCTGCACGGTGTCCACCATGGTCCCCACCCCGGCGCTGGGCCGGGTACGCCAGAGCCGCTCGCCGTCCGGGGTGATCCGGAACCAGCCGTCGGAGACGCTGACCAGACCGGCGCCGACCAGCCGACGGACCGCGGTCTCCACCTCGTGCCGCTCCGGAATGGACCGGTTGAGGTGGTCGGCGGTGGAGAGGACGTCGGCCAGGCGGACGCCCTCGGGCCGCCGGGTGCTGGCCGACCGGCGGTGCCGGCCGGCACCGCTGGCGATCACCAGTGAGACGAAGATCCAGGCGTCGGTCCAGTGCCATCCGTTCTCCCCCATGCAGGAATGATGCCCGGCATCGACGGCGGAGAAAACACCCGGTTTCGCCCTTGGACGTCGCCGCAGCTCAGCGCGGGGGCACCCGTCCCATCCCGTGGCGGTGGGCCGGCCCGCGGTGACGCTGCGTACCCGGACCGGCCGCGCCGTGGGCGGTCAGGCCGCCTCACCAGCCGGGCGCGGCGCGCAGCCGACGGCCGGCTCCACCGCCGGCGTCACCGGCTGCGCGGGCACCGCGAAGAGCGGGATGAACAGCTGCGCGAGCGGCCCGATGGCCAGCGCGTACGCGACGGTGCCGAGGCCGACGGTGCCGCCGAGCAGCCAGCCGAGGGCCAGCACGGTGACCTCGATGGTGGTCCGGACCAGCCGGATCGAACGGCCCGGGCGGCGCGCGACGTACCCGGTCATCAGGCCGTCGCGCGGGCCGGGGCCGAGCGCCGCGCCCAGGTATAGGCCGGTCGCCGCGCCGTTGGCGACGATGCCGACGACCAGCAGGACGATCCGGGCCGGCAGCCCGGCGCCGGCCGGCAGCAGGGCCAGGGTGGCGTCCACCACCAGGCCGATCACCACGACGTTGCTGACCGTGCCGAGGCCGGGCCGCTGCCGCAGCGGGATCCAGAGCAGCAGGACCAGGGCGCCGACCGCGATGGTGACGGTGCCGATGGAGAGCCCGGTCTGCCGGGACAGGCCCTGGTGGAAGACGTCCCACGGGTCGAGGCCGAGTCCGGACCGGACCATCAGCGCCATGCTGACGCCGTAGAGGGTGAGCCCGGCGTAGAGCTGCGTCAGTCGTCGGGCGGGCCGGTGCCGGAGATTGCCAATCGCTGCCATGCATGCCACCCTAGAGGCCAATCTCGGTCATTACAGAGCCAATTCGGGAGGGGTGGCCATGACGAGCCAGGTACGTGGCGTCCAATTGGCTCGCCTCCTCGGGCAGTGGCACGCCCTCCCCGGCCGCCGGCGCAGCCCCGACTACGCCGCGCTCGCCGCCGCCGTGCGCGGCCTGCTCGCCGACGGCCGGCTCCCCCTCGGGGTACGCCTGCCGGCTGAGCGGGAACTGGCCGAGGCGCTGCGGATCAGCCGGACCACGGTCACCGCCGCCTACCGGGAGTTGCGGGAGAGCGGCCACCTGGCCAGCCGGCGGGGCGCCGGCAGCTGGACCATGCTCCCGGGCACCCACCGGGTGGCCAGCACCGGCCTGTGGACCCCGCTGGACGACCGGGACATGATCGACCTCGGGGTGGCCGCGCTCGCCGCGCCGCCCGAGCTCGTGCCGGCGGCCCGGGCGGCCGCCGAGGACCTGCCGCGCTACCTGGGCGGGGCCGGGTACCACCCGACCGGCATCATCGAGCTGCGCGAGGCGGTGGCCCGGTCATACACCGACCGGGGGCTGCCCACCAGTCCGGAACAGATCATGGTGACCAGCGGCACCCAGCACGCGCTGGACCTGGTGCTGCGGCTGGCCCTGTCGCCCGGCGGCGGGGTGCTGGTGGAGTCGCCCACCTACCCCAACGCGCTCGCCGCCCTGTCCGCCCGCCGGGCCCGGATCACCACCCACGGCCTCGCCGCCGACGGCGTCGGCTGGGACGCCGACCTGCTGCTGGGCAGCATCCGGCAGGGCCGGCCCAAGCTGGCGTACCTGATCCCGGAGTTCCAGAACCCGACCGGCCACCTGATGGCGACCGAGCTGCGCGAGCGGCTGGTCGGCGCCGCCCACGCGGCCGGGACCGACCTGGTCATCGACGAGTCCTTCGTGGACCTGCCGCTGGACGGCACCGAGCTGCCCCCGCCCGTCGCGACCTTCGACCGGCACTCCCGGGTGATCAGCATCGGCGGGATGAGCAAGCCCTACTGGGGTGGGCTGCGGATCGGCTGGGTCCGCGCGTCCGCGCCCCAGGTGCAGCGGCTGGCCGCCGCCCGGGTGGGCGTCGACATGGCCAGCCCGGTGCTGGACCAGCTCGTCGCGGTGCACCTGCTCGCCGACGCGCCGGTCATCGTGGCCGCCCGCCGGGCGCAGCTCGCCGCCCAGCGGGACGCCCTGGTCGGCGCGCTCGCCGAGCGGCTCCCCGACTGGCGGGTCACCGCGCCGCGCGGCGGCGTCACGCTCTGGGCGGAGCTGGACGGCCCCATCTCCAGCGCCCTGGCCCGGGCCGCCGAGGAGGTCGGCGTACGCCTGGCGCCCGGGCCCCGGTTCGGGCTGGACGGCACCCTGGAGCGGTTCCTGCGGCTGCCCTTCACCCTGCCCGCCGCGGACCTGGTCGAGGCCGTCGGCCGGCTCGCCGCGGTCCGGTACGACCTGGACCGGACCGGCCGTCCGCAGTGGCGGGAGCCATCGGTCATCGCGTGACCGCCGGGGGCCGCGCGGGCCGCGAGATGCCGGGGCGGGCGCCCGGCTGCCAGACTGTGCGCCGTGACGAACGGGACGCGGCGCACGGCACGGATGCGGGTGATGACCGAGGGCGCCTCGGTCACCCCGCTCGAACTCTTCTTCGACCTGGTCTTCGTCTACGCGCTCACCCAGGTGACCGCGCTGATGGCGACCGACCTGACCTGGGCCGGCCTGGGCCGGGGCCTGCTGGTGCTGGCCCTGCTCTGGTGGTGCTGGTGCTGCTACGCCTGGCTCGGCAACACCGTCCGCGCCGACGAGGGCGTGGTCCGGGTGGCCCTGTTCGCGGTGATGGCCACCATGTTCGTGGTCGCCGCGACCATTCCGGAGGCCTTCGTCGACCTGCGCGGCGGGCTGTCCGGCCCGGTGGTCTTCGCCGCCTGCTACCTGGCCGTCCGGGTGCTGCACCTGGTCATCTACTGGCACGCCGCCCGGGGTGACGACGGGCTACGCCGGCAGGTGCTACGGGCTGCGTTGCCGATGCTGGGCGGGGCGACCCTGCTGTTCGCCGCCGCGCTGGCGCCCCAGCAGCTCACCGACGACCCGGGCCGGATCGGCGCGCTGCGGACCCTGCTCTGGGTGCTCGCCCTCGCCATCGACTACGGCGGCATCATGGCCATCGGCGCGAAAGGATGGCAGATCTACTCGGCCGCGCACTGGACCGAGCGACACGGGCTGATCATCATCGTGGCGCTGGGCGAGTCCCTGGTCGCGATCGGCGTCGGGATCACCGCGCTACCGATCTCCTGGCCGATCATCGTGGCCTCGTTCCTCGGTCTCACGGTGGCCGCCGCGCTGTGGTGGGCGTACTTCGACGTGGTGTCGATCGCCGCCGAGCGGGTGCTGGCCCGGGCGCAGGGCGCCGAGCGGGCCGCGATCGGCCGGGACTCCTACACGTACCTGCACCTGCCGATGGTCGCCGGGATCATCCTGCTCGCCCTCGGGTTCAAGAAGGTCCTCGGGTACGTCGGGGACGTCACCCACCACCGGCTCACCGACCCGCTGCACGGGCTGGGCCTGCTCGCCCTCTACGGCGGCGTGATCCTCTACCTGCTCGGTCACCTGGGCTTCCGGCTGCGCAACATGGGCTCGGTGAACTGGCCCCGGGTGGCGGCGATGGCGCTGCTGGTGGTGCTCCTGCCGGTGGCCGACCACCTGCCGGCGCTGGCCGCCCTGGCGCTGCTCGCGCTGGTCTGCGCCGGGATGGTGGTCGCCGAGGTGGTGCTCTTCGGGGCGGCCCGCCGGGCGCTGCGCGACGAGTTCCTCGACGAGCACGGCGCCGGCGGGCCGCCCGGCCGGGTCGCCGCCGGTTCGCCGCCCGCGTGAGCTGCTCGTTTCCGGCTGTTGGCCGGCCCGGCGGCTGACAGACTGCCCGGGTGGGCAACGGTGCCGGGGGCCGGTGGTCGAACGTCGTCCAGCGCGGCGCGCCCGGCTCCCGGACCACCCGGCTGGAGCTCTTCTTCGACCTGGTCTTCGTCTTCGCGTTCATCAACGTCACCAGCCTGACCGCCAGCACCCCCACCCCGCTGAACCTGTACCGCTGCCTGCTGGTGCTCGCGCTGCTCTGGTGGTGCTGGACGGGCTTCGCCCGGGTCGGCAACGGCGTCCGGACCGACCAGGGGATCCTGCCGGTGGTCGGCTTCGTCACCGTGGCCGCCACCTTCCTGCTGGTGCTGAGCCTCCCCGGGGCGTTCGTGGACCGGCCCGGCGGACTGCACGGTCCGCTGGTCTTCGCCGGCTGCTACTTCGTGATCCGGGTCGCCCAGTTCGCCGTCTTCGCCTGGGTGGACCGCGCCGATCCGGCCCGGCGCCGCTCGCTCCTGCCGCGCCTGGTGCTGCCCCTGCTCACCACGGTGCTGCTGGTGGTGGCCGGCACGGTGCCGCAGCGGCTGGCCGACCGGCCGCTGGGCGAGGCGCTCCAGCTCGCCCTCTGGACCGTGGCGTTGCTGGTCGAGTACGTGGGCGGGGTGATCCTGGGCCGGTCGTGGTGGGTGGTGGTCTCGGCCGGGCACTGGGCGGAACGGCACGCGTTGATGGTGCTGCTCGCGCTCGGGGAGTCGATCATCGCGCTGGGCCTGGGGGCGAAGTTCTTCACCGACCTGCCGCTGACCCTGCCGGTGGCGGTGGCCGCGGTGCTCGGCATCGCGGTGGCCGCCATGCTCTGGTGGGCGTACTTCGACACCCTGGCGTTCGCCATGGAACAGGCGCTGCACCACGCCCGCGACCCGGCCGCCCGGCTGCACCTGGCCCGGGACGTCTACACCCTGTTGCACCTGCCGCTGATCGCCGGGGTCATCTTCTTCGCCCTCGGCCTCAAGGACCTGCTCGCCGAGGCCGCCGCGCCGAACACGCCGCCGTGGGGCGAGCCGCTGGGCGGCTTCTGGATCAGCGTCCTCTACGGCGGGGTGGCCCTGTACCTGCTCAGCGTGGCCGCCTGCGCGTTCGCGGCGCTGCGCCGGGTGTGCTGGCCGCTGCTGGTGGCGGTGCTCGCGCTCGCCGGCGTCGCCCCGCTCGGCGCGGTGCTGCCCGAGCTGGTCGCGCTGATCCTGCTGGCGGCGCTGCTCCTGGTCGCCATCGGGGTGGAGACGATGAGCGAGGACGGCCGGCGCCGACAGGTCCGGCAGCTCGCCCTCGAGGAGCAGTTCGCCGTCGAGGAGGAGCAGAGCCGCTGGCGCCGCGACCACCTGTGACCGCCCGGCGGGGACGAGCCGGCGGCCGTGCCCCGGGACGGTGGGGCACGGCCGCCGGCCGCTACGGATCCGCTACAGCTCGGCGAGGGTGCCCGCGTACATCTTCTCGATCTCGGCGGCGAAGTTGCTCTCCACGCTCCGGCGCTTGATCTTCAGCGACGGGGTGACCTCGCCGTCCTCGATGGTGAGGTCGCGCGGGAGGATGGTGATCTTCTTGATCGTCTCCCAGCGGTTGAGCTTGGCGTTGAGCTCCGCCACGTAGCCCTCCACCATCGCCTGCGCCTCCGGCGAGGTGACGATGTCGGTGTAGTCGCGGCCCTCGAGCGGACCGCCGGCGGCCCAGCCCTTGATCGCGTCCGGGTCCAGGGTGACCAGCATGGTGCAGTAGTTGCGGGCCTGCCCGATCACCACGGCCTGCGAGGTGTACGGGCAGATGGCCTTGAACATGCCCTCGATGTGCGACGGCGCGATGTACTTGCCGCCCGAGGTCTTGACCAGGTCCTTCTTCCGGTCGGTGATGCGCAGGTAGCCGTCGTCGTCGAGGCTGCCGATGTCCCCGGTCCGGAAGAAGCCGTCCTCGGTGAACGCGGCGGCGGTCTCCTCGGGCAGGTTGTGGTAGCCGCGCATCAACGGCCGGCCGCGGACCAGGATCTCGCCGTCGGTGTCGATCCGGCACTCCAGGTCACCCATCGCCTTGCCCACCGTGCCGATGCGCAGCCCGCCCGGCGGGTTGACGAAGTTGCCGGCGCTGGTCTCGGTGAGGCCGTACCCCTCGGAGATGGGCAGGTTGGCGGCGGCGAAGAAGGTGCCGATCTCCTTGCTGAGCGGCGCGGAGCCGGAGACCAGCACCCGGATCCGGCCGCCGAGCCGCTGCTGCAGCTTGCTGAAGACCAGCTTCTCGGCCAGCGCGTACTTCAGCCGCAGCCCGATGGGCAGCGGCTGACCGGCCTGCTCCAGGGCGACCTTCTCCTTGCCCACCGCGACGCCCCAGGCGAAGATCTTCGCCTTCGCGCCGCCGGCGTCCCGGGCCGTGGTGATCGCCCGGTTGTAGACCTTCTCGAAGATCCGCGGCGCGCCGCACATCAGCGTCGGCCGGACCACCCCGAGCAGGTCGACCAGCTTGTCGATCCGGCCGTCGACGTACGTGGGCAGGCCGACGTGGGTGGCCCCGCAGAGCAGCGTCTTGCCGAACGAGTGGGACAGCGGCAGCCAGAGGTACTGGAGGTCGTCGGCGTGCAGCAGCCCCAGCTCGGCCTGCGCCACCCCCTCCCAGCACCAGCCGCCGTGCAGCAGCTCGACGCCCTTGGGCCGGCCGGTGGTGCCGGAGGTGTAGATCAGGGTGGCCAGGTGGTCCGGGCCGATGCCGGCGACCAGCATGTCGATCAGGTCGGGCTCGTTCGCCAGCGCCTGGGTGCCGTGCTCCTCCAGCTGGGCCAGGGTGAGCTGCGGAACGGCGGCGGCCGGGTCCGGCTCGCCGTCGAAGAGCACCACGTGGGTGAGCGCCGGGAGGGTCGCCCCGGCGATCTTCGCCGCCTGGGCCGGGTTCTCGGCAAAGAGCACCTTCGACCCGGAGTCGGCGATGATGTACGTCGCGTCCTCCGGCTCCGTGGTCGGGTAGACGGTGGTGGTGGCCCCGCCGGCGCACATGATGCCGAAGTCGGCGATCACCCAGTCGAGCCGGGTGTTCGCCAGGATCGCGACCGGGTCCTCCAGGCCGACGCCGAGGCCGTGCAGCCCGGCGGCGACCGCCTTGGCGCGCTGCCCGACCTGCTCCCAGCTCAGCCAGACCGGTCCCGAGTCGTCCGGGGCGGGGTGGGCGAACGCTGGCCGATCGGGGGTGTCCGCCACGCGCTTGAGGAACATGTCGGGGATGGAACGGTACGGTACATCGAGAGCCATCGCTGTAGCCGCCTTCAACGGTGGAGGGACGTGATGGGGGTCACGCCATTCTGCGGTTACCGAAGAGTATGGCCTGTACCCGGGCAGCGGCTAGCCCTCGTTACCTGCGACGATCCGTGTCCCGGCCCGTGGAACGCCGATCAGACGTACCGGGAGGCGGCCAGCGACCAGTCGTAGGTGGCCCGGATCCAGTTGCGCCGGGTGGTCAGGAAGGCCTGGACGGCCTCGTCGCCGGTTGCGGCGAGCGCCGCCTCCCGCTCGGCGTACGCGGCCAGGCCGTCGTTGAACCGGGTGGCCGCCGCGCGCAGCGCGGCCTCCTCGTCCCGGCCGCCCTCGGCCGCGATCGTGACGACCAGGTTGTGCGCGTCCGGCGCGGTGTCCCGCTCCTTGCCGTAGGAGAAGAGGTCGTTGCACCAGCAGATCAGGTCGGCGGCGAGGGCGTCCAGGGCGGCCAGGGCGGGGTCGGCCCGCCGGCCCGGCGCCGGCAGTCCGTCGTGCGCCAGGTCGGTCAGGGTGAAGCTGGGCCGGACGCCGCCGGTGTGCCGGCGCATCTGCACGTACTCGGCCACCCCGGGCACCCGGCGCTGCTCCCGGTTGGCCGCCTCCCAGAGCAGCGCCAGCAGGTACTCGCGCAGTTGGCTGACCAGGCGCAGCAGCAGGGTCGGCCGCTGCCGGGCGCGGACCCGCCGGCAGAGGTCGTCCAGCGCGACGCCGAGCGGCCCGGTGTCGGCCGGCGCCGGCGCGGCCGGGTCGCCGTGCCGGTCCAGGACGTCCAGCAGCCGTGCCACCGTGGGCGCCAGCCGGGTGGGGCTGGCCCCCAGCCCGTCCTCGTCGCAGGCGTCGTCCATCACGAACAGCCAGGAGATCAGGTCGGTGAGCAGCCGTAGCCGCTCCACCGGCCCGTCCGGGCAGGCCCGGGCGGCCAGTTCCGCCGGGTTGGCGCCGCTCAACCGGCGCAGGCCGGCCGGGGTGTCGAGCAGTCCCAACTCGCGTACCCATCCGGCGCTCTCCGCGGCGACCAGGTCGGCGGCGGCGTGCCGGCCGGCCGGAAAGGGGGGTTCGCGCAGTGCCGAGACGGCGAAGCTCCGCATCCGTGCTCCCTTGTCCCGCCGCCCGGGGTGTGGCGGCGGGCAGGAGCGTACGGCACTCGCGATCGGCCGGTGTCGCTGGGTGATTTGCTTTTCACATCTTCCGCCTGACCGATTCCGTACCTCCGGTCAGAAGCCCAGGTCGGCCGCGCGCAGCCGCTCGGCAGGCGCGGCCGGACCGTCCACCTGCACCCGGGCCACCCGCTGCCGTCCGGAGAGGAACAGGATCAGCTCGCCGGGCGCGCCCACCAGTCGCAGCCGCTCCCCGCGCCGGCCGACGGTGAGTTCGCCGAAGCCGGGCCCCTGCACCAGCAGGTCCGCCGGGAAGCGGCGCAGCGCCAGCCGGGCCAGCAGCGCGGCCCGCTTCCAGAGCACCGCCTGCAACCCGGCCGGCAGGTCGCGGGGCAGCCACCCCGGCTGCGCCCGGCGTACGTCCTCGTGGTGGATGAAGAACTCCACCGTGTTCACCAACTCGTCGGTGAGCGGGTTGCTCAGCGGGCTCCACACCGGCGGGCGGCGGACCCGGTCCACCAGCTGCGCGTACGGGCCGGCGGCCACCCGGCGGCGGACCGCCTCGGCGTGCCGGCGCAGCACCGGCAGCAGGATGCCGCCCGCGGCGTCCGGCCGGCGCTCCCGGACCAGCAGGTGCGCCGCCAGGTCCCGGGTGGTCCACCCCTCGTTGACCGTCGGCGCGTCCGGTCCCAGTTCCAGCAGCAGGTCGGCGAGCGCCTCGCGCTCCGATCGGGCGTACCGCGGCATCCTCCGATCGTAGGCGCGTCGCGGCCCGTCGGTGGACCTGGCGCGGCCGGTCCGGCGGCACCGGCGTCCCGCCGGACGGTCGCGCGGCGACCCGCCCTGGTCGGGGCGGTCGCGGGGCGACGTGACGGTGGACATACCCGGGCCGGGTCGGCGGAGCTGGCGTCGAGCGGTAAGGATGAGGGAGAAAATTGCGGCTTACGGCGGGGGAGAGCGTTGGCGAGCGGGACAAGTCGGGACGTCCTCGGCAGAGGACTGCGGGTGCTCGGCCAGGCCATCCGGGAACAACCGAGGATCTTCGCGGTCGCGGTGGCCGGCAGCGTGCTGTTCGGCCTCATGGTCATCGCCAGCGCGTACGTCGTCGGCGGGGTGGTCGGCAAGGTGGTGGTGCCGGCGATCGCCCGCGGCTCGGTGACCGGCGGCGCGCTCGCGCTGGCCGCCACCGCGCTGTTCGGGATCAGCGTGCTGCGGGTGGTCGGCATCTTCGGTCGCCGGCTCGGCGCCGGCTACATGCAGTACCGGCTCCAGGCGGCCTACCGCCGCCGGGTCACCCGCCGTTACCTCGACCTGCCGCTGGCCTGGCACCACCGCAACGCGACCGGCACCCTGCTCTCCAACGCCAACTCGGACGTGGAGGCCGCCTGGTACCCGATCGCGCCGCTGCCGTTCGCGGTCGGCACCCTGGTGATGCTGGTCGGCGCGGTGGTCTCGCTCTTCCTCACCGACTGGGCGCTCGCCCTGGTCGGCCTGGCGGTCTTCCCGGCGCTCTTCGCGCTGAACGTGGTCTACTCCCGCCGGATGGCCCCCCGTCAGGCCCGCGCCCAGCGGCTGCGGGCCGAGGTCAGCGGCATCGCCCACGAGAGCTTCGACGGCGCCCTGGTGGTCAAGACGATGGGCCGCGAGGCGCAGGAGACCGCCCGGTTCGCCGCCCGCGCCGGGGAGCTGCGCGACGCGCTGATCGCGGTCGGCAGGCTGCGCGGCGTCTTCGACCCGATGCTGGAGACCCTGCCCAGCCTGGGCACCCTGGCCGTGCTGGTGGTCGGCGCGGTGCGGCTGCGGCAGGGCGCGATCAGCGTGACCGAGCTGGTCAGCGTGGCCTTCCTCTTCACCGTGCTGGCCTTCCCGGTCCGCGCGATCGGCTGGGTGCTGGCCGAACTGCCGCGCAGCGTCGCCGGTTGGGACCGGGTGCGCCGGGTCCTGGACGCCACCGGCGAGATGCCGTACGGCGACCGGACCCTCGACCCGGCCACCCCGACGCCGGCCACCCTCGCCTTCCACGACGTCCACTTCGGCTACGAGCCGGCCGAGGCGCACCTGCCCGGCACGGAGGTGCTCGGCGAGGTGACCTTCACGGTGCCGGCCGGGAAGACGGTCGCCCTGGTCGGGCCGACCGGGGCGGGCAAGTCCACCATCGCCTCCCTCGCCGTACGCCTGGTCGACCCGCGCACCGGCACGGTCACCCTGGACGGCGTCGACGTCCGGGAGCTGACCGCCGCCTCGCTCGCCTCAACCGTGGCCCTGGTCGCCCAGGTGCCGTTCGTCTTCGACGACACCGTCCGGGCCAACATCACCCTGGACCGGCCCGGCATCGGCGACGACGAGGTCTGGGCGGCGCTGCGGCTGGCCGAGGCGGACGGTTTCGTCGCCGCCCTCCCCGACGGACTGGACACCATGGTCGGCGAGCGGGGCACCTCGCTCTCCGGCGGGCAGCGGCAGCGGCTCACCCTGGCCCGGGCGCTCGCCGGCCGGCCCCGGCTGCTGGTGCTCGACGACGCCACCAGCGCCGTCGACCCCCGGGTCGAGGCGGCCATCCTGGCCGGGCTGCGCGCTCCGGCCGACGGGGCCGCGCCCGCGTCGATCCTGGTGGTCGCGTACCGGCGGGCCACCATCGCGCTCGCCGACGAGGTGATCTACGTCGAGCAGGGGCGGGTGCTGGCCCGGGGCACGCACGCCGAGCTGCTCGCCACCGTGCCCGGCTACGCCGACCTGGTCACCGCGTACGAACAGGCCGAGCAGGAACGCGAGCAGAAGCACACGTACGACGAGGTCACCCCGCTGACCTCCGGCCTGGAAGTCGAGGTTGACCGGTGAGCACCACCGTGGCGGCGGAACCGAAGACCGAGTCGACCTGGCGTACGTTGCGGCGCGGGCTGGCGCTCTCCCCGGAGCTGAGGACCGGGCTGGCCGGCACGCTCGGCCTGGCCCTGGTCTACATGATCGGCCGGGTCGCCGTGCCGGTGGCCGTGCAGCGCGGCATCGATCACGGCATCGTCGGCGGGCTCGACCTGGACGTGGTCACGCTGACCGTGGTGGTCACCGCCGCCGTGCTGGCGATCACCACGACCTGCGGTTACCTGATGATGCGGCGGCTCTTCACGGTCAGCGAGACCGCCCTCGCCGGGGTGCGCACCCGGGCCTTCCGGCACGTGCACGACCTGTCGATGCTCCACCAGCAGTCCGAGCGGCGCGGCTCGCTGGTCTCCCGGGTCACCAGCGACGTCGACCAGATCACCCAGTTCCTCCAGTGGGGCGGCGTGATCCTCATCGTCAACCTGGGTCAGCTCGTGGTCACCACGGCGGTGATGCTCGCGTACTCCTGGCAGCTGACCCTGGTGGTGCTCGCGGCGTTCGCCCCGGCGGTGCTGGTCATCCGGCTGCTCCAGCGCCGCCTCGCCGGCGCGTACGGCCTGGTCCGGCAGCGGATGGGCACTCTGCTCGGCACCATCGGCGAGAGCGTGGTGGGCGCGCCGGTGATCCGGGCGTACGGGATCGCCGGGCGGACCGCCCGGCGGCTGGACGCGGCGATCGAGGGGCAGCGGCAGGCCCAGCAGAAGGCGATCCGGATCAGCATCCTGGGCAGCTCGGTGGGGGAGCTGGCCGCCGGCCTGGCCCTGGCCGGCGTGGTGGTGGTCGGGGTCAACCTCGGCGTGGACCGGACGCTCTCCATCGGCCAGCTCACCGCGTTCCTGTTCCTGGTGACGCTCTTCATCCAGCCGGTCCAGATCGCCACGGAGGTGCTCAACGAGGCGCAGAACGCGATCGCCGGCTGGCGCCGGGTGCTGGACGTGCTCGACGTCGCGCCGGACGTGGCCGACCCGGGCGAGCAGGGGCGGGAGCTGCCGCCCGGCCCGCTGGACATCCGGTTCGCCGGGGTGACCTTCGCCTACCCGGGTGGGCCGCCGGTGCTGCACGACGTGACCCTGGACATTCCGGCGAAGAGCCGGGTGGCGGTGGTCGGCGAGACCGGCAGCGGCAAGACCACCTTCGCCAAGCTGCTCACCCGGCTGATGGACCCGACCCAGGGGGAGGTGCTGCTCTCCGGCGTGTCCCTGCGCCAGGTGCGGTTCGAGTCGCTGCGTTCGCGGGTGGTGATGGTGCCGCAGGACGGCTTCCTCTTCGACACCACGGTGGGGGAGAACGTCCGCTTCGCCCGTCCGGAGCTGACCGACGCCGAGCTCACCGCCGCCTTCGGCGAGCTGGGCCTGGCCGACTGGCTGGACGGGCTGCCGGCGGGGCTGGAGACCCCGGTCGGGGAACGCGGCGAGGCGCTCAGCGTCGGGGAGCGGCAGCTGGTGGCACTGGCCCGGGCGTACGTCGCCGACCCGGACCTGCTGGTGCTCGACGAGGCGACCAGCGCGGTCGACCCGGCCACCGAGGTACGCCTCCAGCGCACCCTGGACGCGGTGACCCGGGGCCGGACCACGCTCGCCATCGCCCACCGGCTCTCCACCGCCCAGGCGGCCGACGAGGTGATCGTGGTGGATCGGGGCCGGATCGTGCAGCGCGGCCCTCACGACGAGCTGGTGAAGGACGCGGACTCGGTCTACGCCCTGCTGTACGCCTCCTGGCTCGAGCAGACCCGCTGACGGGGGCGCCGGCGGCCGGCCGTCCGCGACCGGGCGTGCGGAGCCGGCCGTCATGTTCGAGGTGGCACCCGGGTCGCTGCCGCCTTTGGAGCTGATATCGGCAACGACTCATCGGCCGGCCCCGACGCCGCGCGCGACGGCTCGCCACGGCCCCTGGCGGGCTGCGGCGAGTCGTTCCTGATATCAGCTCCAAAGGCGACGAGGAGACTCCACCTCCACTGCCCGCACGCTCAACCGCGCGGGTCACCGGTGACGGAGCGCCGGGTGGTCGGGCCGAGGTCACCGGTGACGTAGCGCTGGATGGTGGGGCCGACCGCGGCGACCAGCGTGTCCGGGTCGGCGGAGGCGACCGGTTCGAGGCGGATCACGTACCGCATCATGGCCAGGCCGGCCATCTGGGTGCCGACCAGCGCGCCGCGCAGCGGCAGCTCGGCCGGGTCGAGGTCGAGGTGGTCCAGGACCCGGCGCAGCACCTGGGTGACCAGGAACTCGCGCAGCAGCCGGGCGGTCCACTCGTTGCTCACCGCCGAGCGGAGCAGGGCCACCGCGGCGGTGCCGACCGGGGAGTCCCAGACGGCCAGGAAGGTGCGGACCAGCCGCGCCCCGACCTCGTCCCGGCCGCCGGCCAGCACGCCCGGCAGCAGCTCGGCCGGGTCGACCGGGATCGACACGGTGGCCCGGAACAGCTCCTCCTTGGTGCCGAAGTAGTGGTGCACCAGCGCCGGGTCCACGCCGGCGGCCGTGGCGATCGTCCGGATCGAGGCGGCGTCGAAGCCGCGCTCGGCGAACGCCTCCCGGGCCGCCGCGAGGATCGCCTCGCGGGTGCCCGGGTTGCCGGGCCGCCGGCCGGTGCGCCGCGCCATCAGCCGCTGCGCCGGCGCAGCGTGGCCGCGGCGAGCACCAGCGCCAGCAGCGCGGCCCCGGCGACGATCGCCACGTCCCGCCACATCGTCCCGGTCGGCTCGGCGTGCGCGCCGACCTCCTGGAGCGCCTCGACGGCGTACGACAGGGGCAGCACGTCGCTGATCGCCTGGAGCCAGCCGGCCATCTGGCCCCGGGGCACGAAGAGCCCGCAGAGCAGCAACTGGGGGGCGACCACCACGGGCATGAACTGCACGGCCTGGAACTCCGTGCGGGCGAAGGCGCTGCAGAACAGCCCGAGCGCCACCGCTAGCACGGCGTTGATCGCGGCGATCATGATGACGAGCCCGATGCTGCCTGCGGTGGTCAGGCCGAACAGCCAGTACGCCACGGCCGAGGCGATGGTGGCCTGGACCACGCCGGCCAGGCCGAACGCGATCCCGTACCCGAAGAGCAGGTCGAGCTTGGCCAGCGGGGTGGTGAGCAGCCGTTCCAGGGTGCCCGTGGTGCGCTCCCGCAGCATGGCGATGCTGGTCACCAGGAACATGATGATGAACGGGAAGAAGCCCAGCATGATCAGCGCCACCCGGTCGAAGACCGTCGGCTGCCCCGGCGGGGTCGGCTGGTCGACGTACATGAAGTAGACCAGCGTGAGCAGCACGGTCGGGACCACGATGAGCAGCGCGACGGTCCGCCTGTCGTGCCGGAGCTGGCGCAGGATCCGCCCGGTGGTAGCGGCCAGGATGTGCGGGTTCACGAGTCGGCCTCCTGCTCGCTCGCCTTGATCAACCGGAGGAACGCCTCTTCCAGGTCGTCCACGCCGGTGGTGGCGCGGACCGCGGCCGGGGTGTCGTCGGCGACCAGCCGGCCGTCCCGGATGAGCAGCAGCCGGTCGCAGCGGCCCGCCTCGTCCATCACGTGGCTGGACACCAGCAGCGTGGTGCCGGCCGCGGCCATGGCGTGGAACCGGGCCCACAGGTCGGCCCGGAGCACCGGGTCCTGGCCCACGGTGGGCTCGTCGAGGATGACCAGCTCCGGGTCGCCGACCAGGGCGCAGGCCAGCGAGGCGCGGCTGCGCTGGCCGCCGGAGAGGTTGCCGACCAGCTGGGTGGCCGCGCCGGCCAGCCCGACGTCGGCGACCGTCTGGTCGGCGTGGGCGTGGTCCCGCCCGTGCAGGGCGGCGAAGTACCGGGCGTTCTCCCGGACGGTCAGGTCGGCGTAGACGCTGGGCGCCTGGGTGAGGTAGCCGACCCGGCGGCGCAACTCGGCCGCGCCGGCCGGCCGGCCGAGCACGGCGACCGTGCCCGAGGAGACCGTCTGCACCCCGACGATCGCGCGCATCAGGGTGGTCTTGCCGCTGCCGCTCGGCCCGAGCAACCCGGTGACCGTGCCCCTGGGCACCGCGCACGAGATGCCCTGGAGCACCCGCCGCCCGCCCCGGTCGACCACCAGGTCACGGACCGACACCGCGTCGTCCATGCCCGCCTCCCGAAAACTCATCATGTGTTGAACTCAACGCTAGTTGAGTTATGCCGGTACGCGCAACGGTTGACTTCGAGTGCGCTCCAACTGGAAGCCTGGGGGACGTGGACATCAGCACGCGGGAGATGAGCCTCACCGTCGGTGAGGCGGCGGAACGGGTCGGCCTGACCACCTACACCCTGCGCTGGTACGAGCAGGAGGGTCTGGTCGCCCCGGTCGGGCGCGACTCCTCCGGCCGCCGGCGCTACACCGAGTCCGACGTCAACTGGCTGTTCCTGCTCACCCGGCTGCGCCGGACCGGGATGCCGGTCCGGGACATGCGCCGCTACGCCGAGCTGGCCCGGCAGGGCGACCGGACGCTCGGCGCGCGGCGGGCGCTCTTCGAGGCGCACCGCGCCCGGGTGCTGGCCCGGATGGCCGAGCTGGAGGAGGACCTCAAGGTGCTCGACTACAAGATCGACGCGTACCGCAGGGCGGAGGAGGAACTGTCATGATCAAGCGACGCGTGGGCGCGACCGGCCCGGAGGTCTCGGCCATCGGCCTGGGCTGTATGGGCATGAGCTTCGCGTACAGCGGCGCCGACGACGCCGAGTCGACGCGGACCCTGCACCGCGCCCTCGACCTCGGGGTCAACCACCTCGACACCGCCGACATGTACGGCCTCGGCGCGAACGAGCGCCTGCTCGCCCCGGTGGTGCGGGCCCGGCGGGACGAGGTGTTCCTCGCCACCAAGTTCGGCAACCGCACGCGGAGCGAAAGCTTCGGCGGCACCGGCACCCCCGGCGCGTACGTGGACAGCAGCGCGGCGTGGGCGCGGGAGGCCTGCGACGCCTCGCTGAGCCGGCTCGGGGTGGAGACCATCGACCTGTACTACCTGCACCGGCGCAACCCGGCCACGCCGATCGAGGAGACCGTCGGCGCGCTGGCCGACCTGGTCCGGGCCGGCAAGGTGCGGCTGATCGGCCTCTCCGAGGTGAGCCCGGAGACGCTGCGTGCGGCGCACGCCGTGCACCCGATCTCCGCGGTGCAGATGGAGTATTCCCTGTTCACCCGGGACGTGGAGGGGGAGATGCTGGCCACCTGCCGGGAGCTGGGGGTGTCCCTGGTGGCGTACTCGCCGATCGGGCGGGGGCTGCTCACCGGGGCGATCAGCAGCCGGGAGCAGCTCGCCGCCGACGACTGGCGGCGCAGCGCGCCCCGCTTCGCCGAGGGCAACTTCGACGCCAACCTCAAGCTGGTCGAGGCGGTCCGCGAGGTGGCGGCCGAGATCGGCTGCACCCCGGCCCAGGCCGCGCTGGCCTGGGTGCTCGCCCAGGGTGAGGACGTGCTGGCGATCCCCGGCACCAAGCGGGTCCGCTACCTGGAGGAGAACGTGGCCGCGGCCGACGTCCGGCTGACCCCGGACCAGCGGAGCCGGCTGGGGGAGGCGGTGCCGGTCGGGGCGGTGGCCGGGGAAAGGTATACCGAGGCAGGAATGCGAACCGTCGGGCACTAGGCGGACACGGAGTCCGGCATCGGTCATTGCCACACGCATGGGACGTCCGGCACGATGGCTCAGTGGATCACGCTCCGCTGCCGGAGGGCGCATTCCTGGAGGAGTGGGCCGACCGCCTCCGGCAGGCCGCCGACCGCCCCGTCGTCGGCATCATGCTGCGCGGCAGCCACGCCCGGCAGGCCGCCACCGAGCACAGCGACGTCGACGTGGACGTCCTGGTCGTGGCCGACCACGAGCGGAGCGCCGGGGACCCGCAGCGGCCCGCCACCCCGGTCGCCGGGGTGGCGGGCCCGCCCGCGTCCGGCACCCCGTACGCGGCGCGGCGGGCGTACCTGGCGGAGTTCGGCGGGCGGCTGGTGCACGTCTCGGTGGCCGCCCGGGACGTCCGGTCCTGGGTACGCCGGCTCGGGCAACCGGCGGACTGGGCGTTCGGGCTGCCCGTCGCCGCCCCGGCCCGGCTGATCTGGGCCGTGCCCGAGTGGCGGCGCCGGATCGACCTGCCGGTGCTCTGCCAGCCCGCCGACGAGCCCCGGCTGGAGGAGCTGATCGCCACCCTCGGCAAGGTCGCCGGCGCCCGATGGGCCGACGACACCCTCGGGGTCCGGCTCGCCGCCGCCGACCTCGCCCGGCTCTGCCCCTCCGTGCTGCGGCTGGCCAACCCGTCGGTCCGGGTGACGTCCCGCCGGGCCGCCCTGGCCGCCGCGCTGGACCTCCCGGTCGCCCCGCCCGGCTACCGCGACGACATGCTGCTCTGCCTCGGGTTGCGGCCCGGCGCCACCGCCGAGGTGGCCGCCGCGGCCGGCCGGCTGGTCGGCGGGATCGTCCCGCTGATCCGCCCGTACGCCGCGGAGATCGCCGCGGTGGGCGGCGCGGACCTGGCGGACGCCCTGGTCGACGGCCGGCTGGACCGCTACCTGGCGCAACTGGGGCGGGCCCTGGACGGTCCAGCGCCCGCCTCCCGGGACACCACGGCGGTGCCGGCGCCGCGTGCGGGAGAATGGTCAACCGTGCCCGCCTCTGACGCGCCGGTGACCGGCGCCTCCGCCCGCTCCGGCGGCGCCGCGGCCCCCGGCCCGGCCCGCCCCTCGCGCCTCGACCCGGAGATCGCCGCCCGGCTGCGCCGTACCCCCGACGGCCTGGTCGCCGCGGTGGTCCGCCAGCACGACTCGGGTGAGGTGCTGATGGTCGCCTGGATGGACGACGAGGCGCTGCACCGCACCCTGACCACCGGCCGGGCGACCTACTGGTCGCGCAGCCGCCAGGAATACTGGGTCAAGGGCGCCACCTCGGGCCACCACCAGTACGTCCGCTCGGTCGCCCTGGACTGCGACGGCGACGCGCTGCTGGTCAGCGTCGACCAGGTCGGCGCCGCCTGCCACACCGGGCAGCGCACCTGTTTCTTCACCGAGCTGCCGGTCAGCTCCCCGGAGGCCACCTCATGACGGACGGCACGGTCAGCCCGGACCAGCGCACCTTCGCCGACCTGGCGGCCCGCTGGCGGGTCGTGCCGGTCACCCGCCGGCTGCTCGCCGACGCGGAGACCCCGGTCGGTGTCTACCGCAAGCTCGCCGGCGGCCCCGGCACCTTCCTGCTGGAGTCCGCCGAGCAGGGCGTCGGCTCGGCCGGGATGGCCTGGTCCCGCTACTCGTTCATCGGCGTGCGCAGCGCCGCCACGCTCACCGAGCGGGACGGCACCGCGATCTGGGCCGGCGCGCCGCCGGCCGGCGTACCGGCCGCCGGTGACCCGGTGACGGTGCTCCGGGAGACCGTCGCCGCTCTGGCCGGCCCGGCCTGGGACCCGGCGAGCGGGATGCCGCCGCTCACCGGGGGCATGGTCGGCTACCTCGGGTACGACCTGGTCCGCCGGTTCGAGCGGCTGCCCGAGCTGACCGAGGACGAGCTGGACGTGCCCGAGCTGGGCATGATGCTCGCCACCGACCTGGTGGTGCTCGACCACTATGACGGCTCGGCGATCCTGGTCGCCAACGCGGTCCTGCCCCCGCTCGACGCCCCGGACCGGGCGGCGCTGGTCGCGGCGGCGTACCACCACGCGGTGGGGCGGCTGGACGCGATGACCACCGCCCTGTCCCGACCGATTCCGCCCATGATCTCGACGGTTGCCCGGCCCCCGGTCGGGGACGTGGTCAGCCGGACGCCGGACGGCGGCTACCCGAAGGCGGTGGAGGCGGCCAAGGAGGCGATCCGGGCCGGCGAGTGCTTCCAGATCGTGCTCAGCCAGCGCTTCGAGCGGGCGACCCACGCCGACCCGCTGGACGTCTACCGGGTGCTGCGCACCACCAACCCCAGCCCGTACATGTACCTGCTGCGCTTCGACGGCTTCGACATCGTCGGCTCCTCGCCCGAGGCGCACCTCAAGGTGAGCACCGGCGCGGACGGGCGGCGGCGGGCGCTGCTGCACCCGATCGCCGGCACCCGGCCGCGTGGCGGCACAGCGGAGGCCGACGCCCGCCTCGCCGCCGAGCTGCTCGCCGACCCGAAGGAGCGCTCCGAGCACGTCATGCTGGTCGACCTGGGCCGCAACGACCTGGGCCGGGTCTGCCGCCCCGGCACGGTCGAGGTCCCGGAGTTCGCGACCATCGAGCGGTACAGCCACGTCATGCACATCGTCTCCACCGTGGTCGGTGAGCTGCGCGCGGACCGCACCGCCTTCGACGCGCTCGCCGCGACCTTCCCCGCCGGCACCCTCTCCGGGGCGCCGAAGGTGCGGGCCATGGAGATCATCGAGGAGCTGGAGCCGGTCCGGCGCGGCCTCTACGGCGGCACCGTCGGCTACTTCGGCTTCGGCGGCGACCTGGACATGGCGATCGCCATCCGGACCGCGCTGATCCGCGACGGCCGGGCCTACGTCCAGGCCGGGGCCGGGGTGGTGGCCGATTCCGATCCGGCCGCCGAGGACCAGGAGACCCGGAACAAGGCCGCCGCCGTGCTCGCCGCCATCGCCGCCGCCGAGACCCTCCGGCCGGCCCGGTGAGCGCGCCGATGAGCGGGCCCACCACCGGGGCCGCCGCGCCGCCGTCGCCCGGCGCGCGGGGCCGGCGCGAGCTGACGTACGCGGTGCTGCTCTGCCTGGCCGGCGCGGGCCTGGCCTTCTGGGCGGTGACCCGGACCTGGTCGGTCGAGCTGACCAGCCGGGCGTCGCTGCCGCCGACGCGGCACGCCCGCACCGGCGCGGACCTGCTTCCGTGGGTCTCCGCGCTGGCGCTGGTCGGGCTGGCCGGCGGGGGCGCGGTGCTGGCCACCCGCGGTCGGGTCCGGCGGTTGCTGGGGGCCCTGCTGGCCCTGGCCGGCCTGGCCGTGGCGGCCGGTGGCGGCTACGGCCTGACCGAGGGCGGGGTGAGCCGGCAGTGGCCGGCGTTGGTGCTGGCCGGTGGGTTGGTCGCGGCGGCCGGCGGCGGGTTCACGGCGCTGCGCGGCGGCGACTGGCCGGCGATGGGCGCCCGGTACGAGCGATCGGCCCGCTCGGCGGCGCCGTCGCGGGCGGACCGGCCGGCGGTCGAACGCGGCACCCGGGACGCCTGGGAGGCGCTCGACCGCGGCGAGGACCCGACCGTCAGCTGACCGGCTGGGTGTCCCGGGCGTCGCGGCGCTCCCGCGCGGCGGCCCGGGCGGCGGCCAGCTCGGCCACCAGGCGGTCCAGTTCGCGGCGCTGCGCGGCCCGGGCCCGGTCGGCGCAGACCGCCTCCCAGGCGTTGCCCCGGGCGGTCCGCATCCGGCCGTCGCCGGCCATGGCACGTTCGAGGGTGTGCACCACACCGACGGCGAGCGACGCGACGGTCCGGGAGATGGTGGTGAGTCCGATGGTCTGGTTCGGCCCGTTGGTGCTCATGGTCACCCCGCACGAGATCGTTGGCGACGGTTGGCAGGCGCCTCGTCGAGTCTGCCCGAGGATGATGCTTCCGGGCTCACGTTTCGTCGCCATGAAGCGCAGGTCAACTGTGCGGCAGCGGGCCCGACCTGGGCAGGGCCGTTCGTCCTTGAGCTTGGTCACAGCACGGCGGAGCCTCGGTCCGGATGACGCCCGTCGTGGGGCGCGGTGGCGCTGCGTGACACCACGTTCACCAGAAGTCGGTCATCATGCCACAGCCCATTTCGTGAGGAGCGCCATACCCCCCGGCACTTGCCGCCAGGTGGCGCCACCTAGCATCGGCCCATGACACCCGGAGAGGGGAGTCCGTTGGTGACTGCTGAGCATGCGCACGCGGAGGGGGACGACGCCGGGTCGGCGGCGTCCGCAAGCGTGCTCGACGAGATCCTGGCCGGCGTCCGCGAGGACGTGGCGCGCCGACAGGCGCAGGTTCCGCTGGAGCGGATCCGGGAGCTGGCCGCCGCCGCCCCGCCGCCGCTGGACGCGTACGCGGCCCTGCGCCGGCCCGGGGTGGCCGTGATCGCCGAGGTCAAGCGCTCCTCGCCGTCGAAGGGGCGGCTGGCCGAGATCGCCGACCCGGCCGACCTGGCCGGCGAGTACGCGGCCGGCGGCGCCCGGGCGATCAGCGTGCTCACCGAGGGGCGCTGGTTCGGCGGGTCGCTGGACGACCTGGCCGCCGTGCGGGCCGCGGTGCAGGTCCCGGTGCTCCGCAAGGACTTCGTGGTGTCCAGCTACCAGGTGCACGAGGCGCGGGCGCACGGGGCCGACCTGGTGCTGCTGATCGTCGCCGCGCTGGAGCAGAACGTCCTGGTCGGGCTGCTCGAGCGGATCGAGTCGCTCGGCATGTGCGCCCTGGTGGAGGTGCACACCGAGGAGGAGGCCGACCGGGCCCTGGAGGCCGGCGCGCAGGTGATCGGGGTCAACGCCCGCGACCTGCGTACCCTGGAGGTCGACCGATCGGTGTTCGAGCGGATCGCGCCGGGGCTGCCGAGCAGCGTCGTCAAGATCGCCGAGTCCGGGGTGCGCGGCCCGCACGACCTCATCCGGTACGCCTCGGCGGGCGCCGACGCGGTCCTGGTCGGCGAGGGTCTGGTCACCCAGAAGAGCCCCCGCGAGGCGGTCGCCGAGCTGGTCAACGCCGGCAACCACCCGGCCACGCCCCGCCCGGTGCGCTGACCCGCGCCGGGTCCCGACACGTCTCGAGAGGACACCCGCGATGAGCGCTGACGCCGTGGCCCCCGCCGGCCAGGTCCCCGACGCCGCCGGTCACTTCGGCCGGTTCGGCGGCCGGTTCGTCCCCGAGGCGCTGGTCGCGGCGCTCGACGAGCTGGACGCGGCGTACCGCAAGGCGATGACCGACGAGGCGTTCCTCGCCGAGTTCGACGCCCTGCTGCGCGACTACGCCGGCACGCCGTCGCGGCTCTACGAAGCGCGGCGGTTCTCCGCCCGCGCCGGGGCCCGGATCCTGCTCAAGCGGGAGGACCTGAACCACACCGGCGCGCACAAGGTCCGCAACGTGCTCGGCCAGGCGCTGCTCACCAAGCGGATGGGCAAGCAGCGGGTGATCGCCGAGACCGGGGCGGGGCAGCACGGCGTGGCCACCGCCACCGCCGCCGCCCTGTTCGACCTCGAGTGCGTGGTCTACATGGGCGAGGTGGACACCGAGCGGCAGGCCCTCAACGTGGCCCGGATGCGGATGCTCGGCGCCACCGTCATCCCGGTGACCACCGGTTCGCGGACCCTCAAGGACGCGATGAACGAGGCGATGCGGGACTGGGTGGCCAACGTCGACACCACCCACTACCTGATCGGCACGGCCGCCGGCCCGCACCCGTTCCCGGAGATGGTCCGGGACTTCGTGCGCGGCATCGGCGTGGAGGCCCGCCAGCAGTGCCTGGACCTGACCGGCGCGCTGCCGGACGCGGTCGCGGCCTGCGTGGGCGGCGGTTCCAACGCGCTCGGCATCTTCCACGCCTTCGTCCCGGACGCCGGGGTCCGGCTGTACGGCTTCGAGGCCGGCGGCGAGGGCGTCGAGACCGGCCGGCACGCGGCCAGCATCACCGGCGGCTCCTCGGGCGTGCTGCACGGCACCCGCACGTACGTGCTGCAGAACGAGGACGGGCAGACGATCGAGTCGCACTCGATCTCGGCCGGCCTGGACTATCCGGGCGTCGGGCCGGAGCACGCGTGGCTGCACGACACCGGGCGGGCGACGTACCTGCCGGTCGACGACGACGAGGCGATGGCCGCGTTCGAGCTGCTCTGCCGCACCGAGGGGATCATCCCGGCGATCGAGAGCTCGCACGCGCTCGCCGGTGCCCTCAAGATCGCCCCGCAGCTCGCCGCCGAGCTGGGCCGGGAGCCGGTCATCGTGGTCAACCTGTCCGGTCGGGGTGACAAGGACGTGCACACCGCCGGCGGATACTTCGGCATCCTCGACAAGGAGCAGTGAGATCGTGAGCCGGATCGGGGTCGCCTTCGACAAGGCCCGGGCCGACGGCCGGGCTGTGCTGGTCGGCTGCATGCCGGCCGGGTTCCCGACCGTCGAGGGCAGCATCGCCGCGATGAAGGCGATGGTCGACGCGGGCGTGGACGTCATCGAGGTGGAGATCCCGTACTCCGACCCGGTGATGGACGGCCCGGTCATCCAGAAGGCCAGCGACATCGCCCTGGCCGGGGGCGTCCGGACCGCCGACGCGCTGCGCATCGTCGACGCGGTCGCGGCCACCGGCGCCCAGGTGGTCGTCATGACCTACTGGAACCCGATCGAGCAGTACGGCGTGGACGCCTTCGCCCGGGACCTGGCCGCCGCCGGGGGCACCGGCCTGATCACCCCGGACCTGATCCCCGAGGAGGCCGGCGAGTGGCTGGCCGCCTCCGACGCGTACGGCCTGGACCGGACGTTCCTGGTCTCCCCGTCGTCGACCGACGCCCGGCTGCGGATGACCGTCGAGCACTGCCGCGGCTTCGTCTACGCCACCGCGCTGATGGGGGTCACCGGTGCCCGGGCGCAGACCTCCGAGGCGGCCCCGATCCTGGTCTCCCGGCTGCGCGAGGTCACCGACCTGCCGGTCGGCGTCGGACTCGGCGTGGGCACCGGCGCGCAGGCCGGCACGGTCGCCGGGTACGCCGACGGCGTCATCGTCGGCAGCGCGCTGGTCCGCTGCGTGCTGGACGCCCCGGACCAGGCCGCCGGCCTGGCCGCCCTGCGGGCGCTGAGCGCCGAACTCGCCGAGGGCGTCCGCAACCAGGTCCGCTGACCCGGTCCTCGTCCCACACCGGCAGCGCCGCGGTGTCGTCCGGAACATCGCTGTTCAGGCTCCTTTGGACCTGAGTCGTTGGTGATATCGCATCGCGCCGGCGGGGGGTGCGGGCGGTCCCGCCCCCGCCCGCACGTCCTCCGGTCCCTGACGGAAAAGCCCAGCTCGGATAGGGTGCGGCGGCGCGGTCGGGTGCGACGGCGCAGCGCGGGACAGCGACGCGACGGCCAACTGAGTCGCTCACGACATCAGCTCCACAGGCGCAATCCGATGACCTCGCCTCTGCGGCGATCGCCGTCGGCCGGCGTCACCGCCGGCTGGTCGGCCGTGTACCGGGGCCGCGCTGACCGGGCGGGGCGCCCGCGCCGCCGCTCGGGTCCGCGCCGCCGGGAATGTCCGCCCCGGCCGGTTCCGCGCCCCTGGCCGGTTCCGCACCGCCGGTCGGTTCGGTGCCGAGGGCGGCTTCCGCGCCGCGGGTGGCGGAGGGTTCCGCGGGGGGATGGCGCAGCACGCCGGACCGGCCGGCGAGGGCGTCGGCGAGGGCGGCCCGGGTGGTCGGGGTCAGCGCCTCCGGGAGCGCGTCCGGCGGGTGCCAGTCGAGGTGGCAGCCGGCCGTCGGGGTGGCCACCGGAGCGTCGGCGCGTACCCGGGCGCGGAAGACGTGGACCAGCACGTCCGGCGGCGCGCCGCAGTGGCCGGCCGGTGGCGGGGGCGCGTCCGGGACGCCGAGCCGGTAGAGGCCGACCAGGTCGACGAGCTCCACGTCCCAGCCGGTCTCCGCGCGGATCTCACGGACGGCGGCCTGCGGCGGGCTCTCGTCGTGGCGCAGCCGCCCGCCGGGCAGCGCCCAGCGGCGGCCGGCGCCGGCCTGCCGGCAGAGCAGCACCCGACCGGCCTGGTCGACGACGACCGCGGCGACCGCCCAGCGGAGCGCGCTCATGGACAAAGAGCGTACGACGGTGCAAACCAGAAGTCATCCGAGCGACGAACCCGACCGGACCGGGGTGCCGCGAGTACGGTCCGCACCGGTACCGTGTGCACCCGTGACCCTCGCCCCGATGACCACCCCACTGGCGGCCCTGCCCAGCCCCAGCACCGCCGTCTGGCAGCTCGGACCGCTTCCGATCCGGGCGTACGCGCTCTGCATCATCGTCGGCATCGTGCTGGCCTGCGTGGTGACCGAGTACCGGCTCCGGCAGCGCGGCGTCGCCCCCGGCGCGGTGCTCGACATCGCGGTGTGGGCGGTGCCCACCGGCATCGTCGGCGCCCGGATCTACCACGTGATCACGTCGCCGGAGAAGTACTTCGGCGAGCACGGCGAGCCGCTCAAGGCGTTCGCCATCTGGGAGGGCGGCCTGGGCATCTGGGGCGCCGTCGCCGGCGGCGCGATCGGGGCCTGGATCGCGGCCCGGCAGCTCGGCATCCCGCTGACCGTGGTCGCCGACGCGCTGGCCCCCGGCCTGCCGCTGGCCCAGGCGGTCGGCCGCCTCGGCAACTGGTTCAACAACGAGCTCTACGGCGGCCGCACCAGCCTGCCCTGGGGCCTTCAGGTGCACGTGATGGACCCGGACAACCCCGGGCACGCGCTGCGCGACGACGCCGGCAATCCGGTCCTGCAACCGGGGCTCTACCACCCGACCTTCCTCTACGAGGCGCTCTGGAACGTGGGCGTCGCCGCCCTGGTGTACTTCCTCGACCGGAGGCTGCGCTTCGGCCGGGGCCGTGCCTTCGCGCTCTACGTGATGGGCTACACCGCCGGCCGGTTCTGGATCGAGCTGATGCGCACCGACGAGGCCAACCACATTCTCGGCCTGCGGCTCAACGTGTGGACGGCGCTGCTGGTCTTCCTCGGCGCGCTGGCCTACTTCGTGCGGGTCCGGGGGCCCCGGGAGTACCTGGTCCCGATCGGTGTCCCCGCCGCCCCGGTCCCGCCCGCCGGTGGTGACGTGTCGCAGGTCGACCTCGCCGCCCGGGAGGCCGGTCCGCAGGCGGTCGCCCCGGAGGGCTACCGGGTGGTGACCGAGGAGCAGTTCCGCGCGTACCGGGAGACCGGGGTGGTCCCCGACGAGGAGCCGCCGGCGACCGACGCGGCCGCTCCCGACGCGGCCGCCGAGCCGGGCGCCGGCGCCGAGTCGGGTGCGGAGGCCGAGCCGGGCGTGGAGGCCGGGACCGACGGCGAGCCAGGCCCGGCCGACGGCCGGGACACCGACACCGGGGCCCGGGACGCCGCGCCGTCGGCCGACCAGGACCGGGCCGGGGCCACCGGCGCCCGCCCCGCCGACCGGGACAGCTGAGCGGGGAGAGTCATGCGTACCGCGGTGGTGGTCGGGGCCGGTCTCGGCGGGCTGGCGGTGGCCGGCACGCTGGCCCGCTCCGGCTGGCGGGTCACCCTCCTGGAACGGGCCGACCGGGTCCGCCCGGACCCGACCGCCGTCGTGCTCTGGCCCAACGGGGTACGCGCGCTGCGCGCCCTCGGGCTCGGCGCGGGCCTGGACGCCATCGCCACCCCGCTGCCCGACGGCGGGGTGCGCCGCCCCGACGGGCACTGGCTGGTCCAGCCCCGCCCCACGCCGGCCGAGCGGATGCCGGTCGTGGTGCACCGGGAGGACCTGCACGACGCGCTCATCGCCGGGCTGGGCGACCAGGTCGAGCTGCGGACCGGGGTGACCGTGCGGACCGTGCGGGCGGTCTCCGGCGAGCGTCCGGCGGTCGGCGACGGCCGGCGCACCGTCGAGGCCGACCTGGTGGTCGCCGCCGACGGCATCGACAGCGAGATCCGCCGCCAGCTCGCGCCAGAGGCGGCCGTGGTCAGCTCCGGATGCGCCGCCTGGCGGGCGGTGATCCCCTGGTACCGGGTGCCCCGGCTGGCCGCCGAACAGCAGGTCGCCGGCGAGATCCTCGGCGCCGGCTACCGCTTCGTGGCCGCCTCGCTCGGGGAGCGGGGCGAGGCGGGCGGGTCCGGCCGAGGCGGCGTCTACTGGGTGGCCACCGCGGCCGGCGCGCCCCGCCCGGAGCCGCCGGAGACCCAGCTCGCCCTGCTCAAGCGCTGGTACGCGGACTGGCCCGCGCCGATCGCCGAGCTGCTCGACGCGACCGACCCGGCGGACCTGGTGCAGCAGGAGATCCGCGAGCTGCGGCCGCTGCCCCGGGCGTACGGCTTCCCGGCCGGCCCGGGCGGCGTGGTGCTGCTCGGCGACGCCGCGCACGCCATGCCGCCGCACCTCGGGCAGGGGGCCTGCCTCGCCTTCGAGGACGCGGCCACCCTCTCCGCGCTGCTGCGCGAGTCCCGGCTCCCCGACGCGGTGGCCGCGTACGACCGGCTGCGCCGGCCCCGCGCGGCGACGATGGTGCGGCAGACCCGCCGGATGTCGGCGGTGCTGCAGACCCGGGGCCGGCTGGCGCTGCGTGCCCGCGACGCCGCCCTCGGCACGATCAGCCCCCGGCTGCGCAACACGGCCGCGGCGGCCGCCGCCGCCTGGAACCCGCCGACCTGACCCGGCGCCGAGGCCGGCTCAGATCAGGGCGGCCGGCTCGGCGATGCAGGCCGTGCCGACCCGGCGGAAGCCGACCCGCAGGTAGACCCGGGCGATCTCCTCGCTGCCGGCGGAGAGGAAGACCAGATCGGTGCCGGCCGCGCGCAGTTCGTGGGCGATGGCGGCGGTGACCGCCGCGCCGAGGCCCCGGCGGCGGGCCGCCGGCAGGGTGGCCACCCCGGCGATCTCCGCGACGTCGTCCACCCGCATCGCCATCCCGCTGGCCAGCGCGCCCTCCTCCGGCGTGCCGGCGAGCACCGAGATGCGCCGGCCGTCGGCGATCCGCACCGCCTCCTCCTCCAGCGCGGCCACGTCCAGCCGGGTGAGCGCGGCGTCCCGCTCGGCCGGCCCGGCCTCGCCGCGGGCGGTGCCGCCGTGCGAGAAGCCGACCGACGCGACGGCCCGGCGCAGCGCCACGTCGGCGGCGAAGCCGGGGTCCGTCGGGGCGAGCACCCGCACCGGTACGTCGCTGAGCGTCGCCGGGTCGGGCAGCCGGGCCGGGTCCAGCACCATCAGCGGCGCCTCCAGCACGGTCAGCCCCGCCGACCGGGCCACGGCGAGCAGGTCCGGGGTGACCTCGTGCACCCACTCGAACGCCTCCGGCAGGCCCAGCTCCCGTTGCCGGGCGCGGACCGCGGTCACGTCGGCGAGCGACGGCGGCCCGGCGGCGTCCAGCCGGGGGCGGGCGTAGAACGGCCAACCCGCGTCGTCCCGGACGAACAGCACCAGCGAGCCGTGTTCCTCCGCACGGGCCGCATCTCTGGGCACCGCGTCGTAGAACCGTTCCAACCGGTCGAGCACGTCAGTGCGTACGACATCCACCGCGCGAGACTACACGTCCCAGATTCTGGAAGTGTGATCAATCTGAACTGGCCTTGCGCCCGACGCCCTAACGTAGACTCAATAAAACCCACGAGGGCCGACGTCGTCCCCACCATGATCCAACCTGAGTGACGACAGGAGGCCCGGTGGCCTTTCCGTACCCTCTCCGCCCGCAGCCGGCCCCCGAGGCGACGGGGCTGTACGACCCGGCGTACGAGCACGACGCGTGTGGCGTGGCCTTCGTGGCCGACCTGCACGGACGCCGATCGCACGAGGTCGTCGCGAACGGCCTCGGCGCGCTCTGCCGGTTGGACCACCGTGGCGCCCGGGGCGCGGAGCACAACACCGGTGACGGCGCCGGCATCATGATCCAGGTGCCGGACGGGTTCCTCCGCGAGGTCGTCGAGTTCCCGCTGCCGCCGGTCGGCCAGTACGCCACCGGTCTGGTCTTCCTCCCCGACGACGACGCGGCCGAGGCCCGGGCCCGCCAGGTGGTGGAGAAGTACGCGCTGGTCGAGGGGGCCGACGTGCTCGGCTGGCGGGACGTTCCCACCGACCCGAGCGGCCTGGGCGAGACCGCCCTCGCGGCGATGCCCCGGGTCCGGCAGCTCTTCCTCGCCGCGCACCGGCTCACCGACTCGCCCGCCGGCCCGGCCGGCTCCCCGCTGAGCGGGCTCGACCTCGACCGGGTGGCGTTCTGCGTCCGCAAGCAGGTGGAGCGGGAGACCGCCGAGCGGGGCGTGCCGGCATACTTCCCGTCGCTGTCCGGCCGCACCATGGTCTGGAAGGGCATGCTCACCCCGGACCAGCTCCCGGCGTTCTACCCGGAGCTGACCGACGACCGGGTGGTCAGCGCCATCGCCCTGGTCCACTCGCGCTTCTCCACCAACACCTTCCCGTCCTGGCCGCTGGCCCACCCGTACCGGTTCATCGCGCACAACGGCGAGATCAACACGATCCGGGGCAACCGCAACTGGATGCAGGCCCGGGAGGCGCTGCTGCGCAGCCCGGACCTGCCCGGCAACATCCGCCGGATCTTCCCGGTCTGCACCCCCGGCGCCTCCGACTCGGCCAACTTCGACGAGGTCCTCGAACTGCTGCACCTGGCCGGGCGGAGCCTGCCGCACGCGGTGCTCATGATGATCCCGGAGGCGTGGGAGAACGACCCGGAGATGCGCGCCGACAAGCGCGCCTTCTACCGCTTCCACGCCAGCCTGATGGAGCCCTGGGACGGGCCCGCCTCGGTCGCCTTCACCGACGGCGAGATCGTCGGCGCGGTGCTCGACCGCAACGGGCTGCGCCCCGGCCGCTGGTGGCGGACCGCCGACGGCCTGGTGGTGCTGGGCAGCGAGGCGGGGGTGCTCGACCTCGACCCGGCCACGGTGGTGGCCAAGGGCCGGCTCCAGCCCGGGAAGATGTTCCTGGTCGACACGGTCAACGGCCGGATCGTCCAGGACGACGAGATCAAGACCGAGCTGGCCGCCGCCCAGCCGTACGAGGAGTGGCTGCACGCCGGCCTGATCGAGCTGGACGAGCTGCCGCCGCGCGAGCACATCGTCTACACCCACGACTCGGTCCGCCGCCGGCAGCAGACCTTCGGCTACACCGAGGAGGAGCTGAAGATCCTGCTCGCCCCGATGGCCCGCAGCGGCGCGGAGCCGATCGGCTCGATGGGCACGGACACCCCGATCGCCCCGCTCTCCACCCGGCCGCGGCTGCTCTACGACTACTTCCACCAGCTCTTCGCCCAGGTCACCAACCCGCCGCTGGACGCCATCCGGGAGGAGTTGGTGACCAGCCTGGCGTCCACCATCGGGCCGGAGGGCAACCTGCTCGACCCGGGTCCGGCGAGCTGCCGGCAGATCGTGCTGCCCTACCCGGTGATCGACAACGACGAGCTGGCCAAGATCCTCTCCATCGACGAGGACGGCGACCTGCCCGGCTTCAAGGCGGTCCGGGTCTCCGGGCTCTACCGGGTTCGCGACGGCGGCGCCGGCATCAAGGCCCGGCTCACCGAGATCTGCCGGCACGTCTCGGAGGCGATCGAGGACGGCGTGCGGATCCTGGTGCTCTCCGACCGGGACTCGAACGCCGACCTGGCCCCGATCCCGTCGCTGCTGCTCACCGCGGCGGTGCACCAGCACCTGGTCCGCGAGCAGACGCGTACCCAGGTGGCGCTGATCGTCGAGTCCGGCGACTGCCGCGAGGTGCACCACGCGGCCGTGTTGATCGGGTACGGCGCGGCGGCGGTCAACCCGTACCTGGCCTTCGAGTCGGTGGAGGACATGATCTCCACGGGGGCGCTGGCCGGGGTCGAGGCGGAGAAGGCGGTCCGCAACTACGTCAAGGCGCTCGGCAAGGGCGTCCTGAAGATCATGTCGAAGATGGGCATCTCGACGGTCTCGTCGTACTGCGGCGCTCAGGTCTTCGAGGCGGTCGGCCTGGACACCCGCCTGGTCGAGCGGTACTTCCGGGGCACCCCGAGCACCATCGGCGGCATCGGCCTGGCCGAGATCCACGCCGAGGTGGCGGCCCGGCACGCCCTGGCCTGGCCGGCCCCGGGCGCGCAGCCCAGTGACCGGCTGGAGGTCGGCGGCGAGTACCAGTGGCGCCGCGAGGGCGAGCTGCACCTGTTCAACCCGGAGACCGTCTTCCTGCTCCAGCACGCCACCCGCAGCCGCCAGTACGACGTCTTCCGGCAGTACACCGCCAAGGTCGACGAACTGGCCGCGCGGGCCGGCTCGCTGCGCGGCCTGTTCACCCTGCGCGCCGGCGTACGGCCGCCGGTGCCGCTGGACGAGGTCGAGCCGGCCAGCGAGATCGTCAAGCGGTTCGCCACCGGCGCCATGTCGTACGGGTCGATCTCGGCGGAGGCGCACGAGACCCTGGCCATCGCGATGAACCGCCTCGGCGGCAAGTCCAACACCGGCGAGGGCGGCGAGGACGTCGACCGGCTGCACGACCCCGAGCGCCGCTCGGCGGTCAAGCAGATCGCCAGCGGCCGGTTCGGCGTGACCAGCGAATACCTGGTCAACGCCGACGACCTCCAGATCAAGATGGCCCAGGGCGCCAAGCCCGGCGAGGGCGGTCAGCTCCCCGGCAACAAGGTCTGGCCGTGGATCGCGCGGACCCGGCACGCCACCCCGGGCGTCGGCCTGATCTCCCCGCCGCCGCACCACGACATCTACTCCATCGAGGACCTGGCCCAGCTCGTCCACGACCTCAAGTGCGTCAACCCGGCCGCCCGGGTGCACGTCAAGCTGGTCAGCGAGGTCGGCGTGGGCACCGTCGCGGCCGGCGTCGCCAAGCTCAAGGCCGACGTCATCCTGATCTCCGGCCACGACGGCGGCACCGGCGCGTCCCCGCTCAACTCGCTCAAGCACGCCGGTACGCCGTGGGAGCTGGGCCTGGCCGAGGCGCAGCAGACCCTGCTGCTCAACAAGCTCCGCGACCGGGTCACCGTGCAGGTCGACGGCCAGCTCAAGACCGGCCGGGACGTGCTGATCGCGGCGCTGCTCGGGGCCGAGGAGTTCGGCTTCGCCACCGCGCCGCTGATCGTCGAGGGCTGCGTGATGATGCGGGTCTGCCACCTGGACACCTGCCCGGTCGGCATCGCCACCCAGAACCCGGTGCTGCGCGAGCGCTTCACCGGCAAGCCGGAGTTCGTGGAGAACTTCTTCCTCTTCCTCGCCGAGGAGGTCCGGGGCTACCTCGCCGAGCTGGGCTTCCGCAGCATCGAGGAGGCGATCGGGCACAGCGAACTGCTCGACGTCGCCCCGGCGATCGACCACTGGAAGGGCCACGGGCTCGACCTGAGCCGGGTGCTGCACCTGCCGGAGCTGCCCGAGGGGGCCGCGCGGCGCGGGATCCGGCCGCAGGACCACGGCCTGGAGCTGGCGCTGGACAACCAGCTCATCACGATGGCCCAGCCCGCGCTGCGGGACGGCACGCCGGTCCGGATCGAGCTGACGGTGCGCAACGAGCACCGCAGCGTCGGCGCGATGCTCGGCGGCGAGGTGACCCGCCGGTTCGGCGGCGCCGGCCTGCCCACCGATACCGTCGAGATCCTGCTGCACGGCACCGCCGGTCAGTCGTTCGGCGCCTTCCTGCCGCGCGGGGTCACCCTGCGGCTGGACGGGGACGCCAACGACTACCTCGGCAAGGGCCTCTCCGGCGGCCGGATCGTCGTCCGCCCGGACGAGGCCGCGCCGTTCGTCGACGACGCGGCCGGCCCGGGCGCCCGCGCCGAGGACCAGATCATCGCCGGCAACACCATCCTGTACGGGGCCACCGGCGGCGAGGTCTTCCTGCGCGGCCGGGTGGGCGAGCGGTTCGCGGTGCGCAACTCCGGCGCGGTGGCCGTCGTCGAGGGCGTCGGCGACCACGGCTGCGAGTACATGACCGGCGGCACGGTGGTGGTGCTTGGACCCACCGGGCGCAACTTCGCCGCCGGCATGTCCGGCGGCACCGCGTTCGTGCACCGGCTCGACCGGCGGCTGGTCAACACCGAGCTGGTCGACCTGTCGCCGCTGCGCGACGAGGAGCGGGACCGGCTGCACGAGCTGGTGCAGCGGCACTTCGCCGAGACCGACTCGGCGGTTGCCGAGGAGCTGCTCAAGCGCTGGCCGGAGGCGGTGGAGGAGTTCACCGCCGTGGTGCCCCGGGACTACCGCCGGGTGCTGGAGATCATGCGGGCCGCCGAAGCCGCCGGCCACGACATCGACGACGCGGTGATGAGTGCCCTCGCGGCGCCGTCCGCCGCACCGGTGCCGCCCGCCCCGCGGGCGGTCGCCCAGGAGGTGGCTCGTGCCTGACCCGAACGGTTTCCTGCGCTACGACCGGCGGCTGCCCGCCCGCCGGCCGGTCCCGGTGCGGATCATGGACTGGCGGGAGGTGTACCCGCCGGCCGGCGAGGAGCTGATCCGCGAGCAGGCCACCCGCTGCATGGACTGCGGCATCCCGTTCTGCCACGACGGCTGCCCGCTGGGCAACCGCATCCCGGACTGGAACGACCTGGTCCGTACCGGCAACTGGGACGCCGCGGTGGAGTCGTTGCACGCCACCAACAACTTCCCCGAGTTCACCGGCCGGCTCTGCCCGGCGCCCTGCGAGGCGGCCTGCGTGCTGGGCCTCGGCGGCCAGCAGCCGGTCACCATCAAGCAGGTCGAGGTGGAGATCGCCGACGCGGCGGTGGCCCGCGGCGGGCTGCGGCCCCGGCCGGCCCCGGCGCCGACCGGGAAGTCCGTCGCCGTGGTCGGTTCCGGCCCCGCCGGGCTGGCCGCCGCGCAGCAGCTCGCCCGCGCCGGGCACGACGTCACCGTGTACGAGCGGGACGACGCGCTGGGCGGCCTGCTCCGCTACGGCATCCCCGACTTCAAGCTGGAGAAGCACCACGTCGACCGGCGGGTGGCCCAGCTCGCCGCCGAGGGGGTGCGCTTCCGCACCGGGGTGAACGTCGGCGTCGACGTGACCGCCGCGCAGCTGCGCGCCGAGCACGACGCGGTGCTGCTCGCCTGCGGCGCGCTGCAGGGCCGGGACACCCCGGAGACCCCGGGCCGGGGGCTGCGCGGCGTACACCAGGCGATGGCGCACCTGGTGGCGGCCAACCGGGTGGTCGCCGCGGCCGGGGAAGGCAAGCCGGCCCTCGCCGCGCTCCCGGACGGCACGCCGATCGACGCGGCCGGCAAGCACGTGGTGATCATCGGCGGTGGCGACACCGCCGCCGACTGCCTCGGCGTGGCCCACCGGCAGGGCGCGGCCGGCGTCCACCAGCTCGACCTCTACCCGGAGCCCCCGGCCAGCCGGGACGCCGCCCGGGACCCGTGGCCCACCTGGCCGTGGATCCTGCGCAACTATCCGGCCCACGAGGAGGGCGGCGAACGGGTATTCGCCGTCGCGGTGCAGGAGTTCGTCGACGACGGCACCGGCCAGGTCAAGGCCGTCCGCATCGCCGAGGTGACCGTGGAGAAGCGGGACGGCCGGCGGATCGTGACCGTGCTGCCCGGCTCCGAGCGGGAGCTCCCGGCCGACCTGGTGCTGCTGGCCATCGGCTTCGAGGGCACCGAGGAGCAGCCGCTGCTGCCCCAGCTCGGGGTGACCCGCAACGCGCGGGGCGCGGTCGACGCCCGGGCCGACTGGCAGACCGACGCCGACGGGGTCTTCGTCGCCGGCGACATGCACCGGGGCGCGTCCCTGATCGTCTGGGCGATCGCCGAGGGGCGGGCCGCCGCGGCGGCCATCCACGCGTACCTCGGCGGGGTGGGCACGCTGCCCGCGCCGGTGGACCCGGCCCGGCAGCCCCTCGCGGCCCGCTGACCACACCCGGCCCACGACACCCCGGTCCCGTACGGGCCGGGGTGTCGCCGTCTCCGGGTCCGGTTCGTGCGCAGCCGTCCCGGCCGTCCGACCCTTCTGGTGAACCGCCTCACCAATTGTCGTCAGGAGGTTTAACCACGGCCAGACTTGTCGGCTGGCCGGACCCGCGGGGGTCCGGCTTCGTCGTGTCACCTTCTGGACGGGGAAATCCTCATGGCCCTCGGCGCCACGTTCGCCGCGCTGCGCCACCGCAACTACCGGATCTGGGCCGGTGCCGGCTTCGTGTCGGTCATCGGGACCTGGATGCAGGTTCTCGGCGTCAACTGGTACGTCATGTCGGCGACCGGATCCGCGACCTCCATGGGGCTCACCGTCCTGCTCCCGGCGCTGCCCACCCTGGTGCTCAGCGTCTGGGGCGGCGCGCTGGCCGACCGGGTGCCGGCCAAGCCGCTGCTGATCGTCGCCCAGGCGGCACACGCGGCCCTCGCGGCCGGGCTGGCCGTGGTGGCCGTCACCGGCGCCGGTGGCCTGCCGGCGATCTACGCGATCTCCCTGGTCACCGGGGCGGTGTCGGCGATCGAGGGCCCGGTGATGGGCCGCTGGTCCTCGACCCTGGTGGACCGGGAGAGCCTCGGCAACGCCCTCGCGCTGGGCTCGCTCACCAACTCGGCCGGCCGCATCCTCGGCATGAGCCTCGGCGCCGTCGTGGTCGCCGCCGTCGGCCCGGCGCTGCTCTTCGCGACCAACGCCGCCAGCTTCGTCGCGGTCGTGGTCGCCCTGTTCGCCGTACGCGAGGGGGAGCGGCACACGACCGAGCCGGCGACTGCCGACGCGGCCCGGGCGGACGGCGGCATCCGGGCGGGCTTCCGCTACCTGCTGGGCCAGCCGGTGGTGCTGGTCGCCCTGGCGTTGTCGTTCGTGCTGGGCAGCCTGGGCCGCAACTACCAGGTGACCATGGCGGCGATGAGCGAGGGCCCGCTGCGCGGCGGCGCCTCCGGCTACGGCTTCCTCTCCACCGTCTTCGCCGTCGGCACGGTGGTCGGCGCCCTGGTCGCGGCCCGTCGGCGGGAACTGGGCTACGGGGTGCTGGTCGGGGCCGGCGTGATCGCCAGCGGCCTGCAGATCGTCGCCGGAATGGCCCCGGGCACGCTGAGCTTCGCCGCGGTGATCCTGCCCGTGGCGGCCGCCGCGGTGGTCATCGACACCACGGTCGGCGCCCGGGCCCAGCTCGACACCGACTACGCCATGCGGGGCCGGGTGCTGGCCGCCATCGCGGTCACCGGCTCGGTCTCCGCCGCGGTCGGCGCGCCGCTGCTGGGCTGGCTCGCCGAGCACGTCGGCCCCCGGCAGACCCTGGTGCTGGCCGGTACGGTCACCGTCGTCGCCACCGTCGTGGCCGGGGTGACCCTGGACCGGCTGCGCGACCGTCGGCTCACCGCCGTCCTCGCCGCCCCCGCCGTGCTGCCGGTACGCCGGGTCGCCGCCACGGCCGCCCGCGTCGTCCGCCCGGCGGGCCTGGCACTCCGCGCCACCCGCCCGGCGTCGGCGCCCCGCCCGGTGGTCCTGTCCGCGGCGGCCCCGGCGGTCCTGTCCGGCGCCGTCCCGGCGATTCTCTCGGGCGGCGCCCCGGCGGTCCTGTCGACCGCCGGTGCGCCGACGGGCCGGCCCGGCGCCGCCCCGGCGGTCGTGCCCGGCGCTGCGCCTGCGGTCCTGTCCGGCATGTCACCGGCGGGCCTGGCCGGCGGCCAACCGGGCAGGTCCCGCCCCGGCCGCGGCCGGCTCCGGTCCAGCCGGGCCGCCCGCACGGCCCAGGAGTGCGCCGCCTGCGCGCCCCACCGGTCCCGGCGCCGCTCCCGGCTGACCGGCACCCGGTCTCCGGTCGCGCACCGCGACGGCTGCCCCGCCGCCTGACCGCGGCGGGCGGCCGGCAAGATCGCGCTCGATCCGTGAAGTAGTGGCCTTCCGGCGCAGGGAGGCCACTACTTCCGGGTTCGAGCGCCATCCCGCGGCGTCCGAGCGCCATGCCGCGCGGCGTTCGGGTGCCATCGCGGGGCCGAGGTGAGCGAGGTCATGGACGACGGGGCGCGGCGGCGCGAAGATCGTCACTACGCTGCCGGTATGGACGTCGAGGAGCGCCTGCGGCGGGTCCGCCGGTGGCTGTGGGTCGTGGTGGTGGGTCTGTTCCTCAGCGGGGTGACCGCGTTCCCGCTGGAGCTCGAGGTGCGGTGGCTGCTGCGGGCGCTCGAGCCGCTCGCCGGGCAGTTCCCGGCCCTGGTCGACTGGATCGCCCGGGTCCACACCGGACTCGTCGAGACCGGCGAGCGCTACCCGTTCATGCTGTACGGCACCGACTGGCTGGCCTTCGCCCACCTGGTGCTCGCGGTGGCGTTCTGGGGGCCGCTGCGCGACCCGGTACGCAACGTCTGGGTGGTCCAGCTCGGGATGATCGCCTGCGCCGGGATCGTGCCGCTGGCGCTGATCTGCGGCCCGATCCGCGACATCCCCTGGTTCTGGACGGTGGTCGACCTCTCCTTCGCCGTCGGCGCGTTCCCGCCGCTCTGGTTCGCCTACCGGCACATCCGCGCGATCGAGGCGGCACAGGCGCCGGCCGTAGCCGCGCCCGTACCGGCGGCCGGCTGACCGGCGACGGTCATCCCGACGGCGCCGACCCGGGGCGCGGTGACCTGACCCGGCCGGGCCCGCTCCCGGGTGATGGATCGTCAACGCTACGGCTACCTGGCCGGCGCTGACCGCCGCCATCGGCTGGCCGGGGCGAGGCGGCCGCGGTCCGTGCCGGACCGCGGCCGCGTCCCGTGCCGTCGGGCGACCGCCGGCGGCCCGGGGCACTGTCGTCCCGGGCCGCCGCCGGATCAGCGTCCCGCCGTCGCCAGCTCCAGCTCCGGCGCGGCGCTCCGCGGCGACGGCTCGCCGCGCCGCCCACCGGCCCTCCGGCGGCCGGAGGGTACGGCCAGGGCGGCCAGCGCGGCGGCCAGCGAGATGCCGGTGAGCAGCAGGAAGCCCATGGTGAAGCCGGCCTCCCGGGGCAGCCCGCTGGCCTGCGGGTGGGCGGTGATGACGCTGCTGGCCACCGCGGCGCCGATCGCGCCGCCGATGGTGCGGATGTTGGCGTTCATGCCGGTCGCCACGCCGGTCTGACGGGGCGGCACGGTGGCCACGATCAGGTTGGCCATCGAGGCGAAGGCCAGTCCGATGCCGAGGCCCACCAGGCCGCCGGCCACGCCGACCTCCCAGCGGGTGTCGTGCGCGACGGTCAGCATCGCCGCGGCGAGCACGTTGAACGCGGCGCCGGTGGCCAGCTGCGCCTTGGCGCTGAACCGGGCCTGCAGCCGGCCGGCGGCGAGGCCGGCGACGAACATGCCGACCAGCATCGGCAGCATGAGCAGCCCGGCCTGGGTGATGCTCGCGCCGAAGCCGTAGCCGGCGCTGGTCGGGATCTGCACGAACTGCGGCAGGAAGGCGTAGACGGCGAACATCGAACCGCCGTAGAGCAGGGCGACCAGGTTGGTCGTCCAGACCGCGGGCAGCCGCATCATCCGCATGTCGATCAGCGGGTTCGCCGAGCGGGCCTCGGCCACCAGCCAACCGACCAGGAGGACGCCGGCGAGCGCCAGCAGGCCGGTCACCCGGCCGGAGGTCCAGCCCCAGGTGGCACCCTTGCTGACCGGCAGCAGCAGCGCCACCAGCCAGCCGGAGAGCAGCAGCGTGGCCGCCCAGTTGATCCGGCCGGGCGTACGGACCGGCGACTCCGGCACGAACCGGTGCGCCGCCAGCGCGGTGAGCCCGACGACGACCATCGGGATCCAGAACAGCCAGCGGTACCCGAGGGTGGCGACGATCGGCCCGGCGAGGACGACACCGAGGCCGCCACCGGCGGCGACGATCGCCGAGATCGCCGCGACGGCCGAGCTGACCCGCGCGGCGGGGAACTCGTCGCGGATGATGCCGAACGACAGCGGGAAGACCGCGCCACCGACGCCCTGGACCACCCGGGCGGCGATGAGGACGCCGATGTTGGGCGCGACGGCCGCCAGCAGGCAACCGAGCGCGAGCGCGGCGAGGGAGACGACCAGGGTGCGCTCCTTGCCGACCATGTCGCCGATCCGGCCGAGGACCGGGGTGAAGATCGACGCGGAGAGCAGGTAGGCGGTCAGCACCCAGGTCACGGTGTTCTGCGAGGTGTGCAGGTCGTGCTGGATGGTGGGCAGCACCGGGGTGATCAGCGACTGGAGCATCGCGAAGAAGCCGGCGCCGGCCGCGAGGACGAGGAAGGTCAGCCGACGCGAGTCGGGTCGGGTGGTTTCGAGCACGGAGAAACTCCCGTTCACGTACGAAAGAGAAGGTTTGCCGGGGCGGCCGCTCGCGCGGATCGGGCCGCGGCCCGTGCGGGGCTCGGCCGGGGCGATCGGGCGACGGTGGCGGCCGGAGCTGACGGATTTCAGCGGGACACGGGCATGATGGGACCTCCTGGGTCCGGTGTCTGGTGCGCCGATCGCGCCAGGTGGGGATCGGCCGGCGATCCGGAGTACGCTATCCGGAGGCATGGCTCCGGTCAGTTCCGGAGGGGTGCCTCCACTAACGTAGCGGAGGGGTGCCTCCGGTTGCAAGGCGAGAGAGGTGACGCCCGTCATGGCCAGCGCAGACCAGCTGGGGGAGGTCTTCGCGCGGCGCCCGAAGCGAGCCGATGCCCGGCGGAACTACGACGCGCTGATCGCCGCCGGCCGGGAGGTGTTCGCGGAGTCCGGCGCGGGCGCCTCGCTGGAGGAGATCGCCCGGCGGGCCGGGGTCGGCATCGGCACGCTCTACCGGAACTTCCCGCAGCGACGTGACCTGTTCGAGGCGGTCTACGTCGAGGAGGTGCGGGCGCTCAGCCGCTCCGCCGCCGACCTGGCGGACCTCCCGCCGTGGGACGCCCTGGTCGCCTGGCTGCACCGGTTCGTCGCCTACGTCGGCACCAAGCGGGCCCTCGCCGAGGAGTTGGTGCACGACTCCGAGGTGTTTCGGAGCTGCCGCACCGAGATCTACGCCGCGGGCGAGCCGCTGCTGCGCCGCGCCCAGGCGGCCGGGGCGGCCCGGCCGGACGCCAGCTTCGACGACGTGGTGCGGCTGATCAGCGGCGTCACCGCGTACCAGTTCCCCGAGCCGGCGCAGCGCGACCGGGTGCTGGCCATCGCCCTGGACGGCCTGCGCCACCCGACCGCACCCCGCTGACCTCCGCCCCCGCGCCCCCGGCCGCGCGGTCCACGACGGACCGTAGGTCGGTGGTGGCCGTTGCGCCGGGTGTCGACAATGGTGCGACACCAGGAGTGACGCGGAGGTGACGATGCGCGAACCGGCGACCCGACCACGACCCGGAGCCGCCCGGGAGCGGCTCCCGGCCGGCAGCCTCGAACTGTTCGCCCTGCTGGCCCGGCTGCTGCGCCGACCGCATCGCGGCGACCGGCGGCTGCCGCTGCTCTGGCTGGTCCGCCCCGCGGGAGCCGGTGCGCTGGGCGGGCTGCTGCGCCGGTTCCTCGGCCAGGGCGCCGGCCGCCGGATGCCGCACGCCGTGCTGGACCTGGCCGCCCGGCCGGAGACCGACGACGTCCCGGCGGTGCTGCGGGAGCTGCACCGGCAGCTCTCCCTGGAGGCCTTCGGCGCGGCCCGCCTGCGGTTCCGGCACTACCCGCTGGCCGACTGGCTGATGCAGCAGACCCTCGCGGTCGGCGCGGACGCCGGCCACAGCGGCCGGGCCGCGCTGGTCCGCCGGCTGCGCGACTGGCGGGGCCGCCGGGCCGGCGAGGATCCGCAGGTGGCCGGGGACTCGGGGCTGGGTACCGCGCTGCAGGTGCTGCTCTGGCTGCTGCGCCGCGCGGTGCCGAGCGTGGTGTTCCGGATCGCCGTGTCCGGCCGGGTGCCGGTCGTCGGGCGGCAGTACCGCTGGTTCATGCGGCAGCAGTACCTCGCGCCCCGGCAGTCGGTGACGTTCCTCGGCTTCGCCGAACGGCTCACCGCCGGCTGGCGCGACGGCGAACACCCGGCCCAGGTGGAGAAGCTGCTGCTGCACGCCTTCCTGGAGGACCTGCGCCAGGCGTACCGGCGACGGTTCTGGCGGCCGGGGGACTGGCGGCGCACCGCGTACCCGGTGCTGCTGCTCGACGGGGTCACCGAGGACAACATCGGGCACACCCTGGTCCGGCTCCTCGACGACGTACGCAACGAGACCGGCCGCAACGACCCGCTGCTGGTGGTGGCGGTCGCCGCCGACCCGCCGCCGGAACCGGCCGTGGCCCGTCCGGTGCGGGAGGCCGACGAGGCGTACGACGAGTGGGCCGAGGCGGTGCCGGAGACGCGGCGGCTGCGCCGCGCCGGCGCCTGGCTGGTCGTGCTGCGGCTCGACGGCGAGGACGTCGCGCCCCCGCCGGGCCTGGCCCCGCCGGCGCTGGTGGCGCCAGACCCGCCGTGGTGGTCGCGGCGGTTCCTGCCGGCGGCCGTGGTCCTGCTCCTGCTGGCCGGCGTCGGCGTGTGGGCGTACGGGCGCTGGGCGCCGGACTGCCGTCCCTGGCCCACCGACCGGGTGGCGGTACGGGTGGTCGCGGGCGAGTGCGTCGGCTACAGCGACACCGCCGGCCAGGTGTTCAACAGCGAACCCGGCCAGGACCGGCTGCGCGCGGTGCAGCGGCGGATCTTCGCCCAGAACCGGGCCGCCGAGGAGGTGTGGCGGCGCAGCGACCACCGCCGGCCCTACCTCACCCTGGTCTACCTGGGCAGCCTCACCGGCAACCGGACCCGGGCGGACGAGGAGTCGTACGTCTCCGAGCGCGAGGAACTGGAGGGCATGGCGACCGCCCAGTACGCGCTGCTCAAGGAGTCGGCGGCGGCGGACGACGCGGCGCTGCTGCACATCGTGGTGGCCAACGCGGGCCGGCAGATGCGGCACGCCGGCGAGGCGGTCCGGATGCTGGAGGGGCTGGCCCGGGACGACCCGACGGTGCTCGGCGTGGTCGGGCTGGTGGACAGCCGGACCACCACCGCGGCGGCGTTGCGGGAACTCAACCGGGTCGGCCTGCCGGTGCTCGCGCCCACCCTGTCGGCCGACCGGATGGACCGGAACTCCAGCCTCTACCTGCAGATCTCCGCGCCCAACAAGGACCAGGCCCGGATGATCGAGGCGTACGCCCGGCAGGTGCTGCGGGTGGGGGAGGCGCACGTCTACTGGACCACCGGCGAGGGCAGCTCGCTGGGCGAGGACCTGTACGTGTCCACCCTGGTCGACGGGCTGCGGGAGCGGTTCGGCAGCCGGCTGACCCGGCTCGACGAGTGGCGCACCGGCCGGCGGCTGACCCAGGAGTGCGGCTACCGGGGGGGTGCTGATCTTCGCCGGGCGGTGGTCCGAGGTCGACGGGTTCCTGCGCGCGTTGAAGGAGTGCGGGTCCGACCCGCCCCGGCACCTGGTCGCCGACGACTCGTTCAACCGCTACATGGCCAATCCCGGCCTGCGGGCCAGCGCGCCGGGCAACCTGCCGGTGACGTACGTGTCGAAGGCCGCCCTGGCCACCTGCACCGCGCTGCGGGCCGCGCAGGCCCGGCGTGACGACGCCCGGGGCAGCTTCCTCACCTGGATCGGCGCGGACGACCTGCTCGACCCGCCGCGCTGCCGGGACGGGGCCGGCCCGCGGGTGGGCGAGCGCGTCAGCCTGGCGTACGACGCGTCGATGATGATGGTGCGGGCGCTGGAGAGCCTTGCCGCCCGGCTCCGGCACGCCGACACCGGCCGGCGCTGGGACCCCCGCTCGGTCAACCCGGTCGGGGTGCACGCCGAGGTGCTGCGGCAGAACGCCGCCGGCGGCTACCCGGGGGTCGCCGGGCTGATCCGGTACGCCCCGGACTCCGGCGAGCCGATCGCCAAGCGGCTCGCGCTGCTCACCGTGGCCCGGGTGCCGGACGTCGCCGCCGAGCCGGTCGAGGTCTTCCACTGCGGGGTGGCCGACGGCGGCCCCGACCCGGGCTGCCGTACCGGCTGACGAGCCGCCGCGGACGCCGGCGGCCGGCGGTCCGGGATGGACCACCGGCCGCCCGGTCTCCGGTCAGGACGCGGCGAGGTCCGCGTTGCTCGGCCGGCCCCACGGGCCGGTGATCGCGAAGACGTAGCCCGGGCTCTGGATGTTGGCGAACAGGATCTTCCCGTCCGCGCTGAACGTCGGGCCGGTGAACTCGCTGTCGTTCAGCTCGTTGCGGGCCAGCGGGTACGCCTTGCCCTCCGCGGTCACCCCGACCAGGTGGGACACGCCCTCGCCGTCCTCGGCCAGGATCACCCCGCCGTACGGGGAGACGGTGATGTTGTCCGGCCCGTCGAAGTTGCCGTTGTCCGCCTCCGGGTCGGTGTTCACCCCGAAGATGGTCTTCAGGGTGACCGTCTCGGTCCGCGGGTCGTAGAACCAGACCTGGCCGTCGTGCTCGTTGACGCTGCCGTCCGAGTGCCGGGCGAAGCTGGCCACGAAGTACGCGCCGCCGTCGGCCCACCAGGCGCCTTCCAGCTTGCGGCTGCGGGTCACCTGCTCGTCGGTGAACTGCTTGCGCACCGAGACCGTCTTCGCGTCCCGGTCCGGCACGTCCACCCACTCCACCTTGTAGCGGGTGCCCGGGGTGGTGGCCGCGGCCAGGTCGGCGACGTGCTGGTCGCCGAGGAGGCAACGCATCGCCTGGAGGCTGCCCGCGGTGTCCCCGTCCGGACGCTCGGCCAGGGCCCGCAGCGCGCCCTTGCCGCCCCGGAAGCCGGCCGGCGGCGTCCACCGGAAGTAGAGCCCGTTCGGGCCGCCCGCGTCCTCGGTCAGGTAGATCGAGTGGGTGTACGGGTCGACCGCGACCGCCTCGTGCGCGTAGCGGCCGAGGAACTTCAGCGGCACCGGGTTCTGGTTGGCGGCCCGGTCGTGCGGGTCCACCTCGAACACGTACCCGTGGTCGAAGAGGTACTTCCCGCCCTTGCGCTGCTCGGTCTCCTCGCAGGTCAGCCAGGTGCCCCACGGGGTGATGCCGCCGGCGCAGTTGTTGTGCGTGCCGGCCACGCTGACGTACTCGCGCAGCCGCCGGCCCTCGCCGTCCACCTCGATGGTGGTGGTGCCGCCCCGGGCGCCCGGGTCGTAGGTCAGCCCGGCCAGCGCCGGCACCCCGTACGGCTCGCTGCCGCCGATCTCGTGGTTGTTGACCAGCACGGAACCGTTCGGGCCGCGGAAGCAGCCGGTGCCGTCGGCGTCGCTCGGGGTCGGCTGGCCCGACTCCAGCAGGGTCGCGCCCGCCTGGGCCACGATGGTGTACGAGAAGCCCGGCGGCAGGGCCAGCAGGCCGGCCGGGTCCGGGACGAGCTCGCCGTAGCCGACCGCCGGACGGGTGGCGGCCCGGGCCGCCACCGGGCCCGCGATCGCTTCGAGGTTGCCGGCCACCACGATGCCGAGCGCGCCGGCCGCACCGGTGCGCAGCACGGCCCGGCGGGAAATGGGGGAGGAGCTCACGTCGTCGCCTTTCCTGTTCACGATGTTTCCGCTTGCAGGCAAACGGGGACGGTGGAACGGCGGCGACGCGACCGGGGTCCGCGAGTTGAACAGTGGACAAATCCTGAGTGCGGGTCACGTACTGTGCCGGGTCGGCGTGCGTCCGTTAGGGTTCCCTCGATCGGGACCGCGGCGGCGTCGGAGGGCGGACGGTGGGCAGGCTCGCGACGGCGTACGGGCAGGCGCTGGCCCTCCACCGGCAGGCGGTGCGCCGCTGGGAGGCCGTCCGGCGGGCGCTCGCGGCCGCCGGACCGGTCGCCCCCGGCAGCCCCGAGCTGGTCGCCCGGCTGGCCCGCCTCGGCGCCACGCTGGCCGCCCCCGCGCCCGGCAGCGCCCGTCCCGCCACCACCCCCGTCCCGGTCCGCGTCGGCGAGGCGACCACCTTCGACGGTGGCTTCCCGGTGCTGGTCCCGCTGGCCGGCGGCACCCACCTCGCGGTCGACGCCGACGCGCGCGACCCCCGCGTCGGTGAGCTGCTGCGGGCGGTGGTGACCCAGCTGCTCGCCGCCGCCCCGGCCGGCACGGTCCGGGTGGCCGGCATCGACCCGGCCGCCTTCGGCGCCGCCTTCCTGCCGCTGCGCCCGCTGCTCGACGCCGGCGTGCTCGGCCCCGCCGCCACCACCGCGACCGAGGTGGCCGCCCTGCTCGACGAGGCGGAACGGCACGCCCGGGCCGCCCAGCACGCCGCCCGGGAGGACCAGGACCTGCTGCTGCTCGTCGCCGCGTCGGCCCCGGCGCCGCGCGAGCTGGCCCGGCTGGCCGCGCTCACCCACGCCGGCCCGGCCGCCGCGGTCTGCGTCGTGCTCGCCGGCTACCCGGCCGCCGGCCCGGGCGAGGCGCCACCGCCGCTCGGCGCCACCACCCAGCTCCGACTCGGTGAGCGGTACGCGCTGGTCGGCGACCCGCCCGGAGGGCCGTACAGCGGCGACGGGGGCGGGCTGGCCGCCCCGGTGGTGCTCGACGGCGACCCGTCGCACGCCACGGTCACCGCGCTGGCCCGGCAGCTCGCCGCGGCCACCCGCCGGGCCGAGGCGGTCACCTTCGCCGACCTGCTCCCGCCCCGGCGCTGGGCCGAGTCCTCCGGGCCCGGGCTGCGCACCGTGCTCGGCCGGGCGCTCCGGGCCGGGACGCCGGGAGGCGGAGCCGCCGGCGGCGAGCCGGTCACGGTGGCCTTCGACGACGCCACCCCGCACTGGCTGGTCGTCGGGCGCACCGGCGCGGGCAAGACGGTGTTCCTGCTCGACGTGCTCTACGGGCTGGCCGCCCGGTACGCCCCGAGCGAGCTGCAACTCCTCCTGCTCGACTTCAAGGAGGGGGTCAGCTTCACCGAGTTCGTCCCCACCGAGCGTGACCCGTCCTGGCTGCCGCACGCCCGGGCCGTGGGCATCGAGTCCGACCGCGAGTACGGCGTCGCCGTGCTGCGCGAGCTGCGCGACGAGCTGACCCGCCGGGCCGGCCTGCTCAAACGGCTTGCCGTGACCAAGCTCGCCGACCTGCCCGCCGAGCACCGGCCGCCCCGGTTCGTCACCGTGGTCGACGAGTTCCACGTGCTCTTCGCCGGCAACGACGCGCTCGCCCGGCAGGCCGTGGACCTGCTGGAGGAGTTGGCCCGCAAGGGCCGCTCGTACGGCCTGCACCTGGTGCTGGCCAGCCAGAGCACCACCGGGGTGGAGGCCCTCTACGGCCGGGCCGAGGCGATCTTCGGGCAGTTCCCGCTGCGGGTCGCCCTGCCCGGTGGGGCCGCGGTGCTCGACCCGCTCAACGACGCCGCCGGAGCGCTGACCGTGGGCACGGCCGTGGTCAACACCGCCGGCGGCGCGGCCGGCGCGAACATCCTGGTCCGCTTCCCCGACGCGCACGCCGCGACGGCCGACCTGGCCGCCCTGCGGCACGAGCTGTGGCAGGCCCGGCCGGCCGGCGCGCCGCCGCCGACCGTCTTCCGCGGGTACGAGACGCCCCGGCTGGCCGACGACCCCACCTGGACCGCGCTGCGACCCGGCGTCGAGCCGCCGCTGGCGCTGGTGGGCCGGACCGTCGACGTGGCCGGCAGCCCCGCCGCGTTCCCCCTCGACGCCGGCCCCGGCCGGCACCTGGCCGTCGTCGGCACCGCCGCGGCCGGGGCGGACGTGCTCCGGTCGGCCGCGCTCAGCCTGGCCCGGCAGCACGCCCCCGGCACGGCCCGCTTCCTGCTCGCCCCGCTGGCGCCGGGCACCACCGGGCTCGCCGACGACCTGGCGATGACCCTCGCCGCCGCCCGCCACCCGGTCCGCCGCCTGGACACCGCGGAGCTACGCACCCACCTCGCCGAGCTGGCCGGTGCCGCCACCCCGGCCGCCGCCCGCACCTACCTGGTCGTGTTCGGGGTGGACGCGGCGGCCGGCGCGCTGGCCGCGACCGACCCCGCGACGTTCCGCTCCGGCCACGACGACCTGCGCGCCGTGCTGCGCCAGGGCCCGGCGCGCGGCGTGCACCTGCTCGGCTGGTGGCGCGGCCTGCGCCGGCTCGGCGAGGACCTCGGCGGTAGCCAGAACCGCGACGACGTGGCCTGCCTGGTGGCGCTGAACGTGCCCGGCGCGGACCTCGGCCTCCACCTCGGCGCGCACGACCTCAGCTACACCCCCCGTGAGGGGCGGGCCCTGCTGGTCGACCGGCACGACCAACGGATCGCGCTGATGGTGCCCTTCGTGCCCGACGGAGACGACCGGTGACCGGATTCGAGGAGTACGCGGCCCTGGCCCGGGAGCTCTCCGCACGGCAGCGCGGCGGGGAGCAGGCCGTCGCCGCCGAGGCGGAGCGCCGCCGGACGCTGGCGGCCGCCGTCGACCAGCTCGGCCAGCGGCTCGCCGCCCAGGGGCAGCGCCTGGACCAGCTCGGCCGGGCCATCGGGATCGCCCCGCCGCCGGAGGACGCCGCGGTGCCGGTCGGGTCGCCGGCCACCGCCGTCGGGGCCGCACCCGCACCCTCCCCGTCCGGCGGTGCCCCGGCCCCGGCCGGAACCGGGGCGGGGGTGGCCGGCGGCGCAGCCGCCGCGCCGGGGCGGCCGGGGGTCGGGGCGTATCCGGACGGGACGGTGCCCGCCCAGCGCGAGGGTGACCCGCTGGCGGAGCTGGCCGCGGCCCGGCAGCTCGCCGACGAGGCCGACCGGTACGGGCAGCAGGCCGAGGCCCTCGCCCACCGGCCGGTGCTGCTGCCCTCGTGGTCGCCGCTCGGCCGCGCCGTGGCCGTGTACGCCGCGTGCGCGCTGGCCGGCTCGCTGCTGATGCTGGCCACGCTGGTCGGCTCGCCGATCCCGGTGACCGGGCTGGACCTGGTGGCCGCCGCCGCCTGCGCGGGGGTGCCGCTGCTGTCCTTCCTGGCCGGTCAGCTCGTGCTGGCCCGCTGGGGCAGACCGGTGCTCGGGGGAGACACCCCGCCGTCCCGGTACGTCCCGCTCGGCTTCGTCCTCTGTGCCCTGCTCTCCTCCGGCCTGTTCTGCCTCTACCTGGTGGCCTTCCGCCTGCTGCGTTGACCGCTTCGCGCGGCTTGCAGATCTTGGACGGTTTCGGCCCCGTCAGGGGCCGTTTCCTACCAAGATCTCGCCGTGCCCGGTCGCGTAGGCTGCGGGGCAGGCGACCAGGGGAGGGCGTGTGAGCGCGGCGCAGATCATCGCGAGGCTGGCGGCGGCCGCGCAGAAGCTGGACGAGGCGAAGGCCAAGGCCGCCGCTGCGGCGCAGGACGCCGCGGAGGCACGGGCGCTGGTCGCCGGCGCGCTGGAAGGGGTGGCCGCCGGGCCGCTGATCGGCGTCATCGACGCCTACCGGCAGGCGCTCGCCCAAGCCGCGCAGGGTGGCGAGCCGGCCCGCCAGCACGTCCAGGAGACCATCGCCAAGGTCCAGGCCCTCGGTAGCTGAACCGCGCCGTCTTCCGTCCCGCCGGGGCGGGGGCGGGTGATTCGCCGGTTTGTGCCTCCAGCGCGACAACGGGTTACCGGCGCGTAACTTTTCATTGACGTGTGTGAAATCGGACACGCATCATCGTTTCCACGATCGATCGGATCCCACCACCCGTCCCCCTCCCGGTACTCCGGGTGCCTCCCACCGGAGGTGCAGCCATGCTGCTCCGAACGATCCTGGCCGCCACCACCGCTGTCGCCGCCCTGCTCGTCCCGGCCACCGCCGCCCAGGCCGCACCGCAGCGCGCCGCCACCGTTGCGGCCGAGACCGCCACCACCGACGAAACCAGCCTCGCCGCCGCCGGCGCCAACCCGGTGATCGTCGTCGGCGGACTGATCGGAATCTCCATCGCGTACGAGCCCATCGCCGCCCGGCTGAGCGCCGACGGCTACCGGGTCTCCATCTACCAGCTGCCGAACCTCGGCTTCGGCGACATCCGGGAATCCGCCCGGGCCCTGTCGTCCTACGTGGACCAGGTCCGCGCCGCCACCGGGGCGGCCAAGGTGGACCTCGTCACCCACTCCGAGGGCGGCCTGGTCAGCCGCTGGTACGTGAAGTTCCTCGGCGGCGCCGACAAGGTCGACCACTACATCAGCCTCGGCACCCCGCAGTACGGCACCTACGTCGCCAACATCATCAACTTCCTCGGCCTGGGCAGCTGCGCCGGCATCGTCGCCTGCCAGCAGATGTCCATCGGATCGAGCTTCCTCGCCGACCTCAACGGCGGCGACGACACCCCGGGGGCGGTCCGCTGGACCACCGTCCGGACCTGGCAGGACGAGCTGGTCCGCCCGGTCGACAACGCCGTCCTCGCCGACGGCGCGAGCAACGTCCTGGTCCAGGCGTGGTGCCCGCTGCGGCTCGTCGGCCACCTCGGCCTGGTGCTCGACGGGACGACGTACACCATCGTCCGGCAGGCGCTCGCCGACGCCCCGATCTGGCCCAACTGCTTCGCCCTCTGACCCGCACGCCCCGGCCGGCCGCCCTCCGGGGCGGCCGGCCGTCGTCGGGGTCACGCCGCCTTGGCCAGCGCCTCGAACTCGTCGTCGGTGAGCGGCACCTCGGCCGCGGCGACGTTCTCCTCCAGGTGCGCCACCGAGGACGTACCCGGGATCGGCAGCATGACCGGCGAGCGGCGCAGCAGCCAGGCGAGGGCGAGCTGCGCGGGCGTCGCGCCGTGCTCGGTGGAGATCGCGTCCAGCGGACCGCCCGGCCGGGCCAGGTTGCCGGTGGCGATCGGGAACCACGGGATGAAGCCCAGGTCGTTGCGCTCGCAGTGGTCCAGCACGTCCTCGGCGCTGCGGTCGGCCAGGTTGTAGAGGTTCTGCACCGAGACGATCGGGGTGATCCGCCGGGCCGCCTCGATCTGCGCCACGGTCACCTCGGAGAGCCCGATGTGCCGGACCTTCCCCTCCTGCTTGAGCAGGGCCAGCTCGCCGAGCTGGTCCTCCAGCGGCACCTTCTCGTCGATCCGGTGCAGCTGGTAGAGCGGGATGCAGTCCAGCCCGAGATGGCGAAGGCTCAGCTCGCACTGCTGGCGCAGGTACTCCGGGCGGCCCACCGGCCGCCAGTCGCCCGGACCGGCCCGGGTCAGCCCGGCCTTGGTCGCGATGACCAGGTCGTCGGCGTACGGGTGCAACGCCTCCTTGATCAGCATCTCGCTGACGAACGGCCCGTACGAGTCGGCGGTGTCGATGAAGGTGACGCCCAGCTCGTACGCCCGCCGCAGCACCCGGACCGCCTCGGCCGGGTCCTTCGGGTCGCCCCAGACCCCCGGCCCGGTGAGCTGCATCGCCCCGTAGCCGAGCCGGTCGACCTGGAGGTCGCCGCCGATCCGGTAGGTGCCCGAGGCCTTCGCGGGCTGGGTGCTGGCACTGGTCGCCATGCCGGTCCTCCTGTGCGTCGTCGTCGGCGCGATCCCGCCGCCGACCGGAAGGCATTCCCGGGAATCGCCGCGCCCAACATCCGGCGTGCCGATCGTCGCAATCAGCCGGTGTGCCGGAGCACCACCAGCGCCCGGTCGTCGTCCGTACCGGGCAGGTCCCGCAGCAGGGCGTCCGCGATCGCCTCCGCCGGCTCGTCCCGGACCGCGACCAGCGCCCGGTGCAGGGCCGCCACGCCGTCGTCGTACGGCTGGCCGCGCCGCTCCACCAGCCCGTCGGTGTACGCCACCAGCAGGTCACCCGGCTCGAACGGCACGGTGGTCACGGTCATCGGCGCGTCCACCATGCCCATCGGCAGCGCGTTGGTGGTGTGCACCGCCTGCGGGTCCTGGCCGGCCCGGAGCAGCACCGGGTGCGGGTGCCCGGCGCGCACCAGGTGCGCCGCGCGGCCCGCCGGGTCGACCACCACGACCAGGCAGGTGCCCAGGAAGCCCACGCCGAGCAGCTCGGTCAGCCGGAGGAACAGCTCCGGCAGCGGGACGCCCAGCCGGATCAGGGTGTTGAGCACGGTGCGCAGCTGCGCCATGTCGGCGGCCGCCTCCACCTGGTGGCCGACCACGTCGCCGACCACCACGGCCAGCCGGTCGTCGTCCTGCCGGACCAGGTCGTACCAGTCGCCGCCGAGGTGCAGGCCGGTCATCGCCGGCTGGTAGCGGGTGGCGATCTCCAACCCGTCCGGGGTGGTCAGCGCGGAGCTGCGCAGGCGGCCGGCCAGCCGGGTCACCAGGTTGTGCTCGGCGGCGGCCAGGCGGACCCGTTCCAGGGTCTGCTCGCACAGGTCGGCGATGGTGTCCAGCAGGGCCAGGTCGCTCTCCCGCAGCGGCCGCTCCCGCCACCAGCCGAACCCCAGTCCGGCGATCGGCTGGCGCTGCGCGTCGAACAGCGGCAGCGCGACCGTGGTGACCAGGCCGTGCGCGCCGACCGGGTCGGGCAGGCCCGGGAACCGGGCGGCGAAGTCGGCGCGGTCGCGCAGGAGGATCCGCTCCCCGGTCCGCAGCGCGTGCACGATCGGGCGCGGGTCGTCGATGGTCAGGTCGTGGAAGGTCGCGGAGAGCGTCTCCGGCACCTCGTGGTACCAGAGCCGGACCAGCCGTCCCTCGTCCCGCATGGCCAGCCCGGGCAGCACCGCCCCGAGCGCGGTCGGCGCCGCGTCGAGGATCACGTCGATCGCCTCCGCGGTCGACCGGGCCACGCTCAGTCGGGCGGCGAAGTCGGCCATCGCCTGGGCCGAACCGGTCAGCTCGGCGCGCTGCAACGCCTGGCTGCACAGGCCCGCCACCGCGTCCAGCAGGTTGCGCAGCGCCTCGTCGTCGGCGACCGGCCGGGTCCAGCGCACCTCCAGCGCGCCGAGCGCGCCGCCGTCGCCGTACCGCAGCGGCAGGCAGAGGCCCGTCGTCTCCGCGCCGTCGCCGGTCAGCGGCAGCACCGCGTTCTCGCGTACGGCCCGGGCCAGCGGCTGGTCGGCGTCGACCGGGAGCGGCCCGGCCGGGGCGTCCCGGTCGGCCACCTCGAGCAGGGTGGTGCCCGGGTGGACGATCGCCACCCGCAGCGCGGCGGCGTCCACCACCGCCGGGGCGACGGTGGTCACCACGTCCAGGATGGCCGGCCGGCCCTGGGCGGAGCTGAGCGCCCCGGCCAGCCGGGCCAGCGCCTCCGCCTGCCGCAGCGCCCGCTGCCGGTCGCTCACGTCCCGCGCCACCGTCTCCGCCCGCCGGTGCTGCGCCCGGTACGCCAGGGCGCCGGCGAGGGCGGTGCCGACGTGGCCGGCCAGCAGCGACACGAACGAGAGGTAGTCCGCGTCGACCGGGCGGCGCGGGTTCAACCCGGCGACCAGCACGGCCATCGGGGCGGTGCCGCCGGGCGCCGGCACCGGCACCACGGCGACCGTGGGTACGCCGGGCCGGTCGGGATCGTCGGCCGGGTCGACGGGGAGCAGCCTAAGCTTCCCGTCCACCAGCACCTCGGCCAGCGGCCAGCGAGCCTCCGCGCCCGGCGCGGGCTCGGCCTCGTCGCCGGCGACCAGCCGCGGGCCGTCCGGACCGGCCAGGTAGAGCCGGACGAACGGCACGGACGGGCTGCCGGTCAGCGCCTTCACCGTGCGGCTCAGCACCTCCTCCGGCTCGGTCACGTCGACCAGCGCGGTGGCCAGCGTGGTGAGCAGCCGCAGCCGGCGCTCGCTGACCACCCGGCCGGTGGTCTCGGTGATCGCGGTGAACACGCCACCGGCTTCGCCGGACTCGTCGATGATCGGGCTGAGGGAGAAGGTGAAGTAGCACTCCTCGGTGAAGCCGTTGCGGTCGAGCAGCAGCCGCTGGTCCTCGTCCCAGGTGGCGCCCGCACCGGCCAGCACGCCGGCGAGCATCGGTCCGATGACGTCCCAGATCTCCGGCCACACCGCGACCGCCGGGCGGCCCAGCGCCGCCCGCTCGGCCGAGCCCAGGATGGGGCGGAACGCGTCGTTGTAGAGCATCACCAGCTCGTCCCCCCACAGCAGCAGGATGGGGAAGCGGGAATGCAGGCAGATGACGACCGCGGTACGCAGGCCCTGCGGCCAGCAGCCGATCGGGCCGAGCGGGGTGGCGGACCAGTCGTGGGCGGTGATCGCGACGCCCATCTCCCCGCCGGTGGCGAGGACGTCCTGCCATCGGGAGCCGTCCGGCGGGGTGTGGTCCACCCGGAACCTCCGCTCGGCGTCGGGGCGCGTCGGCGATACCCCGAAACGTACCAGCGCGGCGTCGAGCGCGGCGTTGTCGATCTTGTCCATCGCCGGGCCGCGCGGTCAAACCACGCAGCCGGTCGGCAACCCGGCCGCCGCGCGGGCAGTTGTGCCGAGCGACCGCGACGGCGGGGTACGCCGTGCGACGCTGGGCCGGAGTCGGGACGTACGCCTGGAGGTGCGCCATGGCCGCGACGCCGCGGGTCGACTTCGCGCTGGACACGTACGAGTGCATCGTGCTCTACCCGGGGCCGTCCGGCCGGGCCCTGCCGGAGGAGACCGTGCAGCAGCTCCAGGCCGAGCACCTCAAGCACATGCAGGCGCTGCACCGGCGCGGCATCATCCTGATCGACGGCTCGGTGGACGGCCCGGCCCGCGAACCGGACCCGCCGATCGGCTTCGGCCTGGCCCGTACCGGCTCCGTGGACGACGTGCGCAGCGTGATGGAGGCCGACCCGGCGGTGCAGGCCGGGCTCTACCGGGTGGACGTGCTGACCTTCCTCTGCCCGGCCGGCTCGCTGGAGTTCCCCCTGGCGAAGACACAGAGCTGACGCCCGCCCGGCGCGGGACGGGCCGGGAGCCCGTCCGCGCCCCGGTCGATGCGGTCCACGTCGCCCCGCCGGCGCCCCGGGAGCACCGCGTCGGGCGGTGCGGGCGAGCGGTACGATTTCCGCCGCGCGGTCGCCGATGCCCGCCGCTCACGACGTTCCGGTGCGGTTCCCGCCGCCCGCTGCGCGGAATCCGCGCGTCGTCGGACATTGTTCCGCAGTCCGAAAGGGGCCGGCCGGCAGGCCGACCCGGAGGAGAGACTAGCCTGATGGGCGTGAACCGCCGCGCGAAGATCGTCTGCACACTCGGCCCCGCCACCTCGTCCCCCGAGCGCATCCGGGGCCTGGTAGAGGCGGGCATGAACGTGGCGAGGCTCAACTTCAGCCACGGCAGTCACGCCGACCACGAGGCGGTGTACCGGCTGGTCCGCGAGGCCGCCGACGCGGCCGGCCGGCCGGTCGCGGTGCTCGCCGACCTGCAGGGCCCGAAGATCCGGCTCGGCCGGTTCGCCGACGGCCCGCACGAGTGGCGTACCGGCGACTCGGTGGTCATCACCGGCGACGACATCGTCGGCACCAAGGAGCGGGTCTCCTGCACCTACCGCAAGCTGCCGCAGGAGGTGAAGCCGGGCGACCGGCTGCTGATCGACGACGGCCGGGTGGCGGTCGAGGTCAGCGACGTGCAGGGCAACGACATCCGGGTCCTGGTCACCGAGGGTGGCCCGGTCTCCAACAACAAGGGCGTCTCGCTGCCGAACGTCGCGGTGAGCGTGCCGGCCCTGTCGGAGAAGGACGCCGAGGACCTGCGGTTCGCCCTCGGCCTGGGCGTCGACCTGATCGCGCTGTCGTTCGTGCGCTCGGCCGACGACATCAAGCTGGTCCACGCGATCATGGCCGAGGAGGGCGTCTTCCGCCCGGTGCTGGCCAAGGTCGAGAAGCCCGAGGCGGTCGACCACCTGGAGCCGATCGTGCTCGCCTTCGACGGCGTCATGGTCGCCCGGGGCGACCTCGGCGTCGAGCTCCCGCTGGACCAGGTGCCGCTGGTGCAGAAGCGCGCCGTGCAGCTGTGCCGGGAGAACGCCAAGCCGGTCATCGTGGCCACCCAGATGCTCGACTCCATGATCGAGAATTCGCGGCCCACCCGGGCGGAGGCCTCCGACGTGGCCAACGCGGTGCTCGACGGCGCGGACGCGGTGATGCTCTCCGGCGAGACCAGCGTCGGCAAGTACCCGGTGCTCACGGTCAGCACCATGGCCAAGATCATCCAGACCACCGAGTCCGGCTCGATCGGCGTGCCGCGGCTCCAGCACGACCCGCGGACGCACGGCGGCGCGCTCACCGTCGCCGCCTCCTCGATCGCCCGGGCCATCGGCGCGAAGGCCATGGTCGCCTTCTCGCAGACCGGCGACACCGTCAAGCGGCTCGCCCGGCTGCACTGCGACCTGCCGCTGCTGGCCTTCACCCCGGTGCCCGAGGTGCGCAACCAGCTCGCCCTCTCCTGGGGCGTCGAGACGTTCCTGATGCCGTTCGTCGCGCACACCGACGACATGTTCCGCCAGGTCGACCAGGCGCTGCTCGGCCTCAACCGGGCCAACCCGGGCGACTACGTGGTGATCGTGGCGGGCAGCCCGCCCGGCACCCCCGGCTCCACCAACACCCTGCGGGTGCACCAGCTCGGCTCGCTGGTCGACGCCGCCTCCGCGCGGGCCCTTCAGTGAGCGCGAGGAGTGAGCCGGGTTTGCGAGCCCCGCAGTCGCGAACGGAGACGGCGCAGTGACCGGCCGCCCGGCGGCGGCGACTGGCCAGGCGGCGGTCGACCAGCTCCTGGAGGTGCTGGACCTCGACCACACCGGCGAGATGACCTTCCGGGGGATCAGCCCCCCGGTGGGTCCGCAGCGGGTGTACGGCGGCCAGGTCGCCGGCCAGGCCCTGGTCGCCGCCGGGCGCACCGTCGACCCGGAGCGCTTCGTGCACTCCCTGCACGGCTACTTCGTCCGGCCCGGCGACCCGGCCGAGCCGATCGAGTACCAGGTGGAGAACGTCCGCGACGGCCGTTCCTTCTCGGTGCGCCGCTCGGTCGCGCTCCAGCACGACAAGCCGATCTTCTTCATGTCGGCCTCGTTCCAGCGGCAGGAGGAGGGGCTCGACCACCACGCGCCGGCCCCGACGGACGTGCCCGGCCCGGACGAGGTGCCGACCATGGCCGACCGGCTCGCCCGCTATCCGGAGCGGCTGGGCATCTGGGGCCAGATCCCGCGCCCGATCGACGTCCGCTACGTCGGCGAGCCCGGCTGGGTACGCCCCGGCGACCGCCCCGCCGAGCCGCACCAGCGGGTCTGGATGCGCATCGACGGCAAGCTCCCGGACGACGCGCTGCTGCACGCCTGCGCCCTCACGTACGCCTCCGACCTGACCCTGCTCGACTCGGTGCTGTCGGTACACGGCGAGGTCTGGGGCCCCGGCGGGGTGGTGGGCGCGAGCCTGGACCACGCGCTGTGGTTCCACCGCTCGTTCCGCGCCGACGAGTGGTTCCTCTACGACTGCTGGAGCCCGTCCGCCTCCGGCGCCCGGGGCCTGGCCACCGGCCGGATGTTCACCACCGACGGCCGGCACATCGCCAGCGCCGTCCAGGAGGGGCTGCTGCGCCGCGTGGGCGCCTGACCGGCGGGCGCGCGGCCGATCGGCGGTGACCGATCGGCCGAGGGGCGCGGAACCGGGCGGCCGGGCCGCCGACTAACCTTGCCGGCATGCGTCTCTCCGCCCGGGTCGACTACGCCCTCCGCGCGTCCGCCGAGCTGGCCTCGGTGGCCGACGGCGGGGCGACCGGACGGAGTCGTCCGGTGACCGCCGAGCAGATCGCCCGCAGCCAGGAGATCCCGCCGAAGTTCCTGGAGAGCATCCTGCTCCAGCTGCGCCGGGGCGGCATCGTGCACGCCCAGCGCGGCCCGGAGGGCGGCTACTGGCTGGCCCGGCCCGCGTCGGAGATCTCCCTCGCCGAGGTGATCCGGGTGATCGACGGGCCGCTCGCGCACATCCGCGGCCAGCGCCCCGAGCAGCTCGGCTACCAGGGTGCCGCCCGCGCCCTGCAGGACGTGTGGATCGCCCTGCGGGCCAGCGAGCGGGAGATCCTCGAACTGGTCACCCTCGCCGACGTGGCCGGCGGGACGCTGCCGGCCCGGGTCAACGAGCTGGCCGCCGACCCGAGCGCCTGGACCTGACCGCCCGGGGCCGCCGCCGGTCCGGCGGCGGCTGATCCCGCGTGTGCCGTCCGTCCCACCAGTCGGATGGAGGATTGACCGGAGCGCCTCCGTGCCGCATTGTCGACCAAGTCGATAGGAGATGCCGAAAAGTCTGGGGGCGCCGGTGCGGAAGCTGCTGATCCTCGCTCTGGTCGGGCTCGCCGCACAGCTGGTCGACGGCGCGCTCGGCATGGCGTACGGACTCACCTCCTCGACGCTGCTGCTCTTCGCCGGGGTGTCGCCGGCCGCCGCGTCCGCGTCGGTGCACCTGGCCGAGATCGGCACCACCCTGGCGGCCGGGGTGTCGCACTGGCGCTTCGGCAACGTCGACTGGCGCGTGGTCGCCCGGATCGCGCTGCCCGGCGCGGTCGGCGCGTTCGCCGGCGCCACCTTCCTCAGCTCCATCTCCACCGCGGCCGCCGCGCCGTGGATGGCCGCCATCCTGTTCACTCTGGGCGCGTACCTGCTGGTCCGCTTCTCCCGGCCGCTGCGCGCGAACCGGGCGGCCGGCCGGCTGCGGGGCCGCTTCCTCGCCCCGCTCGGGCTGGTCGCCGGCTTCGTCGACGCCACCGGCGGCGGGGGCTGGGGCCCGGTCGCCACCCCGGCGCTGCTGGTCTCCGGCCGGATGGCGCCGCGCAAGGTCATCGGCTCGGTCGACACCGCCGAGTTCGTGGTCGCGGGCGCCGCCAGCGCCGGCTTCCTGCTCGGCCTCGGCGCCGAGGGCTTCCTGCTGTCCACCGTGGCGGCGCTGCTGATCGGTGGCCTGATCGCCGCGCCGATCGCCGCCTGGCTGGTCCGGATCGTCCCGGCCCAACTGCTCGGCGCCGCCATCGGCGGGGTGATCGTGCTGACCAACGCCCGGACCCTGCTGCGCGCCGGCGAGCTGGGCGGCCCCGTGCCGGCCGTGGTCTACGCCGTGCTCGGCGCCGGCTGGCTGGTCGCGCTGGTGCTGGCCGCCCGGGCGCTGCGGCGGGCCCGCCGGGCGCGGGCCGTCGCCGCGGCCGCCCGCGCCGCCGGTGCGCCGACTGCCGCGAAACCGGCCATCGCCTCGACGCCTGAGGCCGCCGCGCCGGAGGCACGGCGCCTGGCGGCCGCCGTCGAGGGCTGATTCGCCGGTCCGGTCACCGGCCGGGGGCGGGTCTCAGCCCGCGCGGCTCAGGCCACGGCGGGCGGTCGCGGCCCGCGGGGCTTCCGCCGGTACCCGGCGGCCGTCCGGGTTCAACATCCGGTGAGCGGCCTCCAGCCCGGTGAGCGCGGCGCTGTAGGCGGTGAGCTCACGCTGGAAGTGCTCCACCTTGGCGTACCAGAACTGCAGCTCCGGGTTCATCGACTTGGCGTTGATGTAGTTGACGATGTCGGTCTCGGGGGTGATGCCCTGCCGCGCGTAGGAGCGGTTGAACCTGGCCTTGGTCCGCTCGTACTTGTCGGTCATGGCGGTCAGGCTGGCCTCCGCCTCCAGCAGCCGGTTGCGCAGGTACAGCACGTACTCGCGCGGGATCCGCGGGGCGGTGGGCGCCGAACGGGATGCGGGGAACATGGGACCGGCCTCCTTCCTTCTCGGATGACGAGTCCGCGTGGTGCCGGCGGCGGCGCGGGGTTCGCGCCCCTGGTGCGTCCGGGCACAGTGATGTCCTTCTACCCCCGTCGGCCGGCCGTCATGCGCCGGGCGGGGACGCGGGTCGCCCCGGCGTCGGGGCTCCGGCGTCCAGCAGGTCGGTCGCCGTGGTGGAGAGCAGCTCCCACGCCCCGTCGACGTGCTCCTCGGTGGTCAGCGGCGAGCCGACCGCCAGGCGCAGCGCGTACCGGCCCTCGATCCGGGTGTGGGTCAGCAACACCCGGCCCGTGTCGTTCACCCGGCGCAGCAGCTCGGCGCTCACCTCGTCGCCGGCCCGCAGCCGGAAGCAGACCAGCGAGAACGGGTGCGGCGCGGCCAGCTCGAACCGGTCGTCGGCGGCCACCAGCCCGGCGAAGCGGTCGGCCAGCGCCACCCCGGAGCGCACGTGCGCCCGCAGCCCCTCGACGCCGTACCAGCGCAGCACGAACCAGAGCTTGAGCGCCCGGAACCGGCGGCCCAGCGGCACCTGCCAGTCCCGGTAGTCGATCACCGCGCCGGACTCGCTGGCCGCGTTGCGCAGGTACTCGGGCAGCACGGTGAGCGCCTCGATCAGCTCGCCCCGGTCGGCCACCCAGAACGCGTCGCAGTCGAAGCCGGTGAGCAGCCACTTGTGCGGGTCGAAGCAGTACGAGTCGGCGTGCTCCACCCCGGCGTGCGACCAGCGCAGCTCCGGGCAGACCGCCGCCGCGCCCGCGTACGCGGCGTCGACGTGCAGCCAGACGCCGTACTCGGCGCAGATCGCCCCGATCTCCGGCAGCGGGTCGACGGCGGTGCTGGAGGTGGTGCCGATGGTGGCCACCACCAGCGCCGGCACCACCCCGGCCGCCAGGTCCGCCTCGATCGCCGCCCGCAGCGCCGCCGGCCGCATCGCCTGCGTCGCCGGGTCCACCTCGACCGTGCGCACCCCGTCCGCGCCCAGCCCGGCGATCCGGGCCGCCTTCTCGATCGAGGAGTGCCCCTGGGTGGAGGTGTACGCGCGGTAGCGCCGGTCGACCCCGACGGACCGCCACCGTCCCCGGCTGGCCCGGTGCAGCGCGCCCAGCGTGGCGACCAGCGCCGCCGAGGAGGCCGAGTCCTGGATCACCCCGCCGCCCGGGCCGGTCGAGCGGAACCGCTGCGGCAGGTCCAGCAGGTCGGCGAGCCAGTCCAGCATCACCGTCTCCAGCTCGGTGCAGGCCGGGCCGGTGGCCCAGAGCATCCCCTGCACGCCGAGGCCGGCGCTGACCAGGTCGCCCAGCACGCTCGGCCCGGAGGTGTTGGCCGGGAAGTAGCCGAAGAACCCGGGGTGCTGCCAGTGGGTCAGCCCCGGCGCGACCAGCCGGTCCAGGTCGGCCAGGACGGCCTCGACCGGCTCGCCCTGCGCGGTCGGCCCCGCCGGCAGCGCGGCGGCCACCGCGCCGGGCGGGTCCTGTGAGGTCACCGGCCGCTTCCCGAGCGTCGTCCAGTAGTCGGCGATCCAGTCCACCACGGCGTGCCCGGCGCGGCGGAACTCCTCCGGGTCCATGTGCTCAGCCATGTCTGGAGTCGATCAGGTGGGCCGGGCCGGGGCAAGGGGAGAGGCGGTGACCGCTACCGGCCCGCACAAGCAGGCACCGGGTCGCCGGCTGCGGAACCCGCTCCGCCGGCGACCCGGTGCACCACACCGCGGCATTCCCGACCCGTCCCGACCGGGAATGCCGTACCACCACCGGGGATAAAGCTATGCGCGCTCCGCGACGGTGGGGTGACGTGGCTATGAAGAGCGTGTTTCAGTCGTTTCGGCGCAGGCCGCCGGCCACCTGCTCGGCGATCAGCTCGAACGAGCGGACCCGGTCGGCCACGTCGTACACCATCGTGGTCAGCATCAGCTCGTCCGCGCCGGTGCGCTCCAGCAGCGCGCCGAGCTGCCGGGCCACCGTCTCCGGCGAACCCGTCGCCTGCCCCTCCCGCCGCTGCAGCACGAACTCCCGCTCCAGTTCGTTGTACGGGTAGGCCGCCGCCTCCTCCGGCGTGACCAGCGGCTCCGGCCGCCCCGAGCGCAGCTTCAGGAACGACAACCCGGCCGGCCCGGCCAGCCACCCCGCCCGCTCGTCGGTCTCCGCGCAGACCGCGTTGACCGCGACCATCACGTACGGCTTCGCCAGCCACTGCGACGGCCGGAAGCTCTGCCGGTAGAGCTGGAGCGCGGGCAGCGTGTTCTGCGCGCTGAAGTGGTGCGCGAACGAGAACGGCAGCCCCAGCAGGCCGGCGAGCTGGGCGCTGAACCCGCTCGACCCGAGCAGCCAGACCGCGGGCGACTGCCCCTTGCCCGGGGTGGCGGTGATCGGACCCGGCTCGGCGCCGCTGAAGTAGTTCATCAGGTCGGCCAGCTCGCGGGGGAAATGCTCCGCCGACAGCCCCTCCATGGACCGGCGCAGCGCCAGCGCGGTGACCTGGTCGGTGCCCGGCGCGCGACCGATGCCCAGGTCGATCCGACCCGGATGCAACGCCTCCAGGGTGCCGAACTGCTCGGCCACCACCAGCGGCGCGTGGTTGGGCAGCATCACCCCGCCGGAACCGAGCCGGATCGTCGAGGTGTGCGCGGCCAGGTGGGCGAGGAGCACCGCCGGGGCGGAACTCGCGATCGCCGGCATGTTGTGGTGCTCGGCCACCCAGAACCGGCGGTAGCCCAGCTCCTCGGTCCGGCGGGCCAGCTCGGTGGTGTGCCTCAGCGCCTCCCCGGCACTGCCGGTGGCCGTCACCGGAGCAAGATCAAGAACAGACAACGGTACGTCGATCACGGCAGAGACCAACCCGCCGGACGCCGGAATTGTTCCGCACCGTGCCCTAGCCCATACCGCGCGCCTGCTCGAAGATCAGACTCGTCTGCGTGTGCTGCACCGCCGGATCCACCGCCAGATGATCCAGCACGAAGTCCCGCAACGCGTCCCCGGACGCCGCCCGCACGTGCAGCACGTAGTCTTCCGCGCCCGCCACGTGGAACACCGACACCACCCCCGGCAGCCGCACCGACCGGGCCCGGAACGCGTCCACGACCGCCCGCTCGTGCGCCGCCAACCGCACCGACACCAACGCCTGCAACGGCAGGCCCACCGCCGCCGGATCCACCTCCGCGTGGAAGCCCCGGATCGCCCCGCACTCGCGCAACGCCCGGGTCCGCGTCAGACACGTCGACGGCGCCACCCCCACCCGCTCGGCCAGGGCGTTGTTCGGCAACCGGCCGTCCGCCGCCAACTCCGTCAGGATCGCGCGGTCCACGTCGTCCAGGGCCGCGAACGGCGGCCGTACATCATTCGGTGCGAGGGGCATGCCACCATCATCCACCGAACTTCACGATGCAGGAACCCGCTGCGTCAGAATCTTCTTCGCTCCTCTTGCCCCCCGCCGGTCGCATGTTCGACGCTTCCGGCCATGACCGCCGTGGACACCAGAGCCGTGCACGCCGGGCGCGACGACCTCGCCGGTCTCGGCGTCCACGTACCGCCCATCGACCTCTCCACCACCAACCCGCTCCCGTCCGTCACCGACGGCGGCGACGCGTACGAGACCCTCGCCACCGGCGGCACCCTCCCGGCCGGTGCCAGCGCCGTCTACCAGCGGCTCTGGAACCCCACCGTGGCGCGCTTCGAGACCGCCCTCGCCGAACTCGAAGGCACCGCCGAAGCCGTCGCCTTCGCCAGCGGCATGGCCGCCCTCACCGCCACCCTGCTCGCCGCCACCCGCGACGGGAAACGCCACGTCGTCGCCGTCCGCCCCCTCTACGGCGGCACCGACCACGTCCTCGCCACCGGCCTGCTCGGCACCGACGTCACCTGGGCCCGACCCGACGAGATCGCCACCGCCGTCCGCCCCGACACCGCCCTGGTCGTCGTCGAGACCCCGGCCAACCCCACCCTCGACCTCGTCGACATCGCCGCCCTCGCCACCGCCGCCGGCGACGTCCCGCTCCTCGTCGACAACACCGTCGCGACCCCGGTGCTCCAGCAGCCCGCCCGGCACGGCGCCGCCCTCGTCCTGCACAGCGCCACCAAGAGCATCGGCGGCCACGGCGACGTCCTCGCCGGCATCGTCGCCTGCGACCCCACCTGGGCCACCCGGCTACGCCAGGTCCGCGCCGTCACCGGCGCGATCCTCCACCCGCTCGGCGCGTACCTGCTCCACCGCGGCCTGCAGACCCTGCCGCTGCGGGTCCGCGCCCAGCAGGCCGGCGCCGAGAAGCTCGCCGCCTGGCTCGCCGGTCACCCGGGCGTCGCGCGCGTCCACCACCCCTCGCTGCACGACCCCGCCGGCCTGGTCGGCCGCCAGCTGTCCGGCACCGGCAGCCTGCTCGCCTTCGAGGTACGCGGCGGCGCCCCCGCCGCGGCCGCCGTCGCCGGCGCCTGCCGCCTGATCACCCACGCCGTCTCCCTCGGCGGGGTCGACACCCTGATCCAGCACCCCGCCTCGCTCACCCACCGGCCCGTCGAGGGCCACGCCAAGCCGGGCGGCGGGCTGCTGCGCGTCTCCGTCGGGCTGGAGGACCCGGAGGACCTGCGCGCGGACCTGGAGCAGGCGCTGTCGGTGATCTGACGGCGGCTCGGCCCTCGGCCACCCCGTCGCTCGGCCCGGAGGTGCTGCCGTCGTCAGGACTTCGGGCCGACGTGGCGGTCCAGCGCGGCCACCGCGTCCCGCCGCGCGACCGACAGCGAGTTGCGGCGGTTCATTCGCCAAGCGATGCCGAGCAGGTCGAGGGCCCACTGACAGAGGCCCATGATGTCGGTCGATTCGTTGGTGAACATGTAGCGCGGGTAGACGTACTGCTTGCCGCGGACGGTGACTCGGTTGGCGAAGCGGCAGCCGTCGGAATGGAAGAGGCCCCGCAGGAAGTCGCCGGTGTGCTCCTCCACGATCTTCTGCTGCCAGTCGGCCAGGGTGATCTGCCGTTCGTGCTTCATGCCCGGGCCGTGCTGCGGGAACAGACACGGCCAGTGCTTGCCGTAGCTCTGCACATTGACACAGCCCTGTTGCTGAACGCGCTGCACCTTCTCCGCCAGGACCGCCCGCATGGCGTCGTCGCACGCGTCGATCAGGCCCGGCCAACTGTTGCTGCAGGAGATCCGCAGTACCGGCACCCGGGCGGTGGTGACGAGATGCCCGTCGCCCAGGTACAGGCCGAGCAGGTAGGCGTAGGCAGCGGGATCTGCCGGAACATCGACGTTGTCGCGGCAGCGGAAACAGCGCAGAGCGGTGCCCTGAACGACAGGGACGGGCCGGTCCCGGCACCAGTGCCAGACCGTGCGGTAATTCAGACCGACACTGCGGGCGGCTTCGGCGACGGTGCCGCCGGACAGGAAGACCTGCCGTGCTCGGGCACGTATCTCGGGTGGATGCACAGGCCCATCTTCGAACGCCCGTACGACATTTGGTGCCCCCGGTGGGATTCGAACCCACACTTTATGGCTTTTGAAACCATCGTCTCTGCCGTTGGACTACAGGGGCCTTCAGTTTCTCGGCCTGCACAGGTTACCCACTAGGCTAGGGGTGGCGACACCCGGCAGGGCGGGTGTCGGGTTCGAACTGGTGGGAGTGGCTGTGGCCGAGACGGAGACCGAGCGCAGGCGGGTACTGATCGCCGAGGACGAGGCGCTCATCCGGCTGGACCTGGCCGAGATGCTGGTCGAAGAGGGCTACGAGGTGGTCGGCGAGGCCGGTGACGGCGAGACCGCCGTCAAGCTCGCCGAGGAGCTGAAGCCCGACCTGGTGATTCTCGACATCAAGATGCCGATCATGGACGGGCTGGCCGCCGCCGAGCGCATCGCCGGCGCCCGGATCGCCCCGGTGATCATTCTGACCGCGTTCAGCCAGCGCGACCTGGTGGAGCGGGCCCGGGCGGCTGGCGCGATGGCGTACCTGGTCAAGCCGTTCCAGAAGAGCGACCTGGTGCCGGCCGTGGAGATCGCGCTGTCCCGCTACTCGGAGATCGCCGCGCTGGAGGCGGAGGTCGCCGGCCTGACCGACCGGCTGGAGATCCGCAAGACGGTGGAGCGGGCCAAGGGCGCGCTGATGACCACGTACGGGATGACCGAGCCGCAGGCGTTCAAGTGGATCCAGCGCACCGCGATGGACCACCGGATGACGATGAAGGAGGTCGCCGAGCGGATCCTCGCGGAGACCGCCGGCGGCGAGGTGGCGCAGCCCGCCTCCTGACCTTCCCCGACCGCGTGGCGCCCACGCCGCGTCGGTCCGGCGCGCGCAGACGCCGGGGTTCGACGGGTTTCACCCGTCGTCGGCGGTCGATACGATCGCCGGCATGCGGCGTGGCGTGGCGGTGCTCGGCCTGCTCGTCGTGCTGCTCGCCGCCTGCCGTTCGACCGGCCGGGCGGCGCCCACGCCCGCGCCCACGCCGGTACGGCCGGCCTGGCAGCCGGTCACCCTGCCCGTCCCGCCCGGCGCCGCCGGCCGGCTGGCGCTGCGGGACGTCACGGCCTGTGAAGGCCGCTGGTTCGTGGTCGGCGCGGTGGTCGACGGGTCCGGTGGCACCCGGCCGGCCGCCTGGAGCAGCGCCGACGCGGTGACCTGGACCGCGTTGCGGCCGGTGCCGCGCAGCCCGTACGGGGTGGAGAACGTGCTGACCGCGGCGGGCTGCCGGGACGGCCGGCTGGCCGCGGTCGGCGGCAAGACCGGAGGGGTGCACGGCAATCCCCGGATCAGCACCTGGCGGCAGGTGGCCGACGGTTCGCTGGTGGAGGTGCCGGCCGAGTTCGAGGTGTTCGGCGGCCAGGACGCGGTGAACGTGGGGCGGATCGCGGGCGGTCCGCGGGGGTGGTTGATCTCGGGCAACCGGGCCACCGGGGCAGCCGCCTGGGTCTCGCCGGACGGGACGGACTTCCGGTTGGTCAGCGCGGTGCCGGGGCTGGCGGCCGACGTGGCGGGCCGGCCCTGGGCGGCGGACGGGGTGGCGGTGCCGGCGGGCTGGCTGGTGGTGGGTTCCGTGCTGCCGTCGGGGCGTACCGGATCGGATCCGGCGGTGTGGACCTCCGCGGACGGGCGGAGCTGGCGGCGCGCGGTGCTCTCCGCCGGGGACGGCTTCGAGGATCTGCAGCGGGTGGTCCGGGTGGGGGAGCGCACCGTGGCGGTGGGCCGGCGGGGGGACGGCCTGGGCGCCTGGCTGGCCGACGGCGACGGCTGGCGGCCGGGCGGTGGCTTCGGCGGCGCGGGGACGGACCGGCCGGGCCGGGTGTGGGGGCTGGCCGCGCGGTCCGACGGCGCGTTCGCGGTGGTCGCGGGTGGGGCGACGGGCGCGGGCTGGTTCTCGCCGGACGGCGGGCGGTGGTCCCCGGTGGTGCTGCCGGCCGGGGTGCCGGCGGGTGCCGACCGGTCGGTGGCGGTGGCCGGGTCCGGTGACTCCGTGGTGTTGCTGGTGGATGACGGTTCGCGAGCATCGGTGTGGTCGGCGGGCGGATCGTGGAGCCCCGGCTGACCCTCTCACCAGCCTGTTTCCGCCGGGTGTCGGATGTCCGATTTTCCCGTCGCATGGACCCGTGTGTTACAGCACATCTGTGAATCCGGCCACTCAACGTAACGGTTAGGTCAACCCCGTCTCGCAGGTCTACCTTCCCGCTCCCAGGTGGGATAACGTCCCGCCCCAGACCGGGATCGCGGTCGGTCCGGCCAGCCCCCGCAAGGTCCAATTCGCGGTGGGTGGTTCCGGGCCTTCGGACGGAGGAGGGTACGAGCCGTGAGGCAGAAGCTCGCACGGGTGCTCGGTGGCGTGGCCATCGGCGCGCTCGTTTTCAGTGGCGCGGCCTGCAAGGCCGACAGCGGCAGTGAGGCGGGCGGCGGAAAGGCCGCCTGCGACCTGAAGATCGGCTTCTTCGGCGCGCTGACGGGTGACGCTGCGGGTCTCGGTATCCACATGCGCAACGGCACCCAGCTGGCCATCGAGCAGTACAACAAGGACAACAAGGACTGCCAGGTCAAGCTGGAGCAGTACGACTCCCAGGGCGACCCGGCCAAGGCCCCGGCCCTGGCCCAGCAGGCCGTCGGCGACAGCAAGGTCGTCGGCATCATCGGCCCGGGCTTCTCGGGTGAGTCCGAGGTGGCGGACCCGATCTTCGACGCGGCCGGCCTGCCGACCATCACCCCGTCGGCGACCCGCCCGAGCCTGAGCACCAAGAACTGGAAGATCTTCCACCGCGGCGTGGGTAACGACACCTCCCAGGGCCCGGCCGCCGGTCGGTACATCAAGAACGTGCTGAAGGCCGACAAGGTGTACGTCGTCGACGACCAGTCGGCGTACGGCGCGGGCCTGGCCGACGAGGTCAAGAAGGTCATCGGCACCCCGGTCGGCTACGACAAGATCCAGGTCAAGCAGACCAACTTCTCCGCCGTGGTCACCAAGATCACCAGCAGCGGCGCGACCGCCCTCTTCTTCGGTGGCTACTACACCGAGGCCGGCCTGCTGCTCAAGCAGCTCAAGGGTGCGGGCTGGAAGGGCACCATGATCGCCGGCGACGGCGTCAACGACTCCAACTTCATCAAGGTCGCCGGCCAGCAGGTCGCCGAGGGCACCATCCTGACCTGCCCGTGCGCGCCGGCCACCAAGGCCAAGGGCAGCTTCGTCACCGACTACAAGACGGCGTTCAACGTCGACCCGGGCACCTACGCCGACGTGTCGTTCGACATCACCCGGATCATGCTCGAGGGCATCAAGGCCGGTAAGACGAGCCGGGCCGACCTGAACTCCTTCATCAACAGCTACAGCGGCACCGGTGCCGCCACCGGTGTGACCTACAAGTTCGAGTCCAACGGCGAGCTGGACCCGGCCCAGGTCATCGTCTGGGCGTTCAAGGTGAACGCGGGCCAGGTCGTCCCCGACATCGAGATCCCCAAGGCCTGACCGGTCCGTCCGGTCCCGCCACGGGACACCAGGCGTGCGGCCGGGAGTGATTTCCTCCCGGCCGCACCGCTTGGCCGCACAGTTGGAGCCCCCTCTTGAACTTCGATGAGCTCTTCGGGAACTTCCCGGCGCTGACCATCACCGGGCTGGAACAGGGCGCGATCTACGCGCTCGTCGCTCTCGGCTACACCCTGGTGTACGGCGTCCTGCGCCTGATCAACTTCGCCCACTCCGAGGTCTTCATGGTCGGTACCTTCACCGCCCTGTGGACCTGGGAGGCCCTGGGCTACGACCAGAACAGCCCCGCCCCCGCGTTCGGCCCGCTGATCGTGGCGATCCTCGCCGGCCTCGCCGTCGCGATGGTCGCCTCGGCCTCCACCGCCGTGGTCGTCGAACTGGTCGCCTACCGGCCGCTGCGCCGCCGCAACGCCCCGCCGTTGGCCTTCCTCATCACCGCGATCGGCGCGTCCTTCGTGCTCTCCGAGTCGTTCGGCATCGGCACCGAGCGCGCCCCGTACGGCATGCCGGACCTGATCCCGCAGAAGACGGTCTTCACCCTCTTCGGGGCCGAGATCACCAACCTCCAGCTGCTGATCCTCGGCGTCACGCTGATCATGATGATCGGGCTGGACCAGTTCGTGAACCGCAGCCGGCTCGGTCGCGGCATCCGCGCCGTGGCCCAGGACCCGGACACCGCCGCCCTGATGGGCGTCAACAAGAACCGGGTCATCCTGCTGGTGTTCGTGCTCGGTGGCCTGATGGCCGGCGTGGCCGCCCTGCTGTGGGACGTCCGGTACGGGTTCACCAAGTTCAACGTCGGCTTCCTGATCGGGCTCAAGGCCTTCTCGGCCGCGGTGCTCGGCGGCATCGGCAACCTGCGCGGCGCGTTGCTCGGCGGTCTGCTGCTCGGGGTGGTGGAGAACTACGCCGCCGGCCTGTTCGGTGGAGACTGGAAGGACTTCACCGGTTTCGTGCTGTTGATCGTGCTGCTGATGTTCCGGCCGACCGGCCTGCTCGGCGAATCTCTCGGGAGGTCGCGCGCATGACCGCCACCTCGGAAAAGACCGGACGCATGGCGGCGTTCCGCAGCCGCTGGGACGCGATGCCGAAGCAGGTCCGCTGGGCCGGCCTCGCCGCGCTGGTGGTCTTCCTCTACATCCTGCCCAACCGGTGGTTCTACGAGTACCTCGGTTTCCCGATCGGCAGCGACTACTTCGCCTTCTACACCACCCGCTCGGACTTCGCGACGGTGCTCTTCGACACCTCGGTCTTCGTCCTGCTGGCGGTGGGCCTGAACGTCGTGGTCGGCTTCGCCGGCCTGCTGGACCTGGGCTACTTCGGTTTCTACGCGGTCGGCGCGTACACGGTGGCGCTGCTGACCTCGCCGGAGAGCCGGTTCGGGACGAACTGGCCGTGGCTGGCGGCGGTGCCGGTGGCGATCGTGGTGGCGATGGTCTCCGGCGTGATCCTCGGTGGCCCGACACTGCGGCTGCGCGGCGACTACCTGGCGATCGTGACCCTCGGCTTCGCCGAGATGATCCGCCTGTACGCGGCCCGCAACGAGGGCATCGCGCAGGGCCAGCGAGGTATCCCGCAGATTCCGCACCCGCCGGGCACCGGCGCGGACGGCAAGGCGCTGTTCGGCGTGGAGAGTTCGAAGCCCTACTACTGGTTGATCCTCACGGTGATCATCGTGATCATCTTCGCGATGCGGAACCTGGCCAACAGCCGGGTCGGCCGGGCCTGGGTGGCGATCCGCGAGGACGAGGACGCCGCCGAGATCATGGGCGTGCCGACGTTCAAGTACAAGCTGTGGGCGTTCGCCATCGGCGCGGGGGTCGGTGGGCTGACCGGTGCGATATTCGCCGGTAAGCAGACGTTCATCAACTCGGACAGCTTCCTGCTGGAGAACTCGATCCTGGTGCTCGCCGCGGTCATCCTCGGCGGCGCGGGCAACATCAAGGGCGCGATCGTCGGTGGTGCGATCACCTGGTACCTGCCGGAGTGGCTGCGCGGCGTGGGCGACCTGATCGGTGTCGAGTTCGACGCGGCGGAGTACCGGATCCTGGTCTTCGGCCTGGTGGTCATCGTCATGATGATCTTCCGGCCGCAGGGTCTGGTGCCCAACCGGCGCCGGGCGGCAGAGTTCGCCGACCGGCGCAAGGAAGCGGTCCCCCAGGAGACGGTGCCCAATGAGTGAGCCGCAGATGCACAGCGAGCGGGACGAGACCAGCGAGCGGGACATCGCCGACGACGGTCGCAGCACCGTCGGCACCCCGCCGGAGTCCGGCCCGGACACCCCGGTGGAGTCCACCCCCGGGGAGACCGCCCCGGCCGGGCGGGAGCCACTGCTGGAGGTCGACCACGTCACCCTCCGCTTCGGCGGTGTGGTCGCCCTGAACGACGTCGCCTTCACCCTCTACAAGGGGGAGATCCTCGGCCTGATCGGCCCGAACGGCGCCGGCAAGACGACCTGCTTCAACGCGATGACCGGCGTCTACCGGCCCACCGAGGGCGAGATCCGGTTCAAGGGGCAGCGGACCAACGGCAAGCGCCGGTCCTGGATCACCAAGGCGGGCATCGCCCGGACGTTCCAGAACATCCGGCTCTTCCCGGAGATGACCGCGCTGGAGAACGTGATGGTGGGCGCGGACGCCCACCACAAGACCAGCGTGATCTCGGCGATGCTGCGGCTGCCGCGGCACTGGCGGGAGGAGCGGCAGGGCCGCGACAAGGCGTACGAGCTGCTGCGCTTCGTCGGCATCGAGCGCCGCGCCGGGGACCTGGCCCGCAACCTCTCGTACGGCGAGCAGCGCCGGCTGGAGATCGCCCGGGCGATGGCCACCGATCCCACCCTGCTCTGCCTGGACGAGCCGGCCGCCGGCTTCACCCCGGCGGAGAAGGAGGAGCTGCTCGGCCTGATCCGCAAGATCCGGGACAACGGGACTACCGTGCTGCTCATCGAGCACGACATGCGGCTGGTCATGGGCGTCACCGACCGGATCGTCGTGCTGGAGTTCGGCAAGAAGATCGCCGAGGGGCTGCCGGCCGAGGTCCGGGAGGACCCGAAGGTGATCGCCGCGTACCTGGGGGTGCCGACCGATGCTGCTTGAGATCAAGGACCTGACCCTGCTGTACGGGCGGATCCAGGCGTTGCACGGGATCAGCCTGACGGTCAACGAGGGCGAGGTGGTGGCGCTGATCGGCGCGAACGGCGCCGGCAAGACCACCACCATGCGGGCCATCTCCGGGCTGCGCCCGGTGGCGTCCGGCTCGATCGTCTTCGACGGCACGGACGTCACCCGGATGCGGGCCGACCTGCGGGTGGCCCGGGGCATCGGGCAGGCGCCCGAGGGCCGGGGCGTCTTCCCCGGCATGACCGTCCTGGAGAACCTGGAGATGGGGGCGTACACCCGCCGGGACCGGTCGGGCATCGCCGAGGACATGAAGATGGTCATGGACCTCTTCCCCCGGCTCGCCGAGCGGCGCAAGCAGGCCGGCGGCACGCTCTCCGGCGGTGAGCAGCAGATGCTGGCGGTGGGCCGGGCGCTGATGGCCCGTCCCCGGCTGCTGCTGCTCGACGAGCCCTCGATGGGGCTCGCGCCGATGCTGATCCAGCAGATCTTCGAGATCATCACGCGGATCAACGAGCAGGGCACCACCATCCTGCTGGTGGAGCAGAACGCCCAGCAGGCGCTCTCCCGCGCCCACCGGGGCTACGTGCTGGAGACCGGCCGGATCGTCAAGGAGGGCACCGGCCGGGACCTGCTGCACGACCCGGCGGTCAAGGAGGCGTACCTCGGCGTGGCCTGAGGCCGTACCCTCCGGCGGCCGGTCGTCCCTCGCGGGCGGCCGGCCGCCGGCTTTACGGTGCCGCCATCCCCGGCTTGTCGGGCCCACGGACTAGAGTCGCTGCCGTGACAGCTACGACCCCCCGCCTGCTCCTCGTCGACGGACACTCCCTGGCATACCGGGCGTTCTTCGCCCTGCCGGTGGAGAACTTCTCCACCACCACGGGGCAGCCGACCAACGCGGTCTACGGCTTCACCTCGATGCTGATCAACGTGCTCCGCGACGAGCAGCCCACCCACATCGTGGTCGCCTTCGACGTCTCCCGCCGCTCCTTCCGCACCGAGAAGTACGCCGAGTACAAGGCCGGCCGCAGCGAGACCCCGACCGACTTCAAGGGCCAGGTCAGCCTGGTCAAGGAGGTCCTCGCGGCGCTGCGGGTGCCGGTGGTGGAGAAGGAGGGGTACGAGGCCGACGACGTCATCGCCACCCTGGCCTGCCAGGCCCGCGACCAGGGCATGGAGGTGCTGATCACCACCGGCGACCGGGACGCGTTCCAGCTGGTCGGCGAGCGCGTCACCGTGCTCTACCCGCGTAAGGGCGTCTCCGACCTGGCCCGGATGGACCCGGCCGCGGTCGAGGCGAAGTACGGCGTCGGCCCGGACCGCTACCGCGACCTCGCCGCCCTGGTCGGCGAGACCAGCGACAACCTCCCCGGCATCCCGGGCGTCGGCCCGAAGACCGCGGCCAAGTGGATCAACCTGTACGGCGGGGTGGAGGGCGTCATCGCCCATGCCGACGAGATCAAGGGCAAGGCCGGCGACAGCCTGCGCGAGCGGCTCGCCGACGTGATCCGCAACTACGAGATCAACTGCCTGGTCGCCGACCTGGAGCTGCCCCTGCGCCCCGAGGACACCCGCTGGCAGGGCTGGGACCGGGAGGCCGTGCACCAGGTCTTCGACACCCTCCAGTTCCGCATCCTGCGCGACCGGCTCTACCAGTACCTGGAGGCGGTCGAGCCGGAGGCGGAGGCCGGCTTCGAGCTGGCCGGAGCGGTGCTCACCGCGCCCGGCGCGCTCGCCGGCTGGCTGGAGACCCACGCCCCGGCCGGCACTCCGGTGGGCGTGGCGGTGAAGCTCGACACCGGTCCCAACCGGCGGCACACCGCCTCGGTCACCGGTATGGCCCTGGCGACCGCCGGCGGGGCGGCCGCCTGGTTCGACCCGGCCACCCTCGACGCGGGCGACGAGGCCGCCCTGGCCGGCTGGCTGGCCGACGCTGCCCGCCCCAAGGTGCTGCACGACAGCAAGCCGGCGGTGCTGGCCTTCGCTGCGCACGGCTGGGATCTGCAGGGCATCGCCCGCGACACCCAGATCGCCGCCTACCTGGCCCGACCCGACCAGCGCTCGTACGACCTGACCGACCTGGCGCTGCGCTACCTGCACCGCGAGCTGCGGGTCGACGCGCCGGAGACCGGCCAGCTCACCCTGGACGGGTTGGGCAACGACGGCGAGGCCGAGCAGAACCTGATGCTGCACGCCCGGGCCACCCTCGACCTGGCCGACGCGATCGACGCCGAGCTGTCCCGCGACGGCGAGCAGTCCGCCCGGCTGATGGCCGGCGTCGAGCTGCCGCTGATGCGGGTCCTCGCCACCATGGAGCGCACCGGCATCGCCGCCGACACCGACTACCTGTCGGAGCTGGAGGCCCAGTTCGCCGCCGAGGTGAAGAAGGCCGCCCAGGGCGCGTACGAGGCGGTCGGGCGGGAGTTCAACCTCGGCTCGCCCAAGCAGCTCCAGGAGATCCTCTTCGGCGAGCTGGGCCTGCCCAAGACCAAGAAGATCAAGACCGGCTACACCACCGACGCCGACGCTCTGCAGTGGCTCTACGCCCAGCAGCCGCACCCGGTGCTGGAGCACCTGCTGCGGCACCGGGACGTCGCCAAGCTCAAGTCGACGGTCGACGGGCTGCTCAAGTCGGTCTCCGACGACGGGCGGATCCACACCACGTTCAACCAGACCGTGGCGGCCACCGGCCGGCTCTCCTCGACCGAGCCCAACCTGCAGAACATCCCGATCCGCACCGAGGAGGGGCGGCGGATCCGGCGTGCCTTTGTCGTCGGCGAGGGCTACGACTGCCTGCTCACCGCCGACTACAGCCAGATCGAGATGCGGATCATGGCGCACCTGTCCTCGGACGACGCGCTGATCGAGGCGTTCAACTCCGGGCACGACTTCCACGCCGCCACCGCCTCCTCGGTCTTCGGCGTGCCGGTCGACCGGGTCACCGCCGACCAGCGCCGCAAGATCAAGGCGATGAACTACGGCCTGGCGTACGGGCTGAGCGCGTTCGGCCTGTCCCAGCAGCTCGGGATCACCACCGAGGAGGCGCGCGGGCTGATGGAGGACTACTTCGCCGGGTTCGGCGGGGTCCGCGACTACCTGCAGGAGGTGGTGGCCCGGGCCCGGCAGGACGGCTACACCTCCACCATCCTGGGCCGCCGGCGCTACCTGCCCGACCTGGTCAGCGACAACCGGCAGCGCCGGGAGATCGCCGAGCGGATGGCGCTCAACGCCCCGATTCAGGGCTCGGCGGCCGACATCATCAAGGTCGCCATGCTGCACGTCGACACCGCGCTGCGCGAGGCCGGGCTGCGCTCCCGGATGCTCCTGCAGGTGCACGACGAGCTGGTCTTCGAGGTCGCGCCGGGCGAGCGGGAGACGCTGGAGGCCCTGGTCCGCACCCGGATGGGCGACGCCTACCCGCTGTCGGTGCCGCTGGAGGTGTCCGTCGGCGACGGCCGGGACTGGAACAGCGCCGACCACTGAGTGACGGCGGCCCGCCCCGGGGCGGGCCCCCGTCGGCGTCGAGGCCCACCGCCTCCCCGCCCGGTGACCGACTCCACGTCGCCGGGGGGCGGCGTCACCGGGGCGGGGACACCGCGACATCGCGTACCTGGCGGCGCGCGCCCGGTCGGGCGACCCACGGCTCCCGGCGGGTCAGCGGCCTGGTCCCCGGCGTTCCTTCGGCGGGGCGCCGTGCCGCTGCAGCGCCTTCCGCGACGGGCCGCCCGGCGGCGGAAGCGGGGCCTTGACCGGGTCGTGGCCCCAGTTCATCAGCGAGTACCGCCAGCGGGTCCGGCGGACGTCGCCGCTCGGTCGCTGCGCCATGTGCCGCCGGACGTACCCGACGACCTTGCGCATGTGCCGGTAGTCGGCCTCGGAGAGCTGGTCACGCTTGCGGCGCAGCAGCTCGACGATCCTCCGGCCCGACTCGTGGCCGACCGACTCGCCGCCCCTGCTGCCCGTCTTCCGCCAGCCGACGTGCTTCGACTCGTCGGTCTCCAGCCATTTCTGCAGTTCACCGGGCTTCATGTTCACGGCCTCGGTGAACTCCTGGTAGGTGTCCCGACCGTCGTCACGTCGACTCACGGCGCAGCGCCTCCGGTCGGTGGGCGACGTCCCGGCCCGAGTGGTCGTTGCGGATCCGGTACTGCGGGTCCTCCGGCGAGGCGTTCACCGTGTGCCCGCGCACGTGGGTCCGGTCGATGAGCTTCTCCTTGACGACCCCGTACGCCCGGCCGCTGTGGCTGGCCCAGGAGACGTGGTCGCCCGTGCGGAACTCCTTCTCGGCCATGCCGTCCGGTTACCCGGCCCCGGTGCCCGGAAACGGTCGCTACCCCGCCGCCGGCTTCTCGGCGACGAAGATGGCGGTGCCGGGGAAGAGCCGGCCGCGCAGCGGGCTCCACTGCCCCCAGATCCCTTCGTGCCCCGCCGGCCACTCCGGCTCCACCAGGTCCAGCAGCCGGAACCCGGCGCCGACCAGCTCCCGGATCCGGTCACCGAGGGTGCGGTGCTGCTCGACGTAGGTGGCCACCCCGTGCTCGTCCTGTTCCACGTAGGGGGACCGGTCGAAGTACGAGTGCACGGCGGTCAGCCCGCCCTCGCCCGGGTCGTCGAGGAAGATCCAGCGCATCGGGTGGGTGACCGAGAAGACCCAGCGGCCACCGGTCCGCAGCACCCGGGCCACCTCGCGCATGGCCCCCGCCGAGTCGTCCACGAACGGGATCGCGCCGAAGGCGGTGCAGACGGTGTCGAACGCCGCGTCGGCGAAGGGCAGGGCGAGCGCGTCGGCCTGCACCAGCGGCACGCGTACGCCGGTGCGGTCGGCGGCCCGCGCGGCGTGCCGCAGCATGCCGGCGGAGAGGTCCAGGGCGACCGGATGGGCGCCCTGGGTGGCCAGCCACCGGGCGGCGGCCGCGGCGCCGCAGCCGAGTTCGAGGATGCGGCGGCCGGCGACGTCGCCGAGCAGCCGGGCGTCGGCCTCGCGCAGCCCCTCCGGGCACCACACGAAGTCCACGTCGCCCAGGAACGCGCCGTGCTCGGCCTGGTAGTCGTCCGCGTCGCGGTCCCACCAGCCGCGGTTGGCCCGGCGGATCTCGGCGGCGCCCACCCGGCGTCGGGTCACCCTGTCGTCGTCCACCCGCTCACGCTAGGGCCCCGGCCCGGGCGACCCGACGCCGGCCCGGCGTACGGCGCGGGACAGGAGTGGCGGATGTGACGGACGAGACAGCTGTGGCCCCTTACCGCGCGAAATCTCCGCTTTCGCAGCTGACGAGCCCGAGGAGACCTGGGAGGGCTTGCACGCTGTGGTAATGCAGCGGGTAGGCTAGACGATGCGCTCGCGGATCGTGTGCCTCGGCAGGGAGCAGGTGCGCGGTCACCGGAGCCACTAATGATCTTCTGACGGCGATCGTTCGGTGTGCCCGGCGACGGATCCGCTGGCGCGGACTGAGTCACCGCGACGCCCACGCCTGCTGTGACAACCCATCCGACCGGAGCAACCGCCCACATGACGAGCAGCATCGAGGCCACCTCGAGCGCCAACAAGGTCACCGTCGACGACCTCGGCTCCGAGGAAGCTTTCCTCGCCGCGATCGACGAGACCATCAAGTACTTCAACGACGGCGACATTGTCGAAGGCACCGTCGTCAAGGTCGATCGGGACGAGGTCCTGCTCGACATCGGCTACAAGACCGAGGGCGTGATCCCCTCTCGGGAGCTGTCGATCAAGCACGACGTGGACCCGGCCGAGGTGGTTTCGGTCGGTGACCACATCGAGGCCCTGGTCCTCCAGAAGGAGGACAAGGAGGGTCGCCTGATCCTCTCCAAGAAGCGGGCGCAGTACGAGCGGGCCTGGGGCACGATCGAGAAGATCAAGGACGAGGACGGCGTCGTCCGCGGCTCGGTCATCGAGGTCGTCAAGGGCGGTCTCATCCTCGACATCGGCCTGCGCGGCTTCCTGCCCGCCTCGCTCGTCGAGATGCGGCGGGTGCGCGACCTGCAGCCGTACGTCGGGCGCGAGCTCGAGGCCAAGATCATCGAGCTGGACAAGAACCGCAACAACGTGGTCCTGTCCCGCCGGGCCTGGCTGGAGCAGACGCAGTCCGAGGTGCGCACCGAGTTCCTCAACAAGCTGCAGAAGGGCCAGGTCCGCAAGGGCGTCGTCTCCTCGATCGTCAACTTCGGCGCGTTCGTCGACCTGGGCGGCGTGGACGGCCTGGTGCACGTCTCCGAGCTCTCCTGGAAGCACATCGACCACCCGTCCGAGGTCGTCGAGGTCGGCCAGGAGGTCGAGGTCGAGGTCCTGGACGTCGACCTGGACCGCGAGCGGGTCTCGCTGTCGCTGAAGGCGACCCAGGAGGACCCGTGGCGCCAGTTCGCCCGCACCCACGCGATCCAGCAGATCGTGCCGGGTAAGGTCACCAAGCTCGTGCCGTTCGGCGCCTTCGTCCGGGTGGACGACGGCATCGAGGGCCTGGTCCACATCTCCGAGCTGGCCGAGCGCCACGTGGAGATCCCGGAGCAGGTCGTCCAGGTCGGCTCCGAGGTCATGGTCAAGGTCATCGACATCGACCTCGAGCGTCGCCGGATCTCGCTGTCGCTCAAGCAGGCCAACGAGGGCTTCGTCGAGGGCGAGGAGCACTTCGACCCGACCCTCTACGGCATGGCCGCGACCTACGACGAGCAGGGCAACTACATCTACCCGGAGGGCTTCGACCCGGAGACGGGCGAGTGGCTCGAGGGCTACGAGAAGCAGCGCGAGGCGTGGGAGCAGCAGTACGCCGAGGCGCGTCAGCGCTGGGAGGCCCACACCAAGCAGGTGCAGTCCTCCCGGGCCGCCGACGCCGAGGCCGCTGCCAACCCGGCTCCGGCCGTCTCCGGCACCACCACCTCGACCACGGCCCCGAGCCGTCAGGCCGAGGAGCCGGCCGGCACGCTGGCCACCGACGAGGCGCTCGCCGCGCTGCGGGAGAAGCTCGCCGGCGGCAAGTGACCGCGCGACAACTGCATGTCGGCGCGCCGCGCGTCGGCTGACGGCGACGGGCCCCGTCCCCGCGATCCGGTTTCACCGGGCCGGGGGCGGGGCCCTCGCGTATCTCCGGCCGGCCGGGCCGGGCCGGGGCGAGCCCGGGTGAGCCCGAGACGGACTGAAAGCCCCATCCGCAGGCCGGTCAGGGGTCGGTTTGGCGTGCGGCCGGTGATCCGGTTGACTGGTCGCGTGCTGAAGGTGGGTTTGACCGGTGGGATCGGGTCCGGCAAGAGCGCGGTGGCGAACCGGCTCACCGCGCTCGGCGCGGTGCTCGTCGACTCCGACCGGATCGCCCGCGAGGTGGTCGCCCCGGGCAGCGAGGGGTTGGCCGAGATCGTCGCCACCTTCTCCGAACGGGTCCTGGACCCGCACGGGGCGCTGGACCGGGCCGCGCTCGGCGCGCTGGTCTTCGGGGACGAGGCCGCCCGCCGCAAGCTGGAGGCGATCACCCACCCCCGGGTCCGCGCCCGCGCCGCCGAGCTGACCGCCGCGGCGGCCCCGGACGCCGTCGTGGTGAACGACGTGCCGCTGCTGGTGGAGGTGGGGCTCGCGCCGACGTACCACCTGGTGGTCGTGGTGCAGGCGGCGGTGGCCACCCGACTGGCCCGGCTGGCCCGGGACCGGGGCATGGACCGCGCGGAGGCCGAGCGGCGGATCGCCGCGCAGGCCGACGACGCCCGCCGGCAGGCGGCGGCCGACGTGCTGCTCACCAACGACGGCACCCTCGACGAACTGCACGCGGCGGTGGACGCGCTGTGGCGGGACCGCCTGCTGCCCTACGAGCGCAACGTCCGCGAGCGCCGCCCGGTCCGGCCCGAGCGGGTGGTGCTCACCGAGCCCGACCCGACCTGGCCCCAGCAGTACGCCCGACTGGCCGCCCGGATCCGGCACGCCGCCGGCGCGGACCTGCGCGTCGACCACATCGGCTCCACCGCGGTGCCCGGACTGGCCGCCAAGGACGTCATCGACATCCAGCTCACCGTGTCGTCGCTGGCGGAGGCCGACGGCCCGCTGGCCGAGCGGCTCGCCGACGCCGGCTTTCCCCGGCTCCTCGGCGACTGGTGGGACAACCCGCGCCCGGCCGGCAGCGCCCGCTGGGAGAAGCGCCTGCACGGCAGCGCCGACCCGGCCCGCCCGGTCAACCTGCACCTGCGGGTCGCCGGCTCGCCCGGCTGGCGGTACGCGCTGCTGATGCGCGACCATCTCCGTGCCGACCCCGCCCAGCGGGCCGCGTACCTCGAGGTCAAGCGGGAGTTGGCCGCCACCGCCCCGGACAGCGCGACGTACGGGACGCTGAAGGACCCCTGGTTCGACGAGGAGCACCTGCGCGCCGAGGAGTGGGCCATCCAGACCGGCTGGCGGCCCTGAGCCCGCTCAGCGACGCCTCGGCCGGGGCGCCGCCGGTCCGCCGGGCAGCGCCGGCACCCGACCGGGGCTGAGGTCGAGCTGGGCCCAGACCCCCCGCCCGGTCCGCAGCTCGAGCCGGCGCAGCAGCCCGTCCCGGTCGACCCAGTAGCGCAGCACCGCCCCGCCGGTGCGTACCTCGATGACGTCCACGCTGCGGTCGGCCGTCCGGTCGCCGCGCAGCCGAACCGCCGATCGGGCCGGTACGGGTGCGTCGTCGCCGCGCAGCGCGGCGGCCAGCAGCCGGTCCAGGTCGTCCGCGGGTGGCCGGGCGGCCGTCCAGGTGAGCCCGGCCGGCGGCGGCAGCGGCGGCGTGGCCGGGACGTCGCCCGCCGGGCCGGCCGGGACCTCCGCGCGGGTCGCCCGCCCGCCCCGCCAGCGCAGCAGGGTTCGGCGTCCGGGGCTGTCGGCCTCGTCCACCGCCAGGTACGCGGCGGACTCCGTCCAGCGCAGCCAGCCGGCGGCGCGCAGGTTGGCGGTCGGGCCGAGCGGGGCGGTCAGGGTCACCGTGGCGCCCCCGAGCGCCCGGAGCCGGGCGGGGAGCCGGGCCAGCCGGTCGGCCTCGGCGTCCGTGAGGGCCCGCGGCAGCCCGGGGTGGCCGCCCAGCGCGGCCACCGGGCGGAGCGTGGGCCGGTCGGTCCGTTCCAGTTCGACGGTGACCGGCCGGCCGTCGGGCAGCCGCCCCTCCAGCCGGTGCAGCCGGGCGTCCCCGTCCAGCCAGAGGCGGGCCGGAGCGGCACGCGGGGCGGTGGGCGCCGGGTCGGCCGGCAGAGTGGTCTCCAGGATGTCCACCGCGGTGCCGTCGGTGCTGGCCCGGCCCTGCCAGCGTGCCCGGGTGGACACCACGTCGATCCGGTTCGCGCCGAGGCCGAGCAGCAGGTCACGGACGGGGGCCACCGCGCCCGTGGCGGGTGGTTCCCGCAGCCGCCAGCGGTCGGCCGGCGGCACCAGCGGCGGCGGGGTGGGGGTCGGCGCCGCGGCCGGGTCGGGCCGGAGCACCACCGTCGACGCGGTGGCCTGGACCAGGCCCCGTTCGGCCCCCGCCCCCGGGCCGCCGACGTCCAGGTAGACCAGCGGCCGGGCCCAGTCCACCCAGCCGACCAGCTCGCTGCGCGCCGCGCCCGTACCGACCGAGACCCGGACCCCGGCGCGGACGTCCCGCTGGTTGGTGACCCGCATGGCGGACAGCCGCTCGACCTCGCCGTGGGTCAGCCGGCGGGCCGGGTCCCTCGCCGGTTCCGGTGACCACTGCAGCAGCCCGGCGACCAGCGCGGCCGCCGAGGCCGCCGCGGTCACCGCGAGCGCGACCAGGATGGCGCGCCGCCGGGTCGGCCGCTCCGGCGGGTCGCCGGAGCCGTCCAGGTCGGGTTCCTCCGGCTGCGTGAGCGCGGCGGCCTCGCGTCCCGGCGTCGGCGGCTCCGCCGGCCGGTGCAGGGGCGGTACGGCCGGGGGTCGGGCCGCCGCGGCGTGCCGGGGGCGCCGGTGCCCTCGGCCCGGCTCGCGCGGCACGCTCCCGGCGGTCCCGTCCGGGCCTCCCGGGTCGCGTCGGGCACGGCGGAACAGCCCGGGACGGCTGAGGCCGGTCGCCTCCGGGATGGCGGGCGGCACGGCGGCGCGGCGGCCGGTCGAGGTCTTGGCCGGCTCGGGCGTCGCGAGCGGCTCGGTGGCGCGGCGTGGAGTGGTCGGGTGCCTCGCCCGGTCCGCGGTCGAGGACCCGTCCCCGGTGTCGCCGCCGCCCCCGGCCGGGCTCTGGGCCGCGCCGGAGGTCGAGGACGGGTCGGGGGAGTGGCGGTCGTCTCCGGCCGGACTCGGCGCCGTGCCCGGGGTCGAGGACGGGTCCGCGACGTCGCGGCGGTCTCCGGCCGGACTCTGCGCCGCATCGGGTGCCGCGGCCGGCTCCGTGGTGGGGGCGGTCGGGTGCTCCGGCGGCACGGCCGGGCCGTCGGCGGGGCCGGCGGTGTCGCGGTCGGGCGTGGCCGCGTCGGCGGGCAGGTCGGGCATGGCGGCGGTGTCGGCCGTGGGGGGCGGAGTGGCGTCGCGGGCCGCGGCGTGCCGGCGTCGGGGGGAGGTCTCCACGAGTGGAGAACGCGGGGACGGGGCTCGGGTGACGAGGCCTCCACGAGGAGAAAGCGACGACCGGGATCGGATGACGGAGCAGGGGCGCTCGCGGCGGCCGGTCTGCGCTTCCTGCGCGACCACCTCGGGTGCGCACGCCGGTCGTCCGGGTGCTGCGACCCCGGTGCCGGGGGCGGCCGAGCCCTGGAGGGCGGCCACCGGCCCGGTCGGCCGCCGCGAGCGGCCTACGGTCAGAGCCTAGCCGGGTGAGATGTGGCACACAATGGGAATATCGAAGCCGATCAGGGACCCTCCGTGGTCGGTCCGGAACTGTCGGACCCCGGGCGTACCGTTGAGGTCATGGCGCTCGACATTCCCCGGCTGGACGGCCGCTTCCAGGTCGTCAGCGAGTTTCAGCCGGCCGGCGACCAGCCGGCGGCCATCGACGAGCTTGAGCGGCGCGTACGCCGTGGCGACCGCAACACGGTGCTGCTCGGCGCGACCGGCACCGGCAAGAGCGCCACCACGGCGTGGCTGGTCGAGCGGCTGCAACGCCCCACCCTGGTGCTCGCGCCGAACAAGACGCTCTGCGCCCAGCTCGCCAAGGAGTTCCGCGAGCTGCTCCCGCACAACGCGGTGGAATACTTCGTCTCCTACTACGACTACTACCAGCCCGAGGCGTACATCCCGCAGACCGACACCTACATCGAGAAGGACTCCTCGATCAACGAGGAGGTCGAGCGGCTGCGGCACGCGGCGACCATGTCGCTGCTCACCCGCCGCGACGTGATCGTGGTGGCGACCGTCTCGGCGATCTACGGCCTGGGCACCCCCGAGGAATACCTGGACCGCGCGGTCCGGGTCGCGGTCGGCCAGGAGCTCGACCGCGACCAGCTGCTGCGCCGCCTGGTCGACATCCAGTACGCCCGCAACGACATGGCGTTCCAGCGGGGCACGTTCCGGGTCCGCGGCGACACGCTGGAGATCATCCCGGCGTACGAGGAGCTGGCCGTCCGGATCGAGCTGTTCGGCGACGAGGTGGAGAAGCTCTACTACCTCAACCCGCTGACCGGCGACGTGGTCCGCGAGGTCGACCACCTGCTGATCTTCCCGGCGACGCACTACGCGGCCGGCCCGGAGCGGATGGAGCGGGCGATCCGCGACATCGAGACCGAGCTGGGCGAGCGGCTGGCCGAGCTGGAGCGGCAGGGCAAGCTGCTGGAGGCGCAGCGGCTGCGGATGCGCACCACGTACGACATCGAGATGATGCGGCAGGTCGGCTTCTGCTCCGGCATCGAGAACTACTCGATGCACATCGACGGGCGCAAGCCGGGGGATCCGCCGCACTGCCTGCTCGACTACTTCCCCGACGACTTCCTCACCGTCATCGACGAGTCGCACCAGACGGTCTCCCAGATCGGCGGCATGTACGAGGGCGACGCGTCCCGCAAGCGGATGCTGATCGACCACGGCTTCCGGCTGCCCAGCGCCGCCGACAACCGGCCGCTGCGGTTCGACGAGTTCCTGGACCGGGTCGGCCAGATGGTCTTCCTCTCCGCCACCCCCGGCTCCTGGGAGCTGGAGCAGGCCCAGGGCGAGTACGTCGAGCAGGTGATCCGCCCGACCGGCCTGGTCGACCCCGAGGTCGTCGTGAAGCCCACCAAGGGACAGATCGACGACCTGATGCACGAGATCAAGCTGCGCACCGAGCGGGACGAGCGGGTGCTGGTCACCACGCTGACCAAGAAGATGGCCGAGGACCTGTCGGACTACCTGCTGGAGAACGGCATCCGGGTGCGCTACCTGCACTCCGAGGTCGACACGCTGCGCCGGGTGGAGCTGCTGCGGGAGCTGCGCAAGGGCGACTACGACGTGCTGGTCGGCATCAACCTGCTCCGCGAGGGCCTCGACCTGCCCGAGGTCTCCCTGGTGGCGATCCTCGACGCCGACAAGGAGGGCTTCCTGCGCAGCGGCCGATCGCTGATCCAGACCATCGGCCGGGCCGCCCGTAACGTCTCCGGCCAGGTCCACATGTACGCCGACAAGATCACCCCGTCGATGGCGGGCGCGATCGACGAGACCAACCGGCGGCGGGCCAAGCAGATCGCGCACAACGAGGCGCACGGGATCAGCCCCGAGCCGCTGCGCAAGAAGATCCACGACATCCTCGACGACATCTACCGCGAGGCGGAGGACACCGAGCACAACACCAAGGTCGGCGGCGCGGCCCGGCAGTTGTCCCGGGGCAAGGCCCCGGTCAAGGAGACCCGCAGCCGTGGTCGCGGTGGCGCCGCGCCGTCCCGGGAGGGGATGGCCCGGGCCGACCTGGCCAACCTGATCCAGGAGCTCAACGACCAGATGCTCGCCGCCGCGCGGGAGTTGCAGTTCGAGCTGGCGGCGCGGATCCGCGACGAGGTCGCCGACCTGAAGAAGGAACTGCGCGGGATGGACGCCGCCGGGGTGAAGTGACCCGAGCGGCGGTCGGGAGGACGACATGCTGACCGAGGTGGTCGTCGGCCGGCCCGATCCCGCGCTGCGCGCGTACGTCGACCACTACCTCGGCTACCGGGAGCACGCCGCCCGACCCCTGGTACGCCACGAGGTGGCCGGCACCTTCGTGGTGCTGATCCTCGGCTGGGGTGCCCCGCTCGACGTCACCGACCCGCGGGCCGCCGCCCGGGGCGCGTACGGGGTGAACGCCTTTGTCGCAGGCCCGTTCGACGCGTACTGCACCACCCGCACGGTGGGCGAGGGCGCCGGGGTGCAGGTGCTGCTGACGCCGCCGGCCGCCCGCCGGCTGCTCGGGTTGCCGCTCGGCGAACTGGCCAACCGCGCCGTGCCGGTGGACCGGCTGGACCGCTGGCTGGCACGGCTGCGCGACGAGCTGGCCGGCGTGCCCGACTGGCCGGGGCGGTTCGCCCGGCTCGACGCGGCGTTCGCCGGCCGGCTGGCCGCGGCCGGGCCGGTGAACCGGCGGCTGCTGCGGGCCTGGCGGCTGCTCGACGGCAGCGGGGGCGCCGTCGGGGTCGGCGCGCTGGCCGACGAGCTCGGCTGGAGCCGGCGGCACCTGGCGGCGGTGTTCCGGCGGGAGTTCGGCCTGCCGCCGAAGACCGTCGGCCGGCTGGTGCGCTTCCAGCGCGCGTACGCCACCCTCGGCCGCGAGCTGACCGGCGCGGCCCGGGACCGCCAGGGTGACCAGGGCGCCGGTCTCCGGGACGTGGTGGGGGAGAGCTGGGCGGAGTTGGCGGTCCGCTGCGGCTACTACGACCAGTCGCACCTGATCCGGGAGTTCCGGGAGTTCACCGGCCGGACCCCGGCGGCGCTGGCCCGTCCCGGGTCACATTCGTCCAATCCCGGCTGACGGCCCGCCCGCAGACTCGGGGGATGCGAACCATCTACCCGGTCCTGCGGTATCCCGACGCCCGCAGCGCCATCGACTTCCTCCGGTCCGCGTTCGACTTCACGCTGCACGAGCTGCACGAGGGCCCGGACGGCGGGGTGCGGCACGCCCAGCTCGGCTACGGGGACGACCTCGTCATGCTCGGCACCGGTCCCGCCCCGGCCGTCCGTCCGGCCGACGACGACTACCGCCTCTACGTGGTGGTGGACGACGTCGACGGGCACCACGCGCGCGCCCTGGCGGCCGGCGCGGAGATCGTCCGGCCACCCTTCGACACCGACTACGGCTCCCGCGACTACGTGGCCCGGGACCCGGCCGGCCTGGTCTGGTCGTTCGGCACCTACCGACCCTGACGCCGGGCCGAGACGGCGCGCCGACCCCCTGAGGCCGGGCCGAGCGGCCGCGCCGACCCTGAGGCCGGGCCGAGCGGCCGCGCCGATCCTGGGGCCGGTCCGAACGCCGCCTGCCCGCCCCGGGGTCGGGCCGAGGTGCGCGGGACATCGGTGCGGGGCCGCCATCTCGGCGGGACCGCCTGGGGTGATCGCACTGAGCAATCAAGGTATTGCCCAGCGTGATGGTCGTGCGTACTCTCCCTCGGGGAGGCCCGCATGCCTTTGTCAGCAAGTCCTGTCGTCCGGCGGGTGCGGCTCGGCGCGGAGCTGCGCCGGCTGCGTCACGGGGAGTCGCTCACCCTCGAGCAGGTCTGTGCCCGGCTCGGGTGGGCGTCCACGTCCAAGCTGTCCCGCATCGAGCTGGGTCAGAGCCGGCCCGACCTGGCCGACGTGCTCGACCTGCTCGACGTCTACCAGGTGCCGCCTGACCGGCGAACCGAGCTGATCGTCATCGCCCGTGACGCCGCGACCGGTCGGGGTTGGTCCAGGGCCCTGGGCGAGATGGGGGAGCGGCAACGGGCGTACGCGGAGCTGGAGACGGGTGCCGCCCGCATCGTCGAGTACCAACCCGCCGTCGTGCCCGGGCTGCTCCAGACCCCGGCGTACGCCCGGCTGCGGGTGACCGCCGGGTCGCTGTTCTGCGACGACGTCGACGTGGAGGCCGACGTCCGGGCCCGCGCCCTGCGGCAGGAGGTGCTGCGCCGGGCCGACCCACCGCAGTACACGGCCCTGCTGGACGAGCGGGTCTGCGACCCCGGCGGCACCCCGGCCGACGTGTGGCGGGACCAGTTGCGGCATCTGCTCGCCCTCGCCGAGCGGCCGCACGTCACCGTCCGGCTGCTTTCCCGCGACGCCGCGCCCTACGGCGGGGTGCACCCGCTGGCCGCCTTCGCCTACTACGCGCATCCGGACCCGGCGGATCCGCGCACCGTGCTGGTGGAGACCCTGACCACGGACCTGCGGCTGGTCGCCGAGGCCGACATCGACCGGTACGAGCGGCTGATCGACTGGCTGCTGGCGGCGGCGCTGTCGGCGGAGGAGACCGCCGAGCTGCTCAGCCGGCGGCTCGGCCCGGCGCTGGTCCCCCGACCGCGTGAGCCCCGCGACGCCGAGGTCGCTGAGCCGAGCTGAACCCGTGCCGGACCACGACGGCGCCCGACCACGCCGCGCCGGGCCGCACCCGCAGCGGCACCGCTGGAAGCCGCCCTCGGAGTCGATCACCACGCCGGTGATCCAGCCCGTCTCGGTGGAGCAGAGCAAACACACGAGCTTTCCTGGCGCGCGGCCGCCGGGCCCGGCGCCCCCGATGACCGTCGGGACCGGCAGCCACGCGTCGAGGGCAGGCTATGTCAGGGGTACGACAGTTCAGGCCGGCACGTCGACGAAGTGCTCGACCAGGGGCGGGGCGGCGAAGTGCGGGCCGATCAGCGCCCGCCACTGCCCGAAGCGCTCGGACTGCCGGAAGTTGACGTCGTGCGCCTCCACCGTGTCCCACTCCACCAGGAGTACGAACCGGGACGGCGACTCCACGCCGCGGGTCATCCGTACCGAGCGGCAGCCCTCGGTGCCGGCGAGGATCGGACGGGCCTTCGCGTACGCGGCGGCGAAGTCGTCCTCCTGCCCGGGAGTTACGTCGATCAGCGCGACCTCAAGAACCATGCCGGAAGCCTCGCACGCCCGCCGTCGACCGGAGCGACCCGGGGGCTGTTCGTCCCACCGCGAACGGCTGCCCGCCGGTGCGCCGTTGATCCACCCGGGATGCGGCAGGTCGACACCTCCCCGCGCTGGGACACTCCGACGTGCCGTAAATGGAGTCGATCAACCGGCTCCACCCGACCACCTAGCCTCCTAGGAAGCGCTAGGCGGTGCATGCCGCGCCATGCCGGAAAGTGATTCCCCCATCAATACGGACCCCGGGAGATGCGCTGAGCGGGTCGGATGGTGAACAATGGCGGCCGAGGAGGGGAGTATTCCCCCGCGACGGAGTCGTCAGCACGGAAGAGCGCCGGCCCCCCGGTTGCACGACCCGGCTCCGTCGGCCAGTGGTCCGATACCTCGGATCGCTGGCGGAAGAGACCTCCGACAGTCACCAGAGTCAGCGTCGACGCACCCCGGCCGCTCACCCGGCGTACGGTGTGCCCGACGCTGTGTGTCTGCCGGAGGATGGAATTGAACGTGTCCGGATACGTGTGGGCCGGGACCCTCGTCGCGCTGACGGCGGTTCTGCTCATCGACCTCTTCATCATCGGTCGCCGCCCGCACGAGCCCAGCGTCCGGGAGTCGAGCCTCTGGGTCGGTTTCTACGTCGGGCTGGCCCTGCTCTTCGGCGCGGGCCTCTGGCTCGCCTCCGGCCCCAGTGTGGCCGGCCAGTTCTACACCGGGTGGCTCACCGAGTACAGCCTCTCGGTGGACAACCTCTTCGTCTTCGTGATCATCATGGCCCGCTTCGGGGTGCCCCGGAAGTACCAGCAGAAGGTGCTGCTCATCGGCATCCTGCTGGCGCTGGTCATGCGGGGCGGCTTCATCGCCGCCGGCGCCGCGCTGATCTCCCAGTTCTCCTGGGTCTTCTACCTCTTCGGCGCGTTCCTGATCTACACGGCGGTCAACCTGGCCCGACAGGGCGAGCCGGACGAGGACGAGTTCAGCGAGAACGTGCTGATCCGGTGGAGCCGCAAGGCGCTGCCGCTGTCCCGTGACTTCGACGGGGCGCGGATGACCACGCACGAGAACGGGCGGCGGCTCTTCACCCCGATGCTGATCGTGATGATCGCGATCGGCACCACCGACCTGATCTTCGCCCTCGACTCGATCCCGGCGATCTTCGGCATCACCCAGGAGCCGTACCTGGTCTTCACCGCGAACGTCTTCGCGCTGATGGGCCTCCGGCAGCTCTACTTCCTGCTCGGCGGGCTGCTGGACCGGCTGATCTACCTGAGCTACGGCCTGGCCGTGGTGCTCGGCTTCATCGGCGTGAAGCTGGTCCTCGAGGCGCTCGCCGACAACAACCTGCCGTTCGTCAACGACGGCGAGCACGTGGGCTGGGCGCCGCACATCCCGATCTGGCTCTCGCTGACGGTCATCCTGGGCACACTGGCGGTCGCCACCGCGGCCAGCCTGGTCAAGTCGTCCCGCGACCGGCGCCGCGAGCTGGCCGACGCCCGCGGCTGACCCGCACGACGAGAAGGGGCGCTCCCGACCACGGGAGCGCCCCTTCGCCGTACGGGGTCAGTTGACGCGGTGCGCGCCGACGAGGGTGGCCAGCCGGTCCTCGGGGAGCTGTTCCTCCACCACCCGGCGCTGCCGGTAGCAGGCGTGCAGCATGCGCCGCCGGTCGCCGTGCGGCTCGGCGGTGACGATGCCGATGTGGTGGATCCGCCGGCCGGGGCGGGCGAAGAAGTAGAGGTCGCCCGGGCGCTCCTCGTCCAGGGCCAGGGGAGCGGTCGCCTCGGCCTGGTCGTCGGCGTCCCGGGGCAGGGTCACCCCGTACCGCCGCCAGGCCAGGTGCACCAGTCCGGAGCAGTCGATGCCGTACGTGGAGACGCCGCCCCAGATGTAGACCAGGCCGCGCAGCCGCTCGGCGGTGGCGAGCACCTCCTTGGCCTCCGGCCGCTCGGTGGGCAGCGGGACCAGGTCGCCCTCGGGGGCCCAGAGCGGGTCGGCCCGGCCGGGCACGTGGACCGGTCGCCAGCCGTCCGCGGGCCGGCCGGCCGGGGCGAGGCGGGTGCCGAGGACGACGCCGGGCAGCGTCACCGGGCCGTCCGGGGCGGACCGCAGCGCGGTGTGCGTGGCGTCCACGACCAGCGGGTCGGCCGCCGGGCCGGGTGCCGGCGGGGCGGCCAGCTGGGCGGCGGGCAGCCAGCCGGGGTAACCCCGGATGTCGAGCTTGACGGCGGGCTGTTCGAGGGCGACCACGTGCGCCCAGCCGTCCGCGCGCAGCTCGGTGACGAGCACCCGCTCGCCGAGCAGCAGCTGGCTGAGTACGCAGTCACCGACCTGCTGGTCGCGGTCCATGCCGGCGACCCAGGTGGCGACGTCGGGCGTGTCGGTCAGGACGGGGTGGTCGACCGGCCGTACCGCCTCCGGACTGGTCCAGAGGGTCGCCACCGGGACCCGGACGACGGCCTCGCGGCCGGGCTGCAGTTCCACGTCCACCCCCATCTCGGGCACTCTGCGCCGACCCTATGAAAAATTCCAACATCACTCAACTGACGGCTTGAATGTTTGCTTCACTCACGTCCGTGATGCCGAGGCCGGGGGCGTCCGGGAGCACGACAGTCGCGCCGTCGTACCGGATTCCGCCGCCGACCGGGGAGGCGGCCAGCCACCAGGCGGCGTCGAGGTCGGAGACGGCGCTGGTGCCGTACGCGGCGACCAGGCTGGCCGCCGCGCCCAGGCCCACCGGGCTCTCCATCATCGAGCCGACGATGGTGCCCATCCCGTGGGCGGCGGCCAGGTCGAGCAGGGTCCGGGCGGTGTGCAGGCCGCCGCACTTGGCCAGCTTGACGTTGACCATGTCGGCGGCCCGGCGGCGGATCACCTCGACCAGGTCGCGCAGGTCGAAGACCGACTCGTCGGCGAGGATCGGCAGGTCGACGCGGTCGCTGACCCAGGCCAGCCCGTCGAGGTCCCGGCGGTGGACCGGCTGCTCGACCAGTTCGACGTCGAGCCCCGCGTCCTCGATGCCGCGGATCACCCGGACCGCCTCGCGCGGCGTCCAGCCCTGGTTGGCGTCGAGCCGGATGCGTACCTCCGGGCCGACCGCCGCGCGGACCGCGCGGACCCGGTCGAGGTCGCCCCGGGCGTCGGTGCCGACCTTCAGCTTCAGCACGGTGAAGCCCTCGGCCCGGCGCTGCGTCGCGGCCGCGGCCAGGTCCACCGCGTCGCCGGCGGCCAGGGTGACGTCCGTCGGGACGTGCAGCGCCGTCCCGCCGAGCAGCCGCACCAGGGGTACGCCGAGCCGCCGCGCGGCCAGGTCGTGCAGGGCGACGTCGACGGCGCCCTTGGCCGACTCGTTGCCGGCCACCGCACGGCTCACCTCGGCGCAGCGGGCATTCAGGTCGTCGGCGTCCTGTCCGACGAGCCGGGGCCCGATGAGGTCCTGGACGCACGCCTCGGCGCCGGCGATCGACGCCCCGGTGACCTGCCACACCTGCGGTGCCTCGCCGAACCCGGACCGCCCGTCGGCGTCGACCACCTCGACGATCAGGGTGTCCACGGTGGTCGTGCGGCGCAGCGCGGTGACGAAGGGGGTGTGTAACGGGGCGGAGAGCCGGTGGGTGCGTACCGCGGCGATCGTCATGTGCGGCACCCTATATCCAGGTGGCCGGCGACAGGGGAGGGCCGATGGTGGGACGGGACTGGGAGCTGGTGGGCGCGCCGAACGCCCGTGACCTGGGCGGGCTGCCCGCCGCGGGCGGGCGGCGGGTACGGGCCGGCCGGCTGATCCGGACCGCCGCGCTGGGCCGGCTCACCGACGACGACCTGCCGGTGCTGGGCAAGCTGTCCCCTGCCTGCGTGGTGGACCTGCGGCACGGCACCGAGCAGCAGGTCGCCCCGCCGGACCGCCTGGTCGGGGAGCCGCGGGTGGTGCACCTGCCGGTGTACGACCCGGCCCACCCGGTGTTCACGTACGTCTCGGCGGTGCTGCTCGGCCACGACCTGGCCGCGTACGACGAGCTGGCCCGGGAGGGGATGCCGGCGGCGATGTGCGCGATCTACCGGTGGTTCGTCACCGGGGAGTCGGCGCGGGCCGGGTTCGGGGCGGCGGTCCGGCTGGCGGCCGACGCCGGGAACCTGCCGCTGCTGTTCCACTGCTCGGCCGGGAAGGACCGGACCGGCTGGCTGTCGGTGGTGCTGCTGACCGCGCTGGGCGTGGACGAGGCCGCGATCCGGGCCGACTACCTGCGGCACAACGAGTTGACCGAGAGCCTGCGCGAGGTGCTGCTCGCCGCGATGACGCGCCAGCAGCCGGAGCTGGACCCGGCGGTCGCGCGACCGCTGCTGGAGGTGCGGCCGGATTACCTGGACGCCGCGTACGACGAGGTGCGGCGGGTGCACGGGTCGTTCGGGGCGTACCTGCGCGACGGGCTGGGGGTGACCGACGAGACGGTCGCCGCGCTGCGCGCGAACCTGCTGGTGTGAGGGTGCCGCCGGCCGGGCCGCCCCGGCCGGCGGCGGCGGTCAGCCGGCCAGGTCGTGCCGGGCCGCCCAGACCTGGGCGGAGATGTCGGCGATGAGCCGGCAGGCGTCGTCCTCCTCTTCGCCGCTGGGGCCGCCGTCGGCCAGGTCGGTGGTGGTGCAGACGACGATCGTGTACGGCGGGGCGTCGTCCGGGAAGACCACTCCGGCCCCGTGCCGGATCCCGCGTACCCAGCCGTTCTTGTGCGCGATCCGGGTGCCCTCGGGCAGCCCGGCGGCGAGGTCCTCGCGGTGTTCCTGGGCGAAGAGGACGTCCAGCATGGACGCGCAGGCGGCCGGGGAGGCGAGCGGGCCGGGCTCGCGGGCGCCGCGCGCCAGCCCGCCGAGCAGGGCGGCCAGGTCGGCGGCGGTGACCAGGTTGTCGATGCCGGCGTCCCGGGCGGCGAAGTCCTCGATGCCGCGGCCGGTGACGCTGTGCCGCGCCCCGGCGAGCGCCCACGCCTCGGCCACCGCCGGCAGCCCGACCTGGGCGAGGCAGATGTTGGTGGCCAGGTTGCTGGATCGGACGATCATCCGTTCGGCGAGCCAGCGGGTGGAGGCGGTGCCGCCGACCCGGGCCCAGACCGCGTCGTCGTTGTCGTAGTGCTGCGCGTTGGCGAACCGGGGCGCGCCGGGCAGCGCGGAGTCGAAGGTGTTGCGCACCGGGATCGGCGCGTCCAGGTCGAGCCGGCCGGCCTCGGCGGCGCGGTGCAGCGCCACCAGCACGCCGACCTTCATGGTGCTCGCCGCGTAGTGCGTGGCGTCGGGCAGCCGGGTCCAGGTGGGCGGGGCACCCAGCCGTCCCACGTACGCGGAGACGGTGCCGGGCACCTTGTCGAGGTGCGCGTCGAGATCCTCCCAGGTCATGCCGGTGACCGTAGCGGATCACCGGTGCCGCCGGGGCTGCGGTCCGGGCGGCGGCCGGTCTAGCGTGCGGTCATGACGATCCCCGCGTACGACGCCATCGCCGACTGGTACGAGGACTACGTCACCACCACCGCCGGCCCCTACAGCGAGCGGGTGCGGACGCTGTTGGCGGCACTGCTGGGCACCGGCCCCGGCCGGTGCCTCGACCTGTGCTGCGGCACCGGGGCGCACGTGGCGGAGCTGCGCCGGCTCGGCTGGACCCCGGTCGGGGCGGACCTCTCCGCCGGCCAGCTGCGTCACGCGCGCGGCCGGCTCCCGGTGGTCCGTGCCGACGCCACCGCGCTGCCCCTGCCGGACGCCGCCCTGCCCGCGGTGGTCTGCGTGCTCGCCCACACCGACATGCCGGACTATCCGGCGGCGGTCGCCGAGGCGGCCCGGGTGCTCGCGCCGGGTGGGCGGCTGGTCCACGTCGGCGTGCACCCCTGCTACGTGGGCGCGTTCGCCGACCGCGCCGACCCGGGCCGGATCGTGGTCGACGGTGGCTACGCCGAGCGGGACCGCAGCTTCCGGTCCTGGAACCAGACCGGGGTGCGGGCCCGGGTGGGCGCCTGGCACCTGCCCCTGGCCGACCTGCTGAACGCGGTGGCCGCCGCCGGCCTCACCCTGACCCGGGCCGAGGAGTCCGGGCCCGGCCCCCTCCCCGATCTCCTCGCCCTCCAGGCCACCAAAACCCCCTGACCTCCCCGCCCGGCCCCCGCCTCCCGAGCGGTTGATCTTGAAGTTGTTACCCGCTGGGGCGGTGTGTCATGGCAGCAACTTCATGATCAAGGGAGCCGGGGCGCGGGGAAGGCGGGGTGGAAAGGGGGGAGCCCGGGCCGCCGGGTGGCGGTCCGGGCTCCGGACGGGGGTGCGGGGTCAGCCGGCGTGCTTGCGGCGGGCCGCCATCCGACCCCGCTGGGTCTGGTCGAGGACCACCTTGCGGATGCGGACCGCGGCCGGGGTCACCTCGACGCACTCGTCCTCGCGGCAGAACTCGAGGGCCTGCTCCAGCGACAGCTTGCGCGGCGGGATCAGCTTCTCGGTCTCGTCCGCGGTCGACGACCGCATGTTGGTGAGCTTCTTCTCCTTGGTGATGTTGACGTCCATGTCGTCGGAGCGGGAGTTCTCGCCGACGATCATGCCCTCGTACACCTCGGTGCCGGGCTCGACGAAGAGCTGGCCGCGCTCCTGGAGGTTGGTCATCGCGAACGCGGTGACCGCGCCCGACCGGTCGGCGACCAGCGAGCCGTTGTTCCGCGTGCGCAGCTCGCCGAACCACGGCTCGTACGACTCGAAGACGTGGTGCAGGATGCCGGTGCCGCGGGTCTCGGTGAGGAACTCCGTGCGGAAGCCGATCAGGCCGCGCGCCGGGACCAGCCACTCCATCCGGATCCAGCCGGTGCCGTGGTTGACCAGCTGCTCCATCCGGCCCTTGCGGGTGGCGAGGAGCTGGGTGATCGCGCCCAGGTACTCCTCCGGGGCGTCGATGGTCAGCCGCTCCACCGGCTCACAGGTCTTCCCGTCGATCTCCCGGGTGACCACCTGCGGCTTGCCGACGGTCAGCTCGTACTGCTCGCGGCGCATCTGCTCGACCAGGATGGCCAGGGCCAGCTCGCCGCGGCCCTGCACCTCCCAGGCGTCGGGGCGCTCGGTGGGCAGCACCCGCAGCGACACGTTGCCGATCAGCTCCTTGTCGAGCCGGTCCTTGACCATCCGGGCGGTGACCTTGGCGCCCTTGACCCGGCCCACCAGGGGCGAGGTGTTGGTGCCGATGGTCATCGAGATGGCCGGCTCGTCGACGGTGATCAACGGCAGCGGGACCGGGTTCTCCGCGTCGGCGAGGGTCTCACCGATCATGATCTCCGGGATGCCGGCGACAGCGATGATGTCGCCCGGGCCGGCCGAGTCGGCCGGCTTGCGCTCCAGGCCCTCGGTCATCAGCAGCTCGGAGATGCGTACCCGCTGGGTGCTGCCGTCGGTGCGGCACCAGGCCACCGTCTGGCCCTTGCTGATGGTGCCCTGCCGCACCCGGCACAGCGCCAGCCGGCCGAGGAACGGCGAGGCGTCCAGGTTGGTGACGTGCGCCTGCAGCGGCGCGTCCTGCTCGTACGCCGGCGGCGGGATGGTGTCCAGCAGGGTGCGGAACAGCGGCTCCAGGTTGTGGCTGTCGCCGGGCACCGCGCCGTCCGCCGGCTGGGTCAGCGAGGCGATGCCGTCGCGGGCGCAGGCGTAGACGATCGGGAAGTCGATCTGCTCCTCGTCGGCGTCCAGGTCGAGGAAGAGCTCGTAGGTGTCGTCCACGACCTCCTTGATCCGGGCGTCCGGCCGGTCCACCTTGTTGATCACCAGGATGATCGGCAGCCGGGCGCGCAGCGCCTTGCGGAGCACGAACCGGGTCTGCGGCAGCGGGCCCTCGCTCGCGTCGACCAGCAGCACCACGCCGTCGACCATGGTCAGGCCGCGCTCGACCTCGCCGCCGAAGTCGGCGTGACCGGGGGTGTCGATGATGTTGATGGTGACCGGCTCGGACCCGTCCGCCGGCAGGTACCGCACGCCGGTGTTCTTGGCCAGGATGGTGATGCCCTTTTCCCGCTCGAGGTCCATGGAGTCCATGACCCGCTCGGTGACCTCACCGCGGGCGCCGTAGGCGCCGGCCTGCCGCAACATGGCGTCGACCAGGGTCGTCTTGCCGTGGTCGACGTGGGCGATGATGGCGACGTTGCGGAGGTCGGTGCGTAGCTGCATACCCTCCATACTCCTGTCTGCGGTTGCCGGGACGTGGGCCGGGGTCATCCCCGGGCGCACCCGGATCTGTGCCGAAACTGCTGTTCCGACCGGTTCGGCGGCTGGCACGCCGGCCCCCGCGGACGGGGGTAGCGGATGCCGACCTGCCGAGGCGGCGCGGGGCCGGCCGTCCCCGCCGGTCCACCCGGTCGCCGCGACGGTCGCCCCGGTGGGACGGCGGTGATCTCCGGTCGGCCGGTGCCGGGAGGGACGACCCCTGCTGCTGGTCGGCTTCCTAGCGTACGCGGGGATGCGCCCGCGGCCCCGACCCCGGCGGGGAAGTAGGGCGGGCTCGTGACAGGGGACACACCTGTCGCCGCAGCGGGCCCTGCCGCCCCGGTCGGCCTCAGTCCCGGGCGGCGACCGGCTCGGCCGGTGCCGCCTCCGGGGCGTCGGGCTCCCGCCGGATCCGGCCCGGCCACCAGAACCGGTCCCCGAGCAGGAACGCCAGCGCGGGCACCAGCACGGTACGGACCAGCAGGGTGTCCAGCAGCACGCCGACGCAGACGATGACGCCGATCTGGGTGAGCGTGATCAGCGGGAGCACGCCGAGCACGGCGAAGACCGCCGCGAGCAGCACCCCGGCGCTGGTGATCACCCCGCCGGTGACCCGCAGCGCGGAGCGGGTGCCGTCCCGGGTGCCGGTCCAGCGGGCGTCCTCCCGGGCCCGGGTGACCAGGAAGATGTTGTAGTCCACGCCGAGGGCCACCAGGAACACGAAGGCGAGCAGCAGCACCCCGCTGTCCAGCGCCGGAAAGCCCAGTACGTGGTCGAAGAGCAGCCACGCCGCGCCGAGGCTGGCGAAGAACGACGCGACGACGGTGAGCACCAGCAGGACCGGGGCGACCAGGCCGCGCAGCAGCAGCACCAGCACCGCCCCGACCAGCAGCAGGATCATCGGCAGGATCAGCCGCAGGTCCCGGGTGTCGGCCCGCTCGGCGTCGTACCTAGCGGCGACCGTGCCGCCGACCAGCGCGCCCCGCGGGGTGTCGGCGCCGGCGACGGTGGGCGGCGCCGAGCCCGGCACCGCGGCGACGGCGTCCCGCAGGGCCGCGACCGCCCGGTCGGCGGCGGCGCTGCCCGGCTCGTCCGCCAGCACCACGTCGACCTCGGCGACCCGCGCGCCGGCCGGGCCGGGCCGGGCGGAGGCGACCCCGTCGACCGTGGTCGCGGCGGCGGCGACGGCCGCCGCCGCGCCGGGATTGGTGAGCACCGCCAGCGGCTGGGTGGCGCCGGCGGGGAAGGCCCGGGCGAGGGTCTCCGCGCCGGCCACCGCCTCCGGCCTGGCCCGGAACTGCTCGGTCTCGGACAGGCCGGTACGGATGCCGAGGCCACCCAGGGCCAGGCCGGCGAGCAGCAGCGTGGCGAGCGCCGCGACCGGCGCCGGCCGGCGGACCACCGCGGCGGCCAGCCGGTCCCAGAGCCGGCCCTCCCGGGCCGGGCTGCCGAGCCGGGGTACGAACGGCCAGAACAGCCCCCGGCCGAGCAGCACCAGGGCGGCGGGGAGCACGAAGAGCGCGGAGAGCATGGCGAGGACGACGCCGGTGGCGCAGGCCACCGCGAGCGCCCGGTTGGTCTCCTGCTCGGACAGCAGCAGGGTGAGCACGCCGAGGACGACGGTGCCGCCGCTGGCCAGGATCGGCTCGGCGGTACGGCGCAGCGCCGCCCGCATCGCGGTGAACCGGTCCTGCTCGCGGCGCAGTTCCTCCCGGTAGCGGGCGATCAGCAGCAGGGCGTAGTCGGTGGCGGCGCCGAAGACGAGGACGCTGGCGATGCCGGTGACCTGGCCGTCCTGGAGGTGGATGCCGAGCGCCGGGACGATCGTGTCGACGGCGCGCAGGGTGAGCTGCTCGGTCGCGGCGACCACCAGCAGCGGCACGGTCCACAGCACCGGGCTGCGGTAGGTGACCAGGAGCAGCAGCGCCACCACGGCGGCGGTGACCGCGAGCAGGGTGGCGTCGGCGCCCTCGAACACCGTGGTGAGGTCCGCGGTGAAGGCCGGCGCGCCGGTCACCTGCACGGTCAGCGTCTCGGGCAGGTCGGCCAGCGCGGCGCGCAGGCGGGTCACCTCGTCGACCACGGCCTGCTGGCCGCCGGCGGTCGACAGCGGTACGGCGACCAGCGCGACCGTGCCGTCGGGGGAGACCTGGGGCGGGCCGACCCGGCCGCCGGCCGCGAGCCGGGCCAGGGTGCCGGACGCGCCGGCCAGGGCGGCCCGCTCGGACTCGCCCAGCGGCGCCCGGTCGGCGCGGCTGACCACCACCACCGCGGGTTGGACGTCGCTGCCGGGCAGCTGGTCCCGCAGGCGTTCGACCTGCGTGGACTGCCACGTCACCGACAGGCCGGTGGCGGAGACGGGGTCGGGGTTGGCGGGCTCGGGGAGCCCGAAGACGACCGCGCCGACGACGAGTGCGGCGGCCACGGTGAGCCAGGCGGCCAGCCGGCCCCGGGCCACGCGGGTGAACAGTGACATGGCGGCGCCCTCGGGTGGTCGTTGCGGCGGTCACTCTCGACAGCCAAGTATCTTGATGGCCGAGATTATCGGCGGAGGCTCTATGCTGCAACCGGACCGCGCGGACAGGGGGCATCGACGAGACGTGGCAGCGCACGGCATGTACCGGCGGCGGGACGACCGGCGCGGGCGGATGATCGCGGACATCACCAACGACCTGCGGCGCTACTCGGTGGACGCGCAGCACGTCGGGCACGCGTTCGCCGGACTGCACGGGCTCAACGCCACCGACCTGCACGCGCTGATCGCCGTGATGGACGCCGAGCTGGTCGGTGAACCGATCACCCCGGGCCGCCTCGGAGAGCGGCTCAACCTCTCCTCCGGCTCGGTGACCGCGCTGATCGACCGGCTGGAGCGGGCCGGCCACATCCGGCGCGACCGGGACACCGCCGACCGGCGCAAGGTCTTCCTGCGCTACGCCGACCGCGGCGCCGAGCTGGCCCGCGGCTTCTTCGCTCCCCTCGGCCGGCGCACCGACGAGGTGATGGCCCGGTACACCGACGAGGAACTCGAGGTCGTGCACCGGTTCATGGCCGACATGGTGGTCACCATCCGCGAGCACCGGGACGCCGTCCGCGCGGCGCGCGGCGAGCCCGCGAAGCGGGGGCCGGCTGACGGCGCGAGCCCCGGGCCCACCGCGGGCTGACCCGGTGGACCGGTTCCTCACCCGGATCGCCGGCGCGGCGCTGCGGCTGCCCGCCGCCCGCACCCGGCGGGTCGCGGTCACCCGCGGCATCCCGGTCCGGGTCCGCGACGGCGTCGCGCTGCGTACCGACCACTACGCCCCGGACCTGCCGGGCGCGCCCGCCATGCTGATCCGGACCCCGTACGGGCGGGGCGGGCCGATGCGGCTGCTCGGGCGGCTGCTCGCCGAGCGGGGCTTCCACGTGGTGATCCAGTCCTGCCGGGGCACGTACGGCTCCGGCGGCGAGTTCGCCCCGCTGGTGCACGAGCGCGACGACGGCCTGGACACCCTGGACTGGCTGCGCCGCCAGCCCTGGTGGTCCGGGGCGTTCGGCATGTTCGGCGCCAGCTACCAGGGATTCGTGCAGTGGGCGGTGGCCGCCGAGGCGGCCGACGAGTTGCGCGCCATGGTCGCGGTGGTGACCGCCTCGGCCACCCGGGACTCCACGTACGCGGGGGAGTCCTTCGCCCTCGACACCGTGCTCACCTGGGCCGAGCTGCTCCAGGCGCAGACCGTCCCCTGGCTGGCCCGGCAGTGGGAGCTCAAGCGCGGGCAGCCGAGGCTGGTCCGGGCGCTGGCCCACCTGCCGCTGGGCGAGGCCGACCGGATCGCCACCGGGGTGACCGTGCCGTTCTTCCAGGAGTGGCTGCGCCACCACACCCCCGACGCCGACTACTGGCGGCTCCGCTGCTTCGGCGAGCGGATCACCGAGGTACGCGCCCCGGTGGCCATGGTCAGCGGGTGGCAGGACATCTTCCTGCCCGCCCAGCTCGACGACTACGCCCGGCTGCGGGCAGCCGGCGCCCGACCGCGGCTGACCGTCGGCCCGTGGACCCACGGCAGCCCGGGACTGCTGGTGGCCGCCCTGCGGGAGGGTCTCGACTGGCTCGACGAACACCTCGCCGGCCGGCCGGCGCCCCGCCGCGCGCCGGTCCGGGTGCACGTCGGCGGGGCGGGAGGCGGCTGGCGGGACCTGCCCGACTGGCCGCCGCCGGCCGTGCCGACCCGGTGGCACCTGCACGCCGGTCGGTCCCTGCACCCCGCCCCGCCGACCGACTCCCGGCCCGACCGGATCTGGTACGACCCGGCCGACCCCACCCCGTCCCTGGGTGGTCCGCTCCTGGTCGCCCAGCGGGCCGGAGCGGTGGACAACCGGCCGGTGGAGGCGCGGCCGGACGTGCTGACGTACACCAGCGCGCCGCTGGACGCGCCGGTCGAGGTGATCGGCCCGGTGCGCGCCGAGATCCACCTCCGCAGTGAACTGTCCTACCTGGACGTATTCGTGCGGCTCTGCGACGTGGACCGCCGGGGCCGGTCGTGGAACGTCTGCGACGGGCTGGTGCGGGTGGCGCCCGGCCGGTTCGCCGCGGACCCGTCCGGTGTGGTCCGGGTGCCGGTCACCCTCTGGCCCACCGCGCACCGTTTCGCGCCCGGTCACCGGCTACGCGTCCAGGTCTCCGGCGGCGCCCACCCCCGCTACGCGCGCAACCCGGGCACCGGCGAGCCGCTCGGCACGGCGGTGACTCTGCGTGCTGGCTGGCGGGAAGTGCTGCACGACCCCGGGCACCCTTCGGCCATTGTGCTCCCGGTGGCGGCGCCACCGTCCACAGCCGCCCCATAGTTCCAGATAGTGCCTCTGAACTGGGCAAATATTCGGCGATGCGGATACTCTCGGGGCAAGTGCCCGGCGCTGTGCATCATCTCGACCGGATGCGCCCCCGCATCACCCTCCCTCACTTGCGGTGATGGCCGTACCCGGCCGTGAACCATCGAAGGGGGAAGCATGACGACTGCCCCACAGAATCTGTTGGCCGTCCGGAGCCTGCTGCTCACCTACCTCAACGTCGACAAGGAGGCCGTCAGGGCCGCGGACCTCGAGCCCGGCGAGGTCGGCATCGTCGGCGACGCCAGCCACCGCGGTGGCTACCACTGCGGATCCGACCGGGTGGTGGCGAACGACTACTCGGTGGTGGAGTCGACCCGGGACTCCTCCGGGCTGACACTCCACGCGTCCGCGCTGGACGTCGGCATGTTCACCGTCGCCTCCGGCGGCCGGACCCACAACCTCCGTACCTTCTCGACCTGGTTCGTCGCGCAGTGCGTCGCCGGCGCCGCCGACACCCGCGACATCCGGGAGATCATCTACTCCCCGGACGGTCAGACCGTGAAGCGCTGGGACCGGCTGGGCAAGCGCACCACCGGCGACTCCAGCCACCTGACCCACACCCACTTCAGCTTCTTCCGCGACTCGACCAAGGCGGGCCGGGACCAGACCCCGCTGTTCCGCCGTTACCTGACCGCCATCGGCCTGATCGAAGGAGACGACATGAGCGCCCAGGCAGAGAGCGAGATCCACCAGGTGTACGCCGGCATGTTCTTCGGCGGATCGAGCATGGGCCGCAGCGTCGACCCGGACGGCAGCGGCCCGCAGCCAGCCGCGAACAGCCTGATCGCCAAGCTCGACTACCTGATGCTGCGGGTGGACCAGCTCGCGGCGCAGGTGACCACGTTGTCCAACAAGGACTTCACCGACGAGCAGGCGATCGTCACCGGTGTGCTCGCCGGCCTGCCGCCGGAGAAGATCGCCGAAGCGATCCCGCCGGAGCTGGCCCGGGACGTCGCCGACGAACTCGCTCGGCGGATGGTGGCCTGACCGGTTCGGCCGGGGCGGTGGCCGAGGCGCCGCGCCGGCCGGTCCGGGTGATTCCGCAACAGCTATTGCGCAACAGCTCTTGCGGATGTCAGGCTGGCGGCATGACCAACCACGACGTCCGACACGTCACGGACTCGCGCGTCCTCGCGGCGCTCGCCCACCCGCTGCGCCGCCGCCTCATGGACGTGCTCAAGGTGTACGGCCCGTCCACCGTGGGCCAGCTCGCCGAGCGGACCGGCCAGGCCCCGGCCAACGTCAGCCACCACCTCAAGATGCTGGCCGCCGCCGACCTGGTGACCGAGGCGCCGGAACTGGCCCGGGACCGCCGGGAGCGGTGGTGGCGGCTGCGCGACCGGGGGGTGCGCTGGTCCACCGCCGACTTCGACGCCGACCCCGCCGCCCGTGCGGTCGCCGACGCGGCCAGCTCGCTCAACCTGGACCGGCACGTCGCCCTGGTCCGCGCCTGGCACGCCGCCGGCGACGACGCCCATGCGGCCTGGGGCGAGGGGCCGTTCAGCACCGACAAGTGGCTGCACCTCACCCCCGAGGAGCTGGCACAGCTCGGGCGCGAGGTCATCGACCTCTTCGCCCGCTGGGCCGACCGGGCGGTCCCCGACGACGGGCGACGACGCGAGCCGGTGTTCCTGTTCGCCCACGGCGTTCCGGCCCAGCCGTGACCACCCTGGTCGGTACGCCCGCCCCGGCGCGGCGTCGCAGCCTGCTCCGGCACCGCGACTTCCGGCTGCTCTGGGCCGGACAGACGGTCAGCGCCGTCGGCAGCAACGTGACCGCCGTGGCGCTGCCCCTGGTCGCGGTGGCCGTGCTCGACGCGGCCACCTTCCAGGTGGCGGTGCTCACCGCCGCGGCCTGGCTGCCGTGGCTGCTGGTCGGCCTGCCCGCCGGGGCCTGGGTCGACCGGGTCCGCCGCCGCCCCGTCATGATCGTCTGCGATCTGGTCTGCGCGGCGCTGTTCCTCAGCGTCCCGGCCGCCGCCCTGTTCGACCTGCTCACCGTCGGCCAGTTGCTGGTCGTCGCGCTCGGGGCGGGGCTGGCCCGGGTCTTCTTCGAGACCGCCGACCAGGTCTACCTGCCGGTCCTGCTGCGGCCCGACGAGGTCGCGGAGGGGAACGCGAAGCTGCACGCCACGCGGACCGCCAGCTATCTCGTCGGCCCCGGGCTGGCCGGCCTGATCGCCCAGCTCGCCGGCGCGGTCACCGCGGTGCTGCTGGACGCGTTGAGCTTCCTGGTCTCCGCGCTGTGCCTCGGGCGCATCCGGGCGGCCGAGCCCCGGCCGGGGCGGCCCGACGGGCCCACCTCACTGCGCCGTGAGGTCGCCGACGGGCTGCGGTTCGTGGTCCGGGACCCGTACCTGCGGGTGTTGACGGTGTTCGGGGCGGCCAACAACATCGGGCTCACCGGCTACCAGGCCGTCCTGGTGGTCTTTCTGGTCCGCTCGGCGGAGCTGCCGGCCGGCCTGGTCGGCCTGCTGATCGGCCTGGCCAGTGCGGGCGGGCTGGTCGGCGCCGCCCTGGCCACCGTCCTGGCCCGCCGGCTCGGCTCCGCCCGTGCCCTGCTGCTCGCCGCGCTGCTCGCCGGGCCGCCCGCCCTGCTCATCCCGCTCGCCGGCCCAGGCCCGCGGGTGGCCTGGCTGGTGTGCGGCGGGGTCCTGGTCAGCCTCGGGGTCACGGTGGGCAACGTGGTCAAGGGCAGCTTCCGGCAGACGTACACGCCGCACCGGCTGCTCGGACGGGTGACGGTCAGCATGCAGCTGCTGAACTACGGCACCATCCCGCTCGCCGCCGTCCTGGCCGGGGCGCTGGGTGCCGCGTGGGGGCCGGCCGCGGCGATCCGGCTGATGACCGCCTGGCTGGCGCTGACCCCACTGATCCTGCTGGTCGGGCCGCTGCGGCGGCGGCGTGACCTGCCGGCCGCGCCGGCCTGAGGATGCGCTGCGACGGCGGTCGGGAATCCGACCGCCGTCGCCGGCACGGAGCTAGATCGGGCGGACGTTGTCCGCCTGCGGGCCCTTCTGCCCCTGGGTCACCTCGAACTCGACCTTCTGGCCCTCGTTCAACTCGCGGTAGCCGCTGGTCTGGATGGCCGAGTAGTGGACGAACACGTCCGGACCCCCGCCGTCCTGCTCGATGAAGCCGAAGCCCTTTTCCGAGTTGAACCACTTGACCGTGCCGGTTGCCATGCGTCTCTCCCTGTTCAAAGCGGGTGAGCACCGGCCACGGCCGATGATCGCCCTGTACTTTCCCGACAGTAACCGGCCGGACCGGGATCCGCTGGCGGAAGTGCCGGCGTGGCCCGCGAATACCCACTGAGCGGGAAACGGCCCCGGGCCGGACGGCATCGGGGCATGCTTGCGCCGGTGAGGGGACACACGGCGCTGGCCGACCTGGAACAGGAGATCACCGCCCCCGGAGACGGGCCGGACCGGCTCCGGCTGGTCGCCACGCCGTTCGTGCCGGAGGTACGGCTGCACCTGGCCGAGGACGCGATCCTCTGGTGGGCCCGGATGGAGGCGGCGGCCGGCCGGTCCCTGCCGCCGCCGTACTGGGCCTCGGTCTGGGCCGGCGGGCAGGCGCTCGCCCGGCACCTGCTCGACCACCCCGAGCTGGCCGCCGGCCGGCGGGTGCTCGACCTGGCCAGCGGGTCCGGGCTGGTGGCCATCGCCGCCGCGCTCGCCGGGGCCCACCAGGTGGCCGCCAACGACGTCGACCCGTACGCGGTCGCCGCCGTCACGGTCAACGCGCGGGCCAACCGGGTGGCCGTGGCCGCCACCGGCGGCGACCTGCTGGACGGCACCGTCAGCGCCGACCTGCTGGTGGCCGGGGACGTGCTCTACGACGCCGAACTGGCCGGACGGGTGCTGCCGTTCCTGCAACGGGCCGCCGAGCAGGGCGTCGAGGTGCTGGTCGGTGACCCGGACCGGGGTCACCTGCCGCCCGACCGGCTGGAGGTGGTGGCCAGCTACCCGGTGCCCACCACCGAGCCCTCGGTCGACTCCCCGGTGCGCCGCGTCCACGTGCTGCGCCCCCGCTGAGCGGACCAGCGGCCCAGGGGCGACCCCTAGACGCGATCAGGGTCGGATAGGGGATCGCGCCCGATGCGTCGGGCGGGCCGGCGGCCGTAGCGTACGCATCATGACGGATCTGCTGGCTCAGGTCGGCGACCTGCCCACCGCGTGCCTCATGGCCGCGCTCGGCGTGGTCATGCTCGCCGACGCCGTACCCCTGCTCGGGGTGCTGGTGCCCGGCGACGCCGCGGTGCTCGCGGCGGTCGGGACGGGCCGGCCGGCGACCGGGGTCGCCACCGTGGCGGTCGTGGTGGCCGGCTGCCTCGCCGGTTGGTCGCTGAGCTTCCTGGCCGGACGGCGCTGGGGCGCGGCGCTACGGGGGAGCCGGCTGGGCGGGTGGATCGGCGAGTCGCGGTGGGCGGCGGCGGAGGCGGTGCTGCGCCGAGGCGGCGGGCGGATGGTGCTGGTCGCGCCCTTCCTGCCGGTGCTCAACGCGCTGCTGCCGCTGGCCGCGGGCGGGCTGCGGATGTCGTACCGGAGGTTCGTCACCGCGGCGGCGGTCGGGGCGACCCTCTGGGCCGGCCTCTACGTGGCTCTCGGCACCGCGGCCCGGGCGGTGGCCGCGCTGCTGCCCGGCGCGCCCAGCCCGGCGCTGGTCACCATGGCGGTCGGGCTGCTGCTGGCCGGGCCGGTGGTGGTCGGCACGCGGCGCCGGCTGCGTGCGCTGGTCGCACCCGGGTCCGCCGCCTGAGTCCGTCGCCGGCCACGGCGGGGTACGCGCCCGGCGAGCCGGGAGGTCACCAGCCGCGGGCCCGCCACTGCGGCAGCGCGGGACGCTCGGCGCCCAGGGTGCTGTCCTTGCCGTGCCCCGGGTAGAACCACGTCTCGTCGGGCAGCCGGTCGAAGAGTTTCTGCTCGACGTCGTCGATGAGCTGCGCGAACCGCTCCGGGTCCTGGTGGGTGTTGCCGACCCCGCCGGGGAAGAGCGAGTCGCCGGTGAACAGGTGCGGGACGCCGGCCGGGTCGCGGTAGAGCAGCGCGACGGAGCCCGGGGTGTGTCCCCTGAGGTGGATCACCTCCAGGGCGCAGTCCCCGACCGCGACGGTGTCGCCGTCGTGCAGCGGCTCGGCGTCGATCGGCAGCCCCTCGGCGTCGTCGGCGTGCACCAGCGGGCGGGCGCCGGTCTTGGCGACCACCTCCTCCAGGGCCACCCAGTGGTCCATGTGCTGGTGGGTGGTGACCACCGCGGTCAGCCCGTCCTCGCCGATCAGGTCGAGCAGCCGGGGGGCCTCGTTCGCCGCGTCGATCAGCACCTGCTCGCCGGTCTCCCGGCAGCGCAGCAGGTAGGCGTTGTTGTCCATCGGCCCCACCGACACCTTGGTGATGGAGAGCCGGTCGAGCTCGCGGACGTCCGGCGCGCCGCCGGGCGTGACGTCTCCGGTGTAGGTCATGACGACTTCTATATCCATTCCGGTGGGATCGGCAGGGGACCGTCGGGGGTGACCGTGAGCACCTCGCCCGCGCTGCGGCCGATCAGCCAGGCGGCGAGTTCCGGCGCGGGGCCGGTGACCGCGGGCGCCCCCTCGGGGTCGCCGATGCCCAGCTCGTGGCAGCCGCTGCCGGCGAAGCGCAGGACCATCGGCGGCGCGGCGGGGCGCTCGGCCAGGTCGGCGGCGACCTCGTGCAGCAGCCGGTGGCTGAACGCCTCCGGCCAGTCCGCCGGCCGGTAACCGGCGGCCAGGTCGACGTGGTGGACCTCGACCTCCCGCAGCCGGCCCCAGACCAGCAGGGCGGCCACCCGGGGACCGCGCGGGGTCTCCACGGTCGCGGTCCACGCCTCGGTCGGCATGGCGGCGACCGCCGCGGCGAACCGGTCCGCGGACCGGAGCAGGTCGTCGAAGAGGTCGGCCGGCGACCGGGCCGCCCCGGCCTCGATGTCGGCGGCCCGGGCCTGCGGGCTGGCGTACATCGGGGTGGGCTGCCCGGTGCGGGCGGCGGTGAGCAGGTTGACGAAGCCGTCGGCGTTGCGGGCCAGGTGGGTGAGCACGTGCCCGCGGGTCCACCGTGGCAGCAGGGACGGGGCGGCCACGTCCGCGGCGTCGAAGGCGGCCACGGTACGCAGGAGTCGGGCCGTGGCGTCCTCGACCTCGCCGGTCAGCAACAGCGGATCGCTGGTCACGAACCGACCCTAGCGGTACGGCGGCGCCGCGTCGCCGGGGAAATCGCTTTCGGTGCGTCGGCGTGCCCCTTACCGTCGGCGTCGAACGCGGCACCGGGAGTCGGAGTGGAGGTGGTGAGCATGCCGGTCGTAGCACCCGTGTTCCGCCAGAAACCCCCTCGACACCGATGAGGACACCATGACCATGGACCTGACCGCCCTCGGCTGGGACGCCGACTGGGCGGCACACGTACGACGTCGCACCGATCACCGACCGGGCCGGGTGGCCCGCGTCGACCGCGGGATCTGCACGGTGCTCCGCCCCGAGGGCCCGGTCCGGGCCAGCCTCGGTGGCGGGGTGCTGGCCGCCGCCGCCCGCGACCTGACCGCACTGCCCTGCGCCGGCGACTGGGTGCTGCTGGCCACCTGGCCGGACGGGCCGGTGACCGTCGAGTCGGTGCTGCCCCGCCGCACCGCGCTGATCCGCCGTACCGCCGGCAAGGACGCCAGCGGCCAGGTGCTCGCCGCCAACCTCGACACCGCCGCGGTGGTGGAACCGGTCCACCCGGCGCCGGACGCGGCCCGGATCGAGCGGCTGGTCTCGCTGGCCCACGAGTCCGGCGCCGAGCCGCTGATCGTGCTCACCAAGGCGGATCTGGCCGCCGACCCCGGGGCGGTGGCCCGGCAGCTCGCCGCGCTCGCCCCCGGGGTGCCGGTGCTGCCGGTCAGCGCCGAACGGGGGACCGGACTGGAGCCGCTGCGCCGGCACGTCGCCCCCGGGCGCACCCTCGGGCTGCTCGGGCCCTCCGGCGCGGGCAAGTCGAGCCTGGTCAACGCGCTCGCCGGGGCGGAGGTGATGCGTACCCAGGCGATCCGGCGGGTGGACGGCAAGGGCCGGCACACCACCACCTGGCGGTCGCTGGTGCCGCTGCCGGGCGGTGGCGCGGTGCTGGACACCCCGGGCGTACGGGCGGTCGGCCTGCTGGACGGCGCGGCCGGCCTGGATCGGGCCTTCGCCGACATCGCCGCGCTCGCCACCGGCTGCCGGTACGCCGACTGCGCGCACGACGCCGAGCCCGCCTGCGCGGTGCGCGAGGCGCTGGAGAGCGGCGAGCTGCCGGCCCGGCGCTGGGAGAGCTGGCGTCGGCTGCAGCGGGAGGTGGCGTACGAGAGCCGCCGGCGGGAGTCCCGGCTGGCCGCCCAGCGGCGGGGGAGCTGGCGGCGTGAGCGGACGAACCGTTCGGCTCCGTAGCGGGGCGCCTCGCGCCGCCGGGGAGTGGAGCGAGTCGGCGGCGGACTGCGCGTCCGACGCCGGCGCCGGACCCCGGGGGATGCTGACCGCGCCGGTGCGAGCCGGTCGGGCGGGGCGTCTTGCGCTCCGCCCGACCGTGCTGAGCTGGGGGAATGTGCGCGCGAAGAAGTTTGTCGTACCTCGGGGCTAGAGTTGCCCAGGCGTCTTCTCTGCGCCTCGACAACCCTCGAAAACCGCTCAGACCACGCTCCGAGCGGACAGATCCGCCGCACATTCTTCTTCCGGGAGCACAGGCACGTGGCCGACCGACTGATCATCCGTGGCGCGCGCGAGCACAACCTGCGTGACGTCAGTCTCGACCTGCCCCGGGACGCCCTGATCGTCTTCACCGGGCTCTCCGGGTCGGGCAAGTCGAGCCTGGCGTTCGACACCATCTTCGCCGAGGGCCAGCGGCGCTACGTGGAGTCGCTGTCGTCGTACGCCCGGCAGTTCCTCGGCCAGATGGACAAGCCCGACGTCGACTTCATCGAGGGCCTCAGCCCGGCCGTCTCCATCGACCAGAAGTCCACCTCGCGCAACCCGCGCTCCACCGTCGGCACCATCACCGAGGTCTACGACTACCTCCGCCTGCTCTTCGCCCGCATCGGCGAGCCGCACTGCCCGATCTGCGGTGAGCGGATCTCCAAGCAGAGCCCGCAGCAGATCGTCGACCGGGTCCTCGCCATGGCCGAGGGCACCCGGTTCATGGTGCTCGCCCCGGTCGTCCGTGGCCGCAAGGGCGAGTACGTCGACCTCTTCGCGGAGCTCCAGGCGAAGGGCTACGCCCGGGCCCGGGTCGACGGCGTGGTGCACCCGCTCACCGAGCCGCCGAAGCTCAAGAAGCAGGAGAAGCACACCATCGAGGTGGTCATCGACCGGCTCAGCGTCAAGCCCAGCGCCAAGCAGCGGCTGACCGACTCGGTCGAGGCGGCGCTCGGCCTCTCCGGCGGCATCGTGCTGCTCGAATTCGTCGACCTGCCGGAGGACGACCCGGGCCGGGAGCGCCGCTACTCCGAGCACCTGGCCTGCCCCAACGACCACCCGCTCGCGATCGAGGACCTGGAGCCCCGGGTCTTCTCCTTCAACGCCCCGTACGGCGCCTGCCCCGAGTGCACCGGCCTGGGCACCAAGAAGGAGGTCGACCCCGAGCTGGTGATCCCGGACCCGGAGCGCACCCTGCGCGAGGGCGCCATCCAGCCCTGGGCGACGGGGCACAACCTGGAATACTTCCTGCGCCTGCTGGAGGCCCTCGGCGAGGCCGAGCACTTCGACGTGGACACCCCGTGGCGCAAGCTGCCGTCCCGGGCGCAGAAGACGATCCTGCACGGCTCCGACGACCAGGTGCACGTCCGCTACCGCAACAAGTACGGCCGCGAGCGCTCGTACTACACCGGCTTCGAGGGCGTGGTGCAGTGGATCGAGCGCCGCCACACCGACACCGAGTCGGAGTGGTCGCGGGACAAGTACGAGGGCTACATGCGGGACGTGCCCTGCGCGGCCTGCGGCGGCGCCCGGCTCAAGCCCGAGGTGCTCGCGGTCACCCTGGCCGGCAAGAGCATCGCCGAGGTCTGCAACCTCTCCGTCGGCGAGGCCGCCGACCTGCTCGCCGGCATCGAGTTGACCGACCGGCAGAAGATGATCGCCGAGCGGGTGCTCAAGGAGATCAACGCCCGGCTGAAGTTCCTGCTCGACGTCGGGCTGGACTACCTCTCCCTGGACCGCCCGGCGGGCACCCTCTCCGGCGGCGAGGCGCAGCGCATCCGGCTCGCCACCCAGATCGGCTCCGGCCTGGTGGGCGTGCTGTACGTGCTCGACGAGCCGTCCATCGGGCTGCACCAGCGGGACAACCACCGGCTGATCGAGACGCTGCTGCGGCTGCGCGGGCTGGGCAACACCCTGATCGTGGTCGAGCACGACGAGGACACCATCCGGGTCGCCGACTGGATCGTCGACATCGGCCCGGGCGCGGGCGAGCACGGCGGCCGGATCGTGCACAGCGGCTCGGTGCCGGCCCTGCTGGAGAACGAGGACTCGGTCACCGGGGCGTACCTGTCGGGGCGCAAGGTCATCCCGACGCCGGCCGGCCGGCGCCCGCAGACCCCGGGCCGCGAGCTGGTGGTGCACGGGGCGCGCGAGCACAACCTGCGCAACCTCACCGTGAGCTTCCCGCTCGGCCAGCTCATCGCGGTCACCGGCGTCAGCGGCTCCGGCAAGTCGACGCTGGTCAACGACATCCTGTACACGGTGCTGGCCAACCAGATCAACGGCGCGCGGCTGGTGCCGGGGCGGCACACCCGGATCAGCGGGCTGGAGCACGTCGACAAGGTCGTCGGCGTCGACCAGTCGCCGATCGGGCGTACCCCGCGGTCGAACCCGGCCACCTACACCGGGGTGTGGGACCACATCCGCAAGCTCTTCGCCGAGACCACCGAGGCCAAGGTCCGGGGGTACGGCCCCGGCCGGTTCTCGTTCAACGTCAAGGGCGGGCGCTGCGAGGCGTGCTCCGGTGACGGCACGATCAAGATCGAGATGAACTTCCTCCCGGACGTCTACGTCCCCTGCGAGGTGTGCAAGGGCGCCCGGTACAACCGGGAGACCCTGGAGGTGCACTACAAGGGCCGGACGGTCGCCGAGGTGCTGGACATGCCGATCGAGGAGGCGGCCGAGTTCTTCTCCGCCATCCCGGCCATCCACCGCCACCTCAAGACGCTGGTCGACGTGGGCCTCGGGTACGTCCGGCTGGGCCAGCCCGCCCCGACGCTCTCCGGCGGTGAGGCGCAGCGCGTCAAGCTCGCCTCGGAGCTGCAGAAGCGTTCCACCGGGCGGACCGTCTACGTGCTCGACGAGCCCACCACCGGCCTGCACTTCGAGGACATCCGCAAGCTGTTGATGGTGCTGGAGGGCCTGGTCGACAAGGGCAACACCGTGATCACCATCGAGCACAACCTCGACGTGATCAAGACGGCCGACTGGATCATCGACATGGGCCCGGAGGGTGGCCACCGGGGCGGCACGGTCCTCGCGACCGGCACGCCGGAGGAGGTCGCCGAGGTGCCGGAGAGCCACACCGGCCAGTTCCTGCGCCCGATGCTCAAGCTCGACGGCGCGGCGAAGGGGGCCGCCGCGGCCACCTCCCGGGCCGCGAAGGCCAACGGCGCCACCCGGTCACGGAGCAGCCGCAAGGTTCCCGCCGGGGCGCGCTGAGCCAGGCGTACGACGGGCGGGCCGGGTGACCGGCCCGCCCGTTTTTCCTGTCCATTTCGTGACGCGTCAGTATGAACCGTGCGGCACAGTCGTGCGTGTCGACAGGTATGGCCGCGGATCATGACAGGCGGCGGCAGCCGAGAGAAAGGCCGGAGCATGAGTGATGACCAGGAGCTGACCGGGCCGGGTACGCAGACACGCCGGGCTCTGCTCGCGGGCGCCGGCGCGGTCGGCGCGGCGGTGGTGCTGGCCGCCTGCGGCAGCGACGACGACCAGGGCACGGGCAACTCCACGCCCACCAGCGGCGGCCCCGGCGCGACCGGCGCCGGCGACGCCGAGGGCGGCAACCGGGACAGCACCGGTCCACTCGCCCGGACCACCGACATCCCGGTCGGCGGCGGCGCGGTGTTCGCCAGCAAGGGCGTCGTGATCACCCAGCCGGAAACGGGGCAGTTCAAGGGCTTCGACCCGATCTGCACCCACCAGGGCTGCCCGGTGTCGAACGTCGACGGCGGCACGATCAACTGCACCTGCCACGGCAGCCGGTTCTCGATCACCGACGGCTCCGTCAAGCAGGGCCCCGCCACCCGGCCCCTGGCCCCGAAGAACCTCAAGGTCACCGGGGAGCAGATCACCCTGGCCTGACCGGCACGCCGCGCGCCCCCGCCCGGGCGGCGGTGGGGGACGCGCGCGGCGGCGGCCGGGTGTCGGGGGTGCGGACTAGGCTTGCGGGCGTGGCTGACCCCTCGACCTACCGTCCCGCGCCCGGCACCATCCCGGAGTCGCCAGGGGTCTACCGCTTCCGCGACGGCACCGGCCGGGTGATCTACGTCGGCAAGGCGCGTAACCTCCGCAGCCGGCTCAACTCCTACTTCGCCGACCCGGTCAACCTGCACCAGCGGACCCGGCAGATGGTCTTCACCGCCGAGTCGGTGGACTGGATCACCGTCGCCACCGAGGTCGAGGCGCTCCAGCAGGAATACACCTGGATCAAGCAGTACGACCCGAAGTTCAACGTCCGCTACCGGGACGACAAGTCGTACCCGTACCTGGCGGTCACCCTCGACGAGGAGTACCCGCGGCTCCAGGTGATGCGGGGCGCCAAGCGCAAGGGGGTGCGCTACTTCGGGCCGTACTCCCACGCCTGGGCGATCCGCGAGACGCTGGACCTGCTGCTGCGGGTCTTCCCGGCGCGGACCTGCTCCTCCGGGGTGTTCAAGCGGGCCGGCCAGGTCGGCCGGCCGTGCCTGCTGGGCTACATCGGCAAGTGCTCCGCGCCCTGCGTCGGCAGCGTCACCGCCGAACGGCACCGGGAGATCGTCAACGGCTTCTGCGAGTTCATGGCCGGCCGCACCGACACCATGGTCCGCAAGCTCGAACGGGAGATGCTGGAGGCCAGCGAGCAGCTCGAATTCGAGCGGGCCGCCCGGCTGCGCGACGACGTGGCGGCGCTGCGGCGGGCCATGGAGAAGCAGACGGTGGTGCTCGGCGACGGCACCGACGCCGACGTGGTGGCCTTCGCCGACGACCCCCTCGAGGCCGCCGTCCAGGTCTTCCACGTCCGCGACGGGCGGGTCCGCGGCCAGCGCGGCTGGGTGGTGGAGAAGACGGAGGACGTCACCATGGGCGACCTGGTGCACCACTTCTGCACCCAGGTCTACGGCGGCGAACAGGGCGAGGCCGACGTGCCCCGCGAGCTGCTCGTCCCCGAACTGCCCAGCGACGTGGACGCGCTCGCCGACTGGCTCTCCACCCGCCGGGGCAGCCGGGTGTCGCTGCGGGTGCCGCAGCGCGGCGACAAGCGGTCGCTGCTGGAGACGGTGGAGCGCAACGCCAAGGACGCGCTCGCCCGGCACAAGCTCAAGCGCGCAGGTGACCTGACCACCCGCAGCAAGGCCCTCGACGAGATCGCCGAGGCGCTCGGCATGCGGACGTCCCCGCTGCGGATCGAGTGCTTCGACGTCTCCCAGATCCAGGGCACCGACGTCGTGGCCAGCATGGTCGTCTTCGAGGACGGGCTGCCCCGCAAGAGCGAGTACCGGCGGTTCATCGTCCGGGGCGCCACCGACGACCTCTCCGCCATGTCCGAGGTGCTGCGCCGGCGCTTCGCCCGCTACCTCGACACCCGTGCCGAGACCGGGGAGATCGGCGAGGAGACCGCCGGCGACCCGGACCGGCCCGGCATCGACCCCACCACCGGGCGGCCGCGCAAGTTCGCGTACCCGCCGCAGCTCGTCGTCGTCGACGGCGGCGCCCCGCAGGTGGCGGCGGCCGCGCAGGCCCTCGCCGAGCTGGGCATCGACGACGTGGCGCTCTGCGGCCTGGCCAAGCGGCTGGAGGAGGTCTGGCTGCCCGACGACGAGTTCCCGGTCATCCTGCCGCGCACCTCCGAGGCGCTCTACCTGCTGCAACGCGTACGCGACGAGGCGCACCGGTTCGCCATCACGTTCCACCGGCAGCGGCGCTCGAAGCGGATGACCGAGTCGGCGCTCGACAACGTCCCCGGCCTCGGGGAGGTACGCCGTAAGGCGCTGCTGCGGCACTTCGGCTCCCTCAAGCGGCTCTCCGCCGCCACGGTCGAGGAGATCACCGAGGTGCCCGGCGTGGGTCGGCGTACCGCCGAGGCGATCCTGGCCGCCCTCGACGAGAACGCCAAGCCCACCCCCACCCCCTGACCTTCCGCCTGTCGGGTGCCCCACCGGCGCAGCTGGCGGCCGGCCGTGGCGTTCTCGGGCGAATGCCCGGATGCGGGGGGGGTAGGCCGTGGAGCTGAGGTGGCGGGCCGCCTCCGGCTGCCGCAGGGCAGGCATGGCCGCCCCGACTGCGGCCGTGACGGCGGCGGGGTCTCCGACGACGCCGCGGTGAATCACACCCGGGCAGGATCCGCACCATATCGGCGAAGTTGCTGCCTGCCCGCGCCTGCAAGCAGCATCTCCGGCGACCTTGCGGGGATCTTGGGTCGCGATTCGGGCGGACGACCGGTGGCGGGTGGTGTTCTGGGGCGAATGTCCGGGCACGGGGTCGGCCCGAGGTGGTCGGTGGAACGCTATGCATGTCTCCGGGGCTGGGTGACGTCCATGGCGTTCCACCGACCACGTCGAGATCCGCCGGGCGGGGAGGTCAGGGCCTGTGGATGCGCAGGGGCCGCCGCATTCGCCTCACCCAGGCATTTCTCTGTCCCGCCCCGCCCTGCTGCCGGCGGCCCGCCCCATCCCCACCCAATCCACCCGAAGCACCACCCGCCGACACCCACCAGCGCTGCCGCCCCGTGGCCGCGGCCACGAACCGCGACTCCGGACATATCACCCAGCGGGCACCTCAGGCGGACCTTGGGCGCCCATCGCGCGCGGGCGAGCCGCCGCGATCTTGGACAGTTGCCGTTCGTGGCGAGCGGTAACTGTCCAAGATCGGGAGGCGTGCCAGTCGTGCAGCGCCCCGGACGGCCTCGCGATCCGGAGGGACGTGGGTGGAATGTCCGGATCTGTTGCGTCGGATGTCCGGTCGCTATCCGTCCGTGCCGTGGTTGGGGGCCACCCGGGGGCGGACGATGGCTGGTCAGGTCGCGGGGGCGAATTCGGGTCCACCGCGCCGGTTGGCTGGGTGGTTTGTGGTGGGGTGTCCGGTGGTCGGGGCCACCGTGGGGGCGGAATGATGGCCGGGTCGGGGTCGTTGAACATGGCAGACCGCGCGGCAACCCGGGCCCTTCGGGGCTGGCGGACCGGCGGTCGGAATGACCGGCCACCGGCCGTCGTTACATCCCCGGGCCCGCAACACCCTGGCCCCGGAGCCGGTGAGGTCGAGGGAATCACTCCCCGCCCCCGGTCGTTACATACCCCGGACCACCGAGCGAACCCCCATCGCCGGCCGGTCCCCGGGTCGAGTCGGTGGAATGATCCCCGACCCCCGGTCGTTACACCCCCGGGCCACCCGAGCAGGTCACCCCCTTTGATCGCCGGGCACCCATCGAAGACTTCTTCCAGCGGTACCCGCACGCACCCCCCCTGTCGCGTGTGCCGCCAACCCCCGAACGGAAGGTTGATCACATCATGCGTACCAACACCATGCTGCGTAAGACCGTCCTGACCGCTGCCGGCGTCGCCGCCACCGCTGGTGGGATCGCCGGCCCCGCGATCGCCGCGCACGCCGCCGAGGCCAAGCCCACCGCCCAGGTGCAGACCGACCGCAAGCACGGCGGCGAGCGGGAGCTGAACGTCCGCTACGAGGCGCAGCCGAACTTCTACTACTGCGGCCCGGCCGCGACCCGTAACGCCCTCTCGGTGCAGGGCAAGAACATCGACGTGGACGCCATGGCCAAGCTCATGGGCACCACCGAGGCCGGCACCAACAGCATCAACGACATCACCCCGGTCCTGAACAAGGAGACCGGTAAGAAGGACGCCTACCACTCGGTGGAGATCCGCGACCCCAAGGCCGACGACAAGCAGACCGACAAGCTGCGCGCCGACATCGTCCGCACCGTGGACGACGGCCGGGCCGTGGTCGCCAACATCGCCGGCACCGCCACCGACACCGACGGCAACACCCACTCCTTCGAGGGCGGCCACTACATCAGCGTCGTGGGCTACCGCGACGGCGGCAAGACCGTGACCATCGCGGACTCGGCCGACCCGAACATGGCCTCCTACCGGATGAACGTCGACAACCTCGCCGACTGGATCGCCACCCGCGGCTACTCCGCCTCCTGACGATCCGCACCAACCAGCAAAGGGCCCGACCCCACCACGGGGTCGGGCCCTTTCGGCGTCTCAGGACTCGGCGAGGACGCCGAGGATCGCCTCGCCGTACTTGGCGAGCTTGTTCTCGCCGACGCCGCTGATCCGGGACAGCTCGGCCAGCGAGGCCGGCGCGTCGGTGGCGATCTGCCGCAGCGTGGCGTCGTGGAAGATCACGTACGCCGGGACGCCCTGCTCCTTCGCGGTGGCCGCCCGCCAGGCGCGCAGCCGCTCAAAGACCGGAACCGCGGCCGGGGCGAGGTCGGCGACGACGGTGGCCGCGCCGCGCGGCTTCGCGGCCCGGCCGGACACTGGCTTCTCCGGCTCCCGCCGCATGGTGACCGTACGGCGGCGGCCCAGCACCTCGGCGCTCGCCTCGGTGAGCGCGAGGGTGCCGTAGTCGCCCTCGACGGCGAGCAGACCCTCGGCGAGCAGCTGCCGCACCACGCCCCGCCACTCCGCCTCGCGCAGCTCGGTGCCGATGCCGAAGGTGCTCAGCGAGTCGTGGCCGTACTGGTCGATCTTGTCGGTGTGCTTGCCGAGCAGGATGTCCACGCAGTGCCCGGCCCCGAACCGCTGGTTGCGTTCCCGGTCGAGCCGGTAGACGGTGGAGAGCAGCTTCTGCGCCGCGACCGTGCCGTCCCAGGACTCCGGCGGCTCGAGGCAGGTGTCGCAGTTGCCGCAGCCGCCGGTGCCGGTCTCGCCGAAGTACTCCAGTAGCTGGGCGCGGCGGCAGCGGACCGTCTCGCAGAGCGCCAGCATCGCGTCCAGGTGGGCGGCGAGATTGCGCCGGTGCGCCAGGTCGCCCTCGGACGTCTCGATCATCTTGCGCTGCTGCACCACGTCCTGGAGCCCGTACGCCAGCCAGGCGGTGGACGGCAGCCCGTCCCGCCCGGCGCGGCCGGTCTCCTGGTAGTAGCCCTCCACCGACTTCGGCAGGTCGAGGTGGGCGACGAAGCGGACGTCGGGCTTGTCGATGCCCATGCCGAAGGCGATGGTGGCCACCATGACCAGCCCGTCCTCGCGGAGGAAGCGCTGCTGGTTGGCCGCCCGGGTGGCCGCGTCCAGCCCGGCGTGGTACGGCAGCGCCGGGATGCCGTTGGCCACCAGGAACTCCGCGGTCTTCTCCACCGAGGCGCGGGAGAGGCAGTAGACGATGCCGGCGTCGCCCGGGTGCTCGTCGCGCAGCAGGCCGAGCAGCTGCTTGCGCGGCTCGCGCTTGGGCACGATCCGGTACTGGATGTTGGGCCGGTCGAAGCTGGCCACGAAGTGCCGGGCGTCGGTGAGCTTGAGCCGGGTGGCGATCTCGGTGCGGGTGGCCCGGGTGGCGGTGGCGGTCAGCGCGATGCGCGGCACCCCCGGCCACCGCTCGTGCAGCATCGACAGGTTGAGGTAGTCCGGGCGGAAGTCGTGCCCCCACTGCGACACGCAGTGCGCCTCGTCGATGGCGAACAGCGCGATCCGGCCGCGCTCCAGCAGGCCCAGGGTGGACCGGACCGCGAGCGCCTCCGGGGCGAGGTAGAGCAGGTCCAGCTCGCCGGCGAGGAAGGCCGCCTCCACCCGGCGCCGTTCGGTGAGGTCCTGGGTCGAGTTGAGGAACCCGGCCCGGACGCCGACGGCGGTGAGCGCGTCGACCTGGTCCTGCATCAGGGCGATCAGCGGCGAGACGACCACCGCGACGCCGTCCCGGACCAGCGCCGGGATCTGGTAGCAGAGCGACTTGCCGCCACCGGTCGGCATCAGCACCAGGGCGTCGCCGCCGGCCACCACGTGCTCGACGACCTCCTGCTGGAAGCCGCGGAAGGCGTCGTACCCGAACACCCGGTTGAGCACCCGCAGCGCGTCCTCGGTCCGCTGACCGGTGGGGGAGACCATCCGCGCAGTCTACGAGCGTCCCCCGACACCGTCCGGCCGCGGCGAGCGCGTCGCCGCCCCGACCGCGAGACGTCGAACGAGAATCGCCGACCGGAGGAGCGCGGACCGGGCAGGTCGCCGACCGGGAGAGGCGCGGGCCGGGGGCCACGGCGGCGTGTCGGAAGTACGACCGGGGTCGGGGCACGCACCCCGGCAAATCGGACAAGTGCCTGTTCCGGTCGTCACCCCGTGGAATCCCGGACGGGTGTGCAGCCGTTAGAGTCGCTGACTGACCATGCGCGGCCGACCGGCCGCGGCGCCACAGCTTGGGGGTAGCGGGTGAGCGAGGCGCGGACGGGAGATCTGGTGTCGACCGGTACGGAGACAGCCCTCGGACAACCGGCGCCGGCCGAGGCGGAGACCACCCTGGTGGTGGTGACCGGCCTCTCCGGCGGCGGGCGCAGCACCGTGGCGCGGGCGTTGGAGAACGTCGGCTACTACGTGGTGGACAACCTGCCCCAGGCGCTCCTGCTCGACATGGCCGAGCTGGCCTTCAAGGCCGGCGGCGCGGCCCGGCGTACGGCCATGGTGCTGGACGTCCGCTCCCGCGCCTTCTCCACCGACCTGGCGGGGGCGATCCGGGAGCTGCGGGACCGTGGCTTCCAGCCGCGGGTGGTCTTCGTCGACGCCGACGACGACGTGCTGATCCGCCGGTTCGAGAGCGTCCGCCGGTCCCACCCGTTGCAGGGCGACGGCCGGCTGGCCGACGGCATCGCCGTCGAACGGGCCCTGCTGGAGGAGGCCCGGGACCAGGCCGACGTGATCATCGACACCAGCCACCTCAACGTCAACCAGCTCCGGCGCCGGGTCGAGGAGCTGTTCGGTGGGGAGGACTCCCGCCGGCTGCGGATCACCGTGCTCTCCTTCGGCTTCAAGTACGGCCTCCCGCCGGACGCCGACTTCGTGATGGACGCCCGCTTCCTGCCCAACCCGTACTGGGTGCCGGAGCTGCGGGAGCACACCGGGCGCGAGGAGGCGGTCAGCGCGTACGTGCTGGGCCAGGAGGGCGCGGACGCCTTCGTGGCCGGGTACGCGGACCTGGTCAACGCCACCACCGCCGGCTTCGAGCGGGAGGGGAAGCGGTACCTGACCGTCGCGGTCGGCTGCACCGGCGGCAAGCACCGCAGCGTGGCGATCGCCGAGGAACTGGCCGCCCGGCTCCGCCAGTCCGGCATCGCCGCCAACGCCCAGCACCGGGACCTGGGGCGGGAATGACGCCGATCAGGGTGGTCGCCTTCGGCGGCGGCCACGGGCTCTCCGCGTCGCTGCGGGCGCTGCGGCGCTGCGTACCCGAACTCGACCTGGACATCACCGCGGTGGTCACCGTCGGTGACGACGGCGGCTCCAGCGGTCGGCTGCGGGCCGAGCGCGGCGGGCTGCCCCCGGGCGACCTGCGGCAGGCGCTGGTCGCCCTGGCCGGCGACCACCCGGCCACCCGGCGCAGCGCCGCGCTGTTCCAGCACCGCTTCGCCGCCGCGTCGGACCTGGCCGCCGTGACGGACGCCGCGGGGCGGGCCGGTGCCGGCGGGGCGGCGGCCGATTCGCTCGCCGGGCACGCGGTCGGCAACCTGCTGATCTGCGGGCTGATGGAGCTGCTCGGGGACCCGGTGGCGGCGCTCGACCACGCCGGCGCGATGCTCGGCGCGGTCGGCCGGGTGCTGCCGATGTCCCGCCAGCCGGTCGGCATCGAGGCCCGGGTGCGCGGCGCCGACCCGGCCCGCCCCGACGAGGTACGCACGCTGCGCGGCCAGCACCAGGTGGCGGTCACCTCCGGGCGGGTGGAGTCGCTGCGGCTCACCCCGGCGGCGCCGGCCGCGTGCGCCGAGGCGCTGACCGCGGTACGCGACGCCGACTGGCTGATCTTCGGCCCGGGGAGCTGGTACACCAGCGTGCTGCCGCACCTGCTGGTGCCCGGGCTGGCCGACGCGATCGTCTCCAGCTCGGCGCGGCGGCTGGTGACCCTCAACCTGGTGGCGGAGAAGGAGACCCACGGGCTCTCCCTGGCCGACCATCTGGACACCCTCGGGCGCTATCTGCCCGAGCTGAAGGTGGACATGGTGCTGGCCGACTCCACGGCGGTGGGTGACCCCGAAGCGGTCCGGCGTGCGGCAGAATCGCTGGGTGCCCGGCTGGTCCTCGCTCCCGTCGCCGTCACGGACGGCACACCCCGTCATGATCCGGCCGCCCTGGGCGCCGCGCTGGTGCCTGTCCTGGGCGCCGATCGTTAAGCACGTACGTAATCACCGGCGACACGCCGAAACCGGTCCGTGAGGGGGCGCACTATGGCGATGACGGCTGCGGTCAAGGACGAGCTGAGTCGGGTCGACGTGCCCAAGCCCTGCTGCCGGCGGGCGGAGATGGCGGCCCTGCTGCGCTTCGCGGGCGGCCTGCACATCGTCTCGGGCCGCGTGGTGGTCGAGGCGGAGCTGGACACCGGCGCGGTCGCCCGGCGGCTCCGCCGGGAGATCGCCGAGGTCTACGGCTACCCGAGCGAGATCCACGTGCTCGCCTCCGGCGGGCTGCGCAAGGGCAGCCACTTCATCGTGCGGGTGGTGAAGGACGGCGAGGCCCTGGCCCGGCAGACCGGCCTGCTGGACGTCCGGGGCCGCCCGGTGCGGGGCCTGCCGCCGCACGTGGTGGCCGCCAACGTCTGCTGCGCGGTCTCCGCCTGGCGCGGCGCGTTCATGGCGCACGGCTCGCTCACCGAGCCTGGCCGCTCCAGCGCCCTGGAGATCACCTGCCCCGGCCCGGAGTCGGCCCTCGCCCTGGTCGGCGCGGCCCGCCGGATCGGCATCACCGCCAAGAACCGCGAGGTGCGCGGGGTCGACCGGGTGGTGGTCAAGGACGGCGACGCGATCGCCGCGCTGCTCACCCGGATCGGCGCCCACTCCAGCGTGCTGGCCTGGGAGGAGCGGCGGGTCCGCCGGGAGGTCCGGGCGACCGCCAACCGGCTGGCCAACTTCGACGACGCCAACCTGCGCCGTTCGGCCCGCGCCGCGGTTGCCGCCGCCGCCCGGGTCACCCGGGCGCTGGAGATCCTCGCCGACGACGCCCCCCACCACCTCACCTCGGCCGGCCGACTGCGGCTGGAGCACCGGCAGGCCTCGCTGGAGGAGCTGGGCGCGCTGGCCGACCCGCCGCTGACCAAGGACGCCATCGCCGGCCGGATCCGCCGGCTGCTCGCGCTGGCCGACAAGCGAGCCCGGGACCTGGGCATCCCGGATACGGAAGCGGCCGTCACGCCCGACATGCTCGTGGTCTGATAGGACGGTGCGGCGTTCGCGGGCGGGCGGGATCTCCACCCGCCGCAGCGCGGCGGCGCGCGCTCGGATAAGGTCGCTGCGTACGGCAAGGGGGCCGGCACAGGCACTCCTCGTCGTGCTCACCGCCTCGGGCGGTCAGGTCCCCAGGACCGCGGCGGGGTGGCCGAGATGAACCGTCAACGGCCGGCTCCAACGGTCGGCGCACACATCTCCGCCGGCCGGGGTCTCACGCCGGCGGACCAGAACGCGAGGAGATGGGACCTGTGACCATCCGGGTTGGCATCAACGGCTTCGGCCGGATCGGCCGCAACTTCTTCCGGGCAGTGCTGGCGTCCGGCGCTGACATCGAGGTCGTGGCGGTCAACGACCTGACCGACAACGCCACGCTCGCCCACCTTGTCAAGTACGACAGCATCCTGGGCCGCCTCCCGCACGAGGTGAAGGCCACCGCCGACGAGATCACCGTGGGCGGCAAGACCATCAAGGCGTACGCCGAGAAGGACCCGGCCAAGCTGCCGTGGGGTGAGGTCGGCGCCGACGTCGTCATCGAGTCCACCGGTTTCTTCACCGACGCCACCAAGGCGAAGGCGCACATCGACGGCGGGGCCAAGAAGGTCATCATCTCCGCGCCGGCGAAGAACGAGGACGTCACCGTGGTCATGGGCGTCAACCAGGACCAGTACGACCCGGCCAAGCACACCATCATCTCGAACGCCTCCTGCACCACCAACTGCCTCGCCCCGATGGCGAAGGTGCTGCACGACACGTTCGGCATCGAGCGCGGCCTGATGACCACCATCCACGCGTACACCCAGGACCAGAACCTGCAGGACGCTCCGCACAAGGACCTGCGTCGGGCCCGGGCCGCCGCGCTCAACATCGTGCCGACCTCGACCGGCGCCGCCAAGGCGATCGGCCTGGTCCTGCCGGACCTGAAGGGCAAGCTGGACGGTTACGCGCTGCGCGTGCCGATCCCGACCGGCTCCACCACCGACCTGACCGTCACGGTCGGCCGGGAGACCAGCGTGGACGAGGTCAACGCCGCGCTCAAGGCGGCCGCGGACGGCCCGCTCAAGGGCATCCTGGTCTACAACGAGGACCCGATCGTCTCCTCGGACATCGTCACCGACCCGGCGTCCTGCATCTTCGACGCGCCGCTGACGAAGGTGATCGGCAACCAGGTCAAGGTCGTCGGCTGGTACGACAACGAGTGGGGCTACTCGAACCGCCTGGTCGACCTGGTCAAGCTGGTGGGTAGCTCGCTGTGAGCATCCGTAACCTCGACGACCTGCTCGGCGAGGGGGTGTCGGGTCGGCGCGTGCTGGTGCGCGCCGACCTGAACGTCCCGCTCGACAAGCAGACCGGTGAGATCACCGACGACGGCCGCATCCGGGCCGTGCTGCCGACCCTCAGCGCGCTGGTGCAGGCCGGCGCCAAGGTGGTCGTCTGCTCGCACCTGGGCCGCCCGAAGGGCGCGCCGGATCCGCAGTTCAGCCTCCGCCCGGTCGCCGGGCGGCTGGGCGAGCTGCTGGGTGCCCCGGTCCACTTCGCCGAGGACACCGTCGGCGACTCGGCCCGCGCATGCGTGGAGGGCCTGGCCGACGGCCAGGTCGCGCTGCTGGAGAACCTGCGCTTCAACAAGGGCGAGACCAGCAAGGACGACGCCGAGCGGGGCGCCTTCGCCGACCAGCTCGTCGCCTTCGGCGACGCGTACGTGGACGACGCGTTCGGCGCGGTGCACCGCAAGCACGCCAGCGTCTACGACGTCCCGGCCCGGCTGCCGCACTTCGCCGGCCGGCTGGTGCTGCGCGAGGTCGAGGTGCTCAGCAAGCTGACCGGCGACCCGGAGCGGCCGTACGTGGTGGTGCTCGGCGGGTCGAAGGTCTCCGACAAGCTGGCGGTGATCGAGGCCCTGCTGCCCAAGGTCGACCGGCTGCTCATCGGCGGCGGGATGTGCTTCACCTTCCTCAAGGCTCAGGGCCACGAGGTGGGCAGCTCGCTCCTCGAGGAGGAGATGGTCGAGACCTGCCGCAACCTGATGGAGCGCGAGCCGGGCAAGATCATGCTCCCGGTCGACGTGGTGGCCGCGGTGGCCTTCGCCCCGGACGCCGAGCACCACACGGTCCGCGCGGACGGCATTCCGAACAAGCGGGTCGGGCTGGACATCGGTCCGGAGACGGTGGCCGGGTTCGCCGCCGCGCTGTCCCAGGCGAAGACCGTCTTCTGGAACGGCCCGATGGGCGTGTTCGAGATGGCCGCGTTCGCCAACGGGACCCGCGGGGTGGCCGAGGCGATCGCGAAGTCCGGCGCGTTCAGCGTGGTGGGCGGCGGCGACTCCGCGGCCGCGGTGCGGACGCTCGGGCTGGACGAGTCCGCGTTCGATCACATCTCCACCGGTGGCGGCGCCTCCCTGGAGTACCTGGAGGGCAAGACCCTCCCCGGCATCGCGGCCCTGGAGAGCTGAATGGCGAGCACCACCCGCCGGCCGCTGATGGCCGGCAACTGGAAGATGAACCTGAACCACCTCGAGGCCAACCTGCTGGTGCAGAAGCTGGCCGCGAGCCTGACCGAGAAGCAGCTCACCGACGTCGAGACGGTGGTCCTGCCGCCCTTCACCGACCTGCGTACCGTGCAGACCGCGGTGGACGGCGACAAGCTGCTGATCGGCTACGGCGCGCAGGACCTGTCGCCGTACCAGTCGGGCGCGTACACCGGGGACATCTCCGGGCCGATGCTCGCGAAGCTGGGCTGCACCTACGTGGTGGTCGGCCACTCCGAGCGCCGGCAGTACCACCACGAGGACGACGCGCTGGTCAACGACAAGGTGAACGCGGCGCTTGCCAACGGGCTCACCCCGATCCTGTGCATCGGTGAGGGGCTGGAGATCCGCGAGCAGCTCAAGCACGTGCCGCACTGCTGCGACCAGCTCGACGGCGCGCTCCGCGGGCTCACCGCGGAGCAGGTCACCAAGGTCGTCGTCGCGTACGAGCCGGTCTGGGCGATCGGCACCGGCAAGACGGCGACCCCGGAGGACGCCCAGGAGGTCTGCGGCGAGGTGCGCAAGCGCCTGGTGGAGACCTTCGACCAGCAGACCGCGGACCAGGTCCGGATCCTCTACGGCGGGTCGGTCAAGGCGTCGAACATCGCCGCGATCATGGCCCAGCCGGACGTGGACGGGGCCCTGGTCGGGGGCGCCAGCCTGGACGCCGAGGAATTCGCGCAGATCTGCCGGTTCCCGGAGCACATCGCCCGCTGATCGCTCGCTATCCTTGACGCTGCCCGTCCACCGGTCGGTGCCACCGTGCCCGACAAGGACCGGGCAGTGATCGCAACGAGAGGACTGACCCCCGCCATGCCGATCTGGTTCGCCTACACGATGATCGTGTTGCTGGTCATCACGAGCATCCTGCTGACCCTGCTGATCCTCCTGCACCGCGGCAAGGGTGGCGGGCTGTCGAGCATGTTCGGCGGTGGCGTCAGCTCCAGCCTGGCCGGCTCCTCGGTGGCCGAGAAGAACCTCGACCGTTACACCGTTCTGGTCGGGATCATCTGGTTCGCGTGCGTCGTCGGGATCGGGCTCTGGCTCCGGCTCCAGCTCGCCAGCGGCTCCTGACCCGGCACGTCAAGTCGTACAATCTGCGCGCGGTCCGTCACGGACCGCGCGCAGTTTTGTTTTCCGCTGCACCGCGTCGCCCGCCGCCCACCCCGAGCGGCGGTCCCCTCCGACGACAGGAGCGAGCAGCCGTGCCGAGTGGCAACGTCATCCGCGGCACCCGCATCGGGTCCGCCCCCGAACGCTTCGACCAGCGCACCGAGCCGGCCCCGCGGCGGCCGGTCGTCTACTGGTGCCGCAACGACCACCGGATCGAGTTCCTGATCGCCGCCGAGGCGGAGGCGCCCGCGACGTGGGACTGCCCGCGCTGCGGCGAGCCGGCCGGCCCCGACCCGGGAAACCCGCCTGGGCGGGTCCGCACCGAGCCCTACAAGACCCACCTGGCGTACGTGCAGGAGCGGCGTACCCCGGAGCAGGCCGAGGCCCTCCTCGCCGAGGCCCTCGACACGCTCCGCCGCCGCCGCGGCGGCACCTGACGCGCGCTGCGCCCCCCCCGCCCTGATGGAGCCTGACGCACGGAAAGAGTGGCCATCCATCGGGGGACAGCCACTCATTCCGTGAATCTGCGGGCCGGGGGCGGCGGGGAGCCGCGGCGGACTCAGCGCAGGCTGCGCAGGCGGGGCGGCACGTCGGCCGCCGCGGCCCGGTCCAGCAGCCAGAGGGTACGGGTCACCCCGTGCACCCCGGCCGCCGGCAGCTGCACCGGGCCCGCCCCGGCCAGCGCCATGCCCACCGCCCGGGCCTTGTCCGCGCCGGCGGCCACCAGCCAGACCTCCTCGGCCGTGTTGATCGCCGGCAGGGTCAGCGTGGTGCGCACCGGCGGCGGCTTGGGGCTGCCGCGTACCGCGCTGACCGGGCGCTTGTCGTGGTGCACCGGGTGCTCGGGGAAGACCGACGCCACGTGCCCGTCCTCGCCGACCCCGAGCAGGAGCACGTCGAAGTGGGGGAGCGCGGCGTGGCCGGGCCGGGCGGCCCGGGCCAGCTCGTCCGCGTACCCGGCGGCGGCCGTCTCCGGGTCGTTGCCGGCCGGCCCGTCCGAGGCCGGCATCGGGTGGATCCGGGCCGGGTCCAGCGGCACCGCGTCCAGCAGCGCCGCCCGGGCCTGCGTCTCGTTGCGCTCCGGGTCACCGGCCGGCAGGAACCGCTCGTCGCCCCACCAGACGTCGACCCGGGACCAGTCGACGGCGTCCCGGGCCGGCAAAGCCGCCACCGCCCGGTACACCGCCGCGGCGATCCGCCCGCCGGTCAGCACCACCGACGCCTGGCCGCGGTCCGCCTGCGCGTCGAGCAGCTTCACCACCAACCGGGCCGCCACCGCCTGCGCCAGCAGGTCGGGGTCGGCGTGTACGGCGACACTCGCCTCACTCATGCATCGTGCCTTCGTGTTCCGACCGCCCCACGGCGGTCACCTGTGCTGTCCGACCGCCGAGCGGTCCCTGCTCCGCCTGCCGGCGCGGCAGCCCGCTCACTCGTTGGCGGTCGCGCCGGCGTGCGCGGTGACCCCGGCCTCGGCCCGCCGGGCGGTCGCCGGATCCTTCCACACGTGCACCCGCTGGCCCGGACGCTGGTCCAGTCCCGAGAGGCCGGCGGCCGCGCCGAGCGCCTCCGCGTACACCTGGTCGGCGTCGAGGCGGCGCAGCTCCTCGGCCAGTTCGTCGCCGAGCGGGCGACGGACCAGCGGCAGTGTCCGGTCCTCCTGGCCGGTACGCCGGAACGTCGCCACGCTCTCGTTCCGGGTGAGGGTGAGCTCGTCGCCGTTGGCGCAGCGCAGCTGCACCTCGCGCATCCGGGGGTACTCGTCGGTGTGCTCCCAGACCGGGTCGATGCCGAGCCGGGCCGCCAGCCAGCCGCGCATCAGCGCCGCCGTCGGGTCGGTCCGCGGCGCCACCACGGTCGCCTCGGTGACCCGTGCGCTGGTGGTGTCGAACGCCCCGGCGACCAGGGTGCGCCACGGGGTGATCCGGGTCCAGGCCAGGTCCGTGTCGCCCGGGGCGTAGTCGCGGGCCCGCTGCCGCAGCGCGGCGATCGGGTCGGCGGCCTGCGCCGAGTCGGTGATCCGGCGGTCCGCCACCACGCCGAGGAAGTCGGTCGCGATCTCCTCCGGCGGCTCGCCGTGCCACCAGGTCACCACCGGCACGTCCGGCACCAGCAGCGGCATCACCACCGACTCGGCGTGCAGCGCGAGGCGGCCGTACATCCGGGTGACCACCGCCTCGCACGGGCCGAGCCGGCCGCCCACGACGATCTCCGCGTCGAGGCGGTTGCGGTCCCGCTCGACGTCGGAGCGGACCACCACGAGCAGCCGGCACGGGTGCGCGGCGGCCGCGATGGTCGCCGCCGCCTCCGCCTCCCGGACCCGCTTCTCGTCCACGACGACGATCAGGGAGAGGGCCATGCCGCTGGCCACCCCGCCCGCGCTGCGCCGCTCGGCGGCGAGCGCCTTTACCACCTCGTTGCCGGTGGTGTCCCACAGCCCGATCAACGGATCCTCCTGGTCTGCTCGGTCATGCCCGCCGCCAGGCCCGGCCCTCGCGGGCCAGCATCTCGTCGGCGGCCCGCGGGCCCCACTCACCGGCCCGGTACGGCTCCGGCTTGGTGCCCGCCCAGGCGTGCTCCAGCGGGTCCACCGCCTGCCAGCTCTGCTCGACCTCGGCGGCGTCCGGGAACAGCGTCCGGTCGCCGATCAGCACGTCCAGCACCAGTCGCTCGTACGCCTCCGGGCTGGACTCGGTGAACGCCTCGCCGTACTGGAAGTCCATCGCGATGTCGCGGACCTCCATGGTGGTGCCGGGCACCTTCGAGCCGAACTTCAGCACCACACCCTCGTCCGGCTGGACCCGGATGACGAGCTGGTTGGGGCCGAGCGACTCCATGTCGGCCGGGTCGAACGGCAGGTGCGGCGCCTTCTTGAACATGATGGCCACCTCGGTGACCCGCCGGGGCAGCCGCTTTCCGGCCCGGATGTAGAACGGCACCCCGGCCCAGCGCCGGTTCTGGATGCCGAGCTTCACCGCCACGTACGTCTCGGTGGTGGAGTCCGCCGGAACGCCCTCCTCCTCCAGGTAGCCGCGGGCGCGCTCGCCGCCGACCCAGCCGGGCAGGTACTGGCCGCGGACGGTGTCCCGGGCGACGTCCTTCGGCACCGTGATGGCCTTGAGCACCTTCAGCTTCTCGGTCCGGATCTCGTCGGCGTCGAAGCTGGTGGGCTCCTCCATCGCCACCAGGGCGAGCAGTTGGAGGAGGTGGTTCTGGAGCACGTCGCGGGCGGTGCCCACCGAGTCGTAGAAGGCGGCCCGGGTGCCGATGCCGACGTCCTCGGCCATGGTGATCTGCACCGAGTCGACGTACTTGGAGTTCCACAGCGGCTCGAACAGGTTGTTGGCGAACCGCAGGGCCAGGATGTTCTGGACCGTCTCCTTGCCCAGGTAGTGGTCGATCCGGAAGACGTCCTGCCGGGTGAAGACGTCGTCGACCAGGTCGTTGAGCGCCTTGGCCGAGGGCAGGTCGTTGCCGAACGGCTTCTCCACCACCACCCGACGCCAGCCGCCGGACTTGGCGTTGTCCGCCATGCCGGTGCGGGCCAGCTGCTTGAGCACCACGGGGAAGGCCGCCGGGGGGATGGAGAAGTAGAAGGCGGCGTTGCCGGGGATGCCGTGCGTGTCGCGCAGCTCGTCGAGGGTCGCGGCGAGGTGGTCGAACGCGGCGTCGTCGTCGAACGAGCCACCGACGAACTTGATGTTGCCGGCCAGCCGCGCCCACACCTCCTCCCGCCACGGGGTACGCGCGTGCTTCTTCGCCGCCTCGTGGGCCAGCGACTCGAAGTCGCCGTCACCCCAGTCGCGCCGGGCGAAGCCCAGGACCACGAAACCGGGCGGCAGCAGCCCCCGGTTGGCCAGGTCGTAGACCGCCGGCAACAGCTTCTTGCGGGCCAGGTCGCCGGTGACCCCGAAGATCACCAGAGCGCACGGCTCCGGGATCCGCGGCAGCCGCCGGTCCTGAGGGTCGCGCAGCGGGTTCATGCTGCCTCCTCGCTCCGCTGATTCCAGGTCATTCATCGTCACGTCCGTGTCCGTCCGGCCGCATCCAGCAGCTGGGCGACGCCCGCCGCCCGCTCGGTCAGGTGCAGTCGCAGCACCGGTCGCTCCCGGCCGGCCAGGGCCTGCCGGTCGCCGGCGGCCTGGGCCGCCTGAAGTTCCCCGAAGGTGTACGGGCGGCCGGGCACCGGCAGATCATCGGTGACCGCGCCGGTCACCTGAAGGTAGCTGCCGACCCGTGGGCCGCCCTTGTGGTACTGCCCGGTCGAGTGCAGGTAGCGGGGGCCCCACCCGAAGGTCACCGGGCGTCCGGTCGCCCGCGCCAGCAGCGGGCGCAGCCCGGCCACCGCCGCGTCGCCGAGCCGGTCCAGGTACGCCGTCACCGCCAGGTATCCGTCCTCGCCCAAGCCGTCCAGCAGCCAGCGCAGCACGCCGGCCAGGTCGCCCGGGGCGCCAGCCGGGGCGTACACCTCGACCGCCCCCTCGGTGAACGACGGCGCCTCCGGCGGTGGCCCGGCGGCGAGGATGCGGGCGGTGTTCTCCTTGCTCTCGGCGACGTTCGGCTGGTCGAACGGGTCGACGCCGAGCACCACCCCGGCGAGCGCGGTGGCGTACTCCCAGGCCAGGAAGTGGGCGCCGAGGGGGCCGTTGACCGCCACGTCGGCGACCCCGGCGCCCGGGGCCTGGCCGGGGCCGAGCGCCCCGCCGTAGCTCACGGTGAGCACGTCCGGGCCGCTGGCGCCGGGGGCGTCGGGGGACTCCAGCACCACCGGCAGGATGCCCACCCCGCCCTTGCCGGTCGACTCGGCGAGCAGCTGCTCGGCCCAGTCGCCCAGCCCGTCGACCCCCGTGCCGTCCGCGGTGAGGGCGACCGTGGCCCGGCCCGTGGTGGCCGCCGCGCCGAGCGCCGCGCCGAGGGCCAGGCCCGGGTTGTCGCGGTCCCGCCCCAGCGACTCGGCGAGGGCGTCGGCGTCGTCGAGCAGGTCGGTCACCGCCACCCCGGCGAGGGCCGAGGGGACCAGGCCGAAGGCGGTGAGTGCCGAGTATCGGCCGCCCACCTCGGGGTCGGCGAGGATGGTGACCACGCCCATCTCGGTGGCGGTCGCCTCCAGCGGGGAGCCCGGGTCGGTGACCACGACGAAGTGCCGGGCCGCCTCCGCCTCGCTCATCCCGGCGTCCAGGAACGCCTGCCAGTACGCCCGCCGGTGGCTGTCGGTCTCCACCGTCCCGCCGGACTTGCTGGCGACCACCACCACGGTCCGCTCCAGCCGGTCGGCCAGGGCCGCCCGGACCTGGCCGGGATCGGTGGTGTCCAGCACGGTCAGCGGCCGGCCCAGGCTACGGGCGATCACCTCCGGGGCGAGCGACGAGCCGCCCATCCCGGCGAGCACCACGTGGTCCAAGTCGGCCAGTTCCTCGACCAGCTCGGCGAGCTGGGGGAGGAGTTCCCGGCCGCGGCGGTGGGTGTCCACCCAGCCGAGCCGGATCTTCGCCGTGGCCTCCGCGTCGGCACCCCAGAGCGTGGGGTCCTTGGCGGCGAGCCGGGCGGGGACGTCCCGGGCGACCAGCGCCTGGCGCACGGACGCCGGCGCGGACCCGTCGACCGCGTCGGCGCCGTGCACGCCCAGCCCGGCGGCGACCTCCACCGGGCCGGCCAGCAGGTCGCTCATGGCGTCACCCCGCTCGGCTCGGCGCCGGCCTCGGCGCGGTACCGGCGAGGTGCGCGCTGGCGCTCGCTCATGCCGGTACCCCGCGACCCCGGGTGGGGACGGCGCGGCGTGTCCCGGGGCGGCGCCCCGGGACACGCCCGACGCCGTTGGTCACGCGTTGCCCCCGGCCTTCTCGGCGGCCTGCGCGTTGCCCTTGGCGATCCGGCCCGGCTGCCCGGCGCCCCTGGCCGCCTCGGCGAGCGACTTCTTGACCCCGTCCAGCAGCTCCAGCCAGCTCGCCTCGAACTTCTCCACGCCCTCCCGCTCCAGGGTGGCGATCACGTCGGCCATGTCCACGCCGACGGCCAGCAGGCCGTCGAAGGCCTTGCGAGCCTCGTCGTACCCGCCGGTGACGGTGTCGCCCCGCACCTCACCGTGGTCGGCGAAGGCGTGGATGACCGACTCCGGCATGGTGTTGACCGTGCCGGACGCGATCAGCTCCTCGACGTAGATGACGTCCCGGTAGTCCGGGTTCTTCGTCGAGGTGGAGGCCCACAGCGGGCGCTGCGGGTGGGCGCCGGCGTCGGCCAGGGCCCGCCACCGGTCGGAGCCGAAGACCTCGCAGTAGCGCTCGTACGCCAGCCGGGCGTTGGCGATGGCGGCCTTGCCGCGCAGCGCCTTGGCCTCGTCCGAACCGATCTTCTCCAGCCGCTTGTCCACCTCGGTGTCGACCCGGGAGACGAAGAACGACGCCACTGAGCCGATCTTGGACAGGTCGTGCCCGTTCGCCTTCGCCTGCTCCAGGCCGGCCAGGAAGGCCTCCATGACCTGCGAGTACCGGTCCAGCCCGAAGATCAGCGTGACGTTCACGCTGATGCCCTGGGCGAGGGTGGCGGTGATCGCCGGCAGGCCCGCCTCGGTGGCCGGGATCTTGATGAACAGGTTCGGCCGGTCGATCAGCCACCACAGCGCCCCGGCCTCGGCGACGGTCTTCTCCGACTCGTGGGCCAGCCGCGGGTCGACCTCGATGGAGACCCGGCCGTCGACGCCGGCGCTGGCGTCGTACGCCGGCCGCATCACGTCGCAGGCCCACCGCACGTCGTACGTGGTGAGCAGGCGGACGGCCTCCTCGACGTCCACCCCACGGATGGCGAGGTCCTTCAGCTGCCAGTTGTACTCGTCGGCGTCGCTGAGCGCCTTGGCGAAGATGGTCGGGTTGGAGGTCACCCCGACCAGGTGCTTCTCCCGGCGGAGCTGGTCCAGCCCGCCGGAGCTCAGCCGTGTCCTGGAAAGATCGTCGAGCCAGATCGCCACACCCGCGGCGCTCAGCTCACCAAGCCTGTCGGTCATGCCGTCCACGCTCCCCTCAGTTGCCGGTGGGGTTGCCAGTGATGTCGCCCACCCGGGTCAGTGCCGCGTGCGCGGCGGCCACGATCCGGTCGGGAGTGAACCCGAACTGCTCGAAGAGCACGGTGTGCGGGGCGCTCGCCCCGTAGTGCTCCAGGCTCACGGTCTCGCCGCAGTCGCCCACGATCGCGCGCCAGGACATGGCGATACCCGCTTCCACGCTCACCCGTGCCTTTACCCCGCGTGGCAGCACCGACTCCCGGTAGGCCTCGTCCTGCGCGAAGAACCACTCCTGGCAGGGCATGGAGACCACCCGGGTGGGGGTGCCGTCGGCCTCCAGCCGCTCCCGGGCGGTGAGGCAGAGCTGCACTTCGGAGCCGGTGCCGACCAGGATCACCTGCGGCCTGCCGCCGGACGCCTCGGCCAGCACGTAGCCGCCCTTGGCGGTGCCCTCGGCGCCGGCCAGCGCGCTCCGGTCCAGGGTCGGCAGCGGCTGGCGGCTGAGCGCCAGCGCGGTCGGCCGGTCGCTGTGCTCCAGGGCCTGCCGCCACGCCCACGCGGTCTCGTTGGCGTCGGCCGGGCGGACCACGTCCAGGCCCGGGATGGCGCGCAGCGCGGTCAGGTGCTCCACCGGCTGGTGGGTCGGGCCGTCCTCGCCGAGGCCGATCGAGTCGTGCGTCCAGACGTAGACCACCGGCAGCTTCATCAGCGCGGCGAGCCGGACAGCGGGGCGCATGTAGTCGCTGAAGACCAGGAACGTGCCGCCGTACGGGCGGGTGCCGCCGTGCAGGGCGATGCCGTTGAGGATGGCGCCCATGCCGTGCTCACGGATGCCGAAGTGCAGGGTGCGGCCGTACTCGTCGCCCGGGAAGTCCTTGGTCGCGTGCACCGCGGGGACGAAGGACGGTTCGCCCTTCATGGTGGTGTTGTTGCTCTCCGCCAGGTCGGCGGAGCCGCCCCACAGCTCGGGCAGCACCGGGGCGAGGGCCTCCAGGACCTTGCCGGAGGCGGCCCGGGTGGCGATGCCCTTGGCGTCGGCCGGGAAGGTCGGCAGCGCGTCGGTCCAGCCCTGCGGGAGGGTACGGGTGGACATCCGGTCCCACAGCGCCTTGCGCTCCGGGTTGGCCTGCGCCCACGCGTCGAACGCGGTGGTCCACGCCGCCTGGGCCTCGGCGCCCCGGTCCATCACCTGGCGGGCGTGCTTGAGCACCTCCTCGTCGACCTCGAAGGTGCGCTGCGGGTCGAAGCCGAGGATCTCCTTGGTGGCCTTCACCTCGTCGGCGCCGAGTGCCGAGCCGTGGATCTTGCCGGTGTTCTTCTTGTTGGGCGCGGGCCAGCCGATGATGGTGCGCAGCGCGATGAAGGAGGGACGGCCGGTCTCCGCCTTGGCGGCCAGCAGCGCCTGGTGGAGCGCCTCCACGTCCTCGTGGTAGTCGCCCTGGTCGGCGTCGCCGCGGCGCCAGTCGACGGTCTGCACGTGCCAGCCGTACGCCGCGTAGCGGGCCGCGACGTCCTCGCTCTTGGCGATCCGGGTGTCGTCCTCGATCGAGATCTCGTTGTCGTCGTAGATCACGCAGAGGTTGCCGAGCTGCTGGTGGCCGGCGAGCGCGCTGGCCTCGTGGGTGATGCCCTCCTCGATGTCACCGTCCGAGGCGATGCACCAGATGTCGTGGTCGAAGGGCGAGTCGCCCCGGTCCGGCTCGGGGTCGAAGAGGCCGCGCTCCCGGCGGGCCGCCATCGCCATGCCGACCGCGTTGCCCAGGCCCTGGCCGAGCGGGCCGGTGGTGGTCTCCACCCCCGGGGTGTGGCCGTGTTCGGGGTGACCCGGGGTGAGCGAGCCCCACTGGCGCAGCGCCTTGAGGTCCTCCAGGCTCAGCGGGTAGCCGGAGAGGAAGAGCTGGATGTAGAGCGTCAGGCTGGAGTGACCGGCCGAGAGCACGAACCGGTCGCGGCCGGGCCAGTTCGGGTCGGCCGGGTTGTGCCGCATGACCCGGTTGAAGAGCAGGTACGCCGCCGGGGCGAGGCTCATGGCCGTGCCCGGGTGGCCGTTGCCGGATTTCTCCACGGCGTCCATGGCCAGCACGCGGACCGTGTCGACGGCCCTGCGGTCGAGATCGGACCAGTTGAGAGCGGGAAGCTCGGGACGGTTGGCAGCCACGATGGTTGTGCTCCTCGGCAGATGGGCGGAACCCTCACTGATGACCCTATCGAGCGTCCCTAAACGTCCGCCCGGGGATCTCTGCATGCTGTTCTGTACGTGTCCGACCGGATCGGTCGTTCACCGGTGACTGTGACGGCCCGCACCGTTGTCGGGTCTGCGGGGCAGCGAAAACGACGACGCGTAGTCTGTGGGGCGGTGTGTGGACCCGGACGGGTCCTTGGCCGACCCCGACCTCCCCCGCCGAAGCCGGAAGGTGGCAATCCGTGAGCATGATCACCGAGCGCCCCGTCAGCGACTCTGCCGGGCAGCCGCCGGTGCGCACGGTCACGGAGGCGTCGGCGGCCGGCCGGCGGGACCTGCGGGCGGTGCTGGCCGCGTACGTGGCGCTCACCAAGCCGCGAATCGTCGAGCTGCTGCTGGTCACCACCGTGCCGGCGATGATGCTCGCCGACGGCGGGATGCCCTCGCTCTGGCTGGTGGCCGTGGTGCTGGTCGGCGGGTCGCTCGCCGCCGGCGCGGCCAGCGTGCTCAACTGCTACATCGACCGGGACATCGACCAGTTGATGCGGCGCACCAAGCGCCGGCCGCTGCCCGCGCACACCGTGTCGCCGCGCAACGCGCTGATCTTCGGCCTGGTGCTCGCGGTGATCTCGGTCGTGTTGATGGCGGCGTTCACCAACTGGCTGGCGACCGGGCTGACCCTGGCCGCGATCGCGTACTACGACCTGGTCTACACGCTCTGGCTGAAGCGGACCACGGCGGCCAACACCTTCTGGGGCGGGGCCTGTGGGGCCGCCCCGGTGCTGATCGGCTGGGCCGCGGTCACGGGTTCGCTGGCCCCGGCCGCCTGGGGGCTCTTCGCGGTCGTCTTCTTCTGGCAGATGCCGCACTTCTACGCGCTGGCGATCAAGTACAAGGCGGACTACGCCCGCGCCGGCATCCCGATGCTGCCGGTGGTGGCCTCGGTCCGCCGGGTGAACGCCGAGATCCTCGTCTTCTCCTGGCTGACCCTGCTCTCCTCGCTGGCGGTCTGGCCGCTGGGCATGAGCCCGATCTACGGGGTCACTGCGCTGGTGGTCGGCGGCATCTTCGTGGTCGAGGCGCACAAGCTCTGCCGGCGCGCGGCGCGCGGCGAGGCGGTCAAGCCGATGCGGCTGTTCCACTGGTCCACCACCTACCTGACGATCCTCTTCGCGGCCGTCGCGCTCGACGCCCTGGTGTGACCCGCGCCCGGGGCCGGGTCCGGCTGGTGGAGTTCCCGCAGGTGGCGAAGTTCTCCAGAATTTTTTTCACGTAACGCGGTAGCGCCCCAACCTGGACAGATAGTGACGATCTCCCCTGCCCGCTTCGCCCGGATCTATCCGACAAGTCCGGGCAAAACACCTGTGGTCTTCCTTAAACCCGTAGGTAATTGGCATCACAATTAGTTCATCGTTCTCGCACATGTGGGTGGAACTCTGCTTAGGCTTCGCGTCATGGCAGATGGTTCCGATACGACGCTGACGGCTGACAAGACCGCCGAGCAGGCCCCCAACGGCCTGGTCGCGGGCATCAAGTCGTTCGCCGCCGGGCACGGTGGCGCGAAGGCGGTCATCGAGTACGTCGGCAAGCGCGGCGCGCGCATCGTCCTCGTGGGTGAGGACGGGGCATGGGCCGACCAGTTCGCGGACGGCACCGACGTCGCCCGGCAGGCCTGCGCGAAGGCGGGGGTCACTGTCGAGAACGCCTGGGAGCGTGAGCTGATGGACCAGATGCGGCCGAGCAACGACCTCTGGCGGTCGATGGCCCGACGCACGATGGCCCGTTGACATAAATTGACCAACCACCACCAGCCGACCCGGGGGGAACCCCGGGTCGCTCTCGTCACCTGTTCCGCCCTGCCCGACCTCGACCCGGACGACCGGCTCGTGCTCGGCCCGCTCGCCGCCCGCGGCATCGCCGCCGAGGCGCGGCGCTGGGACGACCCGGCCGTGGACTGGGCCGGGTACGACTTGGTCGTGCTCCGCTCGCCCTGGGACTACGCGCTGCGGCGCGACGAGTTCGTGGCCTGGGCACAATCCGTCCCGCGCCTGGTCAACCCGGCCGACGTGGTCGCCTGGAACACGGACAAGCGCTACCTCGCGGAGCTGTCCGCGGCGGGCGTGCCGACCGTGCCGACGGCCTGGGTCGAGCCCGGGGAGACCTGGACCCCGCCCGCCGGCTCCGGCGAGTACGTGATCAAGCCGGCGGTCAGTGCCGGCAGCCAGGACACCGGCCGGTACGACCTGGCCGACCCGGAGCACCGGGAACTGGCCGTGGCACACGTGCGGCGGCTCTCCGCCGCCGGCCGGGTCACCATGGTCCAGCCGTACCTGCGCGCGGTCGACACCGCCGGGGAGACGGCGCTGCTCTTCCTGGCCGGGCCCGACGGCCTGGTCTTCAGCCACGCGATCCGCAAGGGGCCGATGCTGACCGGCCCCGACCTGGGCGTGGCCGAGCTCTACAAGGAGGAGCGGATCGACGCCCGGACCGCCACGACCGAGCAGCTCGACACCGCGATCAAGACCCTCGGCGTGGTGCCGGGTGGCACGGACCGGCTGCTCTACGCCCGGGTCGACCTGATCCCCGGCCCGGACGGCGCGCCGGTCCTGGTCGAGCTGGAGCTCACCGAGCCCAGCCTGTTCATCGGGTATGCCGACGGCGCCCCCGACCGCCTCGCCGAGGCGATCGCCACCCACCTGCGCTGACCCGCTCCGGGCGCCGGACAGCCGGCGCCCGGCGGGCTCAGCGGTCCTCCTGGTGGTTGCGCTGCCAGTGCCCGCCCACCGGTGGGGTGTCCAGGCGTACCGCTCCCTCGGCGTTGCCGACGAAGTCGTTGTCCTCCACCACGCAGGAGAGGCAGCTGCCCTTCCCGGTGATCCACAGCCCGTACGTCTGGGTCTGGTCCTCCCGGTGGTCCCAGATCCGGTTGGCCCGCACGGTGGCCGAGTCGAACGGGGCGTTGACCGTGATCCCGGCGCGGACCGGCGGCGCGTTTGGCAGCTCGTACCGGGCGCCGGGTGGCGGAACGTCCTCGTTCCACCCGGTGGCGGAGTCCGGCCGGACCTCGGCGAGGCTCAGTTCGGTGCGGCTGTTCGCGGCGACCACCGCGGTCCGCGAACCGACCCGGACGACCTTCCCCCGGTGCCCGTCGTGCGGCCAGCCCGCGGCCGAGTCGACCAGTTTCCGCTGGCCGTAGCGCACCGACTCGCCCACCCCGGCGGTCGCGGGCGCGCAGCGGCGGCCGTTGTTGCGGATCCGGTTGTTCACCACCGTGGCGTCGGTCATCGGCCGGTCGATCCGGACGCCGTCCAGGCCGTTCTCCCAGATCTCGTTGCCGTCGAGCACCACGTCCGCCGTCGCGCCGGTGAAGCCGTGTCCCAGGTCGTGCTCGTGGTAGCCGTGCCCGCCGTTGCGGCTGATCCGGTTGCCCCGGAACGTGTACGGCCCGGGGGAGTTGCCCATGCTGATCCCGTCCCGGACGTTGCGGTCGATCACGCAGTCGGCGAGCAACCCGCCGCGCCCCGCGACCCCCGCGGTGCCGTTGGCGGAGACGTCGAAGCCGGCCTCCAGGTTGTCGGTGAGGGTGCAGGCCGAGACGATCAGCCCGTCGGTGCCCCAGTCCGAGATGCCGAACCGGTTGGCCTGGCTGTGGCAGCCCACGATCCGGTAGCCGCGCGGCGGCGGCCAGGCATCCTTCTGCAGCTCCAGGAAGATCCCGTTGGTGCCGTTGCCGACGGCGGTGCAGTTGGCGATGGTGAGCCGCTCCACCTCGCCCCAGCCGCCCACCCCGATGCCGATGCCGGCGCCGCCCATCTCCTGGCCGTTGTCCAGCCGGCCGCACCCCACCACGACCACGCCGTCGATCAGGCTGTCCTGGAGGAAGTCGCAGCCCAGGCCGCTCGCGCCGGTGTGGTGGATGTAGAGGTTCCGGAAGACGGCCCGGACCATGTACTGGATGCCGAGGCCCTTGGCGAGATAGCTGTACTCGGCCTCGGCCACCCCGGAGCCGTCGATCTCGAAGTCGGCGAAGGCGCAGTCGGTGATGTGCCGCTCCCGGCTGGCGCCGTGCTGCAGGACGGTCCAGTACGCCAACGGCACCGGATCGGCCCGGTTGCCCTCGTTGCTCAGCAGGAAGCGGGTCGCCGCCGGGCCGGCGCCGATCAGCGACACCCCGCTGCGCCAGACCGTGCCGGCGTCCCGGATCGAGTAGATCCCGGGCGGGCACCAGATCACCCGGGCCCGACCGTCGGCGGCGTACCCGTCGCCCAGCCGCTCGACCAGCGCGGAGAGCGCCGGCTGGTCGTTGGTCACCCCGTCGCCCTTGAGCCCGAACTCGCGCGCGTCGCACCACAGCGGCGCGCCCGCCACGGGGGTGAGGCGCTGCGGGACGGCGGTGGACGGCCCCCTGCCGGACACGGGCGCTCCCCTCGGCGTACGGATGTCTCCGCCGGCGGGTTCCCACCCGGTCCCGGGGTTAACGCGGGCGCGATGCCCGGTACGGGGTCAGGCGGCCGCGGTGACCGGTTCGGCGGCCGGGGCGGGCTGCGCGGGCGGTGTGACCGGCCGGCGCTCCCGGGTCGACCAGAGCACCGCCAGGGTGGCCAGCAGCACCAGGCAGGAGCCGAGCATGTGCGCGGCGACCAGCACCGCCGGCAGGTGGGTGAAGTACTGCACGAAGCCGATCAGGCCCTGGCCCAGCTCGACCGCGACCAGGACGGTGGCGGCCCGGGCCGCCCGGGCGGCCCCGACCGCCCGGAAGGCGAAGACCAGCGCCACTGAGAGGCCGATCAGCAGGAACACCCCGTCGGCGTGCACCTGGGAGATCGCCTGCGGGTCGAGACCGTTGCGGGCCGCGCCCTGGTCGCCGGCGTGCGGGCCGCTGCCGGTCACCCAGGTGCCCACCACCAGCACCGCGGCGCTCACGAGCGTGGTGAGCAGGGCGAGGGCCCGCAGCGGCGCGGGCACGGTGGGGTTCACCGGCCCGTCCGGGTCCACGGTCCGGCGCCAGAGGGCGTACGCGGCCGCGATGACCACCATCGAGGCGAGGAAGTGCAGCCCGACCACCCACGGGTTGAGGTGGGTCAGCACGGTGAACCCGCCGATCACCGCCTGGGCCGGGATGCCGAACAGCACGCCGACGGCGAGCGGCAGCAGGCCGCGCGGCCGGGGCCGCTGGGCCAGCACGGCCAGCACCACGGCGAGCGCGATGACCCCGACCGCGAAGGTGAGCAGCCGGTTGCCGAACTCGATCATCCCGTGCACGCCCATCTCGGGCGTGGTGTGGTACGACTCGTCGGTGCACCGGGGCCAGGTGGGGCAGCCGAGCCCCGAGGCGGTGAGCCGGACCGCCCCGCCGGTGACCACGATCCCCACGTTCGCGATGATCGAGGCGTACGCGAGGCGCCGCAGCAGCGTCGGAGTGACCGGGAACCGGACGGAAGGCTTCACGGAGCGAATCCTACGCACCGTAGTGGATCCCGATCGGGTGACTCCGCCGCACCGGTGGTCGGGATCACCGGACCCCGGGTTTGCGGGCCCTCCGCGAATTACGTAACGTTGGCGTTGTGAAAAACGCGGCGGCGCTCTCCGGAGACCAGCCGGCGACCAGGCAGGTCGCCGGTACCGCCGCGGATCTCTCCACCCGGGACCGGGTCACCCAGCTCCTGCTGGAGCAGGGGGCGACCACCGCCGCCCAGCTCGGCTCGGCGCTGGGGCTCAGCCCGGCCGCGATCCGCCGCCACCTCGACGCGATGCTCGCCGACGGCGACGTGATCGCCCGGGAGCAGGCCGTGCGGGGCAGCCGGGGGCGGGGCCGGCCGGCCAAGGTCTTCGTGCTGACCGAGGCGGCCCGGGTGCGCTGCGGCACCCACCACTACGACAACATGGCCACCGCCGCGCTGCGCTGGATCGCCCGCAACGGCGGCACCGAGGCCGTGGCGGCGTTCGCCGCCGACCAGGTCGCCGCCCTGGAGGCGCGCTGCCGGGCGGCGATGGAGGACGCCGGCGACGACCCGCTCGCCCGGGCGGAGGCGCTCGCCGCGGCGCTGACCGCCGAGGGCTACGCTGCCAACGCGTCCACGATCGCCTCCGGCGGCCAGCTCTGCCAGCACCACTGCCCGGTGGCGCACGTGGCCGCCGAGTTCCCGCAGCTGTGCGAGGCCGAGACGGCGGTCATCTCCCGTCTGGTCGGCATCCACGTGCAGCGCCTGGCCACCATCGCGCACGGCGACGGGGTGTGCACCACGCACATCCCGGCCCAGTCCCGTAACACCGTCACCACTGTGAGGACAGATAAATGACCGAGCAGATCGTCCAGCCCCTGACCCAGGAGGAGCAGCTCGCCGCCCTCGGTCGCTACGAGTACGGCTGGGCCGACCCCGACGTCGCCGGGGCGTCCGCCCAGCGCGGCCTCAACGAGGCGGTGGTGCGGGACATCTCGGCGAAGAAGAACGAGCCGGCCTGGATGCTCGACCTGCGCCTGAAGGGCCTGCGGCTGTTCGACCGCAAGCCGATGCCGGCGTGGGGCGCGGACCTCACCGGGATCGACTTCGGCAACATCAAGTACTTCGTCCGGTCCACCGAGAAGCAGGCCGCCAGCTGGGAGGACCTGCCCGAGGACATCAAGAACACCTACGACAAGCTGGGCATCCCCGAGGCGGAGAAGCAGCGGCTGATCGCCGGTGTCGCGGCCCAGTACGAGTCCGAGGTCGTCTACCACAAGATCCGCGAGGACCTCGAGGAGCAGGGCGTCGTCTTCCTCGACACCGACACCGCCCTCAAGGAGCACGAGGACCTGTTCAAGGAGTACTTCGGCACGGTGATCCCGGTCGGCGACAACAAGTTCGCCGCGCTGAACACCTCCGTCTGGTCCGGTGGCTCGTTCATCTACGTGCCGAAGGGCGTGCACGTGGAGATCCCGCTGCAGGCCTACTTCCGGATCAACACGGAGAACATGGGCCAGTTCGAGCGGACGCTGATCATCGTCGACGAGGGCGCGTACGTGCACTACGTCGAGGGCTGCACCGCGCCCATCTACTCCTCGGACTCGCTGCACAGCGCCGTGGTGGAGATCATCGTCAAGAAGAACGCGCGCTGCCGCTACACGACCATCCAGAACTGGTCGAACAACGTCTACAACCTGGTCACCAAGCGCGCCGTCTGCCACGAGGGCGCGACCATGGAGTGGATCGACGGCAACATCGGCTCCAAGGTGACCATGAAGTACCCGGCGGTCTACATGACCGGCGAGCACGCCAAGGGCGAGGTGCTCTCGGTGGCCATGGCTGGCGAGGGCCAGCACCAGGACGCCGGCGCCAAGATGGTGCACGCCGCGCCGCACACCTCCTCGACCATCGTGTCGAAGTCGATCGCCCGGGGCGGCGGCCGCACCTCCTACCGCGGCCTGGTGCAGGTGCTGGAGGGTTCGACCAACAGCCGCAGCACGGTCAAGTGCGACGCGCTGCTGGTCGACACCATCTCCCGCTCCGACACCTACCCGTACGTCGACATCCGCGAGGACGACGTGTCGATGGGGCACGAGGCGACCGTCTCCAAGGTCAGCGAGGACCAGCTCTTCTACCTGATGAGCCGGGGCCTGAGCGAGGACGAGGCGATGGCGATGATCGTGCGCGGCTTCATCGAGCCGATCGCCAAGGAGCTCCCGATGGAGTACGCCCTGGAGCTCAACCGCCTGATCGAGCTCCAGATGGAGGGCGCGGTCGGCTGACGCCGGCCGCGAGCCCCGATCCGGCGGGCCGGGCCCCGCGAACCCGGACCCGTCGGGCCGGGCCGCGCGGGACCCCGACCCAACCCTCCGATTAATCGCAGAACAGACCAAGGAAGAGATGACTACCCAGGCTTCCGCGCCGCCCGCCACCAAGTCGCAGGCGCTCCGCTCGTACGACGTCGCCGACTTCCCGACCCTCACCGGCCTGGAGGAGGAGTGGCGTTTCACCCCGCTCAAGCGCCTCCGCGGTTTGGCCGGCGGCGCGCAGGCCGCGACCGGCACGGTCCGCCACGAGTACGCCGACCTGCCGGATGGCGTCACCGTGGGGCGCGTCGGCAAGGACGACCCGCGGGTCGGCAGTGTGCTCACCCCGTTCGACCGGGTCAGCGCGCTGGCGTACGGCGGCGTCGAGCAGGCGCTGCTGGTGCAGGTCGCGCGGGACGCCGTGGTCGAGGCGCCGGTGCGCCTGCGGGTGGTCGGCGAGAGCGCCGACGCGCTCGCCTTCGGCCACACCTTCGTCGAGGTGGGCCGGTTCGCCGAGGTGACCCTGGTGCTCGAGCACGCCGGCTCGGCCACCCTCGCCGACAACGTCGAGGTGGCCGTGGCCGACGGCGCGAAGCTGACCCTGGTCACCATCGCCGACTGGGCCGACGACGCGGTGCAGGCGCAGCACCTCAAGGTCAAGCTGGGCCGGGACGCCAAGGTGGTCCACGTCCAGGTCAGCCTCGGCGGTGACCTGGTCCGGCAGTACACCTCGGTGGAGTACGCCGACCGGGGCGGCGAGGCCGAGCTGTACGGCCTCTACTTCGCCGACTCCGGGCAGCACCTGGAGCACCGGCAGCTGGTCGACCACACCGTGCCGGACTGCCGCAGCTACGTCGGCTACCGGGGCGCCCTGCAGGGCGACAGCGCGCACACCGTCTGGGTCGGTGACGTGCTGATCCGGGCCGAGGCGACCGGCACCGACACGTACGAGATCAACCGGAACCTGCTGCTGACCGACGGCGCGCGGGCGGACTCCGTACCGAACCTGGAGATCGAGACCGGCGAGATCGCCGGCGCCGGCCACGCGAGCGCGACCGGCCGCTTCGACGACGAGCAGCTCTTCTACCTGATGGCCCGCGGCATCCCGGCGGAGGAGGCCCGCCGCCTGGTGGTCCGCGGCTTCTTCGCCGAGCTGATCAACAAGATCCCGGTCGAGGAGCTGCGCGAGCGGCTCGGTGACGCGATCGAGGCCCGCCTGACCAAGGCCGGCGCCTGATGATCAAGATCTGTTCGACCGAGGACGTGCCGAAGGGCACCGCGATCAGCGCCGACGTCGACGGCACCCAGCTGGCGATCGTGCACGCCGAGGACGACAACTTCTACGCCGTGTACGACGAGTGCTCGCACGCCGCCGTGGCCCTCTCCGAGGGCGAGGTCGACGGCTGCACGCTGGAATGCTGGCTGCACGGATCCCGTTTCGACCTGCGTACCGGTGAGCCCACCGGGCTGCCCGCGACCGAACCCGTTCCCGTCTACCCCGTCGAAGTCCGCGACGGCGACATCTACGTCAGTCTGACGCCGAGCAATGGAGTGACCCGATAATGAGCACCCTGGAGATCCGCGACCTGAAGGTGTCGGTCAAGCTGCCCGAGGGTGAGCTCAAGCCGATCCTGGCCGGTGTCGACCTCACCGTGAAGTCGGGCGAGACCCACGCGATCATGGGCCCGAACGGCTCCGGCAAGTCGACCCTGGCGTACTCGATCGCCGGCCACCCCAAGTACGAGATCACCGGCGGCTCGGTGACCCTCGACGGCGAGGACGTGCTGGCCATGTCCGTCGACGAGCGGGCCCGCGCCGGCCTCTTCCTGGCCATGCAGTACCCGGTCGAGGTGCCCGGCGTCTCGGTCGCCAACTTCCTGCGTACCGCCAAGACCGCCATCGACGGCGAGGCGCCGAAGCTGCGCACCTGGGCCGGCGAGCTGCGCGGCGCCATGGAGAAGCTCCAGATGGACCCGGCGTTCGCCCAGCGCAACGTCAACGAGGGCTTCTCAGGTGGCGAGAAGAAGCGGCACGAGATCGTGCAGCTGGAGCTGCTCAAGCCGAAGATGGCGATCCTCGACGAGACCGACTCCGGCCTCGACGTGGACGCGCTGCGCGTGGTCAGCGAGGGCGTGAACCGGGTCCGCGACACCGGCGACACCGGCCTGCTGCTGATCACCCACTACACCCGCATCCTGCGCTACATCAAGCCGGACTTCGTGCACGTCTTCGTCGCGGGCCGCATCGTCGAGCAGGGCGGCCCGGAGCTGGCCGACAAGCTCGAGGAAGAGGGCTACGAGCGGTACGTCGCCGGGGCCGGTTCGGCGCGGGCCTGACGTAGGACAAGGGGCCGCGAGATGACCACCATCGCCATCCCGCAGGGGATGCCGCAGTACGACGACGTGCCGCGTTTCGACGTGGACACGGTGCGCGCCGACTTCCCGATCCTGGACCGGGAGATCAACGGCCATCGGCTGGTCTATCTCGACAGCGCCAACACCTCGCACAAACCGCGGCAGGTGCTCGACGTGCTCGCCGAGCACTACGCGCGGCACAACGCGAACGTGTCGCGCTCGGTGCACACCCTGGGCACCGAGGCGACCGAGGCGTACGAGGGGGCGCGGGCGAAGATCGCCGCGTTCATCAACGCGCCGAGCGCGGACGAGGTCGTCTTCACCAAGAACTCCACCGAGGCGATCAACCTGGTGGCGTACGCGTTCTCCAACGCCTCGCTGCGGCCCGACGCCGACCCGCGGTTCCGGATCGGCCCGGGCGACGAGATCGTGATCTCCGAGATGGAGCACCACTCGAACATCGTCCCGTGGCAGCTCCTCGCGGAGCGGACCGGCGCGACCCTGCGCTGGTTCCCGGTCACCGAGCACGGCCGGCTGGACGAGTCCGGGCTGGACGACCTGGTCACCGAGCGGACGAAGATCGTCTCGCTGGTGCACATGTCCAACATCCTCGGCACGGTCAACGCCACCGGGCGGATCACCCAGCGAGTCCGTGAGGTGGGCGCCCTGCTGCTGCTCGACTGCTCGCAGTCGGTGCCGCACATGCCGATGGACGTGGTCGACTACGACGCCGACTTCATCGTCTTCACCGGCCACAAGATGTGCGGCCCGACCGGCGTCGGCGTGCTCTGGGGGCGGTCCGAGCTGCTCGCGGCGATGCCGCCGGTGCTCGGCGGCGGCTCGATGATCGAGACCGTGACGATGGCGCGGTCGACGTTCGCCCCGCCACCGGCCCGGTTCGAGGCGGGCACCCCGCCGATCGCCGAGGCGGTGGCGCTCGGCGCGGCGGTGGACTACCTCAACGGGATCGGGATGCGCGCCATCCAGTGGCACGAGAAGGAGCTGACGGCGTACGCGCTGGACGCCCTCGCCACCGTGCCGGGGCTGCGGATCTTCGGGCCGAACGTGCCGGTCGGCCGGGGCGGGACGATCTCGTTCGCGCTGGGCGACGTGCACCCGCACGACGTCGGGCAGGTGCTCGACTCGCTCGGCGTGCAGGTACGGGTGGGGCACCACTGCGCGAAGCCGGTGTGCACCCGGTTCGGGGTGCCGGCCATGACCCGGGCGTCGTTCTACCTGTACACCACCACGGAGGAGATCGACGCGCTGGTGGCCGGTCTCGAGCAGGTGCGGAAGGTGTTCGACTGATGCAGCTCGACCAGCTCTACCAGGAGATCATCCTGGACCACTACAAGCACCCGCACGGCCGCGGCCTGCGGGACGCGACGGACCCGGCCGCCCGGGTCGGCGAGGCGCACCACGTCAACCCGACCTGCGGCGACGAGATCACCGTGCGGGTGGCCACCGACGGCAAGGTGTTCACCGACATCTCGTACGACGGGATGGGCTGCTCGATCAGCCAGGCTTCGGCGAGCGTGCTGCACGAGCTGCTGCGCGGCCGGGCCGCGGACGACGCCGCGGTGGTGCACGAGGCGTTCGTCGAGTTGATGTCCGGGCGTGGCCAGGTCACGCCGGACGAGGACGTACTCGGAGACGGGGTGGCGTTCGCGGGTGTCGCGCGCTACCCGGCCCGGGTGAAGTGCGCGTTGCTGTCGTGGATGGCGTTCAAGGACGCCGCGGCACGCGCCGGGGTGGGCGTGAGCCCGGAGGTGAAGGCATGAGCGAGGAGACCGCCACCACGCCGGCGGCCGGTGGCAAGGCCGCGATCGGTGACATCGAGGAGGCGATGAAGGACGTCGTCGACCCCGAGCTGGGCATCAACGTGGTCGACCTGGGTCTGGTGTACGGCATCCACGTCGACGACGAGAACGTGGCCACCCTGGACATGACGCTGACCTCGGCGGCCTGCCCGCTGACCGACGTGATCGAGGACCAGGCCCGGCAGGCGCTGACCACCGGTCCGGGCGGTGGGCTGGTCAACGACATCCGGATCAACTGGGTGTGGCTGCCGCCGTGGGGCCCCGACAAGATCACCGACGAGGGGCGCGACCAGCTCCGCTCCCTCGGCTTCAACGTCTGACCGACACTCGGTCACCCGTCGAGCGCGACACCCCTCCCGGGGCGTCGCGCTCGACGCGTCTGCGGAGGCCGTCCCCCTGCGCTCCGCGGCCTGATTCACGGAAAGCGGCCGTATTCCCCGCGGAATGCGCCCTCTTTCCGTGAATCAGCGCCCGGGTCCTCGGCAAGATCCCGCTCGATCCTGGATGTGGTGGCCTCGTTGTGCGTTGGAGGCCACTCGATCCTGGATCGAGCACGATCTTGGGCGCGCACGCGCACGCGCACGCGGACGTGGGCGTGGGCGTGGGGCGCGGGCTGTGGGGTGCTGGGCGGGAAAAGGGGTGGCGGGGCGGGATGGTGGGGCGGAGGATGATCGCGTGATCGAGGCGTACCCGAAGCAGGTTCCTGTCCGTGCGGCCACCGCCGCGCGCCGACAGCGCGCCCTGCCGCCGGCCGCCTCGACCCGCCGTCCACCGTCGTGACCGGGGCGTTCCTCGCCGGTCTGGTGGCCGGCTACGGCGTCGCCGTGCCGGTCGGCGCGATCGCGATCCTCATTCTCGGGCTCAGCGCCCGCACCGGCTTCCGGGTCGGCGCGGCCGCGGCGCTCGCGGTGGCCACCGCCGACGGGCTCTACGCGGCGGTCGCCGCGCTCGGCGGCACCGGCCTGGCCGGGGTCATCGCGCCGGTCGCCGGGCCCCTCCGGGTGGTCGCCGCGCTGGTGCTGCTCGGGCTCGCCGGCCACGGGTTGTGGCGGGCCTGGTCCGCCCGGCGGACCCGGGAGGTCGCGGAGGCACCCGCGGGACGAGGGCTGAACAGCCCCGGCCGGGCCTACGCGGTGCTGCTGGGCCTGACCCTGCTCAACCCGGCCACGGTGGTCTACTTCGCCGCGCTGGTGCTCGGCCGCCAGGACACCGCCGACCCGGACGCGGGCACCGCCGGGCTCTTCGCGGCCGGCGCGTTCCTGGCCTCGGCGAGCTGGCAACTGCTCGTCGCCGGCGGCGGCAGCATGGTCGGCCGGGCGCTGGCCGGGCCGACCGGGCGCCTGGTCACCGGCCTGGTCTCCAGCGCCCTGATCGCCGCCCTCGCGGTGGCCACCCTGCTGCCCGGCTGAGCCACGCCCGCCGGGCCGACCCGGCCCGCCGTGCCGTACGGTCGTGCCATGAGCAGCCGACCCGCGGCCGGGGGCGGCCGGTGGGTCGAGGTCGACCCCGGCCGGATCGCCCGCTGGGTCGAGGGCTTCGCCGACCGGCACGGCCACCCCACCACCACGGTCGAGGGGTACGGGCTGCTGCTCGCCGCCCCGGACGGCGCCACCGCCGAGCTGCACACCCCGCCCGGCGCTCCGCGGAGCGCGGACGTCGCCGGCTTCGTGGCGGCGGCGGCCGCGCCCCGCCGGCTCGGGCTGCTGCTGGCCCGCAAGGGCGCGGTGGCGGTCGGCGTGGCCGACGGCACCGACCTCGTGGTCTCCAAGGTGGACAGCCGGTACGTGCAGGGCCGCACCGCCGCCGGCGGCTGGTCGCAGCAGCGGTTCGCCCGGCGCCGGGACAACCAGGCGAAGGCGGCCCTGGGCGACGCGGCGGAGTTGGCCGTGCGGCTGCTGTTGCCGGCGGCGGGGACGTTGGTGGCCCTGGTCTGCGGCGGTGACCGGCGGGCGGTGGACACCGTGCTGGCCGACCGCCGGCTGGCCCCGCTCGCCGCGCTGCGGGCGGAGCGGCTGCTCGACGTGCCGGAGCCCCGGCACGCGGTGCTGGTCGCTGCGGTCGCCGCCGCCCGAGCGGTCCACATTCTGGTCCGCTGAGCGGGAAAGATCCCCCTCAAGACGGTCAATCCAACCCGTCGATGGTGCATCGAATCAACTCGATGCATAAAGTCGGTGCCACGAAGTGGTGGGTCTCCGGGCGACCCGCCGGGGCAGCTTCCGTCTCCGTCATCCAGGCACCGACATCGTTGGGAGAGAACAACTACATGAACGGATATCAGGACGGCCGGCTGCGGACCCGGTGGCGCCGTGCGGCCCGGCTTCTCGCCGCCGCGACGGCGATGGTCACCGCAAGCGCCGGGCTCACCGTCGCGCTGACGGTCGGCCCGGCGACCGCCGCCGTCAGCCCCGCGGAGCGCGCCGCGCTGGCCGCCGGGACGGCCACCAGCGTCACCGCGGGCGGCGCACACACCTGTGCGATCCTTGCCGACGGGGGACTATGGTGCTGGGGCTCGAACTACAGCGGCCAGCTCGGCGACGGCAGCACCACGAACCGGAGCACCCCAGCGCGGGTCGGCACCGCTACCTGGGCCGGGGTCGATGCCGGCTCCGGGCACACCTGCGGGGTGCAGACGGACGGGACGCTGTGGTGCTGGGGCTCGAACTACCGGGGCCAGCTCGGTGACGGCACCACCACGAGCCGGAGCACGCCGGTGCGGGTCGGCACCGCCACCACCTGGGCCCGGGTCAGCGCCGGCCCCGCCCACACCTGCGCCGTGCGGACCGACGGCACCCTCTGGTGCTGGGGCTTCAACCGGACCTCCCAGTTGGGCGTCGGCGTCTCCCCCTACACCGCGACCGCCCCGCTGCAGGTCGGCACGGCGACCAACTGGGCGAGCGTCACGACCGGCTTCGCGCACACCTGCGGTGTCCGCACCGACGGAACGCTCTGGTGCTGGGGCTACAGCTCCGACGGGCAGCTCGGTCTCGGCACCCTGGGCTCGCAGACGACGCCGGCGCAGGTCGGCACCGCGACCACCTGGACCGGCGTGACGGCCGGGTACGCGCACACCTGCGGGGTCCGGTCCGGCACCCTGTGGTGCTGGGGTGAGAACGGGTACGGCCAGCTGGGCGTGAGCGGCAGCTACCAGACCGCGCCGGTCCAGATCGGCACGGCCACCACCTGGAGCAGGGTGGGCGCCGCGAGCGGTGACACGTCGTGCGCGGCCCGTACCGACGGCAGCCTGTGGTGCTGGGGCAAGAACACCACGGGGCAGGTGGGCGACGGCACCACCACCCACCGGTTCGCGCCGACCCAGGTCGGCACCGCCACCACCTGGACCGGCGGCTTCGACGTCACCAACCACAACTGCGGGGTCCGCACCGACGGCAGCCTGTGGTGCTGGGGCGACAACAGCGGGGGGCAGTTGGGTGACGGCACCACCACCCAGCGGTCCACCCCCGCCCAGGTGACCCTGCTGGGCTGACCCGGCGGCACCGGCTCACGATTCGGGCCGTCGGCCTGACCGCTGGCTATGTGTCAGCGGTACAGGCCGACGGCCCCGGGGGAAGCCGCTCAGCCGGCGTCCGGACTCACTGCCCGCTACCGAAGGTGTCGCAGGACTTCGGGTCGCCGGTCGACCAGCCCTTGGTGAACCACTGCTTGCGCTGCTCGGAGGTGCCGTGGGTGAACTCGTCCGGGTTCACCGGCCGGCCGGAGCGCTGCTGGATCGCGTCGTCCCCGATCTTCTCGGCGGTGTCGATCGCCTGCTGGATGTCCTGCTCGGTGATGCTGGTGAAGATCTTCTGGCCCTGTTCGTCGGCGGTGCCGGTGGCGTTCTTGGCCCAGGCGCCGGCGTAGCAGTCGGCCTGCAGCTCCAGCTTCACCGAGAGCGCGTTGGCGTTGTCCGGGTCGCGCTGCTGCTGGCGGCGCATCTGCGCCTCGGTGCCGAGCAGGTCCTGCACGTGGTGGCCGTACTCGTGGGCCAGCACGTACGGCTGGGCGAACTCGCCCTCCGCGCCGAGCTGATCGGCGAGCAGCCGGTAGAAGGTGAGGTCGATGTAGACCAGGTCGTCGGCCGGGCAGTAGAACGGCCCGACGCCGGAGTCGGCCTGGCCGCAGCCGGTGCTCACGGCCTGGCTGAAGAACACGGTCTTCGACGGCCGGTACTGCTTGCCGAAGACCTCGGGCATGGCGGTGCGCCAGTACGCCTGGATCGAGTTCACGTAGAGGGTGTTGCGGCAGTCGAGCTGCTCCAGCGCGTCCTGCGCCGAGCACTTCTGCTCCAGCGCGGTGTTGTCACCCTGCTCCGCGCCGCCGCCCCCGTTCATCGCGTTCAGGCCGAAGCCGCCGCCGACCAGGGCGACGAGGACCGCGATGATGATGCCCACGATGCCGCCCCGGCCGCCGCCGATCGGGATCGGGATGCCCATCCCGCCGCCTCCGCCGGACCCTCGCCGATCCTCCACCTGGCTGGTGTCGATCCGCGCGTTCTCGTTCAGCTCCATGTTGACCCCGATCACCGATTAGTCCGTCTGTGGTGGTTGCGGTACCGGACCGGGTCCGGACGACGTTTTCGGTACCCGATGATCTTGTCGGGTAATCCGCGGGGACCACCAGGGGTGGCCCGGTACACTTGGCGCCGTGCTGCGCTGCGAAGGCTGAACCGCCCCGCGCCGACGGGAACTGATGACCCGCCGGCGCTTTCGCGTGCCCTGAGTCAGCCTTTCCGGACCCCGAGAGCGAGTACCTCGAAATGATCACTGCCACCGGCCTGGAGCTGCGCGCCGGTTCCCGGATCCTGCTGTCCGACACCACCCTGCGGGTGCAGCCGGGCGACCGGATCGGCCTGGTCGGCCGTAACGGCGCCGGCAAGACCACCACCCTGAAGGTCCTCGCCGGGGAGGGGCAGCCGTACGCCGGGCAGATCGACCGGCGCAGCAACATCGGCTACCTCCCGCAGGACCCGCGGACCGGCGACCTGGAGGTCACCGGGCGGGACCGGGTGCTCTCCGCCCGCGGGCTGGACGTGCTGATGGCGCAGATGAAGGAGTTGGAGGCCAAGCTCGCCGAGGGGGCCGACGACGAGCGTCTGGTCCGCCGCTACGGCGCGCTGGAGGACCAGTTCGCCTCGCTCGGCGGGTACGCGGCCGAGGCCGAGGCGGCCCGGATCTGCGCCAACCTCGGGCTGCCGGACCGCGCCCTCGCGCAGACCATCGGCACCCTCTCCGGCGGCCAGCGCCGCCGGATCGAGCTGGCCCGGATCCTGTTCCGGGACGCGGGGGAGAACGGCGGCGGCATCCTGCTGCTCGACGAGCCCACCAACCACCTCGACGCGGACTCGATCACCTGGCTGCGCGGCTTCCTCGCCAACCACAAGGGCGGCCTGATCGTGATCTCCCACGACGCCTCGCTGCTGGAGGCGGTGGTCAACAAGGTCTGGTTCCTTGACGCCACCCGCTCGGTGGTGGACGTCTACAACCTGGGCTGGAAGGCGTACCTGGAGGCGCGGGAGACCGACGAGCGGCGCCGCCGCCGGGAGCGGGCCAACGCCGAGAAGAAGGCCGGCGCGCTGATGGCCCAGGCGGACAAGATGCGGGCCAAGGCCACCAAGACCGTCGCCGCGCAGAACATGGCCCGCCGGGCGGAGAAGCTGCTGTCCGGCCTGGAGGAGGTCCGGGTCGCGGACAAGGTGGCGAAGGTCCGTTTCCCCACCCCGGCGCCGTGCGGCAAGACCCCGCTCACCGCCACCGGGCTGTCCAAGTCGTACGGCTCGCTGGAGATCTTCACCGACGTCAACGTGGCGGTCGACCGCGGCTCGCGGGTGGCCATCCTCGGCCTCAACGGCGCCGGCAAGACCACCCTGCTGCGGATGCTCGGCGGCCTCCTCGAACCGGACACCGGCGAGGTACGCCCCGGCCACGGCCTGCGCCTCGGCTACTACGCCCAGGAGCACGAGACCCTGGACGTGGACCGGACCATCCTGGAGCACATGCGCAGCGCCGCGCCGGAGCAGGCCGACACCGACCTGCGCAAGATCCTCGGTGCCTTCCTCTTCTCCGGCGAGGACGTCGACAAGCCGGCCGGGGTGCTCTCCGGCGGCGAGAAGACCCGGCTGGCGCTGGCCACCCTGGTCTGCTCGGGCGCGAACGTGCTGCTGCTGGACGAGCCGACGAACAACCTCGACCCGGTCAGCCGGGAGCAGGTGCTCGACGCGATCGCCCGCTACCCGGGAGCGATCGTGCTGGTCACCCACGACCCCGGCGCCGTCACGGCCCTGAAGCCGGACCGCGCCATCCTGCTCCCCGACGGCGACGAGGACGCCTGGAGCGACGACCTGCTGGAACTCGTCGAACTCGCCTGACCCGGGCGGCCGGGTCAGGCGAGGAGGGCGGCCAGGCGGGGGAGGACGCCGGAGGTGACCAGGATGGTCGCGCCGATGGCGACGAACACGGTCGGGACCAGCCAGTGGCCGGCGCGGCCGACCAGGCCGACCACCCGCGGGTGACCGCCGAGCAGGGCGGCGACCGTGCACCAGACCGCCACCAGCACCGCGAAGACCACCAGCCAGACCGCCCCGGCGGCGGGGTCGAGGGAGCGGAACACCGGCACGTACACCGCGATGTTGTCGGCGCCGTTGGCGACCGTCACCCCGGCCACCCCGAGCAGGCTGCCGACCGCGGCCGGCGGCTCGTCGGCGGCGGACCGGTTCAGCAGCGCGCGGACGCCGAGCGCGATCGGGAGCAGGCCCAGCAGCCCGGTCCACGGCTCGGGCACGACCAGCAGCCCGGCGGCGGCCACCACCGCGGCGGCCACCAGCGCTCCGATGCCCAGATACTGCCCCACCACGATGTCCCGGGGGCGGGGCCGGCCGGTGCCCCGGGCGGCCACGAAGAACACGGTGAGCACGACGATGTCGTCGATGTTGGTGGCGGCGAACACCAGGGCGGCCGCGGCCGCCGCGGCCAGCAGTTCGGTCACCCGAGGCAGCGTACGGGTCGGCCGGCCGGGCGGCCCGTCATGATCCACCCGGGCGGTACGGCTGGCCGGTCAGAAGGATCACGCTATCGGGAAGCTGACATTGCATAGCGTGTCGGTTGGCGAATAGTTGATATCTGGCGCATGATCGTTCGAGGCGGTCTAATAGGTGGGACCGTATCCGAACCGCACAGTCTGGGACGTGAGGACACAGCATGGCAGCCACTGGCACAGCCACCAGCACTGAGAAGGGTCGCCGGATCGTCGGGGCCGAGCGTCAGACGCTCGCCAAGGACCTGGTAAAGCGGTACACCTCCGGGGAGAGCATCCGTGCGCTCGCGGCCTCGACCGGCCGCTCCTACGGGTTCATCCACCGGGTGCTCACCGAGTCCGGGGTGCAGCTGCGGCAGCGTGGCGGCGCCCGGCGCCGCAAGAAGGCGTGACCCGCCCCCCAGCGTCGTCCATCAGCGCCGTGCCCCGGGCGGTCCGGTGACCGCCGAGACGACCGGGGTACGACTCCACTGCGACGGGCCGGTCGCGACGGTCACGTTGTGCCGGCCCGACGTGCTCAACGCCCAGACCCCGGCGATGTGGCGCGCGATGAGCGACTTCTCCCGGGATCTGCCCGGCGATGTCCGGGTCGTCGTCGTGCGCGGCGAGGGGCGGGCCTTCTCCGCCGGCCTCGACCTGTCGGTGGCCGGTGCCTCCGGCCCGGGCTCCTTCGCCGAGCTCTCCACCCTGCCGGAGCAGGAGTGCGCCGACCGGATCGCCGAGTACCAGGGCGGCTTCACCTGGCTGCACCGTCCCGACGTGATCTCGATCGCCGCGGTGCAGGGCCACGCCATCGGCGCCGGCTTCCAGCTCGCCCTCGCCTGCGACCTGCGGGTGCTCGCCGCGGACGCGAAGCTCTCCATGGCCGAGGTGACGCTCGGCCTGGTCCCGGACCTCGCCGGCACCAAGCGCCTCGTGGAGCTGGTCGGCTACTCCCGTGCCCTGGAGATCTGCGCCACCGGCCGCCGGATGGACGCCGCCGAGGCGGACCGGATCGGTCTGGCCACCCTGGTCGTGCCCACCGCCGAGCTGGACGCCGCAGTGCGGGATCTGGCCGCCGGCCTGCTGGCCAACAGCCGGGACGCGATCGTGGAGATCAAGGCGCTGCTCGCCGGAGCCGCCGGTCGCACCCACGCCGAGCAGCAGCGCGCGGAGCGCGAGGCGCAGACCCGGCGGCTGCGCGACCTGGCCGGGCGGGGAGAATAGGTAAGGACCGTTCGGGAAGATCCGGGTTACTCGCGAGGTTGTCGTAGTCGTCGGGAGAATTGACCCGACGGTGCAGGGCTGCCCGACGACCCGGAGGTGACGAGTGTCCAACCCGATGGCCGGTGGCGGCATGGGCGGCTGGAGCATGCTCCGGTCGATGCGCAACCGGGACGAGATCTCCACCCACCAGCTCAAGCGCGGCACGGCCAAGCGGATCGTGGCGTTCGCCCGCCCGTACCGTCGGGACATCGGGGTCTTCCTGCTCACCGTGGTGATCGCCGCGGTGATCGGGGTGGCCACCCCGCTGCTCGCCGGTGACGTCATCGACGCGATCGCCGGCGGCGGCCCCGACGCGGGCGCGACCGTGGTCCGGCTCGCCCTGATCATCGCCGCGCTGGCGGTCGCCGACGCGCTCTTCTCGCTGGCCCAGCGCTGGTACTCGGCGCGGATCGGCGAGGGCATCATCCTCGACCTGCGCACCCGGGTCTACGACCACGTGCAGCGGATGCCGCTGCAGTTCTTCACCCGGACCCAGACCGGCGCGCTGGTCAGCCGGCTCAACAACGACGTGCTCGGCGCGCAGCGCGCCTTCACCTCGACCCTGTCCGGGGTGGTCAGCAACGTCATCCAGCTGGTGCTCACCGCCGGTGCGATGCTGGTGCTGTCCTGGCAGATCACCGTGCTGGCACTGGTCCTGCTGCCGATCTTCATCATCCCGGCCCGCCGGGTCGGCCGGCGGCTGGCCGAGATCACCCGCGAGTCGTACAACCTCGACGCCAAGATGAACGCCACCATGACCGAGCGCTTCGGCGTCGCCGGCGCGCTGCTGGTCAAACTCTTCGGCTCGCCCGAGGTGGAGGCGGACCGGTTCGCCCGCCGCGCCGAGCGGGTCCGGGACATCGGCATCCAGTCCGCGATGTACTCGCGGACCTTCTTCGTGGCCATGCTGCTGGTCGCCTCGCTCGCTCAGGCCCTCACGTACGGCCTGGGCGGCTGGCTCGCCGTCACCGGCGCGGTCAGCGCGGGCACCGTGGTCAAGCTGGCGCTGCTGCTCACCCGCCTGTACGGGCCGCTCACCGCGCTGTCCAACGTCCGGGTCGACGTGATGAGCGCGCTGGTCTCGTTCGACCGGGTCTTCGAGGTGCTCGACCTGCGGCCCGGCATCGAGGAGAAGCCCGAGGCGGTGCCGGTGCCCCGGGGCAGCGGCCGGGTGGAGTTTCGCGACGTGCGGTTCCGCTACCCGAGCGCCGCCGAGGTGTCGCTGGCCTCGCTGGAGGAGGTCGCCGCGCTGGACCGTACGGTCAACGAGCCGGTGCTCAAGGGCGTCTCGTTCAGCGTCGAGCCCGGGCAGATGGTGGCCCTGGTCGGCCCGTCCGGCGCCGGCAAGTCGACGCTGTCCATGCTGATCTCCCGGATCTACGACGTCACCGACGGCCAGGTGCTGGTGGGCGGCGTCGACGTCCGGGACGCAACCCTCGCCTCGCTGCGCGACGAGATCGGCGTGGTCACCCAGGACTCCCACCTGTTCCACGAGACCATCCGGGAGAACCTGCGCTACGCCAAGCCGGACGCCACCGACGACGAGATCTGGGCGGCGCTGGCGGGCGCGCAGGTCGCCGACCTGGTCCGGGCGCTGCCCGACGGGCTCGACACCACGGTCGGCGAGCGGGGCTACCGCTTCTCCGGCGGCGAGAAGCAGCGCATCGCCATCGCCCGGCTCCTGCTCAAGGCCCCGTCCATCGTCATCCTCGACGAGGCCACCGCACACCTGGACTCAGAGAGTGAGGCGGCGGTGCAGCGAGCGCTGTCGGTGGCGCTGACCGGGCGTACCGCGCTGGTGATCGCGCACCGGCTCTCCACCGTCCGCGACGCCGACCAGATCCTCGTCCTCGACGAGGGGCGGATCGTCGAGCGCGGCCGGCACGAGGAGCTGGTCGCCGTCGGCGGCCTCTACGCCGAGCTCTACCGCACCCAGTTCGCGGTCACCGACTCGCCCGCCCCGTACGCCGAGCCGGAGCAGTCGGAGCCGGTGGTGACCACGGTCCCGCTCGGCACGTACGTGGCGCAGGAGGCGTTGCCGCCCGCCGCGGCCAACTAGGCCGTGTCCTGCCGATCATTTCCGGGCTGCGGCGGGCCCAGGCGACGACCGGCGGCGTTGTCGATTCGCCCGGATACAACACCGGTATCCGGGCGAACCTCCGCCTTGCCGGATCGCCGCCTGGACTCCGCCTCGCACCGGCATGATCGACAGGACGCGGCCTGGGCCGCTAGACCGTCCCGGTCACCGCGGCGTGCAGCTCGGCGAAGGCGGCGCCGAGCGTCTCCGGGGTGAAGTGGGCGTTCAGGCCGCTCGGGTTGGGCAGCACCCAGAGCCGGGCCGGGCCGAGCCGCTCCGGCTGCGGGCCGAAGCCCGCCTTGGGCCGGGCGAACCCGATCCGGTACGCGGTCACCCCGACCACCGCCACCCAGCATGGCCGGTACCGCTCGGCCTTGCCGGCCAGCGCCTGCGCGCCGGCCACCAGCTCCTCGGCGGACAGCTCCTCGGCGCGGGCGCTGGCCCGGGCCACCAGGTTGGTGATGCCCAGCCCGAGGGCGGGTAGCTCGTCCTGCTCGCTGGGGTGCAGCTGGCGCGGGGTGAAGCCGCCCCGGTGCAGCGCCGGCCAGAACCGGTTGCCCGGCCGGGCGAAGTGCCAGCCGGTCGCCGCCGACCAGAGTCCCGGGTTGATGCCGACGAAGAGCACGTCCAGCCCGGGCGCGATGACGTCCGGCAGCAGCTTGTCGGCCGCCGCCGCGAGCTGCTCCTTCGTCGGCCGGGGATAGCGCCGGGCCGCCTCCGTCGCGCCTCGGGCGGGGGTGGCCGACCGGCCGGCGCGGGCCGGTCGGGTCGCGTCGCCGGTGTGGGCCGGCTCGGTCGTGCCGTCCGCCGGTCGGGCCGGTCGGCGGCGTGGGGACGGCGGGCCGCCGTCGCCCGCGCGCGGCGTCACAGGCCGCGCAGCGCGCCGCCGTCGACCGGCACGGTCACCCCGGTGACGTAGCTGGCGGCGGGGGAGAGCAGGAAGGCCGCGACCCGGCCGAACTCGGCCGGGTCGCCGATCCGGCGCAGCGGGATGCCCGCCTCCGCCTCGGCGCGGGCCCGTTCCGCGTTGCCGCTGGCCGCGAGGAGCTGCCGGTTCCGGTCGGTCATGATCCGCCCGGGCAGCAGGGACACCACCCGTACGCCGCGCGGACCGTACTCGTCGGCGATGTCCTTGGCCACCCCGGCCAGGCCGGGGCGCAGGCCGTTGGAGATGCCGAGTCCGGGCAGCGGGCTCCGGGCCGAGGTGGAGAGGACCAGCCCGATCGCGCCGCCGTCGGTGAGCGCGGCGGCCACCCGCCGGGCCATGCGCACACTGCCCAGGAAGACCGTCTCGAAGGAATCCCGCCACTGCTCGTCGGTCACCCGGGCGGCGCTCCCCTGGGGCGGCCCGCCCACCGAGATCAGTGCCCCGTCGAGCCGGCCGAAGCGCTGGCAGGCCAGCGCCACCAGCCGGTCCGGGGCGCCCGGGTCGCTCAGGTCGGCGGGCAGTCCGATCGCCCGCTCCGGCCCGCCGAGGGCCTCGACCGCCGCCGCCACCCGGTCCGGGTCGCGGGCCGAGATCACCACCCGGGCGCCGTCGGCAACGAGGTGTTCCGCGGTGGCGAAGCCGAGGCCACCGGAGGCGCCCGTCAGCACGTACACCCGGTCGGCGAGTCCGAGATCCATGACGCCGATCCTGCCGTATGCCGGGTGGGCCTGCCACCTCGACTCAGCGGTCGGCGGGACGGAGCAGGCGTACCCGACCGGCGACCTGCACCGCGACGGCGCCGCCGGCCCGGGCGACGGCGGGCAGCCGGCGCGGCCGGGGCGTGGTACGGCCGTCGTAGCGGCTGGCCGCCTCGCGGGCGACCAGTTCCTCGGCGCCCAACGGCGGCAGCGCGCCCCGGTCCCGCAGCTCCCGGGCCAGGTCCCAGCCGTCGCGCAGCGACCCGTTGGTGGGGCGATCGCCCGCCCAGCTCGCGAACGTGGCCGGCCACCCGGCGCCGAGACCGGCGGCCAGCAGCGGCCAGTGACGTGCCACGTCGCCGGCCCGTTTGCGCAGCAGCGCGCGGCGGGCGGCCTCGACCGGCTCCGGGGCGAACCCGGGTGGCAGCGGGCCCCCGGCGACCAGCGCGGCGACCAGCTCCGCCTGCCGCGCCGCCAGGCTGCCACCGGCGCCCGCGGGCGACGGCGGCCCGGCCGGGGCGGTCACGTGACCACCGGAAAGCCGGACGCGGCGGCCAGCGCGTCCAGCTCCCCGCGCAGCTCGCCGGCGGCCGGGTAGTGGCCGTCGCGTTCCAGCAGCAGCGCCGGCGGGCGGTGCCGCGCGCACAGCTCGCGGACCAGGTCGAGCACCTCGGCGGGGACCGGGTCGGTGTGCGTGTCGTGGTAGAAGCCGCCCTGCTCGGCGCCGCCGGCCACGTGGACGTAGGCGACCCGGTCCAGCGGCAGCCGGTCCAGCAGGGCGAGCGGATCGCCGCCCCGGTTACGCGCGTTGGCGTGCACGTTGGCGACGTCGAGCAGCAGCAGCGCCCCGGTGGCGTCGAGGATCTCGGTGAGGAAGTCGGCCTCGTCCAGCTCGTCGTCCGGCCAGTCGAAGAGCGCGGCGATCGGTTCCAACGCCAGCGGCACCGGCAGCTCGGCCTGGGCCCGCCGGACGTTCGCCACCACCGCGGCGACCGCCTCCCGGCTGCGGGGCAGCGGCAGCAGGTGACCGGCCTCCACGCCGCCGGCCCGGACGAACGCGATGTGCTCGCTGACCAGTGGCGCGTCCACCGCCGCGGCCACCCCGGCCAGGTGCGCCACCCGGGCCGGGTCGACCGGCTCGGCGCCGCCGAGGGAGAGCTTCACCCCGTGGGGTACGACGGTGACGCCGCGCCCGCGCAGCGCGGCGAGCCCGTCCGGGAGCGGGCCGCCCGGCGCGACGGTCTCCGCCACCACCTCGACGAAGCGCAGCCCGGGCAGGCCGGCCACGAAGCCCTCGATCTCCGGCCGCCAGCCGATGCCGACGCCGGACGGCCCCGCCCCCGGCCGGCCCGGCGCCACCGGGACGGAGGCGGGTGTCGGGTCCGGCCGGGGACCGGCCGGGGCGGGCCCGGTCACGGGACCGTTCGTGGCGGGTCGGGTCGCCGGGCCGGTCATCCGCCGCACCCGCCCCCGCCGCAGCCGCCGCCACCGCAGGAGCTGCCGCCACCGCAGGAACTGCCCCCGCCGCAGGAGCTGCCACCCCCGCAGGAACTGCCCGAGGAGCCACTCGCGCCGATCGCCTGGCGCTGGATCTCGGCCTGCTCGGCGAAGCCCGGGTCCATGGCCCAGATGGTGGCGGTGCCGAACAGGGCCACCCCCATCGCCGCGTCCGACGGGCCGTAGGTGGCGTACGCCGGAGCGGCGGAGGGGCGCAGCCAGCTGTGCCGGCGGCGCAGGTCGCGCAGCGCCCGGTCGGCGGCCCGGGTCCGCCACGGCACCCGGCTGAGCAGCAGGAACGCGATGAAGAGCGGGACCATGCCGAGCATCAGGAAGCCGGCCGGGCGGCCGTTCGACACGCCGACGAAGGCCCGGATCACGCCGAGCGCCAGGAGGGCGCCGATCAGCATCGGCCCGCGCCGCAGCGCCGCCCGCCGGTCCTTGCTCAGCGCCAGCCCGCGCTGCTCGAGACCGTCGCGGAGCTGGTCGACGGCGCGGACCACCCACTCGTCACGGCGCAGCTCCCGGGAGTGCACGCCCCGCGTGGCCGCCTGATGGATGGCCTGGTCCAGGGGGGTGACCCCGGCCGGCAGCGGGCCGCCGACGACGATCCGCCGGTCGGGATGCACGCCGACCGCCCCGGCCCGGCGCAGCCCGCCGAGCGCGGTCCAGACGGCGAGCTGGTCGCCGCCGTTGAGGTAGGCGACCTGCTGCGGACCGAGCTGCCCGCCGCTGTCGACGGCCGGGCCGGCCAGCCCGCGGAACCGGTGGACCAGGGTGCCCACCACCAGCACGGCCGCGGCCAGGAGGTACCAGCGCAGGAAGACCGGGCCGGGGATGCCCCAGGTGTCGCCCGGTGCGGCGAGGACGGTCATGCTCTGCTCCTGTCGCGAGGGGATCGCGGCCCATTGTGGAGCAGCCCCGCCAGCGGTGATCCGGCCCGTCGGGCGAGTTACCGGACCGAGACCGGCGGTCAGTGCCGGCGGACGGCCTCCTCGACCAGGTCCAGCACCCGGCCCAGGTCGCCGGCCGGGCGGCCCATCGCCAGGTGCAGCACCAACCCGTCGTACGCCAGCTCCAGGAACTGGGCGAGCACGTCGATGGGGACGTCGTCGCGGAGCACCCCGGCCTCCCGCTGGCGCAGCAGGCGCTCCCGGGTGGCCTCGGCGATGGCCGCGGAGCGTTCCGCCCAGCGCTTGGCGAACGCCGGGTCGGTGCGCAGCCGCCGGGAGACCTCCAGCTGGCTGCCGAGCCAGCCGGTGGTGTCCGGGGACACCGCCCGGGCGAGCAGGTCCCGCATCACCTGGACCAGGCCGTTGCGGGCGACGGTCTCCACCATGACCGCGGCGTCGTCCTCGGCGACCGCGAGGAAGAGCGAGTCCTTGTCCCGGAAGTGGTGGAAGATCGCGCCCCGGGAGAGGCCGGTGGCCTCCTCCAGGCGTCGGACGGTGGCGCCCTCGTAGCCGTGCCGGGCGAAACACGCCCGCGCGGCGGCGAGAATCTCCTGCCGGCGCGCGTCGAGCTGATCCTGACTTACTCTGGGCACGCACCGATCGTCCCAGGTACCCCCGATGGATGCAAACCGTACGTACGGCTTGAGATGCGGTTTCGCATGATCGGCCCGCGGCGTGATCCGGTTAGGATCGGCCGGTGACCGAGGCCGCCCCGCTTCCCGCCCGCCCGTTGACCGTGGCCGCCGTGCAGGCCACCCCGGTCCCCGGCGACGTCGCCGGCAACGCCGCCGCCGGCGCCCGCCTGGTCGGCCGGGCCGGTGGCGCGCGCGTCGTCGTGCTGCCCGAGCTGTACCTGCCGGCGTACCACCCGCCGACCCTGGCCGCCGACCCGGCCGGCACCGACGTGCTCGCCGACGGGGACGGCCGGGTCGACGACCCGCGACTGGACCCGCTGCGGGCGGCCGCCCGGGACGGCGGGAGCACCGTGGTGGTGGGCGCGGCGGTCCGGCACCCCGACGGGCGGCGCACCATCTCCGCCCTGGTGGTCGACCCGGCGGGCGGCGTGCGCGCGGCGTACGACAAGCAGCAGCTCTGGAGCGGCGAGCGCGAGCTGTTCGACGCCGGCCGGCGGGGTGCCACCCTGGTGGTCGACGACTGGCGGTTCGGCCTCGGCATCTGCTACGACGGCTGCTTCCCCGAGCACGGCCGGGCCGCCGCCGACGACCAGGCGCACGGCTACCTCTGTCCGAGCGGCTACCTGGCCGGCTCGGCCCACCGGCGCGACCTCTACTACGCTGCCCGCGCCCTGGACAACACCATGTACGTGGTCTTCGCCAACGCCGTCGACGGGGCCGACCCGTGGCGGTTCAACGGCGGCGCCGCGGTGTACGACCCGGAGGGGCGGCCCCTGGCCCGGGGCGCGGACACCGGGGAGGACGTGCTGGTGGCCACGCTCGACCCGGCGGCCCTGGCGGCCACCCGTGCCGCGCACACCATGCTCGCCGACCGCCTGCCCGACCAGGGGCTCCCCCGAACGACACTGCGCGCCTGACGGACGGCGCGCAGCCCCCTCGGCTCTGTCGGTGGTACACCCCGGTCCCGTAAGGTGCCCGAGTGCCGTTGCTCCTGCTCGACCTGGACAACACCCTGCTCGACCGCGAGCGGCCGTTCCGCGCCTGGGGTGAGCGCTTCCTGGAGGGCATCGGCGCGCCACCCGGCGACATCGACTGGTTGCTCTCCGTGGACGCGGACGGGCTCACCGACCGGTGGGACGTCGCGGACGCCATCCGGGACCGGTACGCGCTGCGCATCCCCTCCATCGACCTGGTCGAGGAGCTGCACGACGGGGTGGTGGCGAACGTCCGGCTGGACCCGCTGGTCGCCTGCGCGCTGCGGATCGCCGACGACGCCGGCTGGGTGCCGGTGGTGGTCGCCAACGGCGCGGTGCGCCAGCAGGAGGCGACGATCCGCCGCACCGGCCTGGACCGGTACGTGGCCGACTGGGTGATCTCCGAGGAGGCCGGGGTCAGCAAGCCCAACCCGCGGATCTTCGCGCTCGCCGCGCAACGGGTCCGGATGCCGCTGCGCGGCGCCTGGGTGGTGGGGGACAGCCCCGAGGCCGACATCGGCGGGGCGACGGCCGTCGGGCTGCCGAGCGTCTGGCTGCACCGGGGCCGTCGCTGGTCGGACACCCGGTTCGCGCCCACCCGTACGGCGGACGGGCTGATCGCCGCGGTGGCCGCGGTCCTGGCCGGTTAATTCGGTTGACCCGCCCGCGCCCGCCGGTGAGCATGGGGCCGCGCGAGGGCGCAGCCGGGCGGTGCCCGGTCGAGGAGAGGAGGTCGGTCATGGCCGTCTTTGCAGGGTCGTTCCACCTGCCTCCACCAGCCTCGATCGAAGGATCAACCCACCCGTGCGTGAACACGACTTCCCGGCGCCGCAGCGCCGTGGCCGCGGCAAGAGCCGCTTCGACGACGACGAACCGTACTTCCTGAAGCGGGGCCGGCACGCCGAGCCGGTCCTGGCCGAGCCCGACGACGAGCCCGACCCCGAGGACGCCTGGTCCTCCTGGGACGAGGCCGTGCACGGGCCCGAACCCCATCCCGCGTGGCTGGTCACCGAGCTGGCCGCCAGGGACACCGAGCTCGGCGTGCTCAAGACCGGCAAGGAGGCGGACGTCCACCTGGTCCGCCGGGCCGTGCCGGACACCGACCGCTCCTGCCTGCTGGCGGCCAAGCGCTACCGGGACCCCCAGCACCGGCTCTTCCACCGGGATGCCGGCTACCTCGAGGGACGCCGGGTCCGCCGGTCCCGGGAGATGCGGGCGATGGTCGGCCGGACCGCGTTCGGCCGGCAGATGATCGCCGGGCAGTGGGCGGCGGCCGAGTTCGCCGCCCTGGCCCGGCTCTGGGAGATCGGCGCCGCCTCCGGGCGGATCGCCGTGCCGTATCCGGTGCAGCTGCTCGGCACCGAGCTGATGCTGGAGTTCGTCGGGGACGCCGAGGAGGGGCAGGCCGCGCCCCGGCTGGCCCAGCTCCGTCCCGACGCCGCCGAGCTGCGCGACCTGTGGGAGCAACTGGTCGACGCCCTGGTCGTGCTCGCCCGGGCCGGGTACGCGCACGGCGACCTGTCGCCGTACAACCTGCTGGTGCACCGGCGGCGGCTCGTCATGATCGACCTGCCGCAGGTGGTCGACGTGGTGGCGAACCCGCAGGGGCCGGAGTTCCTCGCCCGGGACGTCCGGGTGGTCGGCACCTGGTTCGCCGCCAGGGGGCTGCCCGCGGCGGCCGCCGACCCGGCCGAGCTGACCGGGCTGCTGCTGCGGGAGGCGGGGCTGCGCTGAGCGCGCCGCGTCCCGGGCGGGGAACCCCCGCCCGGGACGTCGGCAGGTGCTCCCCGATCGAGCCGGGGAGCGCAGGTCACTGGAGGTAGCGCTCGACCTCGGAGAGGGGGCGCTCGCCCTGGGCGTCCGGGTCGCCGTGCGCCTGGCGGGCCGCCCGGCGGCGGCGCAGCAGGTCCCAGCACTGGTCGAGGGACTCCTCCAGCGCGCGCAGCCGCTCGCGCGCCGCGTCGTCGGTGCCGGCCTCGTTCTCCTGCGCGGCCGCGCGCAGCCGGTGCTCCTCGTCCACGAGTTCGGAGATCCGGTTCAGGATGGTCTTGTCGTCCATGCCCCGAAGCTTGGCACAGGGGGGCCGGGCGCGCCCGGGTTCTCCCCGCCACAGCGGGTCGCGCCCGCCGCCCGGCCGGCTGGGCGGCGCGCGTACGGGGTGGTTCCGCCGCCGTCACCGCGACGACCAGGCCGCTGCCGAGGAAGCCGCGCCTGGTCACCACGGCCGGGGCGCCGGGCGCGACGGCGAGTGGCGGTGGTCGATCGGTGCGCGGCCCGGGGCAGGTGTGGGAATCCTCTGTGGAGCACATCCTGAATGGTCTTCAGTTTGCTCTGGCAAGATCAGCCTTGCGGATGGCATGCTCTCCGCGATGGCCCGTGCACCACGAGTGAGCGGGCCGGCGCCTTCGCCGGGGGCGGTCGTCCGAAGGAGGAACCCGTGCAGGTGAGCCATGGCTGAGGCAACAGCGTCCCGGGCCCTGGCCCGCCGAGCGAACATCGCACCCCTGCACCGCACGCTGCGCGGGCTGCTCAGGGACCCGCTGGGCACCCTGGTCGGCCTCGCCGACAACGCGCCGGGCCAGGTCGTCCAGCTGAATCTCGGCACGATCCGCCCGTACCTGGTTGCCGAGCCGGCGCACGTCCAGCACGTGCTGCGGGACAACGCCGCCAACTACACCCGGGCCGGCAACAGCATGATGTGGAAGTCCGTCCGCAAGCTGGCCGGGGACGGCATCCTGTCCGAAGGCCCGGAGTGGGAGAGCAGCCGGCGACGGCTCCAGCCGCACTTCGCCGCCAAGCGGATCGACGCGGTCGTGGAGGACATGAGCCGGGCGATCAGTGAGGCCGTCGACGAGCTGGCGGGGCCGGCGCGGGACGGCACTCCCGTGGATGCGGCGACGGAGATCTCCCGGATCATCTGCCAGGCGGTCATCCGGGTCTTCTTCGGCGACAAGATCAAGGTCGCCGACGGCGTCCGCGTCGTCGCCGAGCAGGACACCGTGGCCACCGCGCTGCGGTTCCGGCTGCTCGCCCCGTTCCTGCCGGACACGGTGCCGATGCCGGGCGACCGGGCCTTCCGCCAGGCCGTGCGGAACATCGACGACATCCTGCTGCCGCTGGTCCGGGCCGAGCGGGCGCACCCGACGGGCGAGGACGACATCCTGGCCACGCTGGCACGCGCGCGGGACGCGGACGGACGGGAGCTGAGCGAGCAACGGGTCCGCGACGACCTGGTGTCCATGTTCGCCACCACCACGGAGACCACGTACGTGGTGCTCACCTGGCTGTTCCCCCTGCTGGAGCAGCTACCCGACATCGCCGCGCGGCTGTACGACGAGATCGACCGGGTGGTGAGCCCGGGCCAGCCGATCAGTCGCGAGCAGCTCGGGCAGCTCCGCTACACCCGGATGGTGCTCGACGAGTTGGTCCGGATGTACCCGTCGGGTTGGCTGGTGCCCCGGACGGCCATCGCCGACGACGTCATCGGCGACACCCGGATCCGGGCCGGCGGCACCATCATCCTCAGCCCGTACGTCACGCAGCGGCTGGCCCGGTACTGGGAGCGGGCGGACGTCTTCGATCCGGAGCGGTTCGCGCCCGACCGCCCCCGGCGCTCCCACCGCTACGCCTACTACCCGTTCGGTGGCGGCGCCCACCAGTGCATCGGCCAGTACCTGTTCCAGCTGGAGGCCCCGCTCATCGTGGCGACCCTGCTCAGCCGCTTCCGGTACCGGCTGCGTACCCCCGGCATGCCCAACCCGCAGCTCGCCGCGTCGCTGCGACCGCGGGAGCGGGTGCTGCTCCTGCTCACCCCGAACCAGCGCCGGGTATCGGCATGAGTCCCCTGGCGTCCCTCGGCGCCGGGACGGACGAGCTGCGGGCGGCGTTCGAGCACGGACGCGTCTGCGCCCTCGCCGCCCAGGGGCAGCGTGACCTGCAGCGCTGCCTGGCCGACCATCCCGGTCTCTTCGCTGCCGGGCCCTTCGACGCCGCGCTGGCCAGCAGCGTCGCTCTGGCCATGGCCTTCAGCGCACCCTGGTCCGAGGCCGCGGACCTGCGGCTCACCAACCGATTCGTGCTGTGGGGATTCGCCCTCGACTGGCAGGTCGACCACGAGACCGGGTCCGCCGCCGCACTCGACCTGCTGGTGCGACGCCAGCTCGCGGTCGCGGACGGCGCACCGGCCGGACCGGACGATCCGCTGGGCCGGTACCTGGCCGAACTGCGGGCGGAGCTGGCCGCCGTACCCGCCTTCGCCACGCTGGGCGGCGCGTGGCGGGACGCGGTGGACCGGACACTGACCGCGATGCGTCGGGAGTGGCACTGGCGTACGGCCGCGAGCGGGGCCGGCCTCCCCGGCCTCGACGGGTACCTCGCCAACGCCGACAACCTGGCGTGCACGGTGGTCAACGTGGCGCACTGGATCCGCACCGGCGGGCCGGAGGCGCACGCCCGGCTGGATCTGCTGGTGGCCGCCAGCGACGCGGTGCAGCGGGCGCTCCGACTCGTGAACGACCTGGGCACCTACGATCGGGACCTGCGCTGGGGGGATCTCAACGCCCTCATGCTGGTCGAGGACCGGTCGGTCGTCGAGCGCGAGCTCGCCGACCAGACGCGGCGGGCCATGGCGCTCGTCGAGGAGGTGCGTCCCCACGTCCCGCGGGAGGCGGCCTACCTCACCCGCCAGCTCGGCCACACCAGCGGGTTCTACCGGTCCACCGACTTCTGGGGTGTCGCGTGAGCGGCGCGGGGTCGCCGGGTGGTGAGACCCCGGCCGACGGCGGGCCGGATCCCGCGGCCGAGGCCGCCCGGCTGGTCGCCGACCTGGCCGCGTCGCCCCTGGGCCGCTCGTCCGCCTCGCCGTACGAGACGGGCCGACTGGTCGCGCTGGCGCCCTGGCTGACCTACCACGCCGAGCGGATCCGCTTCCTGCTGGCGAGCCAACGCGCCGACGGCGGCTGGGGCGGTCCCGAAGGCTACGCCCTCGTGCCGACCCTCAGCGCGGTGGACGGACTGCTGGCGACGCTGGACCGGGACGAGCCGGCCGGTTGGTCCCGTCAGGGTGTGCGCCAGGCGGTCGACCGCGCCCTTCGCCTGCTGCTGGACCCGATCGCCGGCCCGGCGGCCTTCCCGGTGCCCGACCTGCCGGCGTGCGACCTGACCGTTCCCGCGTTGGTGGAACGGATCAGCGAGCGCCTGGCGGATCCCCCCGAGGGGCTGGCCGGCTGGCGGGGGATCCGCCCGCTCGTGCCCGCCGGCATGAACCGGCGCCGATTCGACGCGGTCCGGCGGTTGGTCCACACCGGCGTACCGATTCCGCAGAAGCTGCTCCACGCGTTGGAGGTCCTCGGCCCCGCCGCCCGGTGCCTGCCGTCCGTGGCACCGACCTCGGTGGGCGCGATCGGCGCGTCGCCCGCCGCGACCGCGGCCTGGCTGGGCGCCCCACCCGGGCACGCGCACCCCACCGTCCGATATCTGGCCGAGGCCGTGGCCGGCCACCAGGGGCCCGCCCCCTGTGCCACGCCGATCACGGTCTTCGAACGGTCCTGGGCGCTGAGCGCGCTGGCCCGGGCCGGCATTCCGGTGCCGGCGGCGGAACCGATCGCCGCCGAGCTCCGGGCGGCACTCGGCCCCGAGGGCGCCGCCACCGGACCCGGCCTGCCGGCCGACGCCGACACCACCGCGGCAACCCTGTACGCGCTGGCGGCACTCGGCTACCCGGTCGACCCGTCCGCCCTGTTCCGGTACGACCTCGGCACGCACTTCTGCACCTGGCAGGGGGAGGACGGGGCCTCCGTCACCACCAACGCCCACGTGCTGGAGGCGCTGCACCGGCTGGCGGCCGGGGCCGACCCACGCGCGGCGCCGGTAACCCGCCGGGTGACCGCCTGGCTCCTCGACCTGCAGCACCCGGACGGTTCCTGGTCGGACCGGTGGCACGCGTCCCCGTACTACGCCACCGCCGCGGTGCTCGCCGCGCTCACCGGTCAGCACGCCCGGGAGGTGGCACCCGCGGTCGAGCGGGCGGTCGGCTGGGTGCTGGACAGCCAGCACGACGACGGGTCCTACGGGCGCTGGGGCGGCACGGCCGAGGAGACCGCCTACGCCGTACAGGTGTTGCTGGCCGGGCGTCCGCGACCGGAGATCGACGACGCGCTCGCCCGGGCGGTCGGCCACTTGCGCGTGACACCGGACATGCCGCATCCTCCACTGTGGCACGACAAGGATCTCTACCATCCGCCGCTGATCGTGCGGGCCGCCCTGATCGGGGCCCGGAAGCTGGCGGACGGGCGCCTGCGTCGTGCGGGCGTGCCTCCGCGCCGGCTCCTGTCGAGCACTCCTTGAGGGAAACTCGGGACACTGCTAGCGTGCGCCGGGGCCGGCGGCACGTGTGTTTCGGCCACCCCCGGAACGTGAGTGCAGACCGGCTGAGGGCGGTGTGATGGGTTCCCGCAATACACGGTTGCGCACCAAGGTCGTGGCCTTGCTGGTCTCGCTGACCGCCCTCTGGGCGTTCGCGGCCTGGGTGACTCTTCGCGACGGGTTGAACGTGCTCGGCGTGCAGACGCTCGACGCCCAGGTCGCCCAGCCGAGCGAGTCGCTACGTACCGCGCTGCAGCAGGAACGCCGGATGTCGGTGGCCTATCTCGGCCGGCCCTCGCCCAAGCCGGCCGAGCAGTTGCGGGAGCAGCGCCAGCGCAGCGAGCGGCTGGCTGCCACCTTTGTGGAGTCGGCCCGCTCCTGGCGGGCCCGCCTCGCGTCGAGTGACGAACTGGTGAAGCGGCTCGACGAGGCGGCCGGCCGGCTCGACTCGCTGGGCCCGGTACGCGACGCGGTGGCCGCCCGCACCATCGACCGGGGGACCGCCGCCGCGGCCTACAGCGACGTCCTGGATTCCCTCTTCCGGGTGTACTCCGCGCTGGGCAAACTCGACGACACGGAGATCGCCAAGGACACCGCGACCCTGACCCAGCTGGTCCGGGTGCGCGAGCTGATCTCCCAGGAGGACGCTCTCTTCGCCGGCGTGGCCGCGGCCGAGCGGATCACCGACGACGAGTACGCGTTGTTCACCCGGCTGGTCGGTGCGCAACGGTTCCTCGCCGGCGAGGCGCTCGCCGAGCTGCCCGCGGCGGACCACGACCGGTACGTGCAGATGACCGAGGGCCAGGCCTTCACCCGGCTGCGGGCCCTCGAGGACCGGCTGGTGAAGGAGGCCCGCCCCAACCGCCCCCTGCCGGTCGAGGCGGAGGAGTGGCAGGCGGCCGTCACGCCGGCCCTGGACGAGCAGGAAGACGTCGTCCTGGCCGCCGGCGACGCTCTCGTCGGCCGGGCCACCCCGGTGGCCGTCTGGGTGATCGTCCGCATGGTGCTGGCCGCCGGCCTCGGCCTGCTCGCCGTCATCGCGTCCGTCGTGGTGTCGATCACCACGGCCCGCGCCCTGGTCCGGCAGCTGGAACGGCTGCGCGAGGCCGCGTTCCGGCTGGCCAACGAGCGGCTGCCCGGCGTGGTGGAGCGGCTGGGCCGCGGCGAGGAGGTGGACGTCGGCCGGGAGGCGCCCCCGCTGGAGTTCGGTGACGACGACATCGGGCAGGTGGGCAAGGCGTTCAACGTCGTCCAGGAGACCGCGATCCGGACCGCCGTGGAGCAGGCGGAGCTGCGCCGCAGCGTCCGGGAGGTCTTCCTGAGCCTGGCCCGGCGTACCCAGGCCCTGGTGCACCGCCAGCTCACCCTGCTCGACGCGATGGAACGCCGGGAGCACGACGCCGAGGAGCTGGAGGACCTGTTCCGCGTCGACCACCTGGCCACCCGCATGCGCCGCAACGCGGAGAACCTGATCGTCCTCTCCGGCTCGACGCCGGGCCGGTCCTGGCGGCGGAACGTGCCGATGGTGGACGTGGTCCGGGGCGCGGTGGCCGAGGTCGAGGACTACACCCGGGTCACCGTGCGGCCGCTCGGCCCGGTGTCGCTCGCCGGTCGGGCCGTCGGCGACGTCATCCACCTGCTGGCCGAGCTGATCGAGAACGGCTTGTCCTTCTCGCCGCCGCACACGCCGGTCGAGGTGCGCGGCCACCTGGTCGCCAACGGCTTCGCCATCGAGATCGAGGATCGGGGCCTCGGCATGAGCGAGGAGGAGCTGGCCGCCGCGAACGACCGCATCGCGGACAAGAGCGAGCTGAACCTGGCCCACGCCTCCCGGCTCGGCCTCTACGTGGTCAGCCAGCTCACCGAACGGCACGGCGTGAAGGTGCAGCTCAAGGAGTCCGCGTACGGCGGCACCACCGCCGTCGTGCTGATCCCGCGTGAGCTGGTCGCGGAGGACGGGCCGGACCGGGGCGCCGGCAGCCCGGCGGCCGGTGACCGGCCGGGGGCGCCCGACGCCGCGCCGGACGCCCGGCCCGAACCCGCCGAGCCGGCGCCGACCACGACCACGCCCGAGACCGGGGAGACGCCCGACCCGGCGCCCACCCCGGTCGAGGCGACGAGCGAGGCGTCCCGGGTCACCCCGTCCGGGCTGCCGACGCGTACCCGGAAACGGCCGCCGGCGTCGGCGGAGCCGGCCGGCGCGACCAGGACCGCGCCACCCGCGGTGGCCGCCGCCGACCCGGTGCCGGAGGCCGCGGCGACGCGGACCGACTCCGGCCTGCCCGTCCGGGTCCGCCAGGCGAGTCTCGCGCCCGAACTGCGCGCCGACCAGTCCACCGTGGACGAAGATCCGGACGACGACGCGGTACGCCCACCGGAGCAGGTGCGCCGGATGATGAGCTCCTACCAGAGCGGCACCCGACGGGGCCGGACCGACGCGGCGCGGCTGCTCGGCGGCGCACACGGGGCGGGTGGCGAACCCGAGCCCGACACCGGGGACGAGCCGGCGACATAAGCACGCCGGGGCGGCGGATCCGAGATGAGCACGGCGACACCAGCCGGGGAGAAGAGGATGACGAGGTGCAGAAGACGGCTTCGAGCGCGGACCTGACGTGGCTGCTGGATGACCTGGTCGGCCGGGTCAAGCAGGCGGAACACGCCGTGGCGCTCACCACCGACGGCCTGCTGATGGCTTCCTCACGGGGCTTGAGCCGAGACGACGGCGAGCACCTGGCGGCGATGGCGGCCGGCATCCAGAGCCTGGCCCGGGGCGCGGGCAAACGCTTCGGCGGCGGCCAGGTGCAGCAGACGATCATCGAGATGCAGTCGTCCTTCCTGTTCGTCACCGCGGCCGGGCGCAACGCCTGCCTGGCCGTGCTGGCCGCCGAGGACGCCGACGTCGGCCTGATCGCCTACGAGATGGCGATGCTGGTCACCCGGGTCGGGCGGTTCGTCGCCTCGCCCACCCGCGAACAGTCCGCCGGCGAGAATCCGGCGCGATGACCGGCCGGGGGGAGCCCGCGGAGCACGAGTGGGTGGACGACCACGCAGGCCCGGTGGTCCGTCCCTACGCGGTGACCGGTGGCCGGGCCCGCCCGGTCACCGGCACGTTCGATCTGATCTCCCTGGTCACCTCCACCCGGGCGGACGTGGGGTCGGAGTCCGGGCTCGGCCCGGAGCACGTGGCGATCGTCGGCCTCTGCCAGCGGATGCTGTCCGTGGCCGAGATCGCCGCCCACCTCGACCTGCCGGTGGGCACCGTCCGGGTGCTGCTCGGCGACCTGGTCGCGCGCACCCTGGTGCAGGTTCGTGAGCCGAGCGCCACCCCCGCCGGCCTTCCCGATGAGAGTGTTTTCGAGGCGGTAATCAATGGACTACGGGCGCTCTGAGCGACCGGCGGGTGCGGCGCCGCTGCCCACCGCGATCAAGATCCTGATCGCCGGCGGCTTCGGCGTCGGCAAGACCACCCTGGTCGGCGCGGTCAGCGAGACCCGTCCACTGCGGACGGAGGAGGTGCTGACCGAGACCGGGGTCGGGATCGACGACCTCTCCGGCGTCGAGGAGAAGTCGACCACCACCGTGGCGATGGACTTCGGTCGGATCACGATCAGCGACGACCTGGTGCTCTACCTGTTCGGCACCCCCGGCCAGGACCGGTTCTGGTTCGTCTGGGACGAGCTGGCGCTCGGTGCGATCGGCGCGGTGGTGCTCGCCGACACCCGGCGGCTGGCCGACTGCTTCCCGTCGATCGACTACTTCGAGGGGCGGGGCACCCCGTTCGTGGTGGCGGTGAACTGCTTCGAGGGCGCCAGGCGGTACCGGCTGGACGAGGTGCAGGCGGCGCTCGACCTCGACCCGGACGTACCGGTGGTGCTCTGCGACGCGCGGCAGCGGGAGTCGGCCAAGGAGGTGCTGATCACGCTGCTGGAGCACGCCATGAAGCAGCGCGAGGAGCGCCGCCGGGCGACCGCTGACTGAACACCCCCGTCCCGGCGCCTGGCGCTCGGTCGGCGGCAGAAGTGGATACCGACGGCGGTGCGGGATGTGGGCCGGGCAGGATTGGGCATACTCACGCGGTGACTACTGACGGCTGCCCCTCCTGCGGGCGTCCCCTCGACGCACACGACCGGCACGTGCGCTTCACGCTGCCGGACCCGGTGCTCGACGCGCCCGACAGAGAGATGACAGCCGGCACATGGATGAGCCACGCCGACGCCCGCGAGTCGGTGATGATGCAGGTCCCCGACATCGGCGCCTTCGTCCGGGCGCTGCTGCCGATCAGACTGACCGAAGGCCACACCATCACGTTCGGGGTCTGGCTCGCCGTCAACCCCCGTGAGCTCCAGTCGATCCACGCCGTGTGGTGGGAACCCACGTATCGTCACCTACGGTTCACGGGCTGGCTCGCGAACGCCATCCCGCCGTGGGGCATGCTGGCGGCACCTGTCGAGACGGTGGTGCGCGACCCCGACCAGACTCCGTACTGCGATCGCTCCGGCGACCCTCGGCTGGACCGGGTTCTGCGCGATGAATGGCCGCATGACCTTGTGCTCGCTGCGGTCAGCCAGGTCTGAGGCACGCACGCTACCGCGACCTCGAGACCGTGGGGGCTCGGTGGCGCGGTGACGTCGATCATGTGCGTGCCCTCGCGTCGCGGACGGACTTCCCCGCCTACGTTCGCCTTGCGATGATCCAGTGGTGACCTCCTACGTGTCCCATACCACCGTGGATTGTGCCGACGCCTACGCGTTGTCTCGTTGGTGGCAAGCCGTTCTCGACTACCGCGAGAACCCGGACGATCCGAACGAGCCCGGCCACGAGGAATGCATGATCTACTCCCGTGACGGGCGGCACCGCCTGCTCTTCATCGAGGTGCCGGACGTGAAGCAGGTCAAGAACAGGATCCATCTCGACCTGCGTCCCGCCGACGGCACGCGCGACGCGGAGCTGGCGCGGCTGACCGAGCTCGGTGCGGCCGTCGTGGCTGACCGCCGCGAGGCCGACGGAACGGGATGGGTTGTGCTTGCCGATCCGGAGGGCAACGAGTTCTGCATTCTGCGGAGCGACGCCGAGATCGCTGGCGGGCGGCCATGACGGCGTTGGGCTGGCCCGTGCAGCCGCGCCTCAATGGACGGGCCCGGCGCTGTGGCTCCACGCCGACCTGCACTCGGCCAACGTCCGGCGGCAAGCCCACCTGGGGCCCACCCGCCCACGCCGCCCTGCAACGCCTCATCGCCACCATGCGCTGACCCGGCGATCGCCACTGCGTCCGACAGACGGCGTGATCGCCATCCGCGACCAGGTCGGCGACCTTGTCCCCCGTCGGTGGCGGAAACGCCGAAGGGCCCCTCGCGAACGCGGAGGGACCCTTCGGCTTCCAGTTCAGCTGGCGATCATGCGCCGCAGCACGTACTGCAGGATGCCGCCGTGCCGGTAGTAGTCGGCCTCACCGGGGGTGTCGATCCGGACCACGGCGTCGAACTCCACGCCGGTGTCGGTGGTGACCTTCACCGTACGCGGGGTCTCGCCCTCGTTCAGCGCGGTGACGCCGCTGATCGAGAAGGTCTCCGTGCCGGTCAGGCCCAGCGACTCGGCCGTGGTGTCGACCGGGAACTGCAGCGGCAGGACGCCCATGCCGATCAGGTTCGACCGGTGGATCCGCTCGTACGACTCGGCGATGACCGCCTTGACGCCGAGCAGCATGGTGCCCTTGGCCGCCCAGTCGCGGGACGAGCCGGAGCCGTACTCCTTGCCGGCGAGGATGACCAGCGGGACGCCCGCCTCCTGGTACGCCATCGAGGCGTCGTAGATGGAGGTCTGCTCACCGGTCAGGTGGTTGACCGTGAAGCCGCCCTCGACGCCCGGCACCAGCTGGTTGCGCAGCCGGATGTTGGCGAAGGTGCCCCGGATCATCACCTCGTGGTTGCCGCGGCGGGAGCCGTACGAGTTGAACTCGTGCCGCGCCACGCCGTGCTCGGCCAGGTACTTGCCGGCGGGGGAGTCCGCCTTGATCGAGCCGGCCGGGGAGATGTGGTCGGTGGTCACCGAGTCGCCCAGCTTGGCCAGCACGCGGGCGCCGGCGATGTCCTGCACCGGCTGCGGGTCCTTCGCCATGCCCTCGAAGTACGGGGGCTTGCGGACGTAGGTGGACTCGCCGTCCCAGGAGAAGGTGTCGCCGGTCGGGGTGGGCAGCGACTGCCAGCGCTCGTCACCGGCGAAGACGTCGGCGTACGCCGAGCTGAAGCCGGTGGCGCCGATGGCCGAGGCGATGACGTCCTGGATCTCGGCGCTGTTCGGCCAGATCTCCCGCAGGAACACCGGGTTGCCCTGGGCGTCCTCGCCGATCGGCTCGTTGGCCAGGTCGATGTCCATGGTGCCGGCGAGCGCGTACGCGACCACCAGCGGCGGGGACGCCAGGTAGTTCATCTTGACGTCCGGGTTGATCCGGCCCTCGAAGTTCCGGTTGCCGGAGAGCACCGAGACCACGGCCAGGTCGCCCTCGTTCACCGCGGCGGAGACCTCCTCCGGCAGTGGGCCGGAGTTGCCGATGCAGGTGGTGCAGCCGTAGCCGACCAGGTTGAAGCCCAGCTTCTCCAGGTAGGGCGTCAGGCCGGCGCGGTCGTAGTAGTCCATGACGACCTTGGAGCCGGGGGCCAGGGTGGTCTTCACCCACGGCTTGCGGGCCAGGCCCTTCTCCACCGCGTTCCGGGCCAGCAGCGCGGCGCCGATCATGACCTGCGGGTTGGAGGTGTTGGTGCAGGAGGTGATGGCGGCGATCACCACCGCGCCGTGGTCCAGCTCGTACTCGACGCCGTCGGCGCCGGTCACCCGGACCGGGTTGGTGGCGCGCCCACCGGCGCCCGCCGCCGCGGTCTCCAGGTCGCGCGGCTCGTCGGCCGGGTCGCTGAACTCGTTGGCCGGCGGGTCGCTGGCCGGGAAGGACTCGGCGCTGGCCTCGTCGGCCGGTCCGTTCGCGCCGCGGGGCAGCTCCTCGCGCGCCACGCCCGGCTTGATCTGCTTCTCCGCGCCGCCCAGGTCGCCGGCGGCGACGTAGTCGGTGAGGGCGGACCGGAACAGGGTCTTGGCGCTGCCCAGCGGCACCCGGTCCTGCGGGCGCTTCGGGCCGGCCAGGGACGGCTCGATGGTGCTGAGGTCCAGCTCCAGGCGCTCCGAGTACTCCGGCTCGTGGTTCGGGTCGTGCCAGAGGCCCTGCTCCTTGGCGTACGCCTCGACCAGCGCGACCTGCTGCGGGTCGCGGCCGGTCAGCTCCAGGTAGCGGACGGTCTCGGCGTCGATCGGGAAGATCGCCACCGTGGAGCCGTACTCGGGGGACATGTTGCCGATGGTGGCCCGGTTGGCCAGCGGCACGGCGCTCACGCCCGGGCCGTAGAACTCGACGAACTTGCCGACCACGCCGTGCTTGCGCAGCATCTCGGTGATGGTGAGCACCAGGTCGGTGGCGGTGGTGCCGGCCGGCATCTCGCCGGAGAGCTTGAAGCCGACGACCCGCGGGATCAGCATGCTGACCGGCTGGCCGAGCATCGCGGCCTCGGCCTCGATGCCGCCGACGCCCCAGCCCAGCACGCCCAGGCCGTTGACCATCGTGGTGTGCGAGTCGGTGCCGACCACGGTGTCCGGGTACGCCTGGCCGTTGCGCTCCATGACCGTGCGAGCCAGGTACTCGATGTTGACCTGGTGCACGATGCCGGTGCCCGGCGGGACGACCTTGAACTCGTTGAACGCGGTCTGGCCCCAGCGCAGGAACTGGTAGCGCTCCTTGTTGCGCTCGTACTCCAGCTCGACGTTGCGCTGGAAGGCGTCCTCGCGGCCGAACAGGTCGGCGATGACCGAGTGGTCGATGACCAGCTCGGCCGGGGCGAGCGGGTTCACCTTGGTGGCGCCGCCACCGAGGTCGCGGACGGCCTCCCGCATGGTGGCCAGGTCGACCACGCAGGGCACGCCGGTGAAGTCCTGCATCAGCACCCGCGCCGGGGTGAACTGGATCTCCACGCTCGGGGCGGCGGTCGGGTCCCAGCCGCCGAGCTGCCGGATGTGGTCGGCGGTGATGTTCGCGCCGTCCTCGGTCCGCAGCAGGTTCTCCAGCAGGATCTTCAAGCTGTAGGGCAGCCGGTCGTGGCCCTCCACCTTGTCGATCTTGAAAATCTCGTAGCTCGCGTCTCCGACGCGTAGCTGGGTCTTCGCACCGAAGGTGTCGAGGCTCGCCACGTCGTACTCCTTCACACCAGCGACCGTGAGTAGTCCTGAGCAGTCTGTCGCACCGGCCGGGGCATTGCCGTGCTTAGGCAACACTTACCTGCATCGCGCGCTCAACAAAACCGTACGTCCGTCTTGCTATTCGTGCAACCTCGTGCCACGGTTCGGGACGAGGAGGGGCCATCATGATCCATCACGTTCCGCTCGCCCTGCGGGGAGACCGCCGGCATGCGCCGCGCCACACCTGGCTGGGGTTCCCCGCCCCGGTGACGGCCGGCTGACCGACACGCCACGCCGCTCGTTGCCGGGTAGGGTTCGGGGTCGAACCGGAAGGGGTGAGCGTGGTCGACGTACAGCACTGGCTCTCCGCGCTTCCCCCGGGCGTGGTCTACCTGATCGTCGCCGGGGTGATCGGCGTGGAGAGCATGGGCGTGCCGCTGCCCGGCGAGATCGTGCTGGTCAGCTCCGCCCTCCTCGCCGCCACCGGGGTGGTCGAGCCCGAGTGGGTGGCCACCGCCGCCGCGGCCGGCGCCATCATCGGCGACTCCGTCGGGTACGCCGTCGGCCGGCGCGGCGGCCGGCCCCTGCTGGAACGCCTCGGCCGGCGCTTCCCGAAGCACCTGGGCCCGGCGCACCTGGCCCGCGCCGAGGCCAGCTTCGCCCGGCACGGCGTCTGGGCCGTCTTCTTCGGCCGGTTCGTGGCCCTGCTCCGGATCCTCGCCGGGCCCCTGGCGGGCGCGCTGCACGTGCCGTACCGCCGGTTCCTGCTGGCCAACGCGGCGGGCGGCCTGGTCTGGGCGTTCGGCACGACGTACCTGCTCTTCACCGTGGGGCGGGCCGCCGAGCACTGGCTCAAGGACATCTCCTGGGCCGGGCTGGCGCTCGCCGTCCTCGCCGGTCTCGGCAGCACCTGGTGGCTGCGCCGGCGGGCCCGCCGACTGGCCCCGATCGAGCCCACCGAGACGGCCGAGCCGGTCCACGCCGGCGACCGCTGACCCGACGCGAAAGGGCCCGACCCCGTGGTGGGGTCGGGCCCTTTCGTGGTGCCGGGGATCGTCAGGAGGCGGAGTAGCCGCGGGTGGCGATCCAGTCGGCGAGGTTGTCGACGTTCATCCGGTAGGAGGCCATGTTCGGGTCGGCCGAGTCCGCGATGGTCACGGTCTTGCCGCCGTCGCGGTAGCCCACGACGCTGATGTAGTGGCCGCCCTCGAAGGAGTGGGTGTTGCCGTCGGTGTCGGTGGCGGTGCCGGCGATGTTGGCGACCACGGCCCGGCCGTCGTCCACGGTGCGGACGATGTCGGCGCGCAGCTTGTCGGTCTGCTTGTCGTCGGCCTTGGGGTCGCGGATCTCCACCGAGTGGTAGGCGTCCTTCTTACCGGTCTCCTTGTTCAGGACCGGGGTGATGTCGTTGATGCTGTTGGTGCCGGCCTCGGTGGTGCCCATGAGCTTGGCCATGGCGTCCACGTCGATGTTCTTGCCCTGCACCGACAGGGCGTTACGGGTCGCGGCCGGGCCGCAGTAGTAGAAGTTCGGCTGCGCCTCGTAGCGGACGTTCAGCTCCCGCTCGCCGCCGTGCTTGCGGTCGGTGCTCACCTGGGCGGCCTTCTCAGCCGGGGTGGCCTGCGCCGCGATCGCCGGCCCGGCGATCCCACCAGCGGTGGCGGCGACACCAGCAGCGGTCAGGACGGTCTTACGCAGCAGATCGGTACGCATGATGGAAACCTTTCGATCGGGGGAACGGCACACGCCAGGGGGGTGCGGGTGTGCCGCGGTGAAAGGAAAGTCAGAAACGGGGCCGGCGGCGAAGGGCCTGCTCGGGATGTCCCGTCGGAGATGTAACGACCGGGGGCGGGGAGTGATTCCCTCGACCTCACGGCTCAGGACCGTGGTGCTGCGGTCGGTCCCGGGGATGTAACGACGGCCGGTGGCCGGTCATTCCGACCGCCGGTCAGCCAGCCCCGAAGGGCCCGGGTTGCCGCGCGGTCTGCCATGTTCAACGACCCCGACCCGGCCATCATTCCGCGCCGCGATCCCGCGTACCGGATATCAAGTCGTAAAACGGACAATCGGAGCACCCTCGCCCGCCGCCGGATCCGGACACCAGGCCCACGCCACACGGGCACGCCCAAGCCCCCATGAACCACCGAGATCGCCGACATGGCCCAGACCTGCCGACCGAGGCCCCGCCGGATCGCCGACATGGTGGGCGCCGCCGCCGTCCCGGGCACAGCGAGGCCCGAGCTCAGGTGACCCGCTCATCATCCACATGGGACAGATCAGGAGTTGTGGCACGATGTCCGCCATGGAGATGTGGCACAACCCGTCCTGCTCGAAGTGCGCCGCCGCCCGGGCGACCCTGGACGAGGCGCGGGTGCCCTACCGGCTGCGGGCGTACCTGGCGGAGCCGCCGAGCGCGGCCGAGTTGACCGAGGTGCTGCGCCGGCTGGACGCCCGGGCCTGGGACATCTGCCGCACCGGCGAGCCGGCCGCGGCCGCCCTGGGCATGGCCGACTGGCCCCGCGACGACGACGCGGAGCCGCGCTGGATCGCCGCGATGGTCGAGCACCCGGAGCTGATCCAGCGCCCGATCCTGCTGCTGGACGACGGCAGCGCGCTGGTCGGCCGTACCCCTGACGCCCTGGACGAGGCGCTGCGCCGCGCGGACGGCTGACGGCGCGGCGGGCGGGTCACGGCCGCTCGTCGGCCGCCGTCGGGGTCCCCGCGGCCCGCGCGTGCCGCTCGCGCAACCGGTCCCGGATCTCCTCCGGGGTGTACGCCCGGCGCCGCCGCTCCGCCCGGGCCACGACCACGCCGGTCGCCGCCACGCCGGCGAGCCCGGCCAGGCCGAGCACCTTCCACCACCGCATCCGTTGCCGCTTCGGCATAGGGTTGACCTCCATGAGCATCAGCCTGGACGAGGCGGTGGAGCTGACCCGGACCGGCGACGTGTGGGTCTTCCGCGGGCGCAGCGTGCCGGACCGCGCCATCCAGCTCACCACGAACAGCCCAGTCAACCACGTGGGCATGGCGGTGGTGCTGGACGACATGCCGCCGCTGATGTGGCACGCGGAGCTGGGCCGGTCGCTGCCGGACATGTGGACCGGCACCCACCAGCGCGGCGTCCAGCTGCACGACCTGCGGGACGCGGTCTGCGTCTGGGCCAACCGGTACGGCCAGCGGGCCTGGCTGCGCCAGCTCGAACCGCCGGCCGACACCGCGATGGAGGAGGCGGTGCTGCGCACCGTGGCGCGCCTGGACGGCACGCCGTTCCCGTCCACCGCCCAGCTCGCCTTTCGCTGGGCCCGGGGCCGGGTGCCCGACCTGCGCCGGCGGCGCTCCATGCCGAACGGCGGGGGTGTGCCCGTGCGGGACCGGGCACTGGAGACCGCGTACTGCGCCGAGGTGGTGGCGGTGACCTACGAGGCGATGGGGCTGCTGCCCGCCGGCCGCCGGCCCAACTGGTACGACCCGGGCCGGTTCTGGAGCGGCGACGACCTCGACCTGACCGGTGGCGCCCAGCTCGGCGCGGAGATCGAGGTCCGCATCCCGCCGCGCTGAGCAGGTTTGCCGGGCCGCCCGCGCGGCAATGGAGAGCGCTGTGAGGGCTTCCACGGATCTCGACGCGCTGGCGGACTTCTTCGACCGGTACGGCGTTGCCCTGACCACCGGCGACCTGCCCGCCATCGCCGCCTGCTACGCGCTGCCCGGGCTGGTGGTCGCCGACACCTACAGCTTCTCGTTCAGCTCCCCGGCCGCGGTGGCGCTCAGCTTCGTCGGGGCGGCCCCCGACTACCAGGAGCGGGAGCTGGTCGCGGCCAACGCGCAGATCGAGGACGTGCAGCAGGTCTCCGCGCTGCTCACCGAGGTGGCGGTGCGGTGGGAGTTCCTGGACAGCCAGGGCGGGGCGGTGCCCGGGGAACGCTACCGCTACCTGCTGCGGGCCACCGACGGCGGCCCGGCCATCTGCACCGTCATCCGTACCGCCTGACCGGGATCAGTTCGGGCACGGCGCCGAGTAGGCCACGTCGGCCGGCGGCGCGGGAGGCGTGGCGTCCGCCGCCCGCCGGGTCCGCCGGACCGGGGTCCGTCGCCGGCCCGGCCGGGGGCGCGGGTCGACCGCGGTGGACAGGTCGGTGACGAACTCGTCGATGACCTCCTTGGTCACCCCGGGCATGCAGATCAGGTGGCTGCGCCCCGCGCTGCTGGCCAGCACCCACTTCGCGGTCACTTCGGCGGGCGGGGTCGGGAAGACCACGGTGAAGGCGTGCTCGTGCCGCCAGGCCGGCCAGTTGACCTCGTTGAGCCGGTCCACCGCGTACGCGGCCAGCTCCCGGGCCCGGTCCGCGCGTTCGCGCAGGCCAGCGTGGCCGAGGCGGCGGATCGCGTACCAGAGCAGCAGCGCGGGGTGGCCGCTGCGCGAGCCGCTGATCGTGGTGTCCACCGTGGCCGTGTAGTTGGGCGTCTGGCCGAGCTGCTGCTGGAGGGTACGGCGGGTGAGCACGACCCCGCACGGGACCGGGGTGCCGAGGAACTTGTAGCCGGAGATGGCGATGCTGTCGACGGCCGAGTCCAGCCGCAACGCGCTCCGGCCGTCCGCGAGGGCCAGCGGGACGCCGGCGAGCGCCCCGTCCACGTGCAGGTGGTGCCGGACCGCCGCCCGCGCCAGGACCCCCCGGATGCGGGGTACGTCGTCGGCGGCCTCGGTCATCGTGGTGCCGCAGGTGGCCACGACGATCGCCGGCCGGTCCCGGTGCTGGTCGACCATCCGGGCGAGGTCGTCGTAGTCCATCTCCCCGCGTTCGTCGCTGCGGATCACGAGAGAGTCCAGGTCGAGGATGTCCACGCACTTGGGCACGGAGTAGTGCGCGTCGGCGGAGTAGTAGACCAGCCCCTTCGGGAACCGGGCGCGGGCCAGGTAGAGGGCGTAGAGGTTGCCCTCGGTGCCGCCGGAGGTGAGGTAGCCCCACCGGTCGCCGGGCGGCGCCTGGAACAGGTCCCCGAACCAGTTCAGCACCTCCCGCTCGTAGCGCTTGGTGTGGTTGGCCCCGGCCGGGTCGGTCCACGGGTCGCCGATGTTGTTCAGCAGGGCGCCGAAGAGGGGTGCGAGCGGGCTGTAGTCGATGTCGGTGGCGACCGGAAAGCCGATGTGCGTCGTCCGGCCGGCCGCGGCGGCCGCGCGTACCGCGGCGATTTCGGCGAGGAGGTCCTCCGGATCGGCGGCGGCATCGTCATGACACGGGTCGGCTGACAACACGGCGCTCCTCATCGTCCGGTGCAGCGTGCACGGCGCACAGAGTGGACCATGAGTCACGGAGAGCGGGCAAGCGTTACGAAGCCGGCCACCGGTCGTCCACAATCGACTCGCTGCTTCGAAGGCGATCGACGATGCCGGCGGACCGCCGGCCGGTGAGTCGGGCCGCTCCGGCCTGGGCATTGTGTGCGGACAGTTGATAACCCGTGCACCCAGTGAAATCATCGGCCGGGCGAATCCCAGCTAGCCAGGAGCTACCACGTGTCGCAGGATCACCGGTCACCGCTGTCGCGTCCGTCTTACGAGGACCGCCGTGACCACGGCGCGGCCACCGGGCCCAGCTACCCGCCGACGGCGTCACCGGTGAGGCCGCCGGCACGCTGGGGCAGGCTCGGCAGCGGTCCACTCCCGACGGACGGTGCCGCTGGGCGCGGCCACGTGGCCCCCGGCTACGGCGCCCCGGAGACACCGGGCTACGGCGCCCCCGAGGCCAGCTACGGCGCGCCGGCGAGTACCGCCGGCGCCGAGGCGCCCCGGTACGGAGTCCCGACGCCGGCCTCCGGTCCGGGCGTCCCGCCGGCCCAGGCGTACGGTGCCCGGACCCCGACCGGCTACGCCGGGGCGGACACCTCCGCGTACCCCGCCCGGGATCTGCCCCGCTACGGCGCGCCGGAGGCCCCCGCCCATCCCACGCCCCAGGCCGGCGGCCACGGCACGCACGGGGCACCGCGCTACGGCCCGCCGACGACCTCCGGACCCGGCGGTCCGGCGACCTGGCCGGCGCCGGCGCCGAGCGGGGGACACGTGGCCGCGACCGGGCAGCCGGCCGCCGGCGGGGCCGAGCCGGCGGCCGGCGGATACTCCAGCCAGGCCGTCCAGAACCAGATCCGGCAGGCGGTGGTGCACCGGGTGCAGTACGCCAACGCCCTGCACGCCTCGCACTACTGGGACCTGCGCCGGACCAAGCCGGTGGGGCCGCACGCCCTGGTCTTCATGTACGCCAGCCTGGACCCGACGTTCTCCAACCCACGTAACCCGTACTACGAGATCAAGGCGGCCTCCCGGTTGTTCCGGGACGGCGCCGACGTGCAGGACCTGCCGGCGCTGCTGCACGAGCTCACCGAGATCGCCAAGGGCTACCTCGCCGACGGCCGGGTCTTCGACCCGGTGGCCCAGATGACCCAGGCCGCCGAACCGATGCCCGCCGACGCGACGTACGTCGGGATCGCCGTGTCCACCCTGCTCGGCACCGTCGATGACATCGGCGGCCAGCCGGTGACGGCCGTCGGCGGGATGGGCATTCCCGGCCGGGCCCTGGTGGTCCTGTCGGACCACAACCTGCTGGTGGTCGAGCGCCCGGCACGGGCGCACGAGCAGGTGGAGGTCTACTCCACCTTCCCGTACACCACCAGCGGCGGCGTGGAATACCGCAGCTGGCGGTCGTTCAGCCAGGAGCAGCAGGCGGAGCCGGCCTGGCACTGGTTGCAGCTCCTCAACCAGTTGGTGCTGGCCGGGCAGGAGCGCAAGGCCACGGCCACCGCGGCGGCGGGGGGCGGCGGCCGGCGCCGACGCTGAGCCGGACGACGGCCCGTCCCGGGAACGTGGGGCGGGCCGTCGTGTGTCGGCAGGTCTAGAGGGAGCGTCCGACCAGGTCCTGCTCGATCACGGCGAGCGGGCGTGGCTGCCCCTGGCCGACGTTCTCCAGCACCTCGGGACGGCTGGCCTTCAGCACCGCCGCCCAGATCAGGCCGATCACCGCCGCGGCGGCCACCGCGCCGGGGACCAGCCACTTCGTCGTGGAGTCGTCCGGGGCGCCGAGCACGGCGGAGAGGTTGACCAGGGTGGTCAGCAGGGCCGCCCCGACCAGCACCGCGCCGACCAGCGGGGCGATCGTCCGCTGCCATGCGTTCTCGGTGGTGCCCCCGCCCCGGCGAAAGAAGGCGACCGCGGCGAGCGAGGTGACGGCCATCATCAGCAGCACCGCGATGGCCGCGACGCCGGAGAGCCAACTGAACATGATGGCGACCGGGTCCGCCCCGCTCAGCGCGAAGACCAGGATCACCGGCAGGGCGATCGCCGACTGGAGAACCGAGCCGGCGACCGGCGCGCCGCCCCGGCCGATCCGCTCGAACACCGCCGGCAGCACCCGCTCCCGTCCCAGGCTGAACGTGTACCGGGCGATCGAGTTGTGGAAGCTGACCATGGCGGCGAAGACGCTGGTCACGACGAGGACGGTCGCGACGCCGCCGAGCAGGGGGCTGGCGTGCGCCTCGAGGATCGAGAAGGGCAGCCCGGCCGACGGATCGCGCGACTGGTCCACCACCTGGTCCGGGCCGACCGCCACGGCCAGTGCCCAGGCGGCGAGCGCGTACAGCACGCCGAGCAGGATCAGGGCGGAGTAGGCGGCCCGGGACACCGCCTGCGGGGAGCGCGACTCCTCCGAGTAGACCGCGGCGGACTCGTACCCGACGAAGGACGCCGCGCAGAAGGCCACCACGCCGCCGATGCCGGGCACCAGCAGGTTGCCCGGGTTCAACGGGGCGAAGCTCACCGAGCCGCCGGCCGGGTGGGTGAACGAGGTGACGATGAAGAGCAGGATCACCGCGACCTCGACGGCCAGCACCGCGCCGAGCAGGCCGACGCTGATCCGGGCCTTCAGCACGCCGACCGACGCGACGCCGGCCCAGGCGACCAGGGCCCAGGCCCACCAGGTGCCGCCCACGGTGCCGGTCATGACCGCGCCGAGCAGCCCGTAGAGGCAGATCTGGATGGCGTTGTAGCCCAGCAGCACGACAGGGGCGGCGACCACTCCCCAGAAGCGCCCGAAGCCGGCCGCGAGGGCGGCGTAGAAGACGCCGGCGCTGGACACGTAGCGGGCCATCGCCAGGTAACCGACGGAGAAGAAGAGCAACGCGGCCGCGATCACGAGGAAGCCGAGCGGTGTGCCGGTGACGCCGGTCGAGGCGTACGTGGCGACGATCGCACCGGCGAGCACGGCCATCGGGGAGGAGGCGGTCGCGCTGAACACCAACAGGGCACCGGTCCCGAGGGACTTCCTGATGAGCCCGGTTGGCGCGCTGGCAATCTGCATGGAAGGTGCTCCGAGTCGGGGTGAGGGGCTGGGGGTCGTTGCGGGGACGGACGGGCCGGCGGCGGTCCGGTTCAGCGGTGGTGGCGTGGGCGGGGCGCGTCGACGACGGCTCCACACTGGACGGTTTCGAGGACCTTGCGCGACATTGCCCAGTTCTGGGCCATTCAGGATCTCCAATCCATGAGCCCGGACAGATTAGCCGACGACTCCGCGCGACCCCGCACGTGCGCCTCGTGGTGGAAGCCCCGGGACGGACGGGCTGCCGGGGCCGAACCGCCGCCCCCGGTCAGCCGTTCTCCGGGTCCCGTCGACCGGACGGACGGAAGGCGGCGGGCGCACTGCGCACCGCCGGGAGCCCTGGCTACGCTGGCACGTCGGCTTCGGCGAGGGGGGACTTGATGAGTGTCGAGCAGGGGCGGCCATCCGGGGCGCCGTCGGCACCGCGGATGCTGACCTCGGTGCCGTGGATCGTGGTGCTGCTCGGCGTCGGCCTGCTGGCCAGCCTGCTGGTCGTCGCCCTGTTCTCGCTGCGCGCGGAGGAGCGCCGGGCCGTACCGGCGTCCCTCGACCCACCGATCTACCTGCCGACCATCGGGGCGGGGACCACCGCGCCGTCGAGCGGCGCCCCGCCGGTGGCCGCCGAGAGCACGGCGTCGCCGACCGCTCTCTCGCCCAGCCCCCGCCCATCGGCGACGGCCGGGGCGCCCTCGGCGTCCGCGCTCGTCGCCCCGGCCGTGCCCCGGAACGGCACGGTCACCGCCCGGTACCAGGCGACCGACAGCGGCCGGGACTGGTTCGAGGCGCGGTTGACGGTCACCAACGGTTCCGGCCGGAGCCAGGGTTGGCAGGTCGAGCTGTACTTCACCGGCAACGTGAAGGGTGTACGGGCGTCCGCCACCTCGGGAGTGTCGGTCACCACGATGGGCAGCGGCGTCTTCGTGCTGCGCGGCATCGGCCCCCTGCCGTCGGGGGAGACCGCCGTAATGAACCTGCGGTTCACCCGTACCGGCAGTGGCGACCAGCCGGGCCAGTGCACGGTCAACGGCGCGGACTGCGTCATCGCCTGAACACACCGCACCGGTGAGCGTGCCGGGTGACGGGCCGGACGCTTTTCCGGCATTGCTCCTGGTCGCTACGCTCACCGGACTGGACCGACACGGGAGGGCCATGTCCGGCACGCGTCGCGTACGCCCGTCTCTCGGTGCCGCCATCGCCTCCTCGCCCTGGATCCTGGTCTCACTCGGTGTGATCGTCATGGTGGTGCTGCTGGTCGTCGCGCTGAACGCGGCCCGGGACCGCCGGACGTACACGGAGGTCCCGCCGCCGGACGCGCCGATGTCCCTGCCGGGCCTGCCGGCCACGACGGCCTCGCGCCCCCCGACCTCGGCCGACGCCCCCGTGCCGCCCGGGCTGTCGCCCCGGTCGACGGTTCCGCCCAGCCGGTCGGCACCCGGGCCGCCGGCCACCGGCCACGGCAGCGGGCGTCCGGCGCCGACCCCACCGCCGCCGGCGTCCCCGGTGACCGGGCGGTACGCGGTGGTGAACCGCTTCGAGACCGGTTTCGTCGGCGAGGTGCTGATCGGCAACTCCGGCCCGACCGCGCTTGGCTGGACGGTGCGGCTGACCGTCCCCGGTGGACGGGTGGCCGACACCTGGGTGGTGGATGCGGAGCAGGGCCGCGCCAGCGTGTCCGGCGGCGACCTGACGTACCGGAGCGGGGTGGACCTGGCGGCCGGCGCCTCGGTCCGGCTGCGCTTCCGGATCGAGCCGGCCACCACGACCAGCCCGGACCGCTGCACCGTCAACGGCGTGCGCTGCGCCGGCTTCTGACCCGGGCGCGACGCGCCGATCGTGGGCCGGGTCGTGGTCCGCAGCTGCGGTGGTGGGTCCCACGTTTTGCAAGTTTGCTGCTTTGTTGCGACTTGGTTTGCAAGGTATTGCAGATTGTTTCGGCAAGGGCTAGCGTGCGGGCGAATCAGCGACCAGAGAAAGGCCGTCGATGAAACCCCCGCCGATATCTCGCAAGGCCCTGCTCGCCTTGGTCTCCTCGCTCGTGCTCACCCTCGTCGGCGTGCCGGTGGCCATCCACCAACTGGGTGCCGACGCCCCCGACCGCGCGGCCACCCCCGACGTCCTCGCGGCCGCCGGCGCGCCGCAATGGGGAGCGGAGCCGTCCGCGGAGACGCTGCTCAAGGCCGGCAGCAACAGCGCCCGGGCCGAGCAGTTCTACTTCGTGCTGCCCGACCGCTTCGCCAACGGCGACCCGCGCAACGACACCGGCGGCCTGACCGGCGACCGGCTCACCACCGGCCTGGACCCGACGGACAAGGGCTTCTACCACGGCGGCGACCTGAAGGGCGTCATCGACAAGCTGGACTACATCCAGGGCCTCGGCACCACCGCCATCTGGCTCGCCCCGGTCTTCAAGAACCGACCCGTGCAGGGCACCGGCGCCGACGTCTCCGCCGGCTACCACGGTTACTGGATCACCGACTTCACCCAGGTCGACCCGCATTTCGGCACGAACGAGGAGCTGAAGAAGCTGGTCGACCTGGCCCACCGACGGGGCATCAAGGTCTACCTCGACATCATCGTCAACCACACCGCGGACGTGATCCGGTACGCCGAGAACAAGTACGGCTACGTCGACAAGAAGACCGCGCCGTACCGGGACGCGCAGGGGCGGGCCTTCGAGGACCGCAACTACGCCGACGGCACCCGCGACTTCCCGCAGGTCGACGAGAAGTCGTTCCCGTACACCCCGACCTTCGCCAGCGCGGCCGACGCGAAGGTGAAGGTCCCGGCGTGGCTGAACGACCCGACGATGTACCACAACCGCGGCGACTCCACCTTCGCCGGTGAGAACAGCGAGTACGGCGACTTCTTCGGCCTCGACGACCTGTGGACCGAGCGGCCCGAGGTGGTCCGCGGCATGACCGACATCTACGGGCAGTGGATCGGCAAGGCCGGGGTCGACGGCTTCCGGCTGGACACCGTCAAGCACGCCAACCTCGAGTTCTGGCCGCAGTTCACCCGGGGCATCAAGCAGGCCGCCGAGCGGGCCGGCAAGCCTGACTTCTTCATGTTCGGCGAGGTCTACAGCGCCGACCAGGAGATCGAGTCGACGTACGTGCGGCAGGGCGGCCTGCCGGCCACCCTCGACTTCTCCTTCCAGGAGGCGGCGCGCGGCTACACCGCCGCCGCCGGCTCCGCCAAGGCGCTCGCCGACGTGTACGCCAGGGACGACCTCTACGCGGCCCGCAACACCGACGCCAACCGGCTGACCACCTTCCTCGGCAACCACGACATGGGCCGGATCGGCTCGTTCGTCGCGGCCGCCGGCGGGGACGACGCCAACCAGCTGCGCCGCGACCAGCTCGCCCACCAGCTGATGTTCCTCACCCGCGGCCAGCCCGTCGTCTACTCCGGCGACGAGCAGGGCTTCACCGGCCCCGGCGGCGACAAGGACGCCCGGCAGGACATGTTCGCCTCGAAGACGGCGGACTACCTGGACGACGACCTGATCGGCACCACCCGTACCCACGCCACCGACCAGTACGACACCACCCACCCGCTCTACCGGACCATCGCTGAGCTGGGCCGGCTCCGGCAGGCCCACCCGGCGCTGCGGGACGGCATCCAGGTCACCCGGTACGCGGCCGACGGCCCGGGCGTCTTCGCCTTCTCCCGGATCCTGCCGCAGGACCGCACCGAGTACGTCGTGGCGGTGAACAACGCCGACACCGCGCAGACTGTCAGCGTGGACACCTGGTCGGCCGGTGCCACCTTTACCGGCATCTACGGCGACTCCGCCACCGTCACGGCGGGCGCCGACGGCAAGCTGACGGTGACCGTGCCGGCCATGTCCGCGGTGGTCCTGAAGGCCGACCGGGCGATCCCGCAGGCCGACGCGGCCCCGCAGGTCACCATCACCGAGCCGGGCGACGCCCCGGTCGCCACCACGGCCGCCGTCACCGCGCAGGTCACCGGCGACCCCCTCGCGACGGTCACCTTCGCCGCCCGGGTGCCCGGCGGCAAGTGGACCCTGCTGGGCACCGCGCACCACGCCCCGTACACCGTCCACCACGACCTGACCGGCCTGCCCGGCGGGACGAAGGTCGAGTACAAGGCCGTCGTCCGCGACGGCAAGGGCCGGATCGCCGAGGCCCGGTCCACCGGCGTGGTCGGCACCCCGGCGCAGAGCGCGTCGCGGGACTGGGCGGTCGTGCACTACCAGCGGCCGGCCGGCGGGTACGCCGACTGGGGCCTCTACACCTGGGGCGACATCGACCCGGCGTACCAGACCGACTGGCCCAACGGGCAGCCCTTCGCGGGTGAGGACTCCTTCGGTCGGTTCGCCTGGGTCAAGCTGAAGCCGGGCGCGAAGTCCGTCGGCTTCCTCGTGGTCGACTCCCACGGGACCAAGGACGTCGCGAACGACCGCAGCATCGACGTGACGCAGACCGGTGAGGTCTGGGTCAAGCAGGGCGACCCGACGCTCTACCCGACCCGGCAGGCCGCCACCGGCGAGCCCGACCCGCCGGTGGACCAGAGCACCGCGGTCATCCACTGGCGCAAGGCGGACGGCGACTACGCCGGCTGGGGCCTGCACCTGTGGGACGGCGCGGCCAACCCCACCGACTGGGGCAGCCCCCTCAAGCCGGAGAAGATCGACTCCTTCGGGGCGGTGTTCCGGGTGCCCCTGGCCGCCGGGGCCACCGGGTTGAGCTACATCGTCCACAACGGCGACACCAAGGACCAGCCCGACGACCAGCGGCTCGACTTCGCCACCGCCGGGCACGAGATCTGGCTGCTGGCCGGGGTCAAGGGCCGGCTGCTGCCGTCGACCGCCTCCGGCGTGGCCAAGGACCTCGACATCACCAAGCAGAAGGCGCAGTGGATCGACCGGTCCACCGTCGCCTGGCAGACCGGACCCACCGACGGCAAACGGTACGCCCTGGTCGCCGCCCCGACCGGCGGGCTGAGCATCGCCGACGGGGAACTGGCCGGGACGTACACCACGCTGCCGCTGCGGGCGCAGCGCAACGGGCTCACCGAGGCCCAGCGGCAGGCGTACCCCCAGCTCTGGGCCTACCACGCCTTCACGCTGGACCCGGCCGACCTGGCCAAGGTGCCGGCGGCGCTGCGCGGGCAGCTCGTGGTGACCGAGCGGGACGCCGAGGGGCACCTGCTCGGCGCGACCGGGGTGCAGATCCCCGGCGTGCTCGACGACGTCTACCGGGCGGCGACCTCGGCCAAGCTGGGCCCGACGTTCGCCGGCAAGGTGCCCACCCTGGCCGTCTGGGCGCCGACCGCCCGCACCGTGTCGCTCCAGCTCTTCGACTCGCCGACGGCCGAGCCGAGGACCGTGTCGATGAGCCGCAACGACACCACCGGCGTCTGGTCGGTGCGCGGCACCCGGGCCTGGACCGGCAAGTACTACCGCTTCCAGGTGGAGGCCTGGCAGCCGGCGGTGCAGAAGATCGTCACCGCCGCGGTGACCGACCCGTACTCGGTGGCCCTGGCACCGAACTCGACGCACAGCCAGATCGTCGACCTGGCCGACCCGGCGCTGGCCCCGGCCGGCTGGGCCAACCTGCGCAAGCCGGCGGCCGTGCCGTCGTCGCGGGCGCAGATCCAGGAGTTGTCGGTCCGCGACTTCTCCGTCGCCGACAGCACCGTGCCGGCCGAGCGGCGCGGCACGTACCTCGCCTTCACCGACCCGGGCACTGCCGGGATGAAGCACCTGAAGGCGCTCGGCGACGCCGGGGTCAACTACCTGCACCTGCTGCCGGCGTTCGACTTCGCCACCATTCCCGAGCGGCGGGCCGACCAGGCCCAGCCCGCCTGCGACCTGGCCGCGCTGCCGGCGGACTCCGACCAGCAGCAGAAGTGCGTCACGGCGGTGGCCGACAAGGACGGCTACAACTGGGGGTACGACCCGCTGCACTACACCGTGCCCGAGGGCGGCTACGCCGTCGACCCGGCCGGGGCGAAGCGGACCACCGAGTTCCGGCAGATGGTCGCCGGGATCAACCAGGCCGGCCTGCGCGTGGTGATGGACGTGGTCTACAACCACACCTCGGCCGCCGGCGTCGATCCGAAGTCGGTGCTCGACCAGGTGGTGCCGGGCTACTACCAGCGGCTGCTGGAGGACGGCAGCGTGGCCAACTCGACCTGCTGCGCCAACACCGCCCCGGAGCACGCCATGATGGGCAAGCTCGTGGTCGACTCCCTGGTCACCTGGGCCCGGCAGTACAAGGTGGACGGCTTCCGGTTCGACCTGATGGGGCACCACCCGAAGGCGAACATCCTGGCCGTACGCGCCGCGCTGGACCAGCTCACCGTCGCCCGTGACGGCGTGGACGGGAAGAAGATCCTGCTGTACGGCGAGGGCTGGAACTTCGGCGAGGTGGCCAACGACGCCCGGTTCGTGCAGGCCACCCAGGCCAACATGGCCGGCACCGGGATCGGCACCTTCAACGACCGGCTCCGCGACGCGGTACGCGGCGGCGGCCCGTTCGACGGCAACCCGCGGATCCAGGGCTTCGCCTCGGGGCTCTACACCGACCCGAACGGGGACGGCGTCAACGGTTCGGCGGCGGAGCAGAAGGCCCGGCTGCTGCACCAGCAGGACCTGATCAAGGTGGGTCTGGCCGGCAACCTGCGCGGCTACCGGTTCACCGACTCGTCGGGCAAGCCGGTCACCGGCGCCCAGGTCGACTACAACGGCTCACCGGCGGGCTACACCGCCGCGCCGGGCGAGGCGGTCACCTACGTCGACGCGCACGACAACGAGATCCTGTACGACGCGCTGGCCTACAAGCTGCCGCAGGGCACCTCGGCGCAGGACCGGGCCCGGATGCAGGTGCTCGCCCTGAGCACCGTGGTGATGGGGCAGGGGACCGGGTTCGTGACGGCCGGCTCGGAGCGGCTGCGCTCCAAGTCGCTGGACCGCAACTCGTACAACTCCGGTGACTGGTTCAACCAGATCCGCTGGGACTGCGCCCAGGGCAACGGCTTCGGGGCCGGGCTCCCGCCCGCGGCGGACAACGAGAGCAAGTGGTCGTACGCCAAGCCGCTGCTGGCCGACCCGAAGCTGGTGCCGGACTGCGCGGCGGTCGACCTGGCCGACGCCCGGTACGCGGAGCTGCTGCGGATCCGCGCGTCCTCGCCGGTGTTCGGGCTGACCACCGCGGACCAGGTGCAGCAGCGGGTGGCGTTCCCGCTGTCCGGGGAGCAGGAGACCCCCGGCGTGATCACCATGACCCTGGACGCCCGGGGCCTGGACGGGAAGTGGAAGTCGGTGACCGTGGTCTTCAACGCCACCCCGGCGGCGGCGACGCAGACGGTGACCGGCCTGCGCGGGGCGGACGTTGGGCTGCACCCGGTGCTGCGGAACTCCGCCGACCCGGTGCTCCGCACGGCGTCGTTCGACAAGGCCAGTGGCGCGTTCACCGTGCCGGCCCGGAGCGTGGCGGTCTTCGTGCAGAGCTGACCCACGTGACGACGATCCGGCCCCCTGTCACCGAGGTGACAGGGGGCCGGACGTCTGCGTGGCTCCGTACGCTGACCGATGGTCAGTTGAAGCAGTCCGGGACGGTGCCGGCGCAGTTGGTGGGGTCGTTGTTGGTGACGGTGGATTCGTCGTCGAGCTTGACGGTGCCTTCGTTGTTGAGGATGCCGCCGGCGACGCGGTGGTTCTTGGACGAGTCGGTGGCGGTGTTCTTGGTGACCCGGGTGTTTTCCAGGGTGACCGTGCCCTTGTTGTTGAAGATGCCGCCGCCGTTGAGGGCGGTGTTGCCCTTGATCTCGGTGTCCCGCAGGGTCAGGGTGGCGTTGTCGTCCTCGCCGTCCTTCTTGTCCTTGTAGCCTTCGTCGATCTTGACGTTGGTGTCGCCGTTGAAGATGCCGCCGCCGAAGCGTCCGGCGGTGTTGTCGACGATGTCGCTGTCGGAGATGGTGGCGGTGGCCTCCGTCTTCTCCTTCTTGTCCTGGTCCTTCTTGTCGCTGCCGTTGGAGGACCAGTCCTTCTTCTTGTCCTCGCCGCCGGTGTTGACGATGCCGCCGCCGTCCTTCTCGGCGTGGTTCTTGGCGACGGTGACCTTGTGGAGCTTGAGGTCGGTGTTGAGGGCGTAGATGCCGCCGCCGCTTTCGCAGGCGGTGTTGCCCTTGATCACGGTGAGGGTGATCGTGACGGTGCCGTCGTTGCTGAACAGGCCGCCGCCGTTCTTGCCGGCCCGGTTGTCCTCGATGACGCTCTTGGACTCTTCCTTGCCGTGGTCGGAGCCGACGATCTCGACGGTGCCGCCCTCGTCGCGGTCCTTGCGGTCCTTGCGGTCCTTGTCGTGGCCGTCCTTGTCCCAGCTGCTGTTGCCGTAGCTGTTCTTGTCGTGGCCGTCCTTCTTGTTGTCGTGGTCCTTGTCCTCGCCGTTGGCGATGCCGCCGCCGCTGCGGCCGGCGGTGTTGTTGCTGATCTGGGTGTCCTTGACCTTGAGGGTGCCCTCGTTGAAGATGCCGCCGCCGTCCTTGCCGGCGTGGTTGTCCTCGATCTTGCTGTCCTCGACCTCGACCCGGCCGAAGTTGGCGATGGCGCCGCCGTTGTTCTCGGCGTTGTTGCGGGTCAGCTTCACGTCCTTGAGGTGGGCGCTGCCGCCGCGCTCGACCAGCAGCGCGCCGCCGTCGCCCTCGCCGTCGTCCTTCTTGTCCTTGTCCTTGTCCTTGTCGCCGGACCACGAACCCGAACCCGAGCCCGAGCCCTGCGCGCCCGGTGCGGTCTGCGCGGCCGGTCCGGTCTGCGCGGCCGGTCCGGTCTGCGTGGCCGGCGCGGCCAGGGCCACCGGCGCGGCCTGCACCGCGGCCGGCGCGCCGGCCGGCGCGGTCTGCGGGCCCTGGGCGCCCGGGGCAGCCATGCCGCCGGGTGCACCGGGGCCCTGCCAGCCCGAGCCATGCCAGCTGGGGCCCTGCGAGCCGGAGCTCGGCGAGCTGGAGCTCGGCGCCGACCCGTACTTGAACTCGGCGGCGTTGCCGTCCTTGACGGTGAGGTCCTTCAGGGTCAGTTCGCCGCCGTCGGCGACCCGGAAGATCCGGAAGGCGTCCTCGGAGTCCCGCTTGATCGTCGAGTCGTTGCCCTTGATCGTGATGTCCCGCTTGATCGTCGGCAGACCCGTGCCGGACTTCTTGTCGGCGAAGCTCAGCTCGTAGGTGCAGTGCTCGGCCAGCTTCAACGTGCCGCCATTGTCCCGGTTCGCCAGATCGATCGCCTCGATCAGCTCCTCCTCGTCACAGGGCACCTCCCGCACCCGCCCGTGGTCGTCAAAGTCATCACGACGATCCTCGTCGCGACCCTTGTCGTCCCGGTCGTCGTCCTTCTTGGCGCCGTCCTTGGTGAGGTGCTGGGCGGTCGACCACTTGACGTCGCCGAGCCGGTGTGGGCCGGTGGCCCCGGTGGTCGCGTACGCCACACCGGCGAGGCTGACCGCTCCCGTCAGGCCCACGACGCCGGTGGCGAGCCAGATCCGGCGGCGCCGGATCGGGGAGATCGTCTCACGGGTGGCGTCATCGTTATTGCGAAGGTAGTTGGACATCGGAGCTCTCTGCCCTCTCCTTGTACCCGACAAGGTCGCTTCGCCACGGCGAGGCGGCCTTCGCTACAAATCGGTTGTAGCTGCTGAAGACCACCGTATGAGAACCTTCTTCATCTCGTGCCCATATACGAGAAAAACCCGCATAAGGGGCGGGTGAGGTCGTCGGCCGCACGGAGGACCGCAGCACAGCAGCGGTGTCACGGTTGGCGAAGGGTGCCGCAGAGGGCGGAAGCCGCCGGTCGCTTCCGAAGGACCTGTAGTGGTAAGGGACCACGACGAATCACCCGGTGGTGACGTGGGGGCAGGGGGGTCCCTTTCCGCCATGGCGTGGCGGGAAGGGACCCCCTCGGTTATGTGGTGGTTCAGTTGAAGCAGTCCGGGACGGTGCCGGCGCAGTTGGTGGGGTCGTTGTTGGTGACGGTGGATTCGTCGTCGAGCTTGACGGTGCCTTCGTTGTTGAGGATGCCGCCGGCGACGCGGTGGTTCTTGGACGAGTCGGTGGCGGTGTTCTTGGTGACCCGGGTGTTTTCCAGGGTGACCGTGCCCTTGTTGTTGAAGATGCCGCCGCCGTTGAGGGCGGTGTTGCCCTTGATCTCGGTGTCCCGCAGGGTCAGGGTGGCGTTGTCGTCCTCGCCGTCCTTCTTGTCCTTGTAGCCTTCGTCGATCTTGACGTTGGTGTCGCCGTTGAAGATGCCGCCGCCGAAGCGTCCGGCGGTGTTGTCGACGATGTCGCTGTCGGAGATGGTGGCGGTGGCCTCCGTCTTCTCCTTCTTGTCCTGGTCCTTCTTGTCGCTGCCGTTGGAGGACCAGTCCTTCTTCTTGTCCTCGCCGCCGGTGTTGACGATGCCGCCGCCGTCCTTCTCGGCGTGGTTCTTGGCGACGGTGACCTTGTGGAGCTTGAGGTCGGTGTTGAGGGCGTAGATGCCGCCGCCGCTTTCGCAGGCGGTGTTGCCCTTGATCACGGTGAGGGTGATCGTGACGGTGCCGTCGTTGCTGAACAGGCCGCCGCCGTTCTTGCCGGCCCGGTTGTCCTCGATGACGCTCTTGGACTCTTCCTTGCCGTGGTCGGAGCCGACGATCTCGACGGTGCCGCCCTCGTCGCGGTCCTTGCGGTCCTTGCGGTCCTTGTCGTGGCCGTCCTTGTCCCAGCTGCTGTTGCCGTAGCTGTTCTTGTCGTGGCCGTCCTTCTTGTTGTCGTGGTCCTTGTCCTCGCCGTTGGCGATGCCGCCGCCGCTGCGGCCGGCGGTGTTGTTGCTGATCTGGGTGTCCTTGACCTTGAGGGTGCCCTCGTTGAAGATGCCGCCGCCGTCCTTGCCGGCGTGGTTGTCCTCGATCTTGCTGTCCTCGACCTCGACCCGGCCGAAGTTGGCGATGGCGCCGCCGTTGTTCTCGGCGTTGTTGCGGGTCAGCTTCACGTCCTTGAGGTGGGCGCTGCCGCCGCGCTCGACCAGCAGCGCGCCGCCGTCGCCCTCGCCGTCGTCCTTCTTGTCCTTGTCCTTGTCCTTGTCGCCGGACCACGAACCCGAACCCGAGCCCGAGCCCTGCGCGCCCGGTGCGGTCTGCGCGGCCGGTCCGGTCTGCGCGGCCGGTCCGGTCTGCGTGGCCGGCGCGGCCAGGGCCACCGGCGCGGCCTGCACCGCGGCCGGCGCGCCGGCCGGCGCGGTCTGCGGGCCCTGGGCGCCCGGGGCAGCCATGCCGCCGGGTGCACCGGGGCCCTGCCAGCCCGAGCCATGCCAGCTGGGGCCCTGCGAGCCGGAGCTCGGCGAGCTGGAGCTCGGCGCCGACCCGTACTTGAACTCGGCGGCGTTGCCGTCCTTGACGGTGAGGTCCTTCAGGGTCAGTTCGCCGCCGTCGGCGACCCGGAAGATCCGGAAGGCGTCCTCGGAGTCCCGCTTGATCGTCGAGTCGTTGCCCTTGATCGTGATGTCCCGCTTGATCGTCGGCAGACCCGTGCCGGACTTCTTGTCGGCGAAGCTCAGCTCGTAGGTGCAGTGCTCGGCCAGCTTCAACGTGCCGCCATTGTCCCGGTTCGCCAGATCGATCGCCTCGATCAGCTCCTCCTCGTCACAGGGCACCTCCCGCACCCGCCCGTGGTCGTCAAAGTCATCACGACGATCCTCGTCGCGACCCTTGTCGTCCCGGTCGTCGTCCTTCTTGGCGTCATCGCGTTTGCCGTCGCTGGCGTTCTGTGGCACGGCGGCGTGGTTCTCCGCGACGCGCTTCGGGTCGTCGGACTTGTTGTCACGAGCGGCGAGGCCGCCGAGCGCCGCCAGGCCGACGACGCCGGTCAGCCCGGCCACGCCGGTGGCGACCCAGAGCGCCCGCCGCCTGCTCGTCGGCGGGGTCATGGCGGCCCCACCGTCAGAAGTGGTTACGTCGTTGGACATCAGAGGGTTCCGCCCTTTCGGCTTCTACCAAAGGGGTCGCACCAGCCTGTGCAGGGCGACCAGCTACAAACCGGTTGTAGCCTCTGATCGACACCGTATGAGAAGGATCCTCGCGACGCGGACGTATACGAAAAAATCGCGCATTCCGGTCCAGTCGCGATCGGGTGGTGCCGGCCGGGCCGCGACCGCCCGGAAGGGCCGCGGGCAGCGCAAACGGCGGGAGTAGCCCAAACGGCGACGGGCCCGCCCCCGACGTCGCACGACGACAAACGTCGCAGACGCCGGCGGGCGGGCCCGTCGGGGGTCGTACCTCCCGGTCAGCCCGGCAGGCGGGGGCCGGCCTCCCGCTGCTCGGCCAGCCAGGTCTCCACCTCGTCCGAACGGCGCGGCAGCCCGGCCGAGAGGTTCACCGGACCGTCGGCGGTGACCAGGATGTCGTCCTCGATCCGCACGCCGATGCCGCGCAGCTCCTCGGGGACCAGCTCGTCCTCGGGCTGGAAGTACAGCCCCGGCTCGACGGTGAGCACGTAGCCCTCGCCGAGCGGCCCGTCCCGGTACATCTCCTTGCGCGCGTTGGCGCAGTCGTGCACGTCGATGCCGAGCATGTGGCTGGTGCCGTGCAGCGTCCAGCGGCGGTAGACGGTCGAGGCCGGGTCCATCGCCTCGTCCACGCTGACCGGCAGCAGCCCGAGGTCCTTCAGCGCCTCGGCGAGCACCCGCATCGAGGTGAGGTGCACGTCGCGGAACGCCACCCCCGGCTTGATCACGTCGATGCCCGCCTGCTGGGCGGCGTAGACGGCGTCGTACACCTGGCGCTGGAGCGGGGTGAACCGGCCGTCGACCGGCAGCACCCGGGTGACGTCGGCGGTGTAGAGGTTGCGGTTCTCCACGCCCATGTCCATCAGCAGCAGCTCGCCCGGGCGGGTGGTGCCGTGGTTGTGCACCCAGTGCAGGATCGTGGCGTGCTCGCCGGCGCCGACGATCGAGCCGTACCCGACGTCGTTGCCGTCGTGCCGGGCGCGCAGCGCGAAGATGCCCTCCAGCAGCCGCTCGGAGACCGCCCGGTCGGCCGGCAGCGCCCGGGCGACGTCCTCGAACCCGCGGACGGTGGCGTCGCAGGCCTCCTGGAGTTGGGCGATCTCCCACTCGTCCTTGACCAGCTTCAGCTCGGAGATCGCGATGGCCAGCTCCCGGTCGCGGCCGGGCTGCCCGTCGGCCCGGGCCCCGTCGTACGGCCGCACCGCCGCGTCCACCCGGGCGTCGAAGCCGCGCAGTACCCGGGTACGCCCCGGCGCCAGGTCGGCCAGCGTCGCGTCCAGCTCGGTCAGGTCGGCGGTGGGCAGCCCCAGCTCGGTCGACTTCTCGTGCAGCGTGGGCCGCCGGCCCACCCAGAGCTCGCCGTGCCGGCTGCGGAAGAACTCGTCGGTCTTGCGGGACGACCGGGGCCGCATGTACAGCGTGGCGTCCCCGCTCGGGCGCAGGACCAGCACGCTGTCCGGTTCCAGGTCGCCGGTCAGGTACGCGAAGTCACTGCCCGGCCGGAACCGGTGGTCGGTGTCGTTGGCCCGTACCTTCTCGTTGCCGGTGGGGATGACCAGCGTCTCCCCGGGGAAGGCCGCGGCGAGCGCGGCCCGCCGCTTGGCGTAGTTGGGCACCTCCGGGCGGGGGCCGACCGGCAGCTCGGTGTCCCGCCAGCCCTGCCGCATGAACGCCAGGAACGCCTCCGGGAAGTCCGGGTCGTGCGACTCGGTACCGTCCGCCGGCTTGCCCTGCTGCGTCCGCTCCTCGGCCATGTTCCGTCCTCCTCGAGCCTCGTCGCTGGTCCAGACGGTATCGCGCGCACGGGAGCGGGAGGAGCCTGCGGTGCCGCGACGTCCGTATCGGCCGCGTGGAAAGATGACGGCCATGTGCGGACTCCTGGCCTTCTTCAGCGCGCGCGGCGACGCCGCCGCCCACCGCGACCACATCGCCGGAGCACTGGAGTGCCTGCACCACCGCGGCCCGGACGAGACCGGGGTCGAGGTGGTCGGTGACGCCTCCGGCCGGTACGCGGACGGGGTGTTCGCCCACAAGCGTCTGGCGATCATCGACGTGGCGCTCAGCCACGAGCCGCTGCCCTACGCGAACGGCCGCTACCTGCTCACCTTCAACGGTGAGATCTACAACTACATCGAGCTGCGGGACGAGCTGATCCGGGACTTCGGCGCCCAGTTCGCCACCAACGGCGACGGCGAGGTGATCGTCGCCGGCTACCACTACTGGGGCGAGCAGGTGCTCACGAAGCTGCGCGGCATGTTCGCCTTCGTGATCTGGGACCGGCAGGAGCGGCGGGCCTTCGGCGCCCGGGACTACTTCGGCATCAAGCCGCTGCACTACCTGGAGACGCAGGACGGCCTCTACCTCGCCTCGGAGAAGAAGGCGCTGCTGCCGTTCGCCCACTCGGCGTACCAGGGCGACGCCGGGATCGACACGGCCAACCTGAGCCACTACCTGACCCTCCAGTACGTGCCGGAGCCGGGCACCCTGCACAAGGGGATCAGCCGGATCGGGTCGGGGGAGTACCTGACCTGGAGCCCGGGCGGCCGGATCGAGGTGCGCCGCTGGTACCGGCCGGTGTTCCACCCGGCCCCGGTGGCCGACGAGCAGAAGCTCTACCACGAGATCCGGGAGACGCTGCGGGAGAGCGTCCGGATGCACATGCGCTCGGACGTGCCGGTCGGCTCGTTCCTCTCCAGCGGCATCGACTCCACCGCGGTGGTCGCCCTGGCCCGGGAGTTCAACCCGAACATCCTGACCTTCACCGTCGGGTATGACGTGCCCGGCTACTCGGAGATCGACGTCGCCCAGGAATCGGCCCGGCACCTCGACGTGACCACCATCCCGACCAAGATCGGGCCGCAGGACATGATGGAGGCGCTGCCGAAGATCGTCTGGCACCTGGACGACCCGGTGGCCGACCCGGCGCTGGTCCCGCTCTACTTCGTGGCGAAGAAGGCCGCCGAGCACGTCACCGTGGTGCTCTCCGGCGAGGGCGCGGACGAGTTCTTCGGCGGGTACACGATCTACCGGGAGCCGCTCTCGCTCAGCGGCGTGAACGGCCTGCCGGGCGGGGTGCAGAAGGGCCTGCGGGCGGTCTCCAAGGCCATCCCGCAGGGCGTGAAGGGCAAGAGCTTCCTGGAGCGCGGCACCACCCCGATCGAGCAGCGCTACTACGGCAACGCCCGGATGTTCACCGAGGAGGAGAAGCAGCACCTGCTGCGCAGGTACGACCCCTCGGTCCGCTACACCGACGTCACCGCGCCGATCTACGCCGAGTGCACCGAGCTGGACGACGTCACCAAGATGCAGTACGTCGACCTCTACACCTGGCTGCGCGGCGACATCCTGGTCAAGGCCGACCGGATCTCGATGGCGCACTCGCTGGAGGTGCGGGTGCCGTTCCTGGACCGGGAGGTGTTCAACGTCGCCGCCGGCATCCCCGTCGACCTGAAGTTGCCGCCCCGCTCCGAGGCCACCAAGTACGCCATGCGCCAGGCGTTGCAGGGTGTCGTCCCGCCGGCCATCGTCAACCGCAAGAAGCTCGGCTTCCCCACCCCGACCCGGGTCTGGCTGCGCGGCGAGATGTACGAGTGGGCCCGGCACGTGCTGGCCACCTCGGGCGCGGGCGACCTGATCGACCTGTCGTACGCGATGCGCCTGCTGGACGAGCACAAGCGGGAGGAGGCGGACCACTCCCGCAAGGTGTGGACCGTGCTGATCTTCTGCATCTGGCACGCCATCTTCGTGGCCAAGACCCTCGACCCGGGCATCCAGCGCAACCAGTCCGCGCTGCTCACCAAGCCGGTGGTCGGCAGCATGGTCCGCTGACCCGCGAGGAAGGGCCCCCTGTTAACGCCTGGCGTTGTACAGGGGGCCCTTCTTAACGCGTGCCGGGGGCCGTCACCTGCCCGTGCAGGTGACGGTGGGCAGGGTGTTGGTGCCGGAGCTGTTGGCCAGGAAGCCGAAGGTCGTGGTGCCTTCCGGGGCGAGGGTGCCGTTCCAGGACTCGTTGGTGACGGTCACCGCCGACCCGCTGGTGCTCGCCTTGCCGCTCCAGACCTGGGTGAGCGTCTGACCGCTGGGCCACGTCCAGTTCGCCGTCCAGCCGGCCCACGTCCGGGTGCTGTGGTTCATGATCTGGACCTCGCCCTGGAAGCCGCCGCTCCAGGCGTTGACCACCTTGTAGACCGCCATGCAGTCGCCGCTGCCCGGCGGCGGCATGGTCGGGGTCGGGCTGGGCGAGGTCGGCGTCGGCGTCGGGCTGGTCGGGCTCGGCGTCGGCGTGGTGGGCGTGGGCGTGGGGTTGGTGGGCGGCGGGGTGCCGCCCGGACCGATCCCGGTCACCTCGCCGTTGCCGCCGTCGAAGGTCACGTCCGAGCAGCCGAAGAAGTTCTCCTGGCTGTCCGAGCGGACCCAGCGGGAGTAGATGATGTGCCGGCCGCTCTTGTTCGCCGGCAGGGTGCCGGTGAAGTAGTAGTGCCCGTCGTTGGTGCCCGGGGAGCCGACCGACGGCGGGTTGGTGACCGTCAGGAACGGCCGGTCCTCCAGGTCGCTCCAGGCCAGCGGCCGGGTCGGGCTCCAACTGTCCTTGGTGACGTAGAAGTAGAAGGTGCCCGGGTGGTGGGCCCAGTTGCTGTACCGGAACTCCATCGTCCGGCCGGCGGTCAGGTGGGTGAGCGGCCAGTCGGTGCGCGCCTGGTCGTACCCGCTGAAGTTCGGGTTGCCGCCACTGCACAGCTTACCGTCGGGGATGAAGCCGACGGTCCGGCCGCCGGCGTCGGAGCGCAGCACGCTGAACCAGTTGTAGAGCGAGTTGGTCCCGCTCTCGGCGACCGCCGCCGCGCAGGCGGGGTTGTTCGGCTTGATCTCCCCGGTCGCGGTGAGCCCGTCCTTCCAGCACAGGTAGGTCCGGGCGCCCGGGGTCATCGCCGCGCCGTGGGCGGCGGCCGGGTCGGAGTTGGTGGCCAGGGCGAAGGCGCCCAGGGCCAGGGTGGCGGCCGCGGTGAGCAGCGCGGCCGTACGGGATCGGTGCACGGGATCTCCTGACTCGCGGGACGCCCCGCAGCGGGCCGCCCCGCTGCGACGAGCGGATGCGACGATCGCGGTGCCGTGCCCGGCGGTCGGGGGACCGGGGCCGTCGAGGCATGCACCGCCTGCGGTCCGTCTCACGGACCGGTGTGCCCCTCGCGTCGGCTCGACCCGGTGGCCGGGGGCGCGGCAGCCCCCGCGCCACTCCGGCACGCGCAATCCCACCACGCCCGCCGCGTCCCACGCAATAGCTCTCCGTCGATGACGGTGTCTCGTCGCGCGTCGCCCCCGGCATGCGCCAGGATCGGGGGGTACGACGACACGGAAGGAGCCAGGATGGGGTACGCGGTGGTGCTCGGCGAGGCGCTGGTCGACCTGCTCGATGCCGAGTGCGACGGGCAGCCCGTCTACCGGCAGGCGATCGGCGGCGGACCGCTGAACGTGGCGGTGGCGGTGGCCCGCCTCGGCGGCGACGTCCAGTTCGTCGGGTCGTTCGGCGACGACGCCCTCGCGGAGCGGATCCGCGACTTCCTGAGCGCCGCCGGCGTCGGGCTGGCCGGGGCGGTGACCGTACCGGCGCCGACGGCGTTGGCGGTGGCCACCTTCTCCGGCGCCGAACCGGACTTCCGCTTCTACGGCGAGCCCCGCTCGTACGCCCTGCTCGGCCCGGACGAGCTGGACGTGGCCGTGGTCGAGGGCGCGGACGTGCTCTACTGCGGATCGATCGTGCTGCTGGACCCGCCGGTGCTGGCCGCCGCCCGGCGGGCCTGGTCGATCGCGGGGGCGCTGCGGGTGTTCGACCCGAACGTGCGGCCCAGCCTGCTCGGCGGGCCGGGCGCGCCGGACAGGCTGCGCGAGGTGGTCGCCGAGTTCGCCGCGAGCGCGCACCTGGTGAAGCTGAGCAGTGCGGACGCCCGGGTGCTCTACCCGCGCGAACCGGTCGAGGGGGTCGCCGCGTACCTGCGGGAGCTGGGTGCGGCGACGGTGGTGGTCACCCTCGGCGCGGACGGCGCCCTGGTCGCCGCCGCGGACGACATCGTCCGCATCCCCGCACCGAAGGTCGACGCGGTGGACGCCACCGGCGCGGGCGACTCGGTGATGGGGGCGCTCATCGTCGAGCTGCTCGCCGCCGGTGAGCCGGAGGACCCGATCGGCTGGCGGGAGCGGGTCGCGTTCGCGCTGCGGGTGGCGGGCCTGGTCTGCGAGTCCCCCGGCGGCGCCACCGCGATGCCCACCCGTGCCGCCGTCGCCGCCCGCTTCCCCGCCTGACCCCGGACGTTTCCGCCCACCCGCGGCCGTACGCCGGGAGCGCGAGGGCCCTCGTTCACGGAAAGAGTGGCCATTCCGCAGGTGATGGCCACTCTTTCCGTGAATCAGCGCGGTTCGCGGGTGGGGAGGGGGAGGGGCGGGGTGGGTCAGCGGGGGCGGGCGAGGGTGAGGACGGCGGTCAGGGACAGGGCGGCGGCGCCGGCCAGCACGGTGGCCATCGGGACGGCGCTGCCCTCACCGCCGAGACCGACCAGGGGTGCGGCGAGCGCGCCGACCACCGACTGGATGCCGCCCATCAGCGCGGCGGCGGTGCCGGCGTGCCGGGAGTGCGGGTCCAGCCCCAGGGCGGTGCTGTTCGGCGTGACCATGCCGAGCGAGCCGACGAAGAGGAAGAGCGCCACCGCGACCAGGGCGAGGCTGCCGGCGGTCGCCCCGGCCAGCACCCCGATCGCGGCAACGGCGTTGACCAGCAGCGCGGTGACCAGCAGCCGGCGCGGGCCGGACCGGTCCAGCAGCCGCGCGTTGGCCTGACCCATCGCCACCAGGGCGAGCGCGTTGAGCCCGAAGATCAGGCTGAACGTCGTCCCGGACACCCCGAAGACGTCCTGGAACACGAACGACGACCCGGAGATGTACGCGAAGAGCCCGGCGAACGCGAAGCCCTGGGTCAGCGCGTACCCGAGGTAGACCCGGTCGGCGGCGAGCGACCGCATGGTGCGCGCGGTGGCGGCCAGGCCGCCGGTGCTGCGCCGCGCTTCCGGCAGGGTCTCCGGCAGGCGCAGGGCGACCGCGACGGCGAGCAGCGCCCCGATCACGGCCAGGGTGAGGAAGACCGCCCGCCAGGAGCCGAACCGGAGCACCAGGCTGCCCACGCTCGGCGCGGCGACCGGCGCCACCCCGAAGACCAGGGTCAGCCGGGAGAAGTACTTAGCCGCGGCCCGGCCCGAGTAGAGGTCGCGGACCACCGCCCGGGCCACCACCACCCCCATCCCGCCGGCCAGGCCCTGGGCGAAGCGGGCCGCGGCCAGCGCCGGGGCGTTCGGCGCCGCCGCGCAGACCAGCGCCAGCACGGCGTACGCGGTGACCCCGACCAGCACCGGGCGGCGCCGCCCCCACCGGTCGCTGAGCGGGCCGGTGACGAGCTGGCCGAGGGCGAGGCCGATCAGGCAGGTGGTCAGCGAGAGCTGGATCTGGGCCTGGTCGGCGCCGAGTTCGCGGGTCATCGCGGGGAACGCCGGCAGGTACATGTCCAGCGAGAGCGGGCCGAAGGCGGTGAGTGTGCCGAGCAGCACGAGCAGGGTGACTCCGCCGCCGTCCGGGGCCGGCGCGGCGACGGGCGGGCGCACGGTCGTCGGCGCGGTACTGCTCACGTCAAGGTCCCCCCGGAGTCGATGATCTCCGGCTAACCTTAGCTCTGTACACAGAACTATTGCGCTGTGAAGTAGGTGACCCGGTGTCGAGCGAGGAGGCCACCGCGCGGCTCGGTGCCCTGGTGGGGGAGCTGCACCGGCTGCTGCGGCGCAGCGCCGCCGGCCGGGCCCACCGGGACGTCCTGCCCGAGGCCCAGGTGGAGCTGATGCTGCTCGTCCGGGCCGAGCCCGGGATCAGCGGCAAGGAGGCGGCCCGCCGGCTCGGCACCGCGCCGAACACGGTGAGCACCCTGGTCCGCGACCTCGTCGACGCGGGGCTGCTGGACCGGGAGCGCGACCCGGCCGACCGCCGGGTGGTCCGGCTGCACCTCACCGACGCCGCCCGCGCCCGGATGGCCGACCACGCGGCCCACCGCGCCGCCCTGCTCACCGAGGCCCTGGCCGCCCTCGACCCCGCCGCCCGCGCCGAGATCCTCACGGCCGTACCCGCCCTCGACGCCCTCCTCGCCCACCTCCGCGCCCCCCGCTGACGGCCTCCCGCCCCCGCCCTCCTGAGGCGATCTTGCAGGTTGGGTTGCCGTTTTGCCCGTGTGCGGAGCATTTGCCGGCACCACAAATGCAAGATCGCCAGGGGCGGGGCGGCGAGGGGTTAGGCGGTGCCGTCGAGTTCGGCGTAGCCGCGGCGGGCGGCGATCAGGCCGGGGCGGGCGCCGAACGGGGACTCGGCGGCCACCCGCTCGGGCGGGGCGTTGCCGGTGTGGCCGGCCCGGATCAGCCACGCCTGCTCCACCAGCTGGGCGTGCTGGGCCCGGACGAACTCCGCGTCGATCGGGGCGCCGTGCCCCGGCACCACCACGGTGTCGGGTGTGGTGAGCCGGAGCAGGTCGGCCACCGCGTCCGGCCACTGCAACGGGTACGACTCCTCGAACGCCGGCGGGCCGCTCTGCTCCACCAGGTCCCCGGCGACCAGCACGTCCGCGTCCGGCACGTGCACCACCAGGTCGGCGTCGGTGTGCCCGTGCCCGGGATGGCGCAGCACCACCCGCCGGCCGCCGATGTCCAGCACGGTCTCCGTGAGCACGGCACGGGTCGGCGCGAGCAGCTCGGTGCGGGCCAGCTCCGCGGCGAGCGCCGGCTGCTCGTCGCGCATCTCCTCGTACGCCGCCCGACGCAGCTCGTCGGGATGGTCTCGCAGCACGGCGGCGGCCCGCTCGTGCGCGTACACCGGGCGGGGCGGGTCGGCGGCCAGGGTGGCGTTGCCGAAGCAGTGGTCGAAGTGGTGGTGGGTGTTGACCACGGACCACGGGTGCGGGGTGACCGCGCGGGCGGCCTCGGCCAGCTCGCGGGCCTGCCCGGCGGTGGAGAGGGTGTCCACCAGCAGCGCCTCGCCGTCGCCCACCACCAGCGTCACGTTGACGTGCAGCAGCGGGTCGCGCAGCACGTGCACGCGGTCGGCGACCTCGACGAACCCGGCGCTCATGACGCCCGCGACGCGCGCTCGACGAAGCGCTGCCGGTCCACCAGCAGCCGCTCGACCCGTCCCTCGGCCACCGTCTCGTCATCCTGGGTCACGGTCACCTCGAACAGCAGCCGCCGGCCGTCGACCTTGGCCAGCCGGGCCTGGGCGACCACCGTACGGCCCACCGGGGTGGCGGCCCGGTGCTCCAGCTCGACCCGGACCCCGACGGTCGTCGACCCGCCGGGCATCCGGGTGGCGGTGGCCGCCACGGTCGCGGCCTCGGCCAGGGCGAGCACCCGGGGCGTGCCGAGCACCGGCACGTCGCCGGAGCCCACCGCCTGCGCGGTGTCGGCGTCGGTGACGGTCAGCTCGACCCGGGCCGACAGACCCGGCGCGAAGGGCGGCTCCGGCTGCTCCTGCATGCCCCGAGCCTAGACGAGCCGGGGGCGGGCCGTCCGGCCTGCGGGTGGTCGCTGTCCGTCGATCCGTCGTCCGCCGTTAACCTTGACCGCGATGGCCGTCGTGACAGACCCCCAGCCCCCCGCCCGGACCGGTGACACACCCTCGCCCGACGGCGGACGCCGTCGCGTGGTGGCGATGGCGATCTGGGGGGCCGCCTTCGTGGCCGCCTGGCTCGCCATCGGCCTGCCCACCGACCCCGCGTACGCCTTCGTCTGGATCTGGGCGGGCACCATCGCCTGGAACTCCGCCCGCCCGTGGCGCAGCCACCTGCGTTTCGCCCGGGACTGGATCCCGGTCGTGCTGCTGCTGGCGGCGTACAACCTCTCCCGAGGGTTCGCCGACAACGGCGCGACGCCGCACGCCATGGAGCTGATCATCGCCGACCGGTTCCTGGTGGGCTGGGCCACCGGCGGGGAGGTGCCGACCATCTGGCTCCAGCAGCACCTCTACCGGCCCGAGGTGCACTGGTGGGACGTCCTGGTCAGCTGGATCTACTTCTCGCACTTCGTGGCGACGCTGGCCGCCGCGGCGGTGCTCTGGCTGCGGGACCGTACGCGCTGGGCCGCGTACATGCGCCGCTGGGGCTTCCTCTGCGCCGCCGGACTGGCCACCTACTTCCTCTACCCGGCCGCGCCGCCGTGGTGGGCCGGCCAGAACGGGCTGCTCACCGAGGTCGCCCGGATCTCCACCCGGGGCTGGAAGGAGATCGGCATGCACGGCGCGGGCAATCTGCTCAACGCCGGGCAGATCGCCTCCAACCCGGTGGCCGCGATGCCCTCGCTGCACACCGCGTTCGCCCTCTTCGTGGTGCTCTTCTTCCTGCGCTCGGTGCGCCGGCGCTGGTGGCCGCTGCTGCTCGCGTACCCGCTGGCGATGACCTTCACGTTGATCTACAGCGGCGAGCACTACCTGATCGACGTGCTGGTCGGCTGGGCGTACGTCGGGCTGACCTTCCTGGTGGTCGGGCTGGCCGAGCACTGGTGGGCGGCCCACCGGACCCGGCGCGCCACGACCCCCGCCGAGGCCGCTGTGCCGGCCGTGCCCGCCGGGGCCACCCTCCCCACCGAGGCCGCCCTGCCCGCCGACACCGCCTCGCCGGCACCCACTAACCCCGACACCGACCCGCTGGCGCCCACCGGCCCGGACAGCCCCGCCGCGGTCCCGGCCGACCGCTGACCGCCACCCCGGCGTGCCCGGCGCTTCCGGGGTGCCCGGGCGCGCCCTCGCGCCCCCAAGATCCGCCCTCGTTCACGGAAAGGGTGGCCATCCGGCGCGGGATGGCCACCCTTTCCGTGAATCAGGGCGCTCCGCTTGCGCGCGTCGGGGCGCGCGCTGGTTTCGTGAGTCAGGGTGCGCTGGGTCAGGGGCGGTTGGCGCGGCGGGCGGCCTCGGCCCGGGTCGTCAGCTCGGCCGCCAGCTCCCACGCCTCGGTCAGGTCCCGGTCGAGTGCCGCCGCGCCCGACCCGCCGGCCGTGTCCGCGTGCACGGTGGCCAGCCGCAGCCGCCGCTGCGCCGGGCCCTGGGTCACCCGCACGCTCTGGATCCGGGCGTACGGCACCAGGGTCACCTGCCGGGTGAGCAGCCCGGAGCGGGCCACGAACACGTCCGTGTCGAGGCCGGCGCCGACCGCCGCCCGGCTCAGCGGGCGCAGCCAGCGCGCCCGCCGGGGCGGCGGGGTGGACGGCAACGCGTCCAGCCGTACGCCGGGCAGCACCTCCGCGACGACCAGCGCCCCGGTGCCGGCGTCGCCGACCGGCAGCAGCCGGTCCGGCCGGTTCCGGTCGTCCGGCTCGGCGGCCGAGTAGCCGGCCACCTCCAGCCGCAGCCGCAGCCAGCCCTTCATCCGCCAGAGCAGCGGCCAGGTCACCCCGACGGTCTGCACCCGGTGCAGCGGCACGATCTGCATCCGGGTCTCCAGCAGCCCGTTGCGGACCCGCAGGCGGTCGTCGTCCCGGTCGAGCCGGAAGCCCCAGTCGTCGAGCACCCGGCGGACCGGTTGCAGCAGCACACCGGCCATCGCGGTCAGCGTGCTGGCCACCGCGATGAACGACCAGGAACCCTCGGAGAGGAACTGCGCGACCACGAAGGCCAGGCCGAACGGGAGCAGGAACGCCTGCGGGGTGAGCAGCTGGCTGACCAGCAGGTCCTGGTTGCGTACGGTGTGCAGCCAGTGCCCGGTCGGGGCCGGCGCGGGCGGTGCGCCGGCGGCGGGTGGGGCGGCCTCGGGCGCCCGGCCGGCCACGGCCAGCAACCGCTGCCGCAGCGCGGTGGCCTCGGCCACCCCGAGGTAGGCCAGCGGCGCCTCCGTCTTGCCCCCGCCGACCACCTCCAGCCGCAGCTCGGCCAGCCCGGTGAGCTGCGCCAGCAGCGGCCGGACCACCTCCACGGCCTGCAACCGTTCCAGCGGGATCGCCCGGGTACGCCGCCACAGCAACCCCTCGTGCACCCGCAGCTCCCGGCCCACCACGTGGTAGCCGGTGTTCCACCAACTGATCACCGACAGCACGGTGGCCCCGAGCACGAAGATCGCGACCAGCACGGCGAACCAGCCGAACCCGACGCGGGACAGCGTCGACCAGGAGAGCCCGGCGATCACCACGACCAGCGACTTGGCGCCGTGCAGCGCCGGGCTCAGCGGATGCAGCCGTTGCCGGGGCTCCTCGCCGGCCGGCGGGGCCGGGACCGGGTGACCCGGCCAGCCGGGGCCGGGCGGCGGCCAGCCAGCGGGTCCGACCGGGCCGACCCCGCCGTGCGTCTCCGCCGCGGGATGGCCGGCACCCGGCTGGGCGGGTCCGAGTCCCGGGTGGCCGGCCGGGGCGGGACCGGGATGCCGGTGACCGGGCGGGGGCGGTCCGGGATGGCCGTAGCCAGGCGGAGGCGGCGGTGCCGGATGGTGGCCGGTGGGCGGCGGTCCGGGGTGGCCGTGACCGGGCGGCGGTGACCAGGGCGTGCCGTTGGCGGCCGGGGCGGCCTCACCCGGGGCCGGTGGACCCGGCGGCGGCACGGCGGGTCGGCCCCCGTCGGCGGGCGGTTGTGGCGGCGGGCCGCCGGGCTCGGCGTCGGCCGGGCCGTGGCTCACAGCCCCTCCGCCCGGTCCTCGCCGAGCGCGGTGAGCCGGTCCCGCAGCCGGGACGCCTCCGCCGGCCGGAGGCCGGGCACCCGGGCGTCGCTCGCCGCCGCGGCGGTGTGCAGCTGCACGGTGGCCAGGTGGAACGCGCGCTCCAGCGGACCCGCGGTGACGTCCACGAACTGCATCCGGGAGTACGGGACGATGGACAGCCGCCGGACCAGCAGCCCGTGCCGGACCAGCAGGTCGTTCTCGCGTTCCGCGTACCCCCAGGCGTGCACGGCGCGGACGATGGTGACCGCCCGCCAGGCGGTCAGCAGCACGGCCACCCCCAGCGCGGCGCCGAGGAGCCAGTGCCCGCTGAGCGCCCAGCCGAGGCCCAGCGCCACCAGCGCGACGGCGAACAGCACGCCCAGCCGGATCAGCTCCACCCAGATCAGGTCACGAGAGATCGGCTGCCACCGGACGGTGTCCGGCCAGGGCTCCAGGGGGCCGGGCGGGGCCGGCGGCCGGCCGGCGAGGTCGTCACCGTTCACGGGGTGACCCGCTGCGCTCGTCCGCGCCACCGTGCTCGCTCCGCTCGCTCACGCTTCGAGCGTAGGCGATCCGGGCACGGGGACGACCTCGCGCAGGAAGCCGCGCGCGTCGAGGAAGTCGCCGAGCGACCCGCGGTGCGCGGCGCAGGCCAGCCAGGTCTTGCGCCGGTCGGCGTCGTGCAGGCGGGGATTGTTCCAGCGCAGCTCCCAGACGGCGGGGGCGCGACACCCGCGCGCCGAACAGATCAGCGCCTCGTCGGCGGGAGTGGGAGTGGTCATCGGGGCGAGTCTAGGCTCGCGCGCCGGGAGGTTTAGCGCCGGGCGGCCACGGGGGGAGCCGCCCGGCGACGGGGTGAATCGTACACACGCCGGACCCCTTGTTGTCCACCCGTGTTCAGCGTTTTCCGCGCGTGGGGACGGCGCGGCAAAAACTGTCCCTCTCCCGGCCTCGGCTCCCAGGAAGGCATGACAGTCTTGATACGCACCACACCGCGACGACGACCAAGCTGTGGAGGACCGGTGGCCCAGCCGACCACGCCCGACGCCCCGACCCCGACCGAGGCCGTGCCGGAGGCGCCGGCCCCGTCCGCCACCACCCCGGCTCAGGACGCCGGCCTGCTGGAGCGGGCGTTGTTCGAGATCAAGCGGGTGATCGTCGGCCAGGACCGGATGGTCGAGCGGATGTTCGTCGCGCTGCTCGCCCGGGGTCACTGCCTGCTGGAGGGGGTGCCCGGGGTCGCCAAGACCCTGGCCGTGGAGACCCTGGCCAAGGTGGTCGGCGGCTCGTTCGCCCGGGTGCAGTTCACCCCGGACCTGGTCCCGGCGGACATCATGGGCACCCGGATCTACCGGCAGTCCAGCGAGAAGTTCGACGTCGAGCTGGGGCCGGTCTTCGTGAACTTCCTGCTCGCCGACGAGATCAACCGGGCCCCCGCCAAGGTGCAGTCGGCGCTGCTGGAGGTGATGAGCGAGCGGCAGGTCTCCATCGGCGGGGAGACCCACCGGGTGCCCGACCCGTTCCTGGTGATGGCCACCCAGAACCCGATCGAGCAGGAGGGTGTCTACCCGCTGCCGGAGGCGCAGCGGGACCGCTTCCTGATGAAGATCATGGTTGGCTATCCGACCGACGCCGAGGAACGGGAGATCGTCTACCGGATGGGGGTCGCCCCGCCCGAGCCGGCCCGGGTCTTCGACACCGCCGACCTGATCGCCCTCCAGCACAAGGCCGACCAGGTCTTCGTGCACAACGCGCTGGTCGACTACGCGGTCCGGCTGGTGCTCGCCACCCGGGCCCCGGCCGAGCACGGCATGCCCGACGTCGCGCAGCTCATCCAGTACGGGGCCAGCCCGCGCGCCTCGCTCGGCCTGGTCCGGGCCACCCGCGCGCTGGCCCTGCTGCGCGGCCGGGACTACGCGCTGCCGCAGGACGTGCAGGACATCGCCCCGGACATCCTGCGGCACCGGCTGGTGCTGAGCTACGACGCGCTCGCCGACGACGTACCGGCCGACCACATCGTGCACCGGGTGATGTCGACCATTCCGCTGCCGGCGGTCGCGCCCCGGCAGCAGGCCACGCCGCCGCCACCGGCCGTGCCCAACGCCGCCGGCTGGCCCGGGCAGCGGCCGTGACCTCAGCCACCCGACCGCCGGCCGGCGGGGACCGCTCCGGCGCCGTGCTGTCCCGGTTGCAGCTGCTGGTCACCCGCAAGCTCGACGGGCTGCTCCAGGGTGACTACGCCGGGCTGCTGCCCGGGCCGGGCAGCGAGGCGGGGGAGTCCCGCGAGTACCGCCCCGGCGACGACGTACGCCGGATGGACTGGCCGGTCACCGCGCGGACCACGATGCCGCACGTCCGGCGTACGGTCGCCGACCGCGAGCTGGAGACCTGGCTGGCGGTGGACCTGTCGGCGAGCCTGGACTTCGGCACCGGGCGGTGGCTCAAGCGGGACCTGGTGGTGGCCGCGGCGGCGGCCCTGGTCCACCTGACCGTCCGGGGCGGCAACCGGATCGGCGCGGTCGTCGGCACCGGCGGGCCGATGCCGGAGCGGTCCGGCCGGTGGCGGGGCGCGCCGCCGGCCGCCGGGCCGGGCACCCTGGTCCGGCTGCCCGCCCGGGCCGGGCGCAAGGAGGCGCAGGGCCTGCTGCGGGCCATCGCCGGCACCGAGATCCGCCCGGGGCGCAGCGATCTCGGCGCGCTGGTGGACATGCTGAACCGGCCGCCCCGCCGGCGCGGCGTGGCCGTGGTGATCTCCGACTTCCTCGCACCGCCGCAGCAGTGGGGCCGGCCGATCCGTAAGCTGCGGGTCAGGCACGACGTGCTGGCGATCGAGGTGGTCGACCCGCGCGAGCTGGAGCTGCCGGACGTGGGCGTGCTGCCGGTGGTCGACCCGGAGACGGGGGAGCTGCACGAGGTGCAGACCGCCGACCCGGGCCTGCGCCGCCGGTACGCCGACGCGGCGGCCGCCCAGCGTGCGGCGGTGGCCGCCGAGTTGCGCGCCGCCGGCGCGGCCCACCTGCGGCTGCGTACCGACCGAGACTGGCTGCTGGACATGGTGCGTTTCGTGGCCGCGCAGCGGCACGCCCGTACCCGAGGGACGACGCGATGATCCGTTTTCTGCAACCGTGGTGGCTGCTGGCCGTGCTGCCGGTGCTCGCCCTGGCCGCCGCGTACGTCTGGCGGCAGCTGCACCGCCGGGCGTACGCGATGCGGTTCACCAACGTGGACCTGCTGCGGACCCTCGCCCCGAAGGGGCTGGGCTGGCGGCGGCACGCGGCGGCCACCGTGTTCCTGCTCTGCCTGCTGGTGCTGGCCACCGCGCTGGCCCGCCCGGCGGTGGACACCAAGGAGCCGCTGGAACGGGCCACCGTGATGCTCGCCATCGATGTGTCGCTGTCCATGCAGGCCGACGACGTCGCGCCGAACCGGCTGGAGGCCGCCCAGGAGGCGGCGAAGCAGTTCGTCGGGGAGCTGCCGGAGAGCTACAACCTCGGGCTGGTCTCGTTCGCCAAGTCGGCGAACGTGCTGGTGCCACCGACGAAGGACCGCGCGGCGGTGACCACCGCGATCGACGGGCTGGTGCTGGCCGAGGCGACGGCCACCGGTGAGGCCGTCTTCACCTGCCTGGAGGCGATCCGCTCGGTGCCCGCCGACGGCGCGGCCGGGATCCCGCCGGCCCGGATCGTGCTCCTCTCCGACGGCTACCGGACGGCCGGCCGGTCGGTGGAGGAGGCGGCCGCGGCGGCCCAGGCGGCGAACGTGCCGGTCTCCACCATCGCGTTCGGCACCGACTCGGGCCAGGTCGACATCGGCGGTCAGCTCCAGCGGGTGCCGGTGGACCGGATGGCGCTGTCCCAGCTCGCGGAGACCACCCAGGGCTACTTCTACGAGGCGGCCTCGGTGAGCGAGCTGAAGCGGGTCTACCAGGACATGGGCAGCTCGATCGGGTTCCGGACCGAGCCGCGGGAGATCACCCAGTGGTACGCGGGGATCGCGTTGCTGTTCGCGCTCTGCGCGGGTGCGCTGAGCCTGCTCTGGTCGTCCCGCCTGATCTGAGGCGGGACGGCCGGGCCGGGCGGTGCGCGGGTACGGCCGGCGCGGTCAGTGACCGCCGCCGGCCAGGACGAAGAGGACGGCCACCCAGACGGCGGCGAGGGTGAAGCCCAGCGGGGCGACGTAACGGCTCATGGGACTGCTCCGTGGCGACGGGACGGTCCGGGCGGCGCGGGGCCGGACCGCAGGGTGGATCAGGACGTACGCACACGAAGTCGTGACCGGGGTGCCCCACCGCCGGAACCGTTCGAGCCGCGCAGGACGGCCGCCCCGGCCGGTGGCCGAGGAGACGGGCGGTGCGGAGGGGCGGAAGCTGGGTCAGCTCTGCCGACTGAGTCGCGGCTCAGCGGGGCTGACGGTCGGCCCGGCCACGACTGGGAGGATCGCTATCTCGCACAGCGATCACCTCCTGCGGTCGGCGGGGTCCGAACGGCGGGGCGCTCTGCGGCCCGCAAACGGGGATCATCGTACACCCGTCGGGGCGCGCGGGCGTACTCGGCCGAGTGGCCCGTGCGCCCCGTCCGAGCGGGTCAACCGCCGGGTCGGTGACCTGCCGAACCTGGCCATCCGGTGCGCGCCGCGGCAGCGCCGGGCCGAGCGCCGGCGGGGGTGAGCTGCCCCACCCCGCCGAGGCCTCCGGCGGCGCCGCCGGCCGGCAACCGGCGCCGCCGTCGTTGCAGTGCTGCCAGGACGGCCGCGAAGACCGGCAGCCAGCAGAGTCGGGCCACCACCCAGGCCAGGTCCCGCGGCGCGGTGTGCAGGCCGGGCAGGGGGCCGACGTGGGCGGCCAGCGCGGTCACCCCGACCAGCACCGGTTGGTGGCCGAGATAGACGCCCATCGCGTGCCGGTTGACCGTCGCCACCGCCCGCCGGGGCCCCGCCCGGTCCAGCAGCCGCTCGACGGCCGGGCGGGCGAACAGGGCCAGCCCCACCTGTGTCACGGCCAGGGCCACCGCGACGAGGGAGGGCGGACTGAGGTTGGACATCGCCGCGCCGGGGACGCCGACCGCGCTGGTCGGGTAGCCCAGGGCGAACAGCGCGGCCAGCGCCACCGTGCCGGTGCCGGCGAGCACGGCCCCGGACCGCCGGCCGGTCAGCCGGCCGTCGGCGTGCGCGAGGCCGAGCAGCCAGGGCATCGACCAGGCGGCCAGCAGCGCGACCGGCAGTCTCCCGGGCAGGGCCGGCTGCCCGCGTCCCGCCAGGTCGGCCACCGCGACCAGGGCCACCGCCGGGGCCGCGCAGCGCAGCGGTCCCCACCGACGTACGGCGGCGCGCAGCGGGACGATCAGCGCGGACAGGGCGACCAGCGGGAGCAGGAACCACAGTGGGCTCGTCACCAGCAGCAGCGCCACGGACAGGGTGGCGTCCGGGGTGCCCGCCACGATCGCGGTGAGCAGCACGACGGCCCCGACGCCGAGCAGCGCGAGCGTCGGCCGGGCCAGCCGACCCAGCCGGCGGGCCCACCAGCGCAGCGCGCCCGCCGGGGCGGCGGACAGCGAGCGGGCGGCGGCGTACCCGGAGACGAAGAAGAACAGCCCCAGGGTCTGCAGCAGCCAGGTGAGCGGTGCCAACTGCGGCAGGGCGGCCAGCGGGCTTGCCACGTGCAGCGTGCCGTCGGCGTCCAGCACCAGCGCGGTGACCAGCCAGTGCCCGAGCACGACGCCGCTGATCGCGTACGCCCGCAGCGCGTCGACCACCCCGTCCCGGCCCACCCGGCCGCCGTGGTGCGCGACCGCGCGGCGTCGGCCGCTCACCGGGTCACCTCGCGGGTGGGGTCCGCGTCCAGCACCACCGCCGCGACCGCCGCCGCCGTGGCGCTCCCGGCCACCAGGTAGTCGTCGTGGCCGGTCACCCCGGTCACCGGCAGGGGCCGCGCGTTGAAGGCCGGGTCGCCGGGGCGGCGGCCATGGCCGAGCCCGAGAAGGCGCACCTCGGGCACCCGCCGGATCCAGTCCGCCGGCGCCTCCGCCGCCCACACCCGTACCCGGCCCAGGTCGCCGGCCCGGTCCACGCCAAGGCCGATCCCACCGAGGGACACGACGTCGGTGACCTGTGCCGGGGCGCCCCGCGCGGCGAACCCGACGACCAGCGCGCCGTAGCTGTGCCCGACCAGGGTGATCCGCGCGTCCGGGCGCCGGACGGCCAGCTCGCGCAGCTCGGCGCGGAGCGCGGTCCCCCCGCGCCGGGCAGCGGCCGCTCCCGCTGCGGACGGCACCGTGTCCGGCGGGTCGTAGCCGAGCCAGGCGAGCACCGCGACCCGCGCGGAAGGAGTGGTTTCGTGCACCGCCCGGTACAGCTCGGCGGCCTGCCGGGCGGGCGCGCGACGGGCCACCCCGCCCAGCCCGCGGTCGAAGTCGCGCAGCGTGCTCCCGACGCCGGGCACCAGCACGGCGATCCGGTCGGCGGTGGCCAGGTCTCCGAGGACCTCCACGGCGAGACCGTCACCGCGCGGCTCGAAGGCCAGGAACTGCCGGCCGGCCGCGGCCCACCCGTCGTACGGCGGGCCGGCCGCGCGCAGCCGGGCGGCCGTCGCCGGGTACGCCTCGAGGTACGCCGCCGGCGCCACCTTGCCGGGCCCGCCCGGGACCAGCAGGCCGAACCCGAGCAGCGCGGCCAGCGCCGCCCGGGCGGGTCGTGTCCAATGCATCGTCGTGCTCCCTTCCGCGTGGTGCTCAGGCGGAAGGGTGCGGTGCGGACGGCCCGGAGATCGTCACCCTGCGGGTTGGTTCTCGGGGTGCTACCCGAGGGCTACTCCCCGGCGGCCACCAGACCTGTCTCGTACGCGATGACCACGGCCTGGGCGCGGTCGCGGAGCTGGAGCTTGGCCAGGATCCGCCCGACGTGGGTCTTGACCGTCTGCTCGGCGACCACCAGGTCGGCGGCGATCTCCGCGTTGGAGCGGCCCCGGGCGATCAGCCGCAGCACGTCCGTCTCGCGCGGGGTGAGCGCGGCCAGGTCGGTGGGGCGGGGCCGGCGCGGACCGGGCCGGGCGGCGAACTCGGCGATCAGCCGGCGGGTCACGGCCGGGGCGAGCAGCGCGTCGCCGGCCGCCACCACCCGGACCGCGTGCACGAGGTCGGCGGCGGGCGCGTCCTTGAGCAGGAAGCCGCTCGCACCGGCGCGCAGCGCCTCGTACACGTAGTCGTCCAGGTCGAAGGTGGTCAGGATGAGCACCCGGGGGCGGTCGGTCCGGCGGTCGCCGAGCAGTTGCCGGGTCGCGGCGAGTCCGTCCAGCACCGGCATCCGCACGTCCATCAGCACCACGTCGGGGTCGAGCCGGCGGGACGCCTCGACCGCCGCCGCGCCGTCCGCGGCGTCCCCGACCACGAGCAGGTCCGGCTGGGCGGCCAGCAGCGCGCCGAAGCCCTGCCGGACCATCGCCTGGTCGTCCGCAATCAGCACCCGGATCATCGGTCCCCGTCCTCCCCGTCGCACGGCAACTCCGCGACGATGGCGTACCCGCCGTCGCCGGTCGGCCCGGCGGCGAACGTACCGCTTAGCGCCCGGGCCCGTTCCCGCATCCCGGTCAGCCCGTGGCCGGCGCCGCGCTCGACCGCCCTCGGGCCCTCGGGGCCGGCGGTGTTCTCGACCCGTACCGACAGGGCGCGGGGACCGGGACGGACGGTGACCCGCACCGCGGCGCCCGCGGCGTGCCGGGCGGCATTGGCCAGCCCCTCCTGCACGATCCGGTACGCGGCCAGCCCGACCGGCGCCGGCGTGTCCCCGGCCGGAGCGGGCGCGTCCAGGGTGACCGTGAGGCCGGCCCGGCGCGCGGCCTCCACCATGGCCGGCAGGTCGGCCAGGCCGGGCTGGGGCGCGGTCTGCGGGCCGGCCGACTCGCTGCGCAGGACGCCCAGCAGGCGACGCATGTCGGTCAGCGCCTCCCGGGCCGACCCGGCGACGGCGGCGAACTCGGCCCGGGCCGGCTCCGGCAGGTCGCCGAGGCGGTACGGCGCGGTCTCCGCCTGGACGGCGATCATCGACATGTGGTGGGCCACCACGTCGTGCAGTTCGCGGGCGATGCGTGTGCGCTCCTCCAGCACCGCGCGGCGCTCCTTCTCCCGCTCGCTGAGTTCGGTCTGCGCGGCCAGGGCCCGGCGGCTGGAGCGGTTGCCGCGGACCAGGTCACCGAGCACCAGCAGGGCCAGCACCAGCACCACGACGCCGACCCGGTGGCTGGGTCTGATCAGGGCGACGACCGGCACCAGGGTGATCAGGCCCACCCAGACCAGCACGGGCCGGTCCACCCGGACCGCCGCCACCACGAGCACCAGCAACGACCCGAGCACCAGCACGGGATTCCACGGCCAGGCCTCGCCGGGCGGCGCGTTGAACGTGCAGGTGACCAGGGCCACGATGGTGAGCCGCCAGGCCAGCAGCGGGCGCCGGGGCAGCGCGAGCAGTGGCGCGACGGTCAGCCCCGCGAACAGGATCGCCACCACGCCGGGCAGACGCCGGTCGGTCTCCGCGGCCAGCGTGGCGGCGAACAGGCCCAGCACCGCGAGCACGCCGACGGGTCGCGCGTACCGGGCCAGCCGGGGCCAGCGCTCCAGCGGCGGCCGGGCGGGCGGGAAGTCCGGCCCGGACACGGTCCGGCGCAGCGCCTGCCACCAGGTCCGGACAGGGTGTTCCTCCATCAGCGGCAGCGTACGGGCCGACCCGGTCACCGTCGTCCCACCTGGGGGTGAGCCGTCGTGTCGTACCCCGGTGTGACCTGGGCGCGTTAGCGCTTACCTGCCGGTAACCCCTAGGCTCCGAGCGATTGAGAGATCAGCTGAGCAGAGGGGGAACCGTGGCCCGTACCGTGCTGGTGACCGGCGGGAACCGGGGCATCGGCCTGGCCATCGCGCAGGCCTTCGCCAAGCAGGGCGACCGGGTGGCGGTGACCCACCGCAGCGGCGACGCGCCGGCGGGACTGTTCGGCGTGAAGTGTGACGTGACCGACGCCGAGTCGGTGGACGCCGCGTTCGCCACGATCGAGGCGGAGCTCGGCCCGGTCGAGGTGCTGGTCGCCAACGCCGGCATCACCGACGACACGCTCCTCATGCGGATGTCCGAGGAGCAGTTCACCCGGGTGCTCGACACCAACCTGACCGGCGCGTTCCGCTGCGCCAAGCGGGCCTCGACCAAGATGCTGCGGGCCAGGTGGGGCCGGATGATCTTCATCTCCTCGGTGGTGGGCCTCTACGGCGGCGTCGGCCAGGTCAACTACGCGGCCAGCAAGGCCGGCCTGGTCGGGGTGGCCCGCTCGATCACCCGCGAGCTGGGCAGCCGCAACATCACCGCGAACGTGGTGGCGCCCGGCTTCATCGAGACCGACATGACCGCCGCGCTGCCCGAGGAGCGCCAGACCGAATATCGCAAGGCCATCCCGGCCGGCCGGTTCGCCCAGCCGGAGGAGGTCGCCGGCGTGGTCACCTGGCTCGCCTCGGACGCGGCCGGGTACATCTCCGGCGCGGTCATCCCGGTCGACGGCGGCCTCGGCATGGGCCACTGAGAAAGTACGGAGGAAACAACGCAATGTCCGGACTCCTGGCCGGTAAGCGGCTGCTGGTCACCGGCGTCATCACCGACGCCTCGATCGCCTTCTCGGTGGCGAAGCTCGCCCAGGAGAACGGCGCCCAGGTCGTGCTCACCGGCTACGGCCGGCTCTCCCTGGTCGAGCGGATCGCCAAGCGGCTGCCCGAGCCGGCCCCGGTGATCGAGCTGGACGTGACCAACGCCGAGCACCTGGCCGGTCTCGCCGACAAGGTCCGCGAGCACGTCGACGGGCTGGACGGGGTGGTGCACTCGATCGGCTTCGCCCCGCAGAGCTGCCTCGGCGGCGGCTTCCTCGACGCGCCGTGGGAGGACGTGGCGACCGCGCTGCAGGTCTCCACGTACTCGTACAAGTCGCTGGCCATGGCGGCGCTGCCGCTGATGTCCGCAGGCGGGGCGGTGGTCGGCCTCACCTTCGACGCCACCAAGGCCTGGCCGGTCTACGACTGGATGGGCGTGGCGAAGGCCGGGCTGGAGTCCGCCTCCCGCTACCTGGCGTTGCACCTGGGCAAGCAGGGCATCCGCAGCAACCTGGTCGCCGCCGGCCCGCTGCGCACCATCGCCGCCAAGTCGATCCCCGGCTTCGAGCAGTTCGAGGACGCCTGGGCCGAGCGGGCCCCGCTCGGCTGGAACCTCACCGACCAGGAGCCCGCCGCCCGGGCCTGCCTCGCGCTGCTCTCCGACTGGTTCCCGGCCACCACCGGCGAGATCGTCCACGTCGACGGCGGCTACCACGCGATCGGCGCCTGAGACCGGCCCGAAACCGGGCCGTCCCGGGGTGGTCGCCGGGCCGTCACGGCCGTCGGGGGAGAATGGGACCATGGCGTACGACGCGTTGGTGCTGGTCTCCTTCGGCGGCCCGGAGCGGCCCGAGGACGTGCTGCCGTTCCTGCAGAACGTGACCCGGGGCCGGGGTGTGCCGCCGGAGCGGCTCGCCGAGGTCGCCGAGCACTACCAGCGGTTCGGCGGGGTGTCCCCGATCAACCAGCAGTGCCGGGACCTGCTCGCGGCGATCCGCGAGGACTTCGCCGCCAACGGCCTCGACCTGCCGGTCTACTGGGGCAACCGGAACTGGGACCCGATGCTCGCCGACACCGTGGCGCAGATGCGCGACGACGGGATCCAGCGTGCCCTCGCCTTCGTCACCAGCGCGTACGGCGGCTACTCCTCCTGCCGGCAGTACCAGGAGGACATCGCCGCGGCCCGGGCCGCGGTCGGTCCGGACGCCCCGCTGATCGAGAAGCTGCGCCAGTTCTGGGACCACCCCGGCTTCGTCGAGCCGCACGCCGACGGGGTGCGGTCGGCGTTGGCGCAGCTCGACCCGGCCAGGCGGGACACCACCCGGCTGGTGTTCACCGCGCACTCGATCCCGGTCTCCGCGGCCGCCACCGCCGGCCCGCACGGCGGCCGGTACACCGCCCAGCTCGAGGAGACCGCCCGGCTGGTGCACGCCGCGGCCGCCCCGGACCTGCCGTACGACCTGGTCTGGCAGAGCCGGTCCGGCCCGCCGCAGGTGCCGTGGCTGGAGCCCGACATCAACGACCACCTGGCCGTCCTCGCCGAGCAGGGCGTGACCGGCGTGGTGGTGAGCCCGATCGGGTTCGTCTCCGACCACCTCGAGGTGGTGTGGGACCTCGACACCGAGGCGCTGGAGACGGCCAAGCAGCTCGGCCTGGACTTCGTCCGGGCCGGCACCCCGGGCACCGACCCCCGCTTCGTGGCGATGGTCCGCGAGCTGGTCCTGGAACGTACCGCCCCGGACGGCGAGGGGCTGCGCCGCCGTCTCGGCGAGCTGCCCACCTGGGACACCTGCCCGGCGCTGTGCTGCGTGCCTCCCACCCGCCGGCCCTCAGTCTGACCGACCTCCGAGACCCCTGGGACGACACATGCATGACCGCAAGCCGGTGCAGAGCTGGCTCACCGACATGGACGGCGTGCTGGTGCACGAGGGACAGCCGGTCCCCGGCGCACCCGAGTTCATCAAGAAGCTGCGCGCCTCCGGCAAGCCCTTCCTGGTGCTGACCAACAACTCCATCTACACGCCGCGCGACCTCCAGGCCCGACTGGCCCGGATGGGGCTGGACGTGCCGGAGGAGGCGATCTGGTCGTCCGCGCTGGCCACCGCCAAGTTCCTGGACGACCAGCGGCCGGGCGGCACGGCGTACGTGATCGGCGAGGCCGGGCTCACCACCGCCCTGCACGCGGTCGGGTACGTGCTCAGCGACTTCGCGCCCGACTACGTGGTCCTGGGGGAGACCCGGACCTACAGCTTCGAGGCGATCACCAAGGCGATCCGGCTGATCAACGACGGGGCGCGGTTCATCTGCACCAACCCGGACGCGACCGGCCCGTCGGTGGAGGGCGCGCTGCCCGCCGCCGGCTCGGTCGCCGCGATGATCTCCAAGGCGACCGGGATCGAGCCGTACTTCGTCGGCAAGCCCAACCCGATGATGATGCGCTCGGCGTTGAACACCATCGACGCCCACTCGGAGAGCACCGCGATGATCGGCGACCGGATGGACACCGACATCCTCTGCGGCCTGGAGGCGGGGCTGGAGACGATCCTGGTGCTCACCGGGATCAGCAGCCGGGCCGAGGCGGAGCGCTACCCGTACCGGCCGTCGCGGATCGTCGACTCCGTCGCCGACCTGATCGACGACATCTGAGCCGCCGGCCCGGTCAGGGGCGCAGCGGGGCGTTGCAGGCGGCCACCAGGGCCTGCCGGCAGGCGGTGGTGAGCGGCCGCAGCGCCGCGTCCCGCTGCTGCGCCTCGTAGGTGTTCACCGCCCCGCCCGGGGCACTCTCCCCGGCCAGGGCGAGCACCCGGTCCAGCACGGCCGCGCGGGCGAAGAGCCGGCGGGCCCGCGGGTCGAAGCCGGGCGGCAGGTCGGTGGCCCCGTCGGGGCGGCGCAGCGCCGCGAGGGCCCCGGCCAGCTCGGGCCGCCACTGGGCCACGTCGAGCCGGGTGAGCGCGGCCGTCGACTCGGCGAGCGCGGCGGCCAGCTCGGCCTCCGCCTCGGCCGCGCCGGGGGCGGCCAGGGACGCCTTCGGCGCGTCGACCGGCAGCGGGTGGACCCGCCAGAGGACAGTCTCCCAGGTCATCCCCGAGCCCGACGTGTGGGTGCGGACCTCCGGGACGAGGCCGAGCCCGGCGGCCACCACCGCCTCCCCGGCGAGCAGCGCCGCGCCGGCGAACTCGCCCGGGCCGGGCAGGCCGCGCGGGTCGCCGGGCGCGGGCAGCACCAGGCGGATCTCGTCCGGCGAGAGCTTGGCCAGGCTGGGCAGCGCCTCCCGCAGGGTGACGTCGGTCCAGGTGCCGGGGGCGTCCGCGACCAGGTGCTCCTCGTCGCCGGCGATCTCGTCGGCGACCTCGTCGAAGGGCACCAGGCCGGCGCGCCAGGCACGTACCCAGGCAACGAACCGGCTCGACCGGCGCGGAGCCAGTGTGGCCGCGCCCGCTGCGGGGAGGGACATGCCGAAAAGGGTACGTGCTCGCCGCCGCCCCTGTCTCGGCTGCCGCCCCGGCGGCGTGACCTGCCCCCAACTACCCCCTTCGCCCCTTTCTGTGCCGGCGGCGGGCGCGGTGGTCGGCGCGTCGCCGGGCGACGCGCCGGGCCGGTGGCTAGCGTGATCGACATGGCGGGGCGATACGACGGGGACGTGCTGGCGGGCGACTGGCGGCGGCGGAAGGTCACCCCCGAGGTGGACGCCGAACCGGACCTCGTCGTCGAGGACGCCGAGTCCGGGTTCTGCGGCGCGGTGGTGGGCTTCGAGGCCGGCGCGGTGGTGCTGGAGGACCGGCATGGCCGGCGGCGCAACTTTCCGCTGCTGCCCGCCGCGTTCCTGCTCGACGGCCAGCCGGTCACCCTGCGCCGGCCGGCGCGCGCCCCGGTGCCCGCCGCGCGGCGCCGCACCGCCTCCGGCTCGATCGCGGTCGACAACGTCCGGGCGCAGGTGGCCAAGGCCAGCCGGATCTGGGTGGAGGGCGTGCACGACGCCGCGCTCGTCGAGCGGATCTGGGGCGACGACCTGCGGATCGAGGGCGTCGTGGTGGAACCCCTGGACGGCATCGACGCCCTCGCCGCCGAGGTACGCGCCTTCGCGCCCGGCCCGGGCCGCCGGCTCGGCGTACTCGTCGACCACCTCGTGCCGGGCTCCAAGGAGAGCCGGATCGTGGCGCAGGTGACCTCGCCGCACGTGCTGGTCACCGGCCACCCGTACGTGGACGTGTGGCAGGCGGTGAAGCCGAAGGCGCTGGGCATCCCGGCCTGGCCGGTGGTGCCGCCCGGGCGGCCGTGGAAGGAGGGGGTCTGCGCGGCCCTCGGGGTGGCCGAGCCGGCCGACATGTGGCGGCACATCCTGTCCCGGGTGGACAGCTTCGCCGACGTCGAGACGCCGCTGATCAACGCCATGGAGCGGTTGATCGACTTCGTCACCGAGCCTTTGTAGTCGGTGGTTGCGCTTCAGGGCCGGGGCGACCGTGCCCGGCTCCGGACGGTCAGGCTTGATCCCTCCGCCGGGCACGGTCGCCGCACCCCTGTCTGTCCTCTTGGCCCCGCCCGGCGATCTCGCGGTCAGGGTTCCTGGTCGGGGGTTCTCGTGAAGACGAAAGTGGCGATGTCCAGGGCCACCGGGTGGCCGGAGGCGTCGCGGATGACGGTGAGGATCTCGCCGTCCTGCGAGCCGGAGCGGCCCCGCCAACGGTCCGGGGCCTCCGGGGTGAACCGGAGCACCGGCCGGCCGGCCGTGCCGGCGAGCAGGTCACCGGCGGGATCGATGCGGAACTCGTACTCCTGGCCCATCCACCACCAGCGGCCGGTCAGCTCGGCCAGTTCGGCGGGCGGCGGCTCGGCCTGACGCCACGGGGCGGGCGGGGCCGGCTCGGCGTCGAGCACGAGGGTGAGCACCTCGCGGGCCAGGGCCACGACGTGGTGCCCGCGGCTGAGGCCGTACGAGTTGGCGAAGTCGACCACGGCGGTGCGGCTGGGCCGGTGCACGGCGAGGCCGGCGACGTAGCCGGGCATCGAGCCGCCGTGCCCCACGTACACCCGCTCGCCGACCCGGTAGAGCTCCACGCCGAGGCCGTGCCCGCCGGTCCAGGAGTCGAGGTCGCTGATCACCACCGGCGCGCACATCTCGGTGAGGGTGGCCGGGGCGAGCACCTGCGGGTCCGGATCGGCGAGGAACGCCGCCCAGCGGCTCAGGTCGGCCACGGTGGACCAGAGCTGGCCGGCCGGCGCCATCGCCCCGGTGTCCGTACGGGGTTCCTCGCGCAGGGTCTCGTGCCAGGGGTGCACCACGTAGCCGCGGGCGTACGGCTCGGTCGGGTGGTACGTGGTCCGGCGCATGCCCAACGGTTCGAGGAGCCGCTCGCGCAGCAGTTCCGCCCAGGGGGTGCCGGTGATCCGTTCCAGCACCCCGCCGAGCAGCCCGTACGCCAGGTTGGAGTAGTGGTAGACGTGGTGCGGCGGGTGGGCGACCTTCTCCGGCGTCAGCCCGGCCAGCAGGGTGGCCAGGTCGGCGCCCTCGGTCCGCTCCCACCAGTCCCCGTCCGGCTCGCGTTGCAGGCCGCTGGCGTGCCCGAGCAGCTGCCGTACGGTGAGCGCGCCGACGGGGGTGCCGGGCAGATGCTTGTCCAGCGGGTCGTCGAGGGCCAGCCGGCCGGCGTCGCGCTCCTGCATCACCAGTACGGCGGTCAGGGTCTTGCTGATCGAGCCGATCCGGTACTGCAGGTCGGCGTCGGGGCGGGGCTGCTCGCCTGCGAGGGCGACATGTGCCAGGTCGCCGTCCCGGACCACCCCGAGGGCGAGCGAGGGGCCGCGCCCCTCCGCTTGGGCCCGGGCAACCAGCAGGTCCACCTGTCGGGCGGTCTCGGGCAGCAGGGCCATGGCGTCCTCCTCGGTGGTCGTCGGCGCGGTGCCGAGCTTAGGTGATCATTTCGGGTCGGTGCGGCGTGCGTCGGCGTGTCACGATTCAAGGGTGGACGCCGTGTTCTGGATCGTGCTGGGTGTGCTGCTGGCGGTCGCCGAGATCTTCACGACGACGCTGTTCCTGATCATGTTCGCGGCCGGGGCGTTCGCCGCCGCCGGTGCCGCAGCGCTCGGCGCCCCGGTTGCGCTCCAGGCGCTGGTCTTCGCGGTGGTCTCCGCGCTGTCGGTGGCCCTGGTCCGGCCGGTCATCAAGCGGCACGCCATGCCGGCCCTGGCGAGCGGCGACCAGCCGTTCGGGATCGAGGCGATCGAGGGGTCCAGCGCGGTGGTGCTGGAGCCGGTGGACGCCGAGCGGGGCCTCATCAAGATCGACGGTGAGCTGTGGACGGCCCGGTCGTACGACGCGACGCGGAGTTACGCCGCCGGTGAGCGGGTGCAGGTGATAAAGGTCCGGGGCGCCACCGCCCTGGTCTGGCAGGACGAGATTTCCAGCCCGGGCGGACTGCCCGAAGCGAAAAGGTGAACGGTATGGAGTTTGCAGCGGTCCTGTTGATCGCCGTCGCGGTGATCGTGGTGGTGACGCTCGTCAAGGCGGTGCGGATCGTGCCGCAGCAGCGGCAGGACGTGGTGGAACGGCTGGGCAAGTACAAGCGCACCCTGAACCCGGGGCTCAACCTGCTGGTGCCCTACATCGACGCGGTGCGTACCAAGGTCGACATGCGGGAGCAGGTGGTCAGCTTCCCGCCGCAGCCGGTGATCACCTCGGACAACCTGGTCGTCTCGATCGACACGGTGCTCTACTTCAAGGTGGTCGACTCGGTCCGCGCCACCTACGAGATCTCCAACTTCCTCCAGGCCATCGAGCAGCTCACCGTCACCACGCTGCGCAACGTGATCGGCTCGCTGGACCTGGAGCGGGCGCTGACCAGCCGCGAGGAGATCAACCGGCACCTCTCCGGGGTGCTGGACGAGACCACCGGCCGGTGGGGGATCAAGGTCACCCGGGTCGAGATCAAGGCGATCGAGCCGCCGCCGAGCATTCGCGACTCGATGGAGAAGCAGATGCGCGCCGAGCGGGACCGCCGCGCCGCGATCCTCAACGCCGAAGGTCTCAAGCAGTCGCAGATCCTCACCGCCGAGGGCGAGAAGCAGGCCGCCGTGCTGCGGGCCGACGGTGACCGGCAGGCCCGGATCCTCCAAGCCGAGGGCCAGGCCAAGGCGATCCGTACCGTTTTCGACGCGATCCACCAGGCCAACCCGAGCCAGAAGGTGCTCGCCTACCAGTACCTCCAGGCGCTGCCGCAGATCGCCAACGGGTCGGCGAACAAGGTCTGGATCGTGCCGGCCGAGCTGACCAAGGCGCTGGAGGGCATGGGCGGCGCGCTGGGCGGGCTGGCCGGCATGGTCGGCGACGTGCCCTCGCCGGAGGCCAGCCGGGGCGCCGGCGAGGTGGAGCGGGAGGCCGCCGAGGCCGCCCAGGCCGCCGCCAGCGCCGCGCAGGAGATCCACGACGAGGTACGCGTCGCGGAGGCGCAGGCCACCGGCGGCACCGGCCCGCAGGGGCTGCCGGCCCCCGAGCCGGTCTCCCCGGAGAGCCTGCTGAACGACCCCGCGGACCACCGCGAACGGGGCTGAGTGCACCGCCGTCCGACCCCGGACGGCAAATGCGAGAAAGCCTCATGCGGCGCCCCGGCGCCTGCCACGATCGGTCTGAGGACGGGTGGTGAGCAGGACCGGGGCGCCGCGTGCGTCCCGCACCGCCCGCGGGCGGAGCGAGGTGAGGCATGAAGGATCCGGCGAACCGGCTGTTCTCCAAGGAACTGTTCTCCGCGGAATCGGTCCCCGGGGCGCACGACCCCGCCGGGCCGCTCGGCACCCGGCGTACCGGGGGCGGGTTCGGTGTGCTGCCGTTCGTCTCGGAGCCGGGACCGGGCGCCCCCGCCACCAACGCGAGCTGGGCCTGGTCGGTACGCCGGTTCGCCCGTGCGGCGGTCTGGCTGCTGCCCGCGTACGCGATCCTCTACGGCCTGGTGGCGATGGCCAGCGACGGCGGGGTGGGCAACGACCCATACCCGGCCGACGGCCAGCCGCTCTACCTGGTGGGCTGGGTGGCTGCGGTCTGGCTCGGGCTGCTCGCGCTGCTGGCGCTCACCGGCCTGCTCGCCGCCACCCGGTGCCGGCGGATCGCGGTGGCCGGGCTGCTGGCGAGCATCGGGGGCACCGTGCTGATGCTGCCCTTCGCGGGGCTGGCCGAGCAGACGCCCGTCTTCGGCGTCACCGCGCGCAGCATCGTCCTGTTCGGGGCCACCTGCTACAGCGTGGGCTGGTTCCTGACCGGGTGGTCGGTGGCCCGGTCCGGGCTGTTCTCGTACGGGGACGGCGTCATGCTGATGATCGCCGCCCCGCTGCTCGGCCTGGGCGGCGCGCTGATCGGCTCGCTGCAGACCTTCGGGGCGATCTTCGCGCTGGTCGCCGGCATCGGCATCGGGCACCGCTCCGGTCGCCTGGTCCCCGCCGCCATCGCCCGGGACGCGGTGGCCGCCAGCGTCGCGGCCGCCCCCGCCCCGCCGCCGAACGGACCCCTGCCGAGCTGACCCGCTCCCGCTCCGGCCGCCGCCGGCTCTTCGGGCGGCTGGTCTCTGGGCGACCGGCTCCGACGCGGCACCTGCCACCGGTTGGCCGGGCCTGTCGGCGCGTCTGGTGCTCACCCTGAGTGCATGGCTAGCGTCGACGAGTGCCGTCACTCGGTGTAACGGCCCGAATCAATGCCGCTCTGGCGGGCGCCGCCGGCCCAGGTCTGTGAGCAGCGAAGATCCGAGCCGCCGGCGAAACCCGAGACACCTCGTCGCCGCCTTTGCTCTGCAGCCATATAAGCAGCATGTGTCCCTGCGTTACTGCTGCGTCCGTGGCTGCAGAGCAAAGGCGGGTGCAGGGTGTCGGTCGGGCGGCAGCTGATGTCACCCAGGGTGACCGCGCTGGGTCCGATCGGGGTGTTTCGAGACGAGACCGGACGCCGGGGTCAGGACCGGGCTGCGGCCCCTGCACAGCCCGGCGGGCGGCGTAGCTGAGAGGTCACCGTGAGGTAACTGACAGTTGGCTGGCGAAGTGGTCGGTTGGCGGCATTCGCGGTAATCCTGGGGTGCATGCCGTCACCCCGGACGCCGCTGTCGCGGCTCTTCACCGTGCTGCTCGCCGGCGTCCTCGCCGGGCTCGTCCTCGCGGTCGCCGCGCTCCCCGGCAACCTGCTCGGCGGGTACGTCGCCAAGGCGGCCCTGGGCGCGTACGCGGAGCTGCCCGACGCGCTGCGCACCCCCGCGCAGCCGCAGCGCTCCTACCTCTACGCCAACGACGGCAAGACCCTGATCACCACGTTCTACGACGTCAACCGCACCGACGTGCCACTCGCCGAGATCGCGCCGGTGATGCGGCAGGCGATCGTCGCGGCGGAGGACCGCCGCTTCTACCAGCACGGCGGCGCCGACCTGCGGGGCATCGCCCGGGCGCTGGTCGCCAACGTCAAGGGCGGCGGCACCGAGCAGGGCGGCTCCACGCTGACCATGCAGTACGTCCGCAACGTGCTCAAGACCGACCCCACCCGCACCGCCGAGGAGCGGCAGGCGGCCACCGAGCAGACCGTCGGGCGCAAGCTCCAGGAGATCCGGTACGCGGGCGCCCTGGAGAAGACCCTCAGCAAGGACGAGATCCTCAACCGCTACCTCAACATCGCCTACTTCGGCTCCGGCGCGTACGGCGTCGCCGCGGCCAGCCAGCGCTACTTCGGCAAGGCGCCCGGCGACCTGACCCTCGGGGAGGCGGCGCTGCTCGCCGGCCTGGTCCAGTCGCCCGACGAGTACAGCCCGATCGACGGGGACAAGGACAAGGCCCTCGCCCGCCGGGCGTACGTGCTCGACTCGATGGCCGAGACCGGGGCGATCACCGCCCAGCAGGCCGCCACGGCCAAGGCGGAGAAGCTGACCCTGCACCCGACCGCCCAGCCCAACGGCTGCACCGCGGTCGCCCAGGGGCACGACGACTGGGGCTTCTTCTGCGACTACCTGCGCCAGTGGTGGCTCAGCCAGCCCGCCTTCGGCAACACCGTCAAGGAGCGCGAGCAGGCGCTGCGCCGGGGCGGCTACACCGTGGTCACCACCCTCGACCCGAAGATCCAGCAGACCGCGCAGGAGCAGGCCACCAAGGTCTACGGGTACGACAACAAGCGCGCCCTGCCGATCGCCGCGGTCGAGCCGGGCACCGGCCGGGTGCTCGCCATGGCGGTGAACCGGCACTACAGCCTGGCCGACAACCCGGCCGGGCAGGCCAACCACCCGAACACCGTCAACCCGCTGATCTCCGGCGGCGACAGCGTCGCCGGCTACCAGGCCGGCTCGACCTTCAAGCTGTTCACCATGCTCGCGGCGCTGGAGGCCGGCAAGCCGCTCTCCACCGGTTTCGACGCCCCGGAGAAGCTGCCCACCCGCTACGCCTCCGACGCCGAGGGCAACTGCGACGGCAAGTGGTGCCCGGCCAACGCCAACCCCGAGTGGATGGACGGCTACCGGATGATGTGGGACGGCTTCGGCCGCTCCGTGAACACCTACTTCGTCTGGCTGGCCGAGCAGGTCGGCGAGGACAAGGTGGTGGAGATGGCGCAGCGGCTCGGCATCACCTTCCGGGCCGGCGCCGACGCCGACTTCGCCAAGAACGACGCCGAGAACTGGGGCGCCTTCACCCTCGGCGTGGCCGCCACCACCCCGCTCGACCTGGCCAACGCGTACGCGACCGTGGCCGCCGAGGGGACGTACTGCTCCCCGCTGCCGGTGGTCTCGGTGACCGCGGCCAACGGCGACAAGGTGGCCGTCGGCCAGCCCTCCTGCAAGAAGGTGCTGGACACCGACGTGGCCCGAGCCGCCACCGACGCGGCCCGCTGCCCGGTCGGCCAGCAGTCGGCGTACGGGCAGTGCAACGGCGGCACGGCCACCTCGGTGGACCGGATCGTCGGCCGGCCGGTCGCCGGCAAGACCGGTAGCTCCGAGCAGAACGCCACCGAGACCTTCGTCGGCTTCACCCCGCAGGTGGCCGTCGCCGGCATCGCGGCCAACCCCGACGACTCGACCGACCTGGTCGGCTCGGCGGTGCAGGCCCGGGTGATCGACGCGGTCGCCCGGACGATCCGCACCGCGGTGAACGGCAAGCCGGTGAAGGACTTCACCGCGCCGAGCCGGGAACTGGCCGGCGACCCGCAGCGGCCCCAGCCGCAGCCGACCCCGCAGCCCCAGCGGCAGCAGCGGCAGCAGGACCAGAACCTCCCGGGCGACATCCTGCGCTGGCTCCAGGGCCGCGGCCGCGGCTGACGGTACGTCCCGGCCGGCCGTCCGGAGGCGGGCGGCCGGCCGTGGCGTACCGGCTCAGCGAGGGCCGACGCGGAACATGCCCGTCATGTCCTCGTGCACCGCGTACCCGAAGCGGCGGTAGAGGCTGACCGACCCGCCGGTCGCGAAGAGGCCGATGAAGGTGCGCGACGAGGCCCGCCCGCCGATCCACTTCTCCAGCCGGGCGAGGATCGCGCCGCCGACCCCGCGCCGCTGCCGCTCCGGCAGCACCGCCAGGTCCTGCAGGTAGTAGTAGATCGCCCCGTCGCCGACCAGCCGGCCCAGCCCGATCACCCGGTCACCCTCGACCGCCACCACCGCGTGCAGCGAGGCGGCCAGCGAGGCCGGGATCGCCGCCGGGTCGTACGAGTCGGTCCAGCCGACCGCGGCGGTGACGGTGAGGAACTCCTCGACCGTGGGCAGCCGGTCCTCCAGGTGGTACTCCATCATCGGCAAACTACCCCGGTCGGTCGCCGACCAGGGGTGATATGGCCCGGTCCAGGGCCGCCGCCACCTCGTCCGGCCCGGCGTCCCCGTCGAGCACCACGAACGAGCCGAACTCCGGCAGCGGGGGCCACGACCCGGGAGGCTAACCGGCCCGGGCAAACCCGTCGAAAAAAAAATCCGACCCGGTTGTCGGATCCGACCGGGCGGCTCCGACCTACCGGTGAGCGCGCCCGCCGGGGGCGCCACCGAGCAGGAGGACACCATGCGCAAGCTCGTCCACTGGGTGCACCAGTCCGTCGACGGCTTCATCGAGGGACCGAACGGCGAGTTCGACTGGCCCGCCATGGGGCCGGAGCTGTCCGCATACTCCTTCGAACTGACCGACCGGGCCGACGCCTTCCTCTACGGGCGCACGGTGTGGGGGATGATGTCCTGGTACTGGCCGCGTGCGGAGGAGATCTCCCAGGACCCGCACGACCTGAGGTTCGCCCCGGTCTGGCGGCGGACCCCGAAGATCGTCATCTCCCGGACCCTGGAGAGCGCGGAGCACGGCGCCCGGGTGATCGGCCGCGACCTGGCCGCCGAGGTCGCCGAGCTGAAGGCGCAGCCCGGCGGGGACCTGCTGCTCACCGGCGGCGCCGGCGCGGCGGCGGCGCTGACCGAGCTGGGGCTGATCGACGAGTACCAGGTCGTCGTGCACCCGGTCGTGCTGGGCGGCGGCACCCCGGTCTTTCCCGGCAAGGAGCGCCTCGACCTACGGCTGGTGGAGAGCCGGGGCTTCGACGGCCGGTCGGTGCTGCTGCGTTACGTCAGGGCCTAGAGGCGTCACCGCTCCCGGCGGGGCCAGTACGTGGCGACGGTGGCGGGCCGTGCCGGGCCGGGTGGACGGACCGGGCAGAATCGTCGGTGCCCGTCCACGAGATCACCGACCCCGACGACGACCGGATCGCCGACTACCGTGCGCTGACCGACGTCGAGCTGCGTACCCGCTGGGAGCCGCCGCACGGCCTGTTCATCGCCGAGGGGGAACTGGTGCTGCGGCGGGCGCTGCGGGCCGGGTACCCGGCCCGGTCGTACCTGGTCGACGCCAAGCGGGTGGACCAGCTCGCCGACCTGGACACCGGGGCGACGCCGGTCTACGCGGCCACCCCGGAGGTGCTCCAGCGGGCCACCGGCTTCCACGTGCACCGGGGCGTGCTCGCCTCGTTCCACCGCAAGCCCCTGCCGAGCGCCGCCGAGGTGCTCGACACCGCCCGGCGGGTGGTGATCCTGGAGGACGTCAACAACCACACCAAGGTGGAAGGCGATAAAATACACCCATCATTTCCCTAGTTCAGGGAGGGTGGTAGTGCCGGAGAAGCAGGGCCTCCAGTGGTTGGTGTCCCCGGAGGAGCTGGAGCGTATCCCGCTCGCTAAGCGGGTGCTCGGCTACGTCCGCGTCTCGGATGTGCACGGGCGAGGCGACGACCTTATCTCGCCCGAGATCCAGGAGCACTCGATCAAGACGTTGACCGACCGCGAAGGGTTGGTGATCGTCGCCTGGATCTACGACATCGACAAGTCGGGTCGCAACTTCACCAAGCGCCGGGTCAACGAGACCGTGGCCGGCGTCAACGCGGGTCACTGGGAGATCGTGATCCTGTGGAAGTGGTCCCGCTGGGGCCGGAACATGAAAGAGTCGCTGATCTACCTCAGCATGGTCGAGGACGAGGCGCGCGGGAAGGTCCGGGCGGCGACCGAGGACTTCGACCCGAAGACGTCGATCGGCAAGTTCAGCCGCAACCAGATGCTGCTCATCGCCGAGCTTCAGTCGGACATGATCGCCGACTCCTGGAAGGAGGCGCAGGCCAAGCGGCGCCGCGACGGTCTACCGCACACCGGGGCTCCCCGGTTCGGCTACGACTACGAGAGGCGGACCGGCTACACCGTCAACCAGGACCAGGCGAAGGCCCTGAAGAACGCCTACGAGCGATACGTGGCCGGCGAGTCCATGCGCGCCCTGGCCATGGAGTGGAACGCCATGGGCCTGACCACCGTCAAGGGCAACCGCTGGTCCCTTCAGTCGATCTCCCGGATGATGGACACCGGCTTCGCCGCCGGCCTGATCCGCGAGCGCACCGAGCCGCCCACCTCCAGCGACACCGGCGGGAGTAATGGACGCTCGATCTGGTGCTTCGACGTCTGGCGCGAGGGCAAGCACGAGCCGATCATCGAACGTGAGACGTGGGACGCCTACAAGAAGCGCCGCGACGAGCAGGCGACGATGGCTCCCCGCCTGCGGACCGCGGTGCACTCCCTGTCCGGCCTCATGACGTGCGCCTGGGAGGGCTGCGGCGGCCCGATGGTGTCCGTGTACTCGGGCCGGAACAAAAAGCACTCCTGGACCTGCTACCGGGCGCGCGACCGGAAGGAGCACCCGTTCAACTCGGTGTCCAACGCCCGCGCCGAGGCCGACGTGCTCGCCTGGCTGGATCGGGAGGCTGAGGGCGGCGAGGACATCGAGGAGCGGAGGGAGCGCCTTCGGGCGGGCCGTGAGGCGGTGGCGGATGCTACTGAGCTGGAGCGGGAGATCCGCAAGCTGAAGGCCAAGGTGTCCCGGTATCAGGAGATGTATGCCGAGGGCGACCTGGACAAGGCGGACTACCAGCGGAGGCGGGACGTGCTGAAAAAGGAGATCGAGGCCGCCGAGGAGAAGCGGGACTCCGCCGTGTCCCGGTCTGAGGCTGCCGGCGCCTACGCTCAGCAGAAGTTCGGCGTCCTGCGGGACGTGTGGCACGAGTACACCCCGGCCGAGCGTCGGGAGGCGCTGCTGACCCTGGTGACCACCATCAAGGTCATGCCTGGGCCGTATGAGCCGGGCAAGAAGGTGGTCCCTGTGCCGAAGTGGGCCAAGGCTGCCGCCTGACGGAAAAGCTCCCCGCCAACCTCGCATGAGGCTAACGGGGGCTTCCGTATTACTTGGCTGGCGTCGCGGTGCTCTGGCGTACTGCCTCGGCCGCCTTGCGCCGGCTGGGGTTTCCTGGGCCAGGGCGATCACGTCCCAGAATCGGTCGAAGCACTCGGCCTTGGTCGGGGTGCTCACTCCGCCACCAGCTTCGTCGGCGTCCAGTACCAGACGCCATCGCCGAAGGCTTCGACATACTACGGTCGCCAGACCCGGCCGCAGTAGGGGCACGCCCAGAGGGTGTTGCGCATCCGGCGCCGCACCCGCCTCGGGTCGGGCAGGGCCGCGGTGCGCAGGTCAGGTGGCTCACAGGCCGACCCCGCTCGGCTCGCCGTCCTCGTCGTGCGGCTCCAGGACGATCTGCCCCGTCTCCCGGTCGGTGTAGTGCTCGACCCGGGCCGAGTAGAAGAACAGCATCGCCTCCTTCCACTCCTCGTCGGACATGCCGCTGGTCGCGGCGCCTGGATCTCCTGCTCCTTCCTCAGCTACTTCTGCTCGCCCGGCAAGTGGCGGACGAAGGCGATGGCGACGGGCACCGGCCCGAGCGGGACGCCGTTCGCCTTCAGCCCGGACGACAAGGCTGAGGCGCGGATCGTGTCCTGCCCGAAGCCCGAGAAGTAGGATCAGGCATGGAGAAGACGTGGGGCGTGGCAGTCGAGTACCAAGGTGCGCCCGTCAAGCCGTACCCCGAAGAGGGGCCGGCGCTTGACGAGCGGGTGGAGTTGGCCAGCATGACGGTGGACGGGACCAGCAAGACCCGCATCGTCGCCTCGGTGACCGTCAAGACGGAGGAAGAGGCACGCGAGATCGGGGCGGCCGGCATCGCCGAGCTGGCCCGGAACTTGCGCCTGCCGGCCGAGCCCGTGAGGGTCCTCATCACCGACTAACCGAACAGCAAGACGAGAGGCCCGGCCTCCCCGTGTTGGGGGGCCGGGCCCTTTTTCGTTTCAGGCCGCTATGTCGACCGAGCGCCAGTCGAAAAGTGGCCCTTGCCGTCGCGGATGTAGACCGCTCCGCGCGGGGCGACGCGCCGGGAAAGCCGCGCCTCGTACCACGTCCTTGCGCCAGCCGTAGTCGTTCGCGGTGGCTCGCAGGTAGACGCGGGTGTCGGTCACCAGCTCGACCCGGCACTGAACGGGGCGTCGCTCGTCGTCGAGCCAGTACGCGACATCACCGGCAGTGAGTTGCCAGCATTGGCACGATACGTCCGACTAGCCCGGCTGCACGATAGTAGTTGGTGACACGGACCACGGCTGAGCTGGGAAAACGTCAGCCCTCATCCTCGCGGCCCAGCTCCCAGAACGACACAGCAGCAGCCGCCGCCACGTTGAGGGAGTCGACACCCCGCCGCATCGGGATCACCACCCGGACGTCGCTGGCCGCCTGCGCCGCCGCCGTCAGGCCGGGGCCTTCGGCTCCCAGCAACAGAGCGGCCTTCGCTCGCTGAGCCGCAGTGAGGCGCTGAATCGGCACGGCGTCGGGAGCCGGCGTCATGGCGAGGATCGTGAAGCCTGCCGCGCGCACCAGCTCCAGCCCCGCCGGCCACGGGTCCAGCTTCGCGTACGGCACCGCGAACACCTCGCCCATGCTCACGCGCACGCTGCGCCGATAGAGCGGGTCCGCGCACGTCGGGGACAGCAGCACGGCGTCGATGCCCAGGGCGGCTGCCCCCCGATACACAGCTCCCAGGTTCGTGTGGTTATTCATCCCTTCGAGCACCGCCACACGGCGGGCGCCAGCCAACACCTCCTCCGCCGCCGGCAACGGCTTGCGGTGGAAGCTGGCTAGGACGCCCCGGTGGACATGGAAGCCGGTGACCGCCTCCAGCACCTCCTGACTGGCCGCGTACGCCGGCCCATGATCGAGCAGGCTGCCGAGCTGGTCCACCCGCTTCGCGTCCACCAGGAAGGACCGCGGCCGATACCCGGCCCGCAGCGCCCGGCGCAGCACCAGTTCCCCCTCGGCGATGAACAGCCCATGCGGCGGCTCCCACCTGGTGCGTAGCTCCACGTCAGTCAGGGCGCGATAGTCGGCGATCCGCTCGTCCGCCGGGTCAGTGATCAGCTCTACGGTCACCCGCCGAGTCTTGCTCATCGGCTGCGTGAGCTGGGGAGGAGGGCCGGGGTGCAGTTTGGAGTCGTGCACGAAGCCTCGGCGCGATCTTCCGGGCCGTGGCGGCGCTCGGCGTGGACGCGGTGCTGCTCTCGCCGACCTGCGCCGACCCGCTCTACCGGCGCAGCGTCCGGGTCAGCATGGGCGAGGTCTTCGCCATCCCGTACGCGAAGCTGGAGCCCTGGCCGGACGCCCTCGCGCAGGTCCGGGCGGCCGGCTTCACGGTGCTGGCCATGACGCCCGCGCCGGACGCGGTGCCGATCCAGCGACTGGACGCGGCGCAGCGGGCCCGGGCGGCGCTGCTGATGGGCGCCGAGGGGGCCGGCCTGACCCGGGCCGCGATGGACGCCAGCGACGTACGGGTGGTGATCCCGATGCGGCGCGGGGTGGACTCGCTCAACGTCGCCGCCGCCACCGCGGTCCTGCTGCGAGCTGGGCCGCGACGACCTGCTGTGACGCCGGGGACGGCGACCGCCGCCCCCGGCGCCGGGCCGGTCAGGCGAAGTACGTCGACCAGAGGTTGTGGGTCGGCCAGCTGGTCACCGCCCGGGAGGCGGCCCAGAGCGCCGAGTCGATCGTGCCGTAGCTCAGCCCGGACTCGTCGTCGCGCTGGTTGAACACGGCCGCCCAGCTCATCCCGTGGTACGTGCGGACCATGATGCTGTACGTGCCGGCGAAGCTGCCGGTGTGCCAGGTGTTGCGTCCGGTGCCGCCGCTGACCGGGCGGACCTGCCAGCCCAGGCCGTAGTACCAGCCGTCGGCGTTCACCCCGGTCGGGTTGGGCACCGCGAAGACCCGGCCGATCGAGGTGCTGTTCAGCACCGTGTTGCCGCTGTCGAAGGTGGCCGCCCAGCGGACCAGGTCCACCGCGGAGGCGAGCCAGCCGCCGTTGGCGTCGTGGATGCGCATGCTGAACGTGCCGTACGGGGCGTCGACGATGGTGCCCGAGTTGTCCAGCACGGTCGGGCCGGTGTACTGGGACTGGTAGCCCACCTCGCCGCTGTGCCGGCTGATCGTCCAACCGGTCGCCATCCGGGTGATGCCCCGCGGCGCGAGCAGCGTCTGCTTGATGTACGTCTCGTACGGCAGGCCGGTGACCTTCTCGATGATCCGGCCGGCGAGCAGGTAGCCGTAGTTGCTGTAGGAGACCGTTGAGCCGGGGTCGTGCATCAGCGGCTGGCCGGACATGAACCGGATGACGTCGGCGTGGGTCAGCTCCATCGGCACGCCCAGCGCGTTGGCGATGACCCGGTCCTTGAACACCGGGTCGAAGGCGGTCAGGTCCCGGTCCCAGCCGCCGGTGTGCTGGAGCAGCCGCCAGAGGGTGATCTGGCTCAGCCGGGGGTCGGCGGTCTGCCCGGCCGGTGGGATCAGGTCGAGGAACTTGGTGATCGGGTCACCGAGGCTGAGCTTGCCGTCCTGGGCGAGCCGGACGATCGCCGCCGCGGTCAACGACTTGGAGAGGCTGGCCACCCGGAACAACGAGGTGGGCGCGATGTACTGCGGCGAGTTGTTGCCGTAGCCCCGGGCCAGCACCAGCCGGCCCTGGTAGGTCACCGCGAGCTGGCCGGCCTCGATGTGCCGGGCCTGCATGAAGCTCTTCATCGTGTCGTCGAACGCGCTGAGCGAGCTGACCGCGGTGCCGGACGCCGTCCAGGTGTCCACCGCGGCGCTCGCGGCCGCCGCCCCGAGCGCGCCCGCGCCCAGGGTTCCCACCCCGGCGGCCCCCACCAGTTTCCCGAACGCCCGTCGGCTAACCGTCGTCCCGTCCATGCCTCCCCTTCCGATTGATCACGATCATGGCGACGCTACTCGATCTGATCGGACATCTGGGAAGCGGCCGGGTCTTCGGGATTGGCGGTGACGCACGGTAGCGTGTCGCCCGTGTTCCCTACCGTCCGTGAGGTGCTCGCCCTGGTGCCCGTGCGCCACGGCGCCCCGCGCCTGGTCGCCGGGGACGCGGGCCTGGACCGCCCGGTCCGCTGGGTGCACGTGGCGGAGGTGCCGGACATCGCCACCCTGCTGGGCGGCGGCGAGCTGGTGCTGACCACCGGCATCGGGCTGCCCGCCGACGACGCGGGGTTGCGCGCGTTCATCGGCGACCTGGCCGACGTCGGGGTCTCCGGCCTGGTGGTCGAGCTGGGCCGCCGCTACGTCACCGGGGTGCCCCGGGTGATGGCGGCCGCCGCCGAGCGGCGCGGCCTGCCCCTGGTCGAGCTGCGCCGGGCCACCCCGTTCGTCCGGATCACCGAGGCGGTGCACGCGCTGATCGTGGACGCCCAGCTCACCGAGCTGCGCGCCACCGAGGAGATCCACCAGCGGTTCACCGAACTGTCCGTGGAGGGCGCCGAGCCGGCCGAGGTGGTCCGGCAGGCCGCCGAACTGGCCGGCTGCCCGGTGGTGCTGGAGAACCTCTCCCGTCAGGTGCTCGCGTACGACCCGGCGGGGGAGAGCGCGGAGCTGCTGCTGGACGGCTGGGAGCAGCACTCGCGGCGGATCCGGCCCGCCGGGCGCACCGCGTACGACCCGGACAGCGGGTGGCTGGTGACCACGGTCGGGGCGCGCGGCCAGGACTGGGGGCGGCTGCTGCTGCGCTGGCCGGCCGGCGGCGACCTGACCACCAACCGGCATCCGGCGACGACCGTCGACGGGCCTGAGCGCGCGACCGCTGACCACCGCCTGCCCCTCGATGGCGGCACCGCCCTGCGGCCGGGCCCGGATCCGGTCGACCCGCCGGCCCGGGCCGCCGACGACCCGGGCTCCCCGGACGGCCGGCGCGACCCGGTCGACGCCGCGCCGGACGACCGGTGGGCCGCACCCGCCGCGCCGGGCCACGGCGCACGGGGGCCCGTCACCCCGCCCACCCGGCTCACCATCCTGATCGAGCGGGCCGCCTCCACCCTCGCCCTCGGCCGGCTGATCCGACGCGACGCCGAGGGGCTGGAGCGGCAGATCCACCGCACCCTGCTCACCGCCCTGATCGACCATTCCCGCCCGGTGGACGAGGTGGCGCTGCGGGCCAAGGCGCTGGGCGTGACGCTGGACCGCCGGCACCTGGTCGGCGTGGTCGTCCGGCACCGCGCCGACGAGCCGGCCGGGGAGGGCGGGCTGTCCGCCGCCGACGCCGGTCCCGCCGCAGGCCCGGCCCGGCTGCGGGACCTCGCCGAGGCCGTCGGCCAGGCCCTGCGGGAGGCCAAGCTCACCGCCCTGACCAGCGCCGTCGACGACCAGGCGGTGGGCGCGCTGCTGGTGCTGCCCGACCCGGCCGCCGAGGAGAAGGCGCTCGCCGCGTTCGCCGCCGCGCTGCGTCGGGTACGCCTCGACGCCGCCCCGGTCCGCCCGGCCGTGCCCCGGCCGGCCGACCCGGCCACCCGACCCGTCGCGGTGGCCGCGCCCCGGACCCCCGACGGCGCCTCCCGTCCCGGCGCAGCCGGGGCGCCCCGGCTCACGGACGGCGCACCCCGTACTGCGGCAGCCGGCGCGCGGTCGACCGACGGCGCGCCCCGTGCCGGCGGCGGGTCGGGGGCTCCCCGGCCGGGCGGCCCGGCGGCGGTGATCATCGCGGCCGGGTCCGGGGTGGGCAGCCTGCGCGAGGCGCGCCGCTCACTGGTCGAGGCACGGCAGATCGCCGAGGCGGCCCGCCGGGACCGGCGCGACCTGCCGATCTTCCGGCTGCCGCACGTCGGGCTGGCCGGTCTGCTGCACCTGCTGCGGGACGAGCCGCGCCTGCAGACCTTCGTCGAGCGGGAACTCGGCGCGCTGCTGGCGTACGACGCCCAGCACCCGCGCGAGCAGCTGCTCGGCACCCTGCGGGCGTACCTGGAGCAGGGCCGGAACAAGTCGGCGGCGGCCGCCGCGGCGCACCTGTCCCGGCCGGCGTTCTACGAGCGGCTGGCCCGGATCGGCCGCATCCTCGACGTCGACCTGGACTCGGTCGAGGCCTGCCTCTCCCTCCACGTCGCCCTGCTCGCCCTGGACGCGGTCCGCGACACCTGAGTCGCGGACCGCGGTCAGAAGGGGAGCCGGGTGTTGCGGAGCCGGGCCAGGAGGGCCCGTTCACCGGAGACGAGGTCCAGGTCCACGTTGTCGTCGCGGCCCGCCAGGGCGCGCAGGTAACCGACCGCGTCACCGCGGACCACCGCCATTGGGTCGCCCGAGCCGATCAGCCAGGCGCCACCGGCCGGGCCGGTGAGTTCCAGCGCGACCGGTGGCGCCGTCCACTGGAGCGCGAGGTCCCGGATGGCCTGCGCGACGATGTGCCGGTCGTGCTCGGCGATGACGAAGAGCTTCCCGGTGGCGCGGGCCAGGTCCACCCGGTGCATCCACAGGTCGCGGTTGAGGATCACGTCGAGCAGGTAGCCGACGCGGACCGGGGGCATCCCCGGCATCCCCAGACTCATCGGGGCGCGGCGCAGCAGCGCGGACCGGCGCCAGCGGGCGTGCACCGCCCGCGGCCACAGCACCGCGAACCGCTCCACCAGCTCGGGTCCCCGCTCCGACCGGTGCTCGGCGACGCCGACGGCCATGTGGGCGTCGACGGGGATCTTTCCCCGGCGGTGGAGGCGTCCCAGGAGTTCCCGGCGCAGCATCGTGCGTAGCTTCAGCGCATCCTCGGCCTGCGCCACGAGATGGGAGACCATGGTGCGGACGTCCCATTCGGTGGCGTCCGTGCGGCGTTGCCAGTCGTCGTCCCGAAACTGGCGGAGCAGCGCCAGAGTCGCTCGTCCCTCGGCCTCGCCCACCGCCGCCGCCTGGTCGCGGTCGGCCTGCCGCTGCTCGGCGGCCACGACGAGAGACTGGGTCATCGGGCTCACCGCACCTTCCCCGTGGACGGACGCCTCCAGTGTCGTCGAGATCGACCAGGCGACGGGGCGGTTCGGCCAGCTCCGGCCGCGGTGCCGGGTCAGGTGAGGGCGGTGAGGGCCTTGGCGTAGGGGGCGGGGACGAAGGTCGGGCCGGCGGGGGTGAAGACGTCAGAGGTGGCGGCCGCCGTCCAGGCGGTCTCCGGCAGGGCCTCGACCAGGGCGCGGACCACCGGGGCGTCGCGCCACTGCTCCTGCTGCGCGAGGAGGCTGAGCGCCACCACCGACTCCTCCACCTCGCCGACGCACTCGAACGGCTTGTGCCCGTCCACGCCGAGCAGCTCCCGGTAGCCGGGCAGCTGGGTGGTGTCCGCGAGCAGGTCCCCGCCGAAGATGCGCGTGATCCGTTCCCGGGACATGAACGGGGCCAGGGCCAGGAAGACGAACCGGCACTTCGGGCAGTCGCGGCACCACCGTTCGCTCGGGTCGTGCAGCTTGAACGCCCGGTTGCAGCTGGTCACCACGGCGTCGTACCGGTCGATCTCGGCGAAGAGCCGGGCGATGTGCAGCTCCGACAGCGACCGCAGCAGTGAGAAGTACGGCTCGGTGAGCCCGGCGTGCTCCGCGAGGGCGGCGCGCAGCAGCCCCTCCGCCTCCACGCCCTTGGACCACTGGTGGTTGATCTCGTGACCGTTCCAGACCAGATTCGGGTCGGACGCCGAGCGCTCGTTGGACATCACCACCGGGCCGAGCCCGTGCAGCACGGCCGTCGCGACCGCGATCAGCGAGTTGATCGCGGTGACCGGGATGTGGCCGTTCAGCGCGCCGGCGGCGTTGAGGTCGAACAGCACCGGGTCGATCCGCCGCCGGGCCGCGAGCGGCACCAGGTCGGAGGCCTCGTTGACCGAGACGATCACATGGTTCGGGTTGACCGAGAAGGGCACCGGGTCGAAGCCGCCCCGGCGCAGCGCCTCCAGGCTGACGATGGAGTCCTTGCCGCCACCGACGGCCGAGAGCGGACGCCGGTCCGAGTCGTCGTACACCCGCGGCGGAGTGACCTCGCCGGCCGGCACCTCCGGGCGCAGCTCCAGCACGTGCGGCAGCTGGTTGCGGTACGCGTACTCGGCGAGGCCCTTGGTGTAGACGGCGGTGACGTACTCGACGGCGGCGGCGCCCAGCGGCGCCGGCAGCACCAGCCGGGGTGGCGCGGCGGCCTTGTAGTAGCTGACCCCGGCCACGACGTGCAGCAGTTCGAGGACCCGGCCGAGGGTGGCCGCGGTCTCGTCCGACACCGGTTCGGCCGGCAGCGGCAGGGTGATCACCTCGGTGAACCGCTGCTCGCCCTCCGGACCGGTGAGGGTGTAGTCCAGCAACACCTCGCCGGTGGCGAAGTCGATCGAGTAGGACGGGAAGGTGAAGGCGTCCATCCGCCGGAGCTGCTCGTTGGGCACACGCAATACTACAGCGCGTCTCAATGGTCCGTTGGGTCATGAGACACCGCCCTTCTCGGGCGTCCCTGCCGTCACGGTCGTTCGTAGCGGTGGGGTTCCTCCGTCGTTGGGGCTGGTTTCACCGGCGCGTGGGCGCTGGTCAGAGCCGTCCCTCGGGAGGCGTTGGTGACCGGGCCTCGTGCTTCGGGGTCCCGGGTCTGGGCATGGTGTTGCTCGGCCCAGACGGCGAGGTTGACGGCCGCGTTGACGTCCCGGTCCGTCGTATGCCCGCACTCGTCGCAGCGGAAGATGCGCACGGACAGGGGTAGGGCGGGGCCGACGGTGCGGCAGGCACTGCACATCTTGGTGGACGGATACCAGCGAGGCGCTGCAGTGGCCTGCCCGCCGCGCCAGCGTTGTTTGTAGCCGATGATGCGGGCCAGGTCGGCCCAGCCGGCATCGGAGATGGCGGCGGCCAGACGCCGGTTGCGGAGCAGGCCTGCGGTGTGCAGGGTTTCCAGCGCGAGCCGGTCGTGGGTCTTGACCAGCCGGTTGGCGACCTTGTGCAGGAAGTGTCTACGTATGTTGGCGACGCGGTAGTGGGCCTGGGCCAGCCGGGCGACGGCCTCGGCCCGGTTGCGGGAGCCCCGCTGTTTGCGGCTGAGCTGGCGGGACAGACGCCGTAGTCGGGGCAGGGCGGCCCGCAGCGGGCGTGGGGCGTCGGTGACGCGCATCATCTGCCGGCCGGTGGTGTCGGCGGCCACGATGAGGGCGGTGAGGCCTCGGTCGATGCCTACCCAGCCGCCGCCATCGGCATCGGGGCGGGGCGGGTGTTGGTGGGCGGGGTGCAGGTCAGCTGCCTCCACGGTCACGGTGACGGTCCACCGGCCCGCCTGAGCAGAGACGGTGGCGTACCGGACAAAGGCCCGGCCGGTGCGGGTCATCCGCCGGAGTCGGCGGGTGTCCTCTCGTACCCTCAGGACCCCGATCTTCGGCAGACAGACACTCCGAGGCCCTGCCGTCGGGTCCCCGACCCGGATGCTCGGCCGGCCGGCCTTGGTTTTGCAGCGGACGCGAAACGACGGGCGGGTGCGGCTCTTGCGTTTGAATGTCGGGAACCCCACCCGGCGGCCCTGCCGTTTCCCCCGTCGGGAGTCGGCCCAGGCGGTCAGGGCCCGGCCCAGATCGACGGCGGCTTCCTCACACACCTGCTGACACACCTGCGCCCGCCACGACAACCCCGTGACCACTGTCTCGGCCGAACCGGCCGAGTCGACCACGAAGCGGCGACCCGCCTGCGCCGAGGTTTTCCACGAGTTGAACGCGTTGATCAGGTCGAAACCCGACCACGGCACCACCACCGACCCGCCCCGATGCTTCGTATCCAGGGCTTCCTTCACCAGAGCCAGGCACTGGTTGAACGCGAACCGAGCCGCCCCCGCATGACGGGCCAACACCACCACCTGCGACGGTGACGGGTCGACTGTGAACCGGAACGCGGTAAACCTCCCCACAGCCCCACAGCATGCCTGCCACCTACGACACTTCCACGAGGTAGCTGGTGTTAACCGGCGGTTGACCGCGTCCCGGTCGATCGACAAGAACTCGCGCAAGAGCCAAGCCGAGTTCGTTTGCTTCTTCTGCGGCTTCACCTGCAACGCCGACACCAACGCAGCAGTCAACGTCGCGGCAGGACAGGGCGGAAATGTCCTGTCCCTGGCGAACAGCCCGTGCCGGAGGGCGACAGCGGCCACCAGCCGTTCGAACGCGGGCGTGTGGGGCCTGGGTACGTCCCTCATTCCCGAACCTCAGCCTGTATAGGCTGGAATCCCCCTCATTCTGTAAGAGGGGGAGAATGTCAACGAGGAGAGCCTGTGCGCCTGTCTGATCTGCGCGGACGTCATGTCGCCGTCTGGGGAGCCGGCCGGGAGGGCCGGGCCGCCGTGACCGCGATCGCCGCGCACGGCCCGGCGGGCCTGGTGGCCGTCGACGACAGCGCGAACTTCCTCACGGTGCCCTGGGAGGGCCCGCTGGCCGAGGCCGCGCCGCTGGTGACCGGCGAGGAGGGTTTCGCCCGGCTGGCCGCCGCCGAGGTGGTGGTCCGCTCGCCCGGGGTGCCGAACACCCACCCGTGGATGGTGGAGCTGCGCCGCCGGGACGTACCCGTCACCCAGGGCAGCGCGCTCTGGATGGCCGACCACGCGGACCGGACGGTGGGGGTCACCGGCAGCAAGGGCAAGAGCACCACGTCCAGCCTGATCAGCCACCTGCTCGCCGCGATGGACCGGCCGAACGTCTTCGGCGGCAACATCGGCGTGCCGCTGCTCGACCTGCCCGAGGCCGACCTGTACGTGCTGGAGCTCTCCAGCTACCAGTGCGCCGACCTGACCGACTCGCCCCGGGTGGGCGTGGTCACCGCGCTCTTCCCGGAGCACCTGGACGCGCACGGCGGGGAGCGGGAGTACTACCGGGACAAGCTGAACCTGATCGCGCACGGCCCGCACGCGGTGGTGGTCAACGGCGCCGACCCGCGGCTCGCGCTGGAGCTGGGCGACCGGGCGGCGGTCCGCGCCGGCCTGCCGGACAGCACGCACGTCGCGTCCGGGCCGGACGGCGCCCCCTGGTTCCACCTGCGGGACACCCCGCTCTTCCCGCGCACGGTGCTGCCGCTGGTGGGCCGGCACAACGAGGGCAACCTCTGCGTCGCCCTCGCCGTGCTCGACGCGCTCGGCGTCGACGTGGTGGGCCGCAAGGACACTCTCGCGTTGGCGGTCGCCGAGTTCCAGGGGCTGGCCCACCGGCTCACCGAGATTCCCGACCCGTCCGGCCTCACCTTCGTCGACGACACCCTGGCCACCAGCCCGTACGCGGCGATGCACGCGATCGACGCGTACGAGGGGAGGCCGCTGACCGTGATCGTCGGCGGCACCGACCGGGGGCTGGACTACACCCCGCTGCGGGAGCACCTGGCCGAGCGGGAGATCACCGTGATCGGCATTCCGGACAGCGGGCCCCGGATCGTCGAGGCGCTCGCCGGGCTGTCCGGGGTGCGTACCGAGATCGCGGAGGACCTGGTCGACGCGGTCGCGCTGTCCCGCAAGCTCACCCCGGCCGGCGGGGTGGTGCTGCTCTCCCCGGCCGCGCCCAGCTACGGCCGGTTCCGCAACTTCGAGCACCGCTCCGAGGTGTTCGCCCAGGCGGTCGCCGACACCGCCCGCTGAGCCGGCACCGCCCCGAGGAGGTGCTGCTGGTCGAGCGGGACGGGCAGCCGTACGACCGGCTCGTCCTGGCGGTGGACCGGCCCATAGAGGTCTCCCGGGCGATCGCGCGGGCCCGGTTCCGCGGAGTCAGGCCCGGTCGGCCGGGGTCCGGTCGGGCGGGTCCGCCGGCTCCCGGGGCGCGGGCGGTGCGGGCGCGGCCTCGGTCGGCGCGGACTCCGGCGGCGCAGCCGGCCGCTTGTCCGGCGTCCAGGCGAACGCGAGCGCGCCGCCGACCAGGGTGAGGAGCATGCCGATCAGGAAGCCGCCGAGGTTCGAGGTGAGCCAGGAGCCGAGCCCGAGCACCAGGGAGAGCAGCGCGTAGAAGACCCGCTGCTGCGGGGTGGTGATCAGCAGCACGCCGCAGAGCACCAGGATGGTCGGCACCAGGTACGCGGCCAGTCCCTGCGGCCCGACGTGCAGCAGCACCCCGAGCGGCGCCCGCAGGGTCACCAGCATCTCCCCGCCGCCGAGCGTGATCAGCACTCCGGCGGTGAACGGGCGGCCCCGGCGCCAGCGACGCCAGCGCCCGCCGGGGTGGCGGGCGGCCGGCGCCGAGGCGTGTCTGCCGGCGATCATGTCAGCACCCGTCGGCGCTGAACGACATGTGCAGGTTGGGCAGGGTGAACACGGCCGCCGTGGTGGCGTAGTTGTTCTGCCGCAGGTTGGTGATGGTCACCGTGTCGGCCTGCTGGGAGAAGACGCCCGGGTTGCCGCGTACGCCGGGCACCTGGTCGAGCGTGCTGGCGTCCTGCCCGACGTTGATGTTGTTGAACGAGGCGTTGCCGGCGACCTCGTCGCCGTCGACGACCAGTGTCCGGGCGGTGACCGGGCTGCCGCCGTCGCCGGCGGTGATCCGCAGGTTGATGCCACCGAGGCTGATGCTCTGGCAGAGGTTGGTCAGCTGGGCCCGGTCGATCGCGGAGACCATCACCAGGACCTGGCCGCCGGTGTCGCCCTCGTTGGGGCTGTTCTCGATCATGTGGTCGATCGTGGCGAACTGCTCGAAGCCGGTGCCGTCGAGCCGGTCGGCGGTGACGGTGAACGGCATGCCCGAGATGGCGAACTGCACGCCGAGCGCGCCCTGCGCGGTGAGCGCGATCATCCCGGCCGCACCTGCCGCGACGGTGCCGAAGGTGACGGCGAACCGGCGCCAGCGCACGCCGCTCCGGGGTGCTCCGGGTTCGATCGGTGCGAGTTGCTCCGACATGGCGGCTCCTTTTCGAGATCAATTCATCGGCGACGATGTGTCGCGGTCGTCCGCCGGTGTGGTGGAAGAGATCTGAATTGGCTTCGCGTGGTGTCGCGCCGAAGGGCGCAGGCCGAAGTTACCGCTGGGTAAAGGGTCGGTCAACAGCGTGTAGCGGGGAGTTGGGCGGCATCTGCGAAATGTGGCCAACAGTCAGAAACCGCTGCGGTTTTTCATCAATGGGGCTCGCTGGGCGCGCACGGCGCCGTCGCGCTCGGGCCGTCCCCGGGGCTCACCGGCCGGGTCGCCCGGCTGGCCGCGTCCCGGCCGAGGAACGGAGCGGTGGCCGCGTAGGTGAGCACGGGCAGCAGCAGCGGCAGTTCCTCGATCGGTCCCTGCGCCACCCGGCCGCGGATGGTGGCGTGGAGGCCGCCGACCACGGTGGACACCAGCAGGTCCCGGTCGACGTCGCCGGTCGCCGGTCCGGGCCCGGCGTCGGCGAAGAACCGGCGGAAGCTGGTGAGCAGGGCGTCGCGCTCCCGGCGGGCGTCCGGGCCGGCGGCGTCCACCTCGACCAGGGCCATCCGGGCGAACGCCGGCACGCTGGCCAGCACCTCCAGCAGGGTGCGCAGGGCGGCCCGGGCGGCGTCCGGCCAGTCCGGCCCCGCGTCCCGGTAGGCGTTCTCCATCAGCTGCGACACCACGGCGATCCCGTGCCGGTACGCGGCCAGGAACGCGTCCTCCTTGCCGGTGAAGAGGGCGTAGAAGGCCGGCCGGGTCACCCCGGCCGCGCGGCAGATGTCGGTGACCCGGGCGTTTTCGTAGCCCTTCGTCGCCACCTCCTGCACGAGCCCGTCGAAGAGGCGGTCGCGTTGGGTCGCCGCCACCACCTCGGCGGAGACCCGGCGCGGGCCGCGCTTGATGGCCCGGTCGGGGTCGCGGCCGGGGCGGGCGCCAGGCAGGGGGATCGGCGCCGGTTGCGGGCGGCGCAGGGTGGACAAGTGATCGACCTCCTTTGATGCATTGACTTTACGACCCTCGGAGGTTTATAAATTCTGCACTCTGAGTTGACGCCCCGTCACGAATGGTGATCTCCCCGTACGGTCACCCCGAGCTCGTCGAAGGAGGGCGCGATGGCTGCCATTATCGCCAACCACGAGTGCCCTCCCAAGGCCGGAAAGGCGCAGGTGACGCGGCCACGCCGCAGTGCGCCACGCCGGCCCGCGCGCTGACGTCGCGGCACCCCACCACGCCCGGCCGGCCCGTCGACGGGCCGTGGTCCGGTGGCGTCCACCACCTGCCGTCCCCCGTGGACGGCGCCCACCACCCCGCCCGGCCCGTACGGCCGCGCGGCGACCGTGCCCGAACCCCTGTCCGGGCGCGGTCGATCCCCGTCCCTCCCAACGGAAGGAAGAACCATGCCCAGGTACGGACGAATCGGCGCGGGCCTCGCCGCCGTGGCGCTGCTGACCAGCCTGATCGGCGCCGCCCCGGCCGCCGCCTCCCCGTCGTCCTCGCTCGCCGGCGCCGTGCTCACCTACCCGACCCCCGGCGGCACCGCCGTCGCCGTCGGCGATGTCATCCAGGCCAGCCTGGCCAGCGGCACCAACGCCACCTTCTACTCGTCCACCACCGGCACCACCGGCGTGAAGTGCGCCGCGTCCAGCTTCAGCGCCACGGTGCTGAGCAACCCGCCCGCGCCCGGCACGGCCACCGAGAGCCTCACCGCGCAGACCTTCACCAGCTGCACCAGCAACGTGGCCGGCACCACCGGGGTGAACAGCGTGACGGTGAACAACCTGCCGTACGCCACCTCCGTGACCAGCGCCGGCGTGGTGACCATCTCCGGCACGGCCACGGCCCCGATCCAGAGCACCGTCGTGCTGAACACCCTGCTCGGCCCGATCACCTGCGTCTACCGGACAAGCAGCAACACGCTCACCGGCACCGCGGTGAACGCCACCAACTCGATCGTCTTCACCAACCAGGTGCTGACCAAGTCCTCCGGACCCAGCACCTGCTTCAGCACCGCGTACTTCACCGCCCGGTACTCGCCGGTGCAGGACAGCACCCAGGGCGGCAGCCCGGTCTACGTCAACTGACGGCCGCCCCTCGGGCCGGCGTCCGGCGGTTCGCCGCAGGCGCCGGCCCGCGGGTCAGCGCGCGGCTTCCGTCCCGCCGTCCACGAGGGATGGGCCCAGTGCCGCGTGCAGGGCGCGCATCGACCGGATCGCCGAGCGGATCTCCTGGAGGTAGCGCCCCGGGGTGAGGGTGGGCTCGGGCAGCTGGGCCAGGACGCCCAGCGCCGGGTCCACCCCGACGGTGTCGATCCCGCAGGCGTAGGGCACCGCGAGCGTGCGCAGCGCGTCGCAGTGCTGGAACGGCACGTAGATCGGCGCGGTCACCATCAGCACCGGGTCCCCGGCGCGCAGCCGGACGTGCTCGGCCCAGAACCGCTGGGTGTCGGCGGTGTGCGCCCGGCGCCGGTCCGGCTCGCTGGACGGGGCGGCGAGCACCCGTACCGGGGGCAGGCCGGCCGGGCGGTAGGTGCGCGAGGACCAGGCCCGGTGCGGGTGGTCCGCGTCCTCGCCGGTCTCCTCGCTCGGGTCGGTCACCCCGAACGCGGCGCGTACGCCGGCGTCGAGCACGTCGACCTCGGTGGCGCAGCCGGCCACGCCGGCGTCGGCGAGCATCCGCGACTCGGCCGGGGAGAGGGCCCGGAAGCTGCCCAGCACGGCCACCTCGCCGGAGACCCCGGCGACGGTCCGGGCCAGGTGCGCGGCGTACGCGGTGCGGCGCAGGCAGGCGTGCGCCAGCCCGCCGAGCACCAGCAGGTGGGCGTACCGGGGCAGGGCCGGCGGGGCGGCCCGGACCAGCCCCAGCGCCTCGGCCGCGGCCAGCACCAGCCGGACCGTGGCCGGGTCGAAGGCCGGCTCCCGCGCCTCGGGGCGCTCCCGCCCCTCCCGGAAGTCCCAGTGCCGGGCGGAGAAGTCGTCCAGCCCGGCCAGCACCGCCGGCACGTCCCCGGCCGGCCATGCGCCGCCGAAGTGCCCGACCAGGGCGCGCAGCGGCGGGGACTCCACCCAGGCCCGTACCCCCGCGGCGATCTCCCCGCCGGTCGTCCCCGCCGCGCCGGCCGGCAGCGCCACCTCCGTCGTCCGCACCCGGCGGATGCTACCGCCGGTCGGGACGGCGGCACCGGCCGTTGTGGATCGTGGCTACCCTGGGTGCGACGACGGGATCGGAGGGTGCCGATGGCGGGTGACGTGCTGCGCCGACGGGCCAAGGGTCGGTCCGGATCCGCCGACGGGTTCGCCCGGCTGGTCGCGCACACCGACCCGGTCGCGCTGATCGGCATCACGCTCTCGATCTTCCTGTCCGTGACGCTGGACCTGACCAACGCGGCCACCGGGGTCGAGTCGCTGCTGGCCGGGTTGATGGGCATCACCATCTCGCTGCTGGTCGACTCGCTGGCCCGGGCCGAGCGCCGGTTCCACCTGCGGACGCTGCTGGACGGGCCGTCCTGGCTGGTCCGGGCCACCCCGCAGCTCGCCGGCGCGGTACGCGAGGCGGCCGAGCGGCACGCCGGGACCCGGGTGGCCGTCGAGGCGCAGCGCCGTTACGAGGAGTTCCGCCTGGAGGCGGAGCAGCTCGCGGCGGGCCGGATCATCCGGCGCGGCGACGACGACGAGGACCTGGTCGGCGCGACCCGGGACTGCACCCGCGAGCTGGTCGGGCTGACCAACGTGATGCCCCGGGTCAGCGGCGAGATGAGCTGGTGGCGGGGGGACGTCGGGCGGCGCTACTGGGAGGCGAACGTGGCCGCCCTGGCGCGGGGCGTACGGATCACCCGGATCTTCATCTACGCCACGCTCAGCGACGAACTGTCCGAACTGGTGCAGCGGCAGCGCCGGGCCGGGGTCCGGGTGGGCCTGCTCCCGTTCGGCGCGGTCAGCCCGCACCTGCACGTCAACCTGGCAGTCTGGGACGGTTCGAGCTGTTGGGAGGCGGGGATGACGGCGCACGGCGAGATCAGCGAGAACCAGTTCTCGGTCAACCGGGCGGACGTCGAGCGGCTCACCCGGATCTTCCGGCTCTGCGCCGACGTCGCCACCTTCCAGGACTGAGCGGGGCCGCCGTGACGTGGAGTGCCGTACTGCTGGTGACCGCCGTGGTCTGGGCGGTCAGCGTGATCCGCTCGGTCCGGGTGCGCGCCTTCGTCTACAGCCTGCCGCTGCCGATGACCCTCGCCCTGGTCACCACGGGCCACCGGGTGGACGGGGCGCAACTGCTCGGGGTGGTCGGGCTGAACCTCTTCTTCGTCACCGTGGCGGTCACCCACCGCCGGTGGCGCTGGCCGATCCTCCTCGCCGACCTGGCCGGGGTCGCGGCGTACGTGGCGCTGAGCGCGGGGGTGCTGGCGGTGCCGCTGCCGTTCGAGGCCGCCCTCGCCGGCACCGTGGTGCTCTGGGCGGCGGCCATGGTGCTGCTGCGCCGCCGCGCCGCGCCCGCGCCGCAGGCCGCCGCGTCCCGGCCGGAATCCGCGCCCGACGACGCCGGGCAGCCACCGGAGTCGTCCGGGCGGGACGGCCTCGCGGCGCCGGTCAAGCTCGTCGTGATCTTCGTCGGGGCGGTGCTCACCGGGCTCCTCGGCGAGCTGCTGCGCGGCATGGTGGTGACCTTCCCGTACTCGGGGGTGCTGGTCGCCGTGGAGGCCCGCCGGCAACTGGCCGACTTCAGCCGGCACTTCGCCCGCAACAGCCTGGCCCTGCTCGGCTTCCTCGCCGGCTACCACTACCTCCAGGACGTCTCGCCGGCCGTCGCCCTGGCCGGCGGCTGGGCCGCCTTCGGGCTGCTCGCCGCCGCCCTGCACCTGCCGCGCCGCCGGTCCGCCCGGCCGGCCGCCGACCCGGCCGACAAGCCCGACAGCCGACTCCGCCCCGGTCCCGCAGCGGAGCGAGCGAGCCTGCCACCCGCATCGCCGCCCCGCCGGATCGAGAAGGCCCGGCTGTCCGGCCACCTCCTACCCGGACCCGACGGCCCAACCTGACCCCGCCCGCCGGACCGCACCGACCCGCGGCCTGATTCACGGAAAGAGTGGTTGTTCGTCGCGGGGCAGCCACTATTTCCGTGAATCAGCGCGGATCGTGGGCGCGAGGGCGCTCGGGGGTCAGGTCGCCGCCGCGACCAGGTCGGCGATGCGGGCCAGCGGGTCGGCGTACGCGGGCCAGTCCAGGCCGTCCACGCTGGGCGCCGCCCGGCGGCGTACGCCGTCCACCGCGCCGGCCGCGACGATCGCGGTCAGCACCTTGTGCGACCACTCGGGGCGGAGCAGCTCGCGCAGGGCGGTCACCTCCGGGCGCAGCACGGCGAGGGCGCCGACCAGCGCGGCGGCCGCCCAGTTGGAGGTGCCGCCGACCAGCAGCGCCTCGCAGCCGACCACGCAGCGGATCTGCGCGCCCCGGTCGACCACCCGCTCGACCAGCTCGGCGGGGAGGCGGCCCATGCCCAGCTCGTTGCCCCCGTCGCCGATGCCGATCCGGAAGGCGGGGCCGGCGGTGAAGAGCCGGTCGAGCGGCGCGCTGTGCCCGCCGATGTCCTCGCCCCGCATGTTCCGCGGCCGGCCGTCGACGCCGGGGCCGACCCGCTCGCAGGCGATCACGTGCGACAGTCGGGCGTACCGGGGCAGCACGCCGGCGGCCCATTCGTCGTACCCCCGCAGGGGTGCCACGTCGAGGGCGACGCCCGGCGCGCCGGCGGCGATCGCGGCGGCGACCACCGGGGCGCAGGGCGCGTCGGTGACCACCCGCACCTGGCCACCGAGCGCGCGCACCGCGGCGGCGAGCTGCACCGCGCCGATCGGTCCGTCGGTCTCCGCGGCCGGCGGCGCGGCGGCCGGGATGAAGAACCCGGTCAGCACGGCGGCGTCGGGGGCGGGCCGGCCGGCGAGCGAGCGGGCGGCGGTGAGCAGCCCGCCGGCCGCCGCCACGGCGAGCCGTTCGCTGCCCCGACCCACCTCCCGCGCGGCCACCCGGGCCAGCTCGGCGACGGTCTCCTCCACCCGCATGCGTTCCCTCCCCGACGGTGCGGACGGGCCCAGGGTAGGCGCGGCGCGCCACTCCCGCAGCGGGTGCGGATCGAGTGGTTGACCAGCCCGTAGACCGGCGGAAAGGTGGGTGTGGAGCGTGTTCGGCTCCGGAAACCGCAACGGCGTGGTTGACGTGGTGTCAGGCGTGGACGGTGGCTGCGCTACAGGCTGACAGTTGTCCCGGCGGTCAGCCGGTGAGAGCGTGCGAGGACCAACCGCCGCTGAAGGGTGCGCCGAATGACCTCCGACGACCTGCTGGCCCGGCACCGGGCCGTGCTTCCGTCCTGGATGCCGCTCTACTACGCCGAACCGCTCGAGCTGGTCTCCGGCTCCGGCCGCCGGGTGACCGACGCGCAGGGCCGCAGCTACCTGGACTTCTTCGGCGGCGTACTGACCAACATGATCGGCTACGACATCCCGGAGATCCGCGAGGCGGTCGAGCGCCAGCTGCGTACCGGCATCGTGCACAGCTCCACCCTCTACCTGATCCGGCAGCAGGTGGAGCTGGCCGAGAAGGTCGCCCGGGTCTCCGGCATCCCGGACGCCCGGGTGTTCTTCACCAACTCCGGCACCGAGGCGAACGAGGCGGCGCTGCTGGTCGCCACCAACCACCGCCGCTCGCACCAGGTCCTCGCCGTGCGCAACAGCTACCACGGCCGGTCGTACGCGGCGATGGGCGTCACCGGCAACCGGAGCTGGACGGCCAGCGCGCTCAATCCGTTGCAGGTGGCCTGGCTGCACTCCGGCGAGCGGCTGCGGGGCCTGCTGGCCCGCCTCGACGAGGCCGACCGGATCGACGCGGCGGTGGAGGACCTGCGGGAGGTGCTCGCCACCCAGACCTCCGGCGACGTGGCCTGCCTGATCGCCGAGCCGATCCAGGGTGTCGGCGGCTTCGTGCACGGCCCGGACGGGCTCTTCGCGGCCTGGAAGAAGGTGCTCGACGAGCACGGCATCCTGCTGATCAGCGACGAGGTGCAGACCGGCTGGGGGCGTACCGGCGAGCACTTCTGGGGCTACCAGGCGCACGGCGTCACCCCGGACCTGATCACCTTCGCCAAGGGGATCGGCAACGGCTTCGCGCTGGCCGGCGTGGTCGGCCGGGCGGACGTGCTGGAGTCGGTGCCGGCGATCAGCTTCTCCACCTTCGGCGGCAACCCGGTCTCCACCGCCGCCGGCAACGCGGTCCTGGACTACCTGCTCGACCACGACCTCCAGGCCAACGCCGCGCGGGTCGGCGCGATCCTCGGCGACGGCCTGCGGGCGGCGACGGCCGACCTGGACGGCGTCGCCGAGGTACGCGGCAAGGGCCTGATGCTCGGCGTGGAGTTCGTCCGCCCGGGCACCGCCGAGCCGGACCCGGCGCTCACCACCCGGGTGTTCGAGGCGTGCCGGGCCGGCGGCCTGCTGGTCGGCAAGGGCGGCCTCTACGGCAACGTGGTGCGGATGGGCCCGCCGCTGACCCTGACCGAGGAGGAGGCCCGCGAGGGCCTGGCCATCCTGGTCGACGCGATCCGTTCGTCCGTCGCGGCCGAGGCGGCCGCATGAACCAGATCGGGCACTACGTCGACGGCAAGCGGGTCGGCGGTGACTCGGAGCGGCGGGGCGACGTGTTCGACCCGGCCACCGGTCGGCGTACCGGTCAGGTGGCGCTGGCCTCCGCGGCGGACGTGGCGGGCGCGGTGGAGGCCGCCGAGCGGGCCGCGCGGGCCTGGCGCGACACCTCGCTGTCGAAGCGGACGGCCGTGCTGTTCGCCTTCCGCGAGCTGGTCAACGCTCGACGGGGCCGGCTCGCCGAGGTGATCACCGCCGAGCACGGCAAGGTGCTCGCGGACGCCGCCGGCGAGGTGCAGCGCGGCCTGGAGGTGATCGAGTACGCCTGCGGCATCCCCTCCGCGCTGCGCGGCGGGTTCAGCGAGAACGTCTCCACCGAGGTCGACTCGTACAGCCTGCGGCAGCCGCTGGGCGTGGTGGCGGTGATCTCGCCGTTCAACTTCCCGGTGATGGTGCCGCTCTGGTTCATCCCGGTGGCGATCGCCTGCGGCAACGCGGTGGTGCTCAAGCCCAGCGAGAAGGACCCCGGCGCGGCGCTGCTGCTGGCCGAGTGGTTCACCGAGGCGGGCCTGCCCGACGGCGTGTTCAACGTGGTCAACGGCGACAAGGAGGCGGTCGACGCGCTGCTCGACCACCCCGGGGTGAAGGCGGTGTCCTTCGTCGGCTCCACCCCGGTCGCCCGGTACGTGCACCAGCGCGGCTCGCTGAACGGCAAGCGGGTGCAGGCGCTCGGCGGGGCGAAGAACCACATGGTGGTGCTCCCCGACGCCGACCTGGACCTGGCCGCCGACGCGGCGGTCAACGCCGGCTTCGGCTCGGCGGGGGAGCGCTGCATGGCGATCTCGGCGCTGGTCGCGGTGGAGCCGGTCGCCGACGCCCTGGTGGCGAAGATCGCCGAGCGGATGGCCGGGCTGCGCACCGGGGACGGCCGGCGCGGCTGCGACATGGGCCCGCTGGTCACCGCCGTGCACGCCGAGCGGGTCCGCTCGTACGTGGAGTCCGGGATCACGGCTGGCGCGGTGCCGGTGGTGGACGGCCGGGCGGTCGTCCCGGACGGGGACGCGGACGGGTTCTGGCTCGGCCCGACCCTCTTCGACCACGTCACCCCGGACATGTCGATCTACACCGACGAGATCTTCGGTCCGGTGCTCAGCGTGGTCCGGGTGGGCTCGTACGACGAGGCGGTCGACCTGGTCAACGCCAACCCGTACGGCAACGGCACGGCGATCTTCACCAACGACGGCGGGGCCGCCCGGCGGTACCAGCACGAGGTGGAGGTCGGCATGGTCGGGATCAACGTGCCCATCCCGGTGCCGATGGCGTACTACTCCTTCGGCGGCTGGAAGGCGTCGCTCTTCGGCGACCTGCACGCGCACGGCGCCGACGGGGTCGCCTTCTTCACCCGGGGCAAGGTGGTCACGAGCCGCTGGCTCGACCCGCGGCACGGTGGGGTGAACCTCGGCTTCCCCACCCAGACCTGAGCAGCCGCAGCACCCCCGCCCCGGCCAGGTACGCCACCAGCGCCGGGGCGGGCAGCCCCAGCGGCTCGGCCGCGGCCTTGCGGGTGAGGCTGTTCAGCAGCAGGCCGGCGACGATGCCGGCGTACCCGGCGACGGCCAGCGTGGTGCGCCACGGACGGGTCGGCGCGGCCCCGGTCGGGTGCCGTCGCGACCGGGCCTCGATCGGGCCGAAGACGGCGACCAGGGCGGCGAGCACCACGGCGAGGGCGAGCACCCAGGGGATCCGCCAGGCCCACCAGGCCGCCGAGCCGACCCGGGGGGTGGGCAGCGCGCCGAGCGCGTCCAGCAGGCCGACCAGCAGCACCGCGGCGGTCAGGTGCCAGAGGAAGACGGTGAGCACCACCGAGTTCACCGCGATCACCGCCTGCCAGGGGCCGCGCCGGCGCAGCCACCGCCCGGCCGGCCCGCGCAGCAGCAGGATCAGCCCGAGCTGCGCGGTGGCCGCCGCGAGCAGCGCCAGGCTCGGCGGGGCGGCGTTGTCCAGCCGGGTCCCCGGCACGTTGAGCATGACCACCGGGTACGGGCCGACGACCGTCAGCAGCACCAGCGCGACCAGCCCGACGACCAGCAGCACCGCCCCGGCGCGCCGGGACAGCGGCAGCCGGCGGCGGCGCGGCAGGTCCGGCGAGCGGGTGTCGTACCAGGCGAAACCGAGCTGGTGCACGGCCAGCCAGCCGAACAGGTAGTTGCCGGTGGCGAGTCCGGCCGGCCCGAGCAGCCGGCCCAGGTCGCCGAGGGCGACGAGCCCGACCAGCACCGCCGGCACGGCCAGCCCGAAGCGGCGGTGCAGCGCGTACATCGGCGGGGTCAGCGGCACCACGACCAGGTACGCCACCAGGAACCAGAGCGGGATGGTGGCGAACCAGACCACGGTGCGGACCTGCACCGGGTCGGCGTGCCGTCCGGTGGCCACCGCCGCGCCGACCGCGAGCACCACCAGCAGCGCGGTGGTGGGGCGGACCAGCCGGGCACTGCGGTCCACCAGCCAGCCGGTGGCGTCGCCGCCCCTGCTCTGGCGGGCGGTCAGCGAGGCGGCGTTGGCGTACCCGCCGACCAGGAAGAACACCGGCATCACCTGGGCCACCCAGGTGAGCGGCCAGACCCAGGGGAGGTCGCCGAGGGCGGAGTGCCCCGTGGGCCGGCCCGCCCGGTCGTACCCGATGACGGTGATCCCCCAGTGGCCGAGCACGACCATGGTGATCGCGAGCGCCCGGAGCAGGTCGACGTAGCGCTCCCGCCCGGCCGGCGTGTGCTCGGCGAGCTGCCGCAGGCGGCGCATGGACCCAGGCTATGCCAGCGGGGGCGGGCCGGTGGTGATAACGGTTCGGTCGTGAGGTCTTGTGGTCGGCGTCGCGCTGTCGTAGAAATTCTTCATCAACTTCCGCAGAAGTGAAGAAGAGCAACAGTGACACTACCGTGCCTCGACGCCGCGGCCGCCGTTCCCCCATCTTCGGCGGGCCGCCCGTACCCGAACCGAGGAGATGCGATGAACAGGCGTGAGATTCTCCGGCGCACCGCCACCGCCGGCCTGCTGGCCACCCCCGCCGCCGGCCTGCTCGCCGGCTGCGCCACGTCCGGCGGCGACGACAAGAGCGACTCCGGCACCTACAAGGGCACCAAGAGCGAGCAGAACCCGCTCGGCGTCAAGGAGGACGCCCCGCTCGAGGTGGTGATCTTCAACGGCGGCTTCGGCGAGGAGTACGCCAAGGCCCACGAGGCCATGTACAAGGAGAAGTACCCCAAGGCCGAGATCAAGCACTCCGCCACCCAGGAGATCAACAAGACCCTCCAGCCGCGCTTCGTCGACGGCACCCCGCCGGACGTGGTCAACAACTCCGGCGCCGGCCAGATCGACCCCAACGGCCTGATCTCGCAGGGCGCGCTGGCCGACCTGGGCGAGCTGCTCGACGCCCCGAGCCTCGACCAGCCCGGCAAGAAGGTGCGGGACACGCTGCTGCCCGGCGCCGTCGAGGTCGGCTCGTACGACGGGAAGTTCCTGGTCCTCAACTACACCTACACCGCGTACGGCATCTGGTACTCCACCAAGCTCTTCAATGACCGCGGCTGGCAGTACGGGAAGACCTGGGACGAGCACATCGCGCTCTGCAAGCAGATCAAGGCCGCGGGCATCGCCCCCTGGACGTACGCGGGTAAGCACCCCCGCTACATGAGCTGGCCGCTGATCGCCAGCGCGATCAAGCTCGGCGGGCCGTCGGTGGCGATGGCGATCGACAACCTCGAGCCGAACGCCTGGAAGTCCGACGCCATGAAGGCCGCGGCCGACGCCTGGTACCAGATCGTCAAGGACAAGTACATCCTGGACGGCTCGCCGGGCCTGGACCACATCCAGTCGCAGACGGCCTGGTGCCAGGGGAAGGCCGCCTTCATCTCCTGCGGTTCCTGGCTGGAGAGCGAGCAGGCGAAGGTCACCCCGGCCGGCTTCAACATGACCATCGCGCCGACGCCGAGCCTGACCAGCGGCGACAAGCTGCCGTTCGAGGCGATCCGGGGCACCGCCGGCGAGCCGTTCATCGTGCCGGCGAAGGCGAAGAACGTCGCCGGTGGCCTGGAGTACTTCCGGATGATGCTCTCCAAGAAGGGCGCGCAGGACTTCACCAAGAAGGTCTCCAGCCTGACCATCGTGGCCGGCACCACCGAGGGGGTCGAGCTGCCCTTCGGCCTGAGCAGCGTGGTGAAGGCCCTGGACGCGTCCGGCAGCAACGGCTTCAACTGGGTCTACAACAACTACTACCGCAAGCTGGAGCGCGAGCTCGTCGACGCCGCCTGCGGCGAGTTCTTCAGCGGCCGGAGCACCCCGGCCGAGTTCCTCGACGCGTGCCAGAAGGGCGCCGACTCGATCGCCCAGGACAGCTCGTTCAAGAAGTACAAGCGGGCCGCGTGACGTCCGGCCGGTGGGGGCGGGCGCGGTACCGTCCCCACCGGTCCACCGCTGGGGAGTAGGTCTTCTCGTGAGGCATGGCAAGTACCCGCTGATCATCACCTTCCTGGTGCCGCCGCTGGTGCTCTACGGCGTCTTCGTGCTGTCGCCGTACCTGCAGGCGTTCCAGATCTCCACCACCAACTGGCTCGGCTACTCCGCGCACGCGGACCCGGTGGGGATGGCCAACTTCCGGACGCTCTGGCACGACGGCCAGGTGTGGAACGCGATCAAGAACAACGCCGTCATGCTCGCGGTGGTCCCGGTGCTGACCATCGCGCTCGGCCTGTTCTTCGCCACCATGCTCAACACGGGCGGCCGCAAGGGGCGGGCCGGGGTCACCGGGGTACGCGGCACGGCGTTCTACCGGATGGTCTACTTCTTCCCCCAGGTGCTCTCGGTGGTGATCATCGCCCTGCTCTGGAGGGAGGTCTACCACCCCAACAACGGCCTGCTCAACGGCGCGCTGCGGGCGCTCGGCCTGCCCGCGCCCACCTGGCTCGGCGACCCGCGCACGGCGTTCTGGTGCGTGCTGGCCGTGATGGTCTGGAGCAACGTCGGGTTCTACGTGGTGCTCTTCGGCGCCGCCATGTCGGCGATCCCGCGCGACATCTACGAGGCGGTCATGCTCGACGGGGCGTCCCGGTGGACCACCCTGCGCCGGATCACCGTCCCGCTGCTCTGGGACACCGTGCAGGTCGCCTGGATCTACCTGGCCATCGCCGCGCTGGACGGGTTCATCCTGGTCCAGCAGATGACCAACGGCGGCCCCAACTTCTCCTCGGACGTCATCGGCCTCCGCATGTACGAGACCGCGTTCGGCAGCGAGAGCAAGTTCGGGTACGCCTCCGCGATCGGCTTGGTGATGCTGTTCCTGACCCTGTCGGTCGCGGTGCTGGCGCTGCGTACCGGCCGTCGTGATCGGATCGAGTACTCGTGACCACCATGGATCGCCCGGCGACGACCGCGGCGGAGACGTCCGAGCCCAGCCGAGGCGAGGACCGGCCGCCGCGCCGCGAACTGGGCGTGGCCAACGTCTTCTCGCACGGCTTCCTGCTGCTCTGGGCGGCGCTGACCGCGCTGCCGCTGCTGTGGATGTTCCTCAGCTCGTTCAAGAGCGACAGTGAGATCCTCTCCGACCCGTGGGGACTGCCCGGTGCGCTGCGCTTCGAGAACTGGTCCCGCGCCTGGACCGAGGCGCACATCGGCCGGTACTTCCTGAACAGCGGCGTGGTGGTGGCCGGCTCGCTCACCCTCACCATGCTCCTGGGCGCCGCCGCCGCGTACGTCTTCGCCCGGTACGAGTTCCGCGGCCGGCAGGTCGTCTACTACCTGTTCGTCGGCGGGATGATGTTCCCCGTCTTCCTCGCCCTGGTGCCGCTCTTCTTCGTGGTGCGCAACGCCGGCCTGTTCGGCACCTGGACCGGGCTGATGCTGGTCTACGCCGCCTACTCGCTACCGTTCACGGTCTTCTTCCTGACCGCGTTCTTCCGGACCCTGCCGACCTCGGTCGCGGAGGCGGCGCTCATCGACGGGTGCGGTCACTTCCGGCTCTTCTTCCGGGTGATGCTGCCGATGGCGCGACCGGGACTGATCAGTGTCGCGATCTTCAACTTCCTCAGCCACTGGAACCAGTTCATCCTGCCGCAGGTGCTCATGCAGGGCGACGACTCCAAGTGGGTGCTGGCGCAGGGGCTCACCGCGCTCGCGGTCAGCCAGGGCTACCAGGGCGACTTCTCCGGCCTCTTCGCGGGCCTGACCATCGCCACCCTGCCGGTGCTCGCGGTCTACGTGGCCTTCCAGCGGCAGATCCAGACCGGACTGACCGCCGGCCAGTTGAAGTGACGCCGCAGTTGCGGTAGGCGGTGAGGTTCTTAAGAACGTCATAGGGCATTGTTAGGTTTCCCGGTGTGCAGCTTCGGTACAACTACCGCGTCTATCCGGCGGCTCGCCAGCAGGCAGCGCTGGCCCGGGCGTTTGGGTGCGCGCGGGTGGTGTTCAACGACGGGCTGCGTGCAAGGCATGAGGCTCGCGAGGCCGGGTTGCCGTACGTGTCCGATGGTGAGTTGTCCAAGCGGGTGATCACCGAGGCGAAGAAGACGCCCGAGCGGGCGTGGCTGGGCGAGGTCTCGGCGGTGGTGCTCCAGCAGGCCCTCGCGGACCTGAATGCCGCCTACCGAAACTTCTTCAACTCGTTGACAGGTAGGCGCAAGGGACGCGAGGTCGCGCCGCCGCGGTTTCGCTCACGAAAGGACGGCCGGCAGGCGATCCGGTTCACCGCCAACGCCCGGTTCCGAGTGTTGGACAATGGCCGACTGCGGCTGCCGAAGATCGGCGATCTCATGGTGCGGTGGTCTCGGCAACTGCCGGCAGCCCCCACCTCGGTGACGATCATCAAGGACGCGGCCGGCCGGTACTTCGCATCCTTCGTGGTGACCACTAGTGACGAGCCGTTGCCGTCGGTGGACGTCGAGGTGGGTATTGATCTGGGGTTGACCCATTTCGCGGTGCTGTCGAACGGCACGAAGGTTGCGGCGCCGAAGTTCCTGCGCCGGGCGGCCCGTAAGCTGCGCCGGTTGCAGCAAAACCTGTCCCGCAAGCAGAAGGGCAGCAAGAACCGCGGGAAAGCGGTCCTCAAGGTCGCCAAGGCGCATGCCCGGGTGGCCGACAGCCGGAGGGACTGGCAGCACAAGCTGTCCACGACGATCATCCGCGACAGCCAAGCGGTGTACGTCGAGGACCTGTGTGTAACTGGTCTCGGCCGCACCCGGTTGGCTAAATCGGTGCACGACGCTGGGTGGGCATCCTTCGTCGGGATGCTGGAGTACAAGGCGGCTCGGTATGGCCGCACCTTCGCTCGGATCAACCGGTTCGCGCCGACCTCGCGGACGTGCTCGGTGTGTGGCCGGCTCGGCGGGCCCAAGCCGCTGGACGTCCGGTCGTGGACCTGCCCCTGTGGGGCGGTTCACGACCGGGACCTCAATGCGGCGATCAACATCCTCGCCCAGGGGCGCTGGGAGAGACTAAACGCCTGTGGAGCGCAGGTAAGACCGGCACCCGTGCCGGCACCGCGCCGAGAAGCAGGAATCCACCCGGGCGCTACGCGTTCCACGCGCAGCGCGGAGGGAATCACCGCCCTTGGAGGCGGAGAGAACGTCAAGGCTTCTATCTGATGTTTCCGCCTCGCTTCGAGGATGGACCGTACTGGATCGTCATCTAATAGCCGTTCCGCGACCCGCTGATCGTGCGGGCGTTCATGGCCGGCGGGAAGCCGCACGTGCAACAGCGGGCCCAAGCTCAGTATGTCAGCCGCAGGGGCGGCCCTACCCGGCGACTGAGTTCGTCCTGATGGCAGGGCCGGTCGACGGGTCGACCGGCCGCGCTCGGCTTGACCCGTAGGAAATCTCCTACCTATTGTGGTGGTCATGACCGTGACCCACGTGAAGCTCGTCTCCGTACCCGTCAGCGACCAGGACCGGGCCCGCGACTTCTACCTCGACGTGCTCGACTTCGACCTGATCTTCGACAACCCGATGGGGCCCGGCGGCCGCTGGATCCAGGTGGCCCCGAAGGGCACCGACACCGCACTGACCCTGGTCACCTGGTTCCCGACCATGCCGCCCGGCTCGCTCAAGGGCCTGGTGCTGGAGACCGACGACCTGGACGCAGACGTGGCCCGGCTCCGCGAGCGCGGGGTCGTCTTCGCCGACGGCGGCATCCAGACGGCGCCCTGGGGCCGGTACGCCACGTTCGACGACCCGGACGGCAACGGGATCGTGCTCCAGTCGACCCGGGTCTGACGTGGCGGACGTCTTCGCGGCGCTGGCGAACCCGACCCGGCGCGAGCTGCTCCGGCTGCTCCTGGAGCGCGGCGAGCAGCCGGTGCAGCAGCTCGCCGACCACTTCGACATGCGCCGACCCAGCCTGTCGGAGCACCTGCGGGTGCTCAAGGACGCCGGCCTGGTGACCGAACAGCCGATCGGCCGGCAGCGGTTCTACGCGCTGCGCCCGGAGCCGTTGCGCGAGGTGTCCGACTGGCTCGGCCCGTACGAGCGGTTCTGGCGGGCCCGCCTCGCCGACCTGCGCGAGGTGCTGGACGGGTTGCCCGATGAGTGAGCCGGGCACCATCGCGGTGGACCAGTTCCTGGCGCACCCGCCGACGAAGGTCTGGCAGGCGTTGACCGATTCTGATCTGCTGGCCCGCTGGCTCATGCCGAACGACTTCCGGCCGGTACCGGGCCACCGGTTCACCTTCCGCACCACGCCCCGACCGGATCAGGGCTTCGACGGCCTGGTCCACTGCGAACTGCTGGAGCTGGACGAGCCGCACCGGCTGCGCTGGTCCTGGCGGGGCGGCCGGCTGGACACCGTGGTCACCTGGACGCTGGTGCCGGAGGGGCGGGGCACCCGGCTCTTCCTGGAGCACGCCGGCTTCGACCCGGACGACCCGGTGCAGCGCCGGACGTTCACCCTGCTCGACGGCGGTTGGCGCAGCCACGTCTGGCCCCGCCTGGCCCAGACCCTCGGCGACCTCGCCTGAGGGAGCGGTTGGTCCGGCATCCGTGTGCGGCGCGGCCGCTGGGCCGGCGCCGGCGGCCCAGCGGCGGAGGGGCCCCAGCCGGCGGCGCCCAGGAAGTCGGTGCCGAGGCCGCCGCCGCTGGGCCGACGGCGGCCCCGCCGAGCCGGCCGCGGGCGTGCGGGTGGTCCGGGCCGCCCGTCGAGCTGAGTCGTCTGTGATGTCGGTGTCCCCAGGATGGCGTCCCGCCCGCTACAAACTTGATGTCGCAGATGGATCGGTCGCTGGCCGCCGCCGCGGGCACAAGCGTGAGTCGTTCGCGTCATCAAGTTCGTAGCCTCCGGCCGGCGGCCATCCGCCCCAGGGTCCGGATTCCCGGGCCTGGGGCAAGGGGCGGCCTGTGACGGCGGCAGGGCCGGCGCCGGCGGCCGCCTCGGCGAGCCGGCGATCTTCTTCGAGCGGCGGCTGTTCGGCCGGCGGCGACCGTGTCATGGCTGCCCGGGGCGACGATCACCTGGTCGGGGTCGGCGGTATCGGCGGGGACGGCGGCCATGCGGACCGCCCAGCCGACGGGCACGGCCGCAGCTCGCGGGCCCGCGAGCCGCGCGCACCTGGCCAGATGTTGCGGGACTGCGGCATGACCGAACACCGGGCGGCGGCGGGCCGCGGTGAGTCGTCTGCGACATCAGGTCGACAGCCTCGAGGCAGCGACGGCCCCAGGCGGAGAGCGGGCAACCCTCGGCCGAGCGGGCAACCGGGGGAGGACGGCACTCTCGCGAGAGCGAGCAACGTGGGGGGAGGGCGGCCTCTGAGGAGAGCCGTGCGTTGGGCAGAGCGGGCAGCCCGGTCGGGAGGGCGGCACCCTGGGGAGAGCGGGCAACCCGGGCGAGGGCGGCCTCGGGGGAGAGCGGGTAACCCCCGGCAGGCGCACCCTGGAGGAGCGGGCAGCCCGGGCGGGAGGGCGGAGCCCGGGGGGCGTGGGCGCGGGCCGGACTGAACGTGCCGAGGCCGGGGCGGAGCGCGGCTATCCGCTAGGCCGCGGCCGGCACCAGCAGCGCGTGCAGGGCGGCCGGGTCGGTGACCTCGGGCAGGTCGCGGGCGGCGAGCCAGGCCGCCGCGGCGGCGCCGTCCCCGGCGGTACGCAGCGGCGCGTCCGGCCACCGCCGGGCCAGTTCGGTGCGGACCGCGTCGGCGAGCGGGGTGTCCCCGGTGAGCAGCCCGCCGCCGAGCACCACCGGGTCGGTGGCCCGGGCCGGCCGGATCCGGCTGACGCTCTCCGCGAGCAGCGCCGCGGCCTCCGCGATGAGCGCCACCCCGGCCGGGTCGCCCTCCCGGGCCGCGGTCACCACGAGCGGCGCGAGCCGGGCCAGTTCCACCGGTGGCCGTCGGGTCACCGCCTGCACGACGGTCTCGGCGGTGGCCCGGGGCCGGGCCGCGACCTCGGCCGATCCGGTCAGTTCGGCGAGCACCCGTCCGGTCAGCCCGGCCGGGGCCGTCGCCCGGTCCAGGTCGGACAGGAGCCGGCGGACCGCCTCCCGGCCGAGCCAGAACCCCGAGCCGGCGTCGCCGAGCAGCCAGCCGTGCCCGTCCGCGACCCGGTCCAGGCGCAGGTCGCGTACCTGGGCGGCGATCGCGCCGGTGCCGGCGATGAGCACGGTGCCGTCCGGGGCCGCGGTGCCCGAGGCGTACGCGACCAGGGCGTCGCCGTGCACGGCGTACGGGCAGTGCAGCCCGGCGTCGGACCAGGCCCGGTCGAACGCGGCCCGGCCCTGCGGGTCGGCGAGGAGGCGGCCGGCGCCGGCGAGCCCGATGGTGCCGGCCCGGACCCGGGCCGGATCGACGTCGGTGAGCGCGGCCCGCAGCGCGGCCAGTAGTTCGGCGGCGGCCCGCTCGGCGCCGTGGCTGGTCGGGTTGCCGCCGCCGGCCCGGCCGGTGCCGAGCCGTACGCCGTCGAGGCTGACGGCGGCCGCGCGGGTGGACGTACCCCCGACGTCGAGGCCGACCACGACGGTGTCGGACATCCGGTGGGCCTCCCTGCGCTCGCGGCGTCGTGGCCCTTCATGCTGGTCGGCCCCGCTTCCGGAAGCAAGGTCCGCGCTGTGCGCCAGGTAACAGTTTGAAAACTTCGCCCACGGCCTTGACACGGAGGGGCCTTCAGTAAGAACTTTTACCACTAACAGTTAACACTCTTTTCCGAAAGGCGTCCCATGGTTGATCACGAGGTGGACACCCCCGCGGGGACCGCGGTGGTGGATGCCGACGCGGTCGACCGGCGGGGTGCGGTGGCGGTCTCCTCCGACGGGGTGCTGGCCCGGGTCCGGGCCGGGGCGGGGGAGCTGACCGGGGCACTGCGCCGCGTCGCTGAGCACGTGCTCAGCGACCCGGAGGCGGCGGCCCGGGCCACCATCGTGGAGCTGGCCGAGCGCAGCGGCACCTCACCGGCGACCATCACCCGGTTCTGCCGGGCCATGGGCTTCGAGGGCTACGCCGACCTGCGGCTCGGCATCGCCGCGGAGACCGGCCGGGCCCGCTCGGCCGGCTGGACCGTCGACATCGGCCGGGAGATCCAGCCCAGTGACCCGCTGTCCCGGGTGCTCGACCAGATCATGGCCGCCGACACCCGGGCCATGCACGACACCGCCGCGCTGCTCGACCTCGCCGAGGTGGAGAAGGCGGCCGTGGCGATCGCCGGGGCCAGCCGGGTGAACATCTTCGGCGCCAGCGGCAGCGCCCTGGTCGGCGAGGAGATGCAGTTCAGCCTGCACCGCATCGGGGTGGCCGCCTGGGCCTGGAGCGACGTGCACGAGGGGCTGGCGAGCGCGGCGCTGCTCGGCGCGGGCGACGTCGCCCTCGGCATCTCGCACACCGGCCAGACCCGGGAGACCATCGAGATGCTCGCCGAGGCGGGCAGCCGGGGAGCGACCACGGTCGCGCTGACCGGCTTCCCCCGCTCGCCGCTGGCCGAGCTGGCCGACATCGTGCTGGTCACCGCCAGCCAGGCCACCACCTTCCGGCCCGACGCGCTCTCCGCGCGGCACCCCCAGCTCGTCGTGCTCGACCTGCTCTACATCGCGGTGGCGCAGCGCACCCACGACCGCGCCCACGCGGCCTTCCGGCGTACCGCCCAGGCCGTGGACGGGCACAAGGCCGCGAAGGGGGCCACCTCATGATCAGTGCCCAGCGGTACGCCGACGCCGTCCGCCCGGTGCTCGACCGGCTGGTCGACACGCAGGCAGACGGGGTCGACCGGGCGGCCGACCTGATCGCCACCGGACTGCGCCGCGGCGGCGTGCTCCAGGCGTTCGGCGCCGGCCACTCCGAGGCGTTCGCCGCCGAACTGGTGGCCCGGGCCGGCGGCCTGGTCCCCACCAACCGACTCTCCCTGCACGACCTCGTGCTGCACGGCGACGCGCCCCGCGACGTGCTCGCCGACCCCAAGCTGGAACGCGACCCGACCGTCGCGCACCAGCTCTACGCCCTGGCGGCGCCGCAGCCGGAGGACGTGTTCGTGGTCGCCTCCCAGTCCGGCATCAACGGCTCGGTGGTCGAGCTGGCGACGCTGGTCCGGGCGCACGGCCATCCGTTGATCGCGGTCACCTCGGTCGAGCACACCGCCCGGGTCGCCCCTCGGCACCCGAGCGGGCACCGGCTCGCCGACCTCGCCGACGTCGTGCTGGACAACGGCGCGCCGTACGGCGACGCACTGCTGCCGCTCGAGGGCGGCGGCGCGGTCTGTGCGGTCTCGTCGGTCACCGCGGCGCTGCTGGCGCAGTTGCTGACCGCCGAGGTCGTACGACGGTTCCACCAGGCCGGGGAGGTACCCCCTATCTACCTCTCCGCCAACGTCCCCGGCGGGGACGAGCACAACCTCGCCCTCGAGTCGCGGTACGCCGGGCGCCTCCGGCGGACCGCCTGACCCGACACCACAAGGAGAGACAGAGATGTCGGTTACCCCCGAGAACCTCGGCGACCTCAGCCGCCGGACCCTGCTCCGGCGGGCCGCCGCGGCCGGCCTCCTCGCCGCTCCGGCGATGGGCCTGCTCAGCGCCTGCGCCGGCAGCGAGCCGGAGAAGTCCGACAACGGCGGCGCGGCCAAGAGCAAGGACAACCCGTTCGGTGTGAAGGACGGCAGCGCCGTCAAGGTGGTCATCTTCAACGGCGGCCTGGGCGACCAGTGGGCCAAGGAAGACAAGGTCGTCTTCAACGCCAAGCACCCGAACATCACGGTCAACATGTCTTCCACCCAGAAGATCAAGACCGAAGAGCAGCCGAAGATGGCGACGCAGCCGAGCGACCTGGTGATGAACTCGGGTGCGGACAGCATGGACCGCAGCACCCTGATCAACGAGGGCGCCATCGAACCGCTCGACGACCTGCTCACCGCGCCCGCCTGGGACAGCGAGGGCACGGTCGCCGACAGCCTGCTGCCGGGCACGGTGGCCGACGGCACGCAGAACGGCAAGTTCTACGTGGTGAACGTCGCCTACACGGTCTGGGGCAACTGGTACAACGCGGCGCTGTTCAAGAAGGAGGGCTGGCAGGCGCCGACGACCTGGGACGAGTTCTTCGCCCTGGCCCCGAAGATCAAGGCGAAGGGCATGGCGCCCTACGTCCACGACGCGGTGCACGGCTACTACCCGCGCTGGGCGCTCATGGCGAGCATCTGGAAGTCGGCCGGCAAGCAGGCCGTCATCGACATCGACAACCTGAAGGACGGCGCCTGGAAGGCCGACGGCATCCTCAAGGCGCTCGAGCCGTGGGAGAAGCTGGTCAAGGACAAGCTGCTCCTGCCCGGCAAGCTCGACCACACCCAGTCGCAGCAGGCCTGGCTCGACGGCAAGGCCGCCTTCATCCAGGTCGGCACCTGGCTGAAGAACGAGATGGCCGCCACCATCCCGCCGGGCTTCGAGCTGACCCTGTCGGACTACTGGAGCAACGCCGGCGACAAGGCGGCGAAGGACGTGTTCGCGTCCTCCGGCGAGGGCTTCGTGGTGCCGAGCAAGGCCCCCAACAAGGAGGCCGCGAAGGAGTTCCTGCGGGCGATCCTGTCCAAGGCCGGTTCGGCCAAGTTCGCCGAGCTGACCAAGTCGCTGGCCTCCACCAAGGGCTCCGGCGACAACGTGCAGGACACCGCGCTGGCGTCCGCCAACGCGCTGATGAAGAACGGGTCCTCGGATCTGATCTCGGTCAAGTTCCCGGACTTCTACGCCGACCTGGACAAGGAGAGCCAGAACCTCTCCGAGGAGCTGATGGCCGGCCGGCTCACCGCGCAGCAGTTCATCGACAAGATGCAGGCGGCTGCGGACAAGGTCGCCAAGGACTCGTCGATCAAGAAGCAGACCCGCACCGCCTGATCCGACGGAGAGAGTGAGTCCAATGCGGCACGGAGTCGCGCGTTTCGTCACGGGCTTCCTGGCCCTGCCCGTCGCGCTGTACCTGTTCTACGTGGTGTGGCCGTTCGCGCAGGCGGCGGGATACTCGCTGACCGACTGGGGCGGCTACTCGGATTCCCAGCGCTTCGTCGGTCTGGACAACTACGTCCGGCTGCTCTCCGACGAGCTGATCCGGAAGGCGTTCTGGCACAACGTGTTCTTCCTGGTCACCGTGCCGCTGTTCACCATCGCGCTGGCCCTGTTCCTCGCGTTCCTGCTCAACGTGGGCGGACGCGAGGACAGGGCCGGCATCCGCGGCGTGTTCGGGTCCAGCATCTACAAGGTCATCTTCTTCTTCCCGCAGGTGCTGTCGCTGGTGGTCATCGCCGTCATGTGGCAGCAGATCTACCGGACCGACGAGCAGGGCCTGATCAACGGCCTGCTCATCAAGATCGGGCTGGTCGACGCGGACAACCCGATCGCCTTCACCGCCGACCCGGAGCCGTTCCTCGGAATCCCCGCGGTGCTGTGGTGGCTGCTGCTCATCGCGGTGTGGAGCGGCGCCGGCTTCTACATGGTGCTCTTCTCGGCGGCCATGCAGTCGATCCCGAAGGACATCTACGAGGCGGCGATCCTCGACGGCGCCGGGCGCTTCCACACCTTCTTCCGGGTCACCCTGCCGCTGCTGCGGGAGACCATCTCGGTCGCCTGGGTCTACCTGGGCTTCATCGCCCTGGACATGTACGCCCTGGTCTTCGTCATGACGCCCAGCCAGGGCGGGCCGAACCACGCCAGCGAGATCTTCGCGTCGGTGCTCAACTTCACCGCGTTCCAGAAGGGCCAGTTCGGCTACGCCTGCGCGATGGGTGTCGCGCTGGCCATCTTCACGATCCTGCTCGCCGCGCTGCAGCTGAGGATCACCCGTCGTGACCGTATCGAGTTCTGAAGGAGGGGCCACGATGAGCACGGCGACGCACGGTCCCATCCGGGCCGACCAGACCACCCCGTCCCGCCCGGCGGCCGTACGACGGGCGGACGCCCGCCGGACCGGGGTGGGCACCCGGATCTTCAACGGCTTCTCCCACCTGTTCCTGGTGGTCTGGGCCGTGATGGTCATCTACCCGCTGCTGTGGGTGGTGATGTCGGCGTTCAAGGACGACTCGGAGGTCATCCGCGAACCGCTCTCGCTGATCCCCAGCGCGCTGCACTGGGACAACTTCTCCCGGGCCTGGACCGACGGCCACCTGGGGTCCTTCTTCCTCAACACGGTGCTGGTGATGGCCGGCAGCGTCACCCTGACCATGCTGCTCGGCTCGATGGCCGCGTACGCGCTGGCCCGTTACGAGTTCCCCGGCAACCGGCTGATCTACTACATGTTCCTCTCCGGGCTGACCCTGCCGATCTACCTGGCCGCGGTGCCGCTGTTCAAGGGCGTGTACAACACCGGCATCAGCTTCCCGCTGCTCGGCCCGAACAAGCACCTCATGCTCATCCTGGTCTACGTGGCCTGGTCGCTGGCCTTCACGGTCTTCTTCATGCACTCGTTCTTCCGGACGCTGCCCGACTCGATCGCCGAGGCGGCCATGGTCGACGGGGCCACGCACACCCGGACCTTCTTCAGCGTGATGCTGCCGATGGCCAAGCCGGGCCTGATCAGCATCGGCATCTTCAACGTGCTCGGCCAGTGGAACCAGTGGTACCTGCCGACCCTGCTCATGCAGTCGGTGTCCGGCGAACCGAAGCACCAGGTGATCGCCCAGGGCCTGATCGAGCTCTCGGTCAACCAGGGCTACAAGTCCGACTGGTCCGGCCTCTTCGCCGGCGTCACCATGGCGATGCTGCCCGTGCTGATCGTGTACATCGTCTTCCAGCGCCAGGTCCAGTCCGGCCTCACCGCCGGCGTCGGCAAGTAACCTGCCCGCGCTCGCCCGCCCGATCGCGCTGATTCACGGAAAGAGTGGCCATCCCACGGGGGATGGCCACTCTTTCCGTGTATGAGGCCCCTCGCCTGGCGCGCGAGGCGGTGCGACGGAGTGTCGGAGGGGCGAGGCAGAATCGCGTTCGTGCTGGTGGCGGTGGTGGCGGACGAGCGGGGCGGGGGAGTGCTGCAAAGCCTCGACCCCGCAGGCCGGCCTGCCGGCCCGGTGGAGCCGGTGGCCGACCTGGCCGCCGCAGTCGCCGCCCGGGAGGCCGCCGACCGGCCCCGGTGGGTGTGGGCCACCGGCGCCACCCTCTACCCGGCGCTGCTGCGCGCCGGCGTCCGGCTGGACCGCTGCCACGACGTGGAGCTGACCGAGGCGTTGCTGCTCGGGCACGCGGGCCGCTGGGGCGAGCCCCGCTCGCTCGCCGCCGCCTGGGCCCGGCTGACCGGCGCGCCGGTCCCGCCGGACCCGGCGCCCCGCCCGCCGGAGCCGCCCGGCCTCGGCCAGGGCGCGCTCTTCGACGCGCCGTCCGGCCCGCCCGGCCCGGGCATCGAGGCGTTGACCCGGGTGTACGCGGACCAGCTCGCCCGGATCGCGGCGACCGAGCACCCCGGCCGGTTCCGGCTGCTGGTGGCCGCCGAGTCGGCCGGCACGCTGATCGCCGCCGAGATGGGGGCGGCCGGCCTGCCCTGGCGGGCCGACGTGCACGACGCGATCCTCGCCGACCTGCTCGGCGAGGCGTCCCCGGTCGGCGGGCCGCCCCGCCGGCTGGCCGAGCTGGCCGCCCGGATCGCCGAGGCCTTCGGCGTACGCCAGGTGCACGCCGACTCCCCGGCGGAGCTGCTGAAGGCGTTCGCGCGGGCCGGCGTGGAGCTGCCCAACACCCGGGCCTGGGTGTTGCGCGGGGTGGAGCACCCGGCGGTGCCGCTGGTCCTGGAATACAAGGAGCTCTACCGAATCTGGACGGCCCACGGCTGGGCGTGGCGGGACGCCTGGGTCTCGGCCGGCCGCTTCCATCCCGAGTACGTGCCCGGCGGGGTGGTCTCCGGCCGCTGGGCCACCCGGGGCGGCGGCGCGTTGCAGATCCCGAAGGTGATCCGGCGCGCGGTGGTGGCCGACCCCGGCTGGACGTTCGTGGTGGCCGACGCGGGGCAGCTCGAACCCCGGGTGCTCGCCGCAGTCTCCGGAGACGCCCGGCTCGCCGCCGCCGGTGGCGCCGGCGACCTCTACGCGGCGCTGGCCCGGGACGCCTTCGGCGGTGACCGGGCCCGCGCCAAGGTGGCCCTGCTCGGCGCCATGTACGGGCAGACCGGCGGCGCGGCCGTGCCCGCCCTGGCCGTGCTGAAACGGAACTACCCGACCGCGTTCGGGTACGTCGAGGCGGCCGCCCGCACCGGCGAGGCGGGCGGGCTGGTGCGGTCGTGGCTGGGGCGTACCTGCCCGCCGGGGTCGATGGGCTTCGCCGACGGGGAGGAGGCGGACCCCGACGCGGACGCGGACCCGCAGGGGCCCCGGGCCCGGGCGGCCCGGTCGCGCGGCCGGTTCACCCGCAACTTCGTCATCCAGGCCACCGCCGCCGAGTGGGCCTCCACGCTGCTGGCCACGCTCCGCACGGCGCTCGCCGGCACCGGGGCGGAGCTGGTCTTCTTCCAGCACGACGAGGTGATCGTGCACTGCCCGGCGGAGCGGGCCGAGGAGGTCGCGGCGGCGGTCACCGCCTCGGGCGCCCGGGCCGCGGCGCTGCTCTTCGGCGACACCCCGGTCCGGTTCCCGCTGGACCTGTCCATCGTCGACTGCTACGCCGACGCGGCATAGCCGCACAATTTTCCGTTTTGCCCCGCTACCCGCTCGCGGGGGCGCTCGTTGGGTCCGTTGTGCGTACGACGGGACGGACCGGGCGCGGCTGCCTGCGGTCCGTCCCCCAGGTCGAGGGGGCACAGCTGAACCGGATCGCAGGAATGATCATCGCCGCTGGTGGGGGCCGTCGGATCGGCGGACCCGAGGCGTTGCTGCACCAGGGGGAGAAGCCCCTGGTGAGCCAGATGATCGACACCATGGGCGAGGCGGGCTGCGAGCAGATCGTGGTCGTGCTGGGCGCGGCGGCCGAGCAGGTCCGCCAGACGACGGACCTGACCGGGGCCACCGTGGTGGTCAACCGGGCGTGGGGGACCGGGGTGGGCTCGTCGATCCGGGCCGGTCTCGCCGCGCTGACCGACGAGGGGATCGAGGCGGTCGTCGTGGTGCCGGTCGACATGCCCGGGCTCACCGCCGCCGCCGTCCGGCGGGTGGCCGCCCTGCCGTACCCGGACGTGCTGGTCTGCGCCACCTACGACGGGCTGCGCGGCTACCCCATGCTCTTCGGCCGCCGGCACTGGTCCGGCATCGCCACCCTGGCCAGCGCCGACGTCGGCGCCCGGCCGTACCTGCTCGCGCACAAGGACCAGATCGTGGACATCTCCTGCGACTCGGTGGCCGACGGCAGCCGGATCGACAGCCCGGAGTTGATGGCGCTCTACGGCCTCAGCATCCCGGAGCAGCGGGTCGGCGCCTGAGCGGAGCGTCACCGGAGGTGTCACCGCACCGCGTCGGGCGGGATCCGCGCCAGCTTGTCCGGGTTGGTGACCGAGTAGACGCCACGCACCTGGTTGCCGTCTGGGGTGAGGTCGAGGACCAGCACGGCCAGCGGCGAGTCGCCGGTTAACACCAGCGCGGACGGGTCACCGTTGACCCGGCGATACCGGACCACGGCAGACTCACCGACGTTCGAGGCGACGGCCACGAGCAGCTGCGCGACGGCAGCGCTGCCGTGCACCGGCCGAAGACTCGTCGCCGGCCCCTTGCCACCGCCGTCCGTCCACAGAGTCACGTCAGGGGCAAGGATTCGCAGCAGTTCCTGCAGGTCACCGCCGAGCGCGGCGTCCACGAAACGCTCCGTCACCGCCTGCTGCACCCGGGCGTCGACGCGGTACCGGGGCCGCCGCGCCCGCACGTGCTCCCGAGCCCGGTGAGCGAGCTGACGCACCGACTCCGGACTGCGGTCGAGCATCTCGGCGATGTCCGTGTACGGATAGCCGAACGCCTCGTGCAGTACGAACACGGCACGCTCGGCCGGGCTCAGCGTCTCCAACACAACCAGCAGCGCCATCGAGGACGATTCGGCACGCGCAACCGGATCCGTCTCGTCGGTCACCACCGGCTCGGGCAGCCACTGGCCGACGTAGGTCTCCCGCCGCCGGCTGAGCGCCGCACGGCGGGCGAGCGCCTGGTTGACCGCGATGCGCACCAGGTACGCGCGCGGGTTGTCGACCCGGCCCCGGTCCGCGGCCGCCCACGACAACCACGTCTCCTGCAGCACGTCGTCGGTGTCGGCGACGCTACCTGACATGTTGTAGACGATGGAGAACAACAGCTCGCGTTGGTCGACGAACGCTTGCGTGGCGGTGTCCTGGTCCATGGGTGCCTCCGATCCCTGTCGCAGGACTGAGAGTGGCCCCGGCGCCCGAAGTGTGACATGCGGGCCGCGACTGTGGTCCACGTCTCGACAGGTCACGCCCGCCGTTCCCGGGCGGCTCTTGATTGTCGCCGGGCGGGAGGTCCCCGACCCGCGCCACACCGGGAGACGACGATGCGAACCCTGATCCGTGACGTTGACGTGTTCGACGGCGAGCACACGACGCGACGCACCAGCGTGCTGATCGATGGCGACCGGATCGCCACCCACGACGACCGGCCCGCCGATGTCGTGGTGGACGGAACGGGCAAGACCCTGCTGCCGGGGCTGATCGACGCGCACACCCACGTCTTCGACGGCAGCCTCGCGCAGGCGCTGACGTTCGGCGTGACCACCGAACTGGACATGTTCTGCCTACCCGCCAACCTGGCCCGGCAACGCGCGTCGGCGGCCGAGCGGGACGACATGGCCGACATCCGCAGCGCCGGCATGCTCGCCACGGCCCCCGGAGGCCACCCGAGCCAGCTCATGGCCGCGCTCGGGGACGCGGCCGCCTTCGGCGACGCCGTCGGCGCGTTCGACACGGTCGCCACCGCCGACCAGGCCCGCGCCTTCGTCGACGCACGGCTCGCCGAAGGCATCGACTACCTGAAGGTCGTGATCGACGACGGCATGGTCCACGGCGCGGACCTGCCGGTGCTCGCGCCCGACGTCGTGGCCGCCCTCGTCGACGCCGCCCACGCCAACGGACTGACGGTGATCGCCCACGCGATCACCTCAGCCGAGGTGGAGGTCGCGCTCAACGCGGGCGTGGACGGCCTCGCACACGTGTGGATCGATCCCGGACCCCGCACCCCCGAGCTCGTCGCACGGATCGCCGCGCACGGCCTGTTCGTGGTCAGCACCCTCGCGTACTTCGAGGTGATCGGCCAGCCGGGGGTCGGCGCGGTCGACCACGCGGCTGCCGACAGCGCGATCCACGCCGTACACACGGCACGGGCCCTGCACCGGGCGGGCGTGCCGCTGCTCGCGGGCACGGACGCCACGCCGTTCGCGCCCGCCCACGGTGCCGCCATGCATCGCGAGCTGGTGCTGCTGACCGAGGCCGGGCTGAGCACCGAGGAGGCGCTGACCGCGGCCACGAGCGTGCCGGCCCGCCATTTCGGGCTGACCGACCGCGGCCGGATCGCGCCGGGCCTGCGCGCCGATCTGGTGCTGGTTGACGGCGACCCCACCCGCGACATCACCGCGATCGGCGCCATCGTCGACGTCTGGCGGCGCGGCGTCCGCCAGGCCCGTTGAACGAACGCGGACCGGCAGCGATGAAGACGTTCATGCGAACGGCCACGACCGCGGTCGCCGCGCTCGTGGCCGCCCAGGTGGTCCTCGCCGGCGGGTTCCTCTCCGGCAACTACGAGGCCCTCGCCGTCCACGCAATCGTCGGCAGCCTGGTGATGATCGCCCTGCTCACCCAACTCATCGCCGCGATCCTGCTGTGGCGCGTCGGCCGGGGGCCGTCCTGGCCGGCGCGCACCAGCGCGATCCAGCTCCTCGTCGGCGGCGCGCTCATCCCGTTGGGAGAGCAGCGGATCCTCGTGGCGCACGTCCCGCTGGCCGTCGGGCTCGCCGTCGGCGTCGCGTTCATGGTGGTGTGGTCATGGCGTCACTGAGCCGACGGCGATTGCTGGGCGCCGGCGCCGCCCTGACGGCCGGCGCCGCAGGTTGGTTAGCCGGTGGGCGATGGCTGACTCCGGGCGAGCCGGGGACACTGCTGCGCAGCCAGGTGCCGCCGCCCGAGCCGTATCGGGTGGCGCTGCCGATCCCGCCAGTGCTGCGACCCGTCCGCACCGACGCCACCACCGACCACTACGAGATCACCCAGCGTGTCGCGACGCTGTCCATCGTGCCCGGTCTCACCACGCAGGCGTGGACCTACGACGGCACGTTCCCCGGCCCGACCCTCGTCGCCCGCTCCGGCCGTAGGGTGGTGGTCCGACACCGCAACGAGCTGCCGGAACCGAGCGTGGTGCACCTGCACGGGGGTCACACGCCCGCGGACAGTGACGGCTATCCGATGGACGTGGTGCTGCCGACCGGCATCGGTCGGCACCACGACCACCACGCGTACCGCGACGTCGCCCACGGATTCCGCGACCACACGTACCCGATGGCGCAGCGGGCGGCGACGCTGTGGTACCACGACCACCGGCACGGTGCGACCGGCCCGGCGGTGTGGCGCGGACTGGCCGGCTTTCACCTCGTCCACGACGACGAGGAGGACGCGCTCGGCCTGCCGTCCGGCGATCGCGACGTCCCTCTCATGATCACCGACCGGTCGTTCGCGGCGGACGGCTCCTTCCACTACCCGGCCTCGATCCACGACAGCCACATGAACGGGCTGCTCGGCGACGTCATCCTCGTCAACGGCGCACCGTGGCCGGTCCTGGAAACCGTGCCGGCCCGATACCGGCTACGGCTGCTCAACGCCTCCAACGCCCGCCGCTACCGCCTGGCACTGGACCCGCCACCGCGCGGCGGCCGCGGGCTCGTCCAGATCGGCGCCGACGGTGGCCTGCTGGCACGGCCCGCACGCCACGACACGATCGACATCGCACCCGCCGAACGCTTCGACGTCGTCGTCGACTTCGCCCGGTACCGGCCCGGCACCCGGGTGCGTCTGGTCAACCGCCTGGGTGCCGGCGCGACGGCCGAGGTGATGCGCTTCGACGTCACGTCAGGCACCGGCCGGGACGAGTCGGTCGTGCCCGAACGGCTCAGCACGATCGACACCCTCAACCCTGGGCAGGCCGTAGCGACCAGGACGTTCCACTTCCAACTCCGCCCCGACCGCGGCTGGACGATCAACGGCCTGCCGTACCGCGCGGGTCGCGCGCTGGCCCGTCCACGCCTCGGCACGACCGAGATCTGGCGGCTCATCAGCGACTTTCACCACCCGGTGCACGTCCACCTCGACCCATTCCAGGTGCTCGGACGTAACAACGGCGCGCCCGGCCCGTACGACCAAGGGTGGAAGGACACCGTGGACCTTCGCCCGTCCGAAGCAGTCGAGATCGCCGTCCGCTTCACTGGCCACGCAGGCACGTTCATGCTGCACTGCCACAACCTGGAACACGAGGACATGGCGATGATGGCCGACTTCACGACCGAGTAACACGACGGCCAGGGGCTCACCCACCGGACAACGGCTACGGCCGGCCACCGGACGCCGGCTCCAGGCCGAGCCGGTCGGCCAGCCCGTCGGCCGCCGGCGCGAGCCCGGGCGGCGGGGGCCGGCGGGTGACCATGAAGAGGGTGAACCGGCTCGGTACCGCCACGGGCGAGACCTGCTCGTCCGGCGCGGCGTAGGCGAGGCCCAGCCCGCGGGGCAGGACGACCGGGCAGCGGAGCAGCCGGCCCATCCGCACCGCGGTCTCGGCGGTCGCGGCCGGCTTCGGGCGGGCACCGAGTGCGGAGAGCCGCCGGTGGAGGGCGTCGGCGGACGCGTCGTAGGTGTGCGCGACCACGTCGAGGCCGGCGAAGGGGCGGCGTCCGTCGCCGAGCCGTACCCCCGGCGGGGTGAGCAGGGCCAGCCGGTCGACGGCGACGGGCGACGCGGTCACCGTGGCCGGTAGCCGCACCTGGTCGGCGATCGTGACGAAGGCGGCGTCCAGCGAACCCTCGCCGACCCACTCGACCAGGCGGTCGCCGTGGTCGGTGACCTGGTGCACCGTGACGTCTCCGAGCAGTTCCACCAGGGCCGGGAACAGCCACGCGGCCAGGCTGGCGAACGTGCCGACGGTGAGCACCTCGCCCCGCGCCGCCGCCCGCGTACGGTCGAAGATCGCCGCCAGGTGCCCGAGCACGTGAGCCGCCTCCGCGGCCAGCGTGCGGCCGGCCGGGGTGGGGCGCGCCCCGGTGGTGTCCCGGTCGAAGAGGCGCTCGCCGATCCGCCGTTCCAGGGCCGCCAACCGGTTGCTCGCCGCCGGCTGGCTGATCCGCAGCTCGCGTCCGGCCGCGCCGAGGGAGCCGTGCCGGACGAGCGCCTCGACGAGCCGGAGATCCTCGACCGAGGGTAGGGAGCTCATACGTGCAGGTTATGAGCGCCGGTGCTGATCCGCCAGCTACCGCCGCATCCGGCCGCAGCAGAGGATCGTGCCGTGACCGCCCGCCGTGACATCGCCGCCATGCTGACCACCACCTTCGTGACCTGGATGGGGCAGCGCACCACCGCCGTCGCGCTGCCCCTCGTCGCGCTCGCCGAGACCGGGTCGACGTGGACCACCGGGCTGGTCGGCGGCGCGGTCGGCCTGCCCGTGCTGACCTCGGCCTGGTGGGCGCGGAGCCTGCGGCAGCGGCTGACCACGGGCCGCTCGCTCGCCGCCGTGCTGGCGGTTCAGGTGCTCGGCCTGCTCGTCGTCCCGGTCGGCGCGGCGGCCGGCACCGTCGGCCCCGTCCACCTGGCCGGCGCCGGGCTCGTCACGGGCTGCGCCACCGCGCTCAGCGGGCCGGGCCAGCGAGCCTTGCTCGCCGACATCTGCGACCGCGCCGGTCCCGGCGTCGCCGCCCGGATGCTGGCCTGGCAGGACTTCGTCCACCGCAGCACGATGATCCTGGCGCCGCCGCTGGCCGGCTGGGCGGTCACCGCCGGCGGCCCGTTCCGGCTGCTGTGGGCGGAGGCGGCCGGCGTCGCGCTCGGCGCGGCCCTGCTGCTGCCCGTACGCGGCACCGCGTCGCCCGGCGTCGCAGGCGACGGCGCGGCCGAGGCCCCCGCCCTGCGGCAGGTGCTGGCCCGGCATCCCGCGATCCTCCGGGCGGTGACCATGTCCGGCGTCGGCGGCCTCACCTGGTTCGCCTTCACTCTCGGCCTGGCCATCCTCGGTGCGGAGACCGGCCGGCCCGGGCTGCTCGTCTCGGCGGGCATGACCGGCTACGGCGCCGGCTCCCTCGCCGGCGCGCTGCTCGCGCCGGTGCTGGTGCCCCGGCTGCCGCCGCTGGGCACGATGGCGACCGGTTGGATCCTGCTCGGCGCGACCTTCGCCGCGCTGCCCGCCGGCACCGCGTCACTCGCGGCGACCGGCTGCCTGGCCGCGGTCGGCGGCTTCGCCATGCCCCTCGGGATCGGCGCGGTCAACCGCCTGATCAGCACGCGTACCGAGGGTGCGGAACGCCGGGCCGCCTTCGCCGCGGAGAGCCTGGCGCACGACGGCGCCGTCTCGGTCGGCCTGCTCACCGGAGGCGCGGTGATCGGCCTGGCCGGCGCGGCTCCGACGCTGGTCGTCGCGGGTGCCGCCCAGATCGCCGTCGGGCTGCTCGCGGGCCCCTGGCTGATCCCGGTCCGGGCTCGCGGCCCGGCCCGGGCCCTGCGCGGCACGACCTCCGACGCGCCCCGGCAACCCATCCGGCAGGGCGACGGCGGGTCGGCCGGCGCCCGGCCCGCCGACCGGGCGGTCCACGAACCCGTGGCCCGGTGACGGAACCGGCGATGCCCGAGCGGGTCGTCGCCGTTCCCGGTGGCGGCCCCGGCCGGTACGCTGCCCGCGATGACCCGCCCTCCGCTCGATCTCGTCCCCGCCGAGGTGCCGGCGTACCCCTTGACCCACAACCCGCTCAACGGGGTGACCGGCGGCATCTGGCGGACCCGCCGGGACGGCCGTCCGGCGGTGCTCAAGCTGATCGCGCCGCCCGGTGGCGGCGCCGGCCCGGCGCACTGGGCGGCGAGCGCCGATCCGGGCCACTGGAACTACTGGCGGCGCGAGGTCGAGGCGTACCACAGTGGGCTGGCCACCACCGCCTGGGCCGGCGCGGGCCTGGCCGCGCCGGAGGTGCTGGCCATCGAGGAGCGGCCGGACGGCACGGTCGCGCTCTGGCTGGCCGACCTGGACGGCCGGCCGGGGACGGCGGGCTCCGTGGCCGACCTCGCCGACCTGGCTCGCCGGCTCGGTGCCGCGCACGCCGACTGGCTGGACCGGACCGGCGAGCTGTCCCGTCACGACTGGCTGGCCCGGGACTGGCTGCGCGACTACACCCTCAGCCGTCCGGTGGCCGAGCCGGTGCCGTGGGACCACCCTGTCGCGGTGGCGGCCTGGCCGGCAGCGCTGCGGGCGGGACTGCGCCGGCTGTGGGAGCGGCGGCACGCGGTGCTGGCGGCCACCGACCGGCTCCCGCGTACGCTCTGCCACCACGACGTCTGGCCGCCGAACGTGGTGTTCACCGACGGCGGGCCGGTGCTGCTGGACTGGTCCTTCGTGGGCCCCGGCCCGATCGGGGAGGACGCGGCCAATCTGGTGCTGGACACCTTCTTCGACGGCCTGGTCGACGTCGCGCTCCTGCCCGAGGTCGCCGACGCGGTGCTCGCCGGGTACGTCGACGGGCTGCGTGACGCGGTGGATCCCGCGCTGGCCGCCCGCGCGGTCAAGCTCACCGGCGCGGCCAAGTACTTCTGGCTCGCGCCGGTGATGCTCAACCGGGCCGGCGGCGCCACCGGCCAGACCTACGACCGGCGCGACGAGGCGGCGATGTTCGCCGGCCGCCGCCCGGTGCTGGAGCTGCTCGCCCGCTGGGCGGACGAGCAGCTGTCCTGACCGTCAGGCGTCCGGCAACTGGTTCGTGGTGGCCAGCCGGCGGTACCAGTGGGCGCTGTCCTTCCAGGTGCGGGCCAGGGTGTCGTATTCGACGCGGATGATGCCGAACCGCCGGTCGTAGCCGTACGCCCACTCGAAGTTGTCCATCAGCGACCAGACGAAGTACCCCCGGACGTCGGCCCCGCGCGCGATCGCGTCGCCGACCGCGCCGATGTGCCGGCGCAGGTAGTCCACCCGCCGGTCGTCGTGGACCGCGCCGTCCGGGGCGACCACGTCGTCGAACGCCGCGCCGTTCTCCGTGATCATCAACGGCTGGTCGGGGTACTCCCGGTGCAGCCGCAGCAGCAGCTCGGTCATGCCGCCCGGGTCGATGTTCCAGCCCATCGCGGTGTGCGGGCCGGGCTGGGGCAGGAAGTCCACGTCCTCGGCGCCCACCCAGGGCGTGTGGGCCGAGTCGCCGTGCCCGTCCGCGTCCGACCGGGGCGACACCCCGTCCCAGGCGCGGACCAGCGTGCTGGAGTAGTAGTTCACCCCGAGCACGTCCAGCGGCACCGCGGCGGTCCGCTCGTCGCCGTCGCGCACGAACGACCAGTCGGTGACCGCCGCGGTGTCGGTGAGCAGGTCCTGCGGGTACGCCCCGTCCAGCATCGGCCCGAGGAACGCCCGGTTGGCGAGCGCGTCGATCCGGCGTACCGCGTCGTTGTCGGCGGCCGAGTCCGACGCCGGCCGGATCACGTGCAGGTTCAGCGTGACCGAGAGCCGCGCCGCCGGGGCGAGGTCCCGGATCACCCGGCCGGCCAGGCCGTGCGCCAGGTTCAGGTGGTGCACGGCGGCCAGCGCCGCGGCCGGCTCGGTACGCCCCGGCGCGTGCACCCCGGAGGCGTAGCCCAGGTACGCCGAGCACCACGGCTCGTTGAGCGTGGTCCAGGTGTGCACCCGGTCGCCGAGCGCCCCCACGATGCCGGCGGCGTAGTCGGCGAACCGCAACGCGGTGTCCCGCGCCGGCCAGCCACCCGCGTCCTCCAGTTCCTGCGGCAGGTCCCAGTGGTAGAGCGTGGCCACCGGCTGGATGCCGAGCTCCAGCAGCCGGTCCACCAGCCGGGCGTAGAAGTCCACCCCCACCTGGTTGAGCGCGCCCGAGCCGCCCGGCTGCACCCGAGGCCAGGAGATCGAGAACCGGTACGCGCCGAGCCCGAGCGCGGCGACCTGCTCCAGGTCCTCGGCCCAGCGGTGATAGTGGTCGGCCGCCACGTCACCGGTGTCCCCGTTCAGGGTGCGGCCGGGCGTGTGGCTGTAGGTGTCCCAGATGGACGGCCCCCGGCCGCCCTCCTTCGCCGCGCCCTCGATCTGGTACGCCGCCGTCGCGGACCCCCAGACGAAGCCCTCCGGAAACCGGAACCCGCTCACTCCGCCACCTCCACCACGTAACTCGACGATGCGCCCGCCACCAGCTCGACGCCGGCCGTCCCGTTCGCGTACCGGACCTCGAACTCGGCCCCGGCGCCGCCGTCCGGCGCGGGCACACGGACCCGGGTCCGCTGCCCCTCCACCGGCGCGAACAGTCGCAGCCGGACCCCGTCGGCCCAGGCGTAGTCCGGCCGGTCGTGGACGGCGCCGAACGGGATGACCGCGCCGGGCCGGGCGAGCACCGGCACGCTGTCGAAGTCGTGCTTCTCGGTGACCCAACCCGGGCCGGTGACCTGCGCGCCGGTGACCAGGTGGGTCCAGGTGCCGGCCGGCACGTAGTAGGTCACCTGCCCGTCGGCGCTCATCACCGGCGCCACCAGCACGTCCGGGCCGAGCATGTACTGCCGGTCCAGGTACGGGGCGGTCGGGTCGTCCGGGAAGTCCAGGATCATCGGCCGCATCATCGGCACCCCGTCCCGGTGCGCCTCCTCGGCCGCCGCCGCCAGGTACGGCATCAGCCGCAGCTTGAGCCGGGTGAAGCGGCGCAGCACGTCCACGGCCTCGTCGTCGTACGCCCACGGCACCCGGTACGACCCGGAGCCGTGCAGCCGGGAGTGGGAGGAGAGCAGCCCGAAGGCGATCCACCGCTTGAACACCGCCGGATCCGGGGTGCCCTCGAAGCCGCCGATGTCGTGGCTCCAGTACCCGAAGCCGGACGCGGCCAGCGACAGCCCGCCCCGCAGCGACTCGGCCATCGCGACGAAGGTGGACTCGCAGTCGCCGCCCCAGTGCACCGGGAACTGCTGCCCGCCCGCCGTGGCCGACCGTGCGAACAGGACCGCCTCGCCCTCGCCGCGCTCGGCCTCCAGCAACTCGAAGACGGTCCGGTTGTAGAGGTACGCGTAGTAGTTGTGCATCCGCTGCGGGTCGGCGCCGTCGTGCCACACCACGTCGGTCGGGATGCGCTCGCCGAAGTCGGTCTTGAAGCAGTCGACGCCCATGTCGAGCAGCACCTTGAGCTTGCCGGCGAACCACCGGGCCGCGTCCGGGTTGGTGAAGTCGACCAGCGCCATGCCGGCCTGCCACTTGTCCCACTGCCAGACCGAGCCGTCCGGGTTGCGGACCAGGTAACCGGCCCGCCGGCCCTCCTCGAACAGGTACGACCGCTGGGCGATGTACGGGTTGATCCAGACACAGACCTTCAGGCCGCGCTCGTGCAGCCGGCGCAGCATGCCCTCCGGGTCGGGGAAGGTCTCCGGGTCCCAGACGAAGTCGACCCAGTGGAACTGCCGCATCCAGAAGCAGTCGAAGTGGAACACCGACAGCGGCAGGTCCCGCTCCGCCATCCCGTCGATGAACTCGGTCACCGTCTTCTCGTCGTACTGGGTGGTGAACGAGGTGGACAGCCACAGCCCGTACGACCAGGCCGGCACCCGCGCCGGGCGACCGGTCAACGCCGTGTACCGGCGCAGCACGTCCTTCGGGGTGGGGCCGTCGATCACGTGGTACGTCAGCGACTGACCCGCCACGCTGAACTGGGTCTGCGACACCACCTCCGAGCCCACCTCGAAGGAGACCAGCTCGGGATGGTCCACGAAGACCCCGTACCCGGCGCTGCTGAGGTAGAACGGCACGTTCTTGTACGCCTGCTCGCTGGCCGTACCGCCGTCGGCGTTCCAGATGTCCACGGTCTGGCCGTTCTTGACGTACGGGCCGAACCGCTCGCCGAGGCCGTGGATCGTCTCGCCGACGCCCAGCGCCAGCCGCTCGTGCACGTACTTGCGGCCCTCGGCGTCCGTGACGATGCCGATGCTGCGCTCGGTGGAGGAGGTGACCAGCCGGTCGCCGCGGAGGAAGTCGACCCGCCAGGGCCCGACCAGCGCGACCCGCGCGGTGAGCTCACCCGTGGTGAGCCGCGCGGTGACCCCGGTGACCTCCACGTGTACGGGATGGTCGCCGGACTCGGCCAGGGCGAACCGGGGCTCCCGGGGCAGCCCGCCGGAGTGGTGGCCGATGGTCACCCCGATCACGCCGGGCGCGGGGGAGAAGAACCGCACGGTGACCACCGGCCGGTTGAGGGTGTCGCCGCGCCCGGTGATCCGGCCGGTGGGCGCGAACACGGTGAACCCGCGCTCGTCCGGCTCCACCGACTCGACCGTGCCGGGGCGCAGCACGCTGACCCCGGGCCGCAGTTGCCAGTACCCGTCGGTGAACTTCACTTCTCGGCTCCCGCCGTGATGCCGCGCGCCAGGGTGCGCTGGAAGATGAGGAAGAACAGGATCGCCGGGACGAGGCTGAGCAGCGAGCCGGCGTTGGTGGTCGGGGCGTCCATCAGCCGGTCGCCCTGCAACGAGGCGAGCGCGACCGGGACGGTCTGGGTCTGGTTGTCGATGAGCATGACCAGGGGGATGAGGAACTCGTTCCAGGTCCAGATGAAGAAGAAGACGAGCAGCACCGAGAGGGTGGGGCGCAGGTTGGGCAGCACCACCCGCCACAGGATCCGCCACTTGCCGGCGCCGTCCAGCGCCGCCGCCTCCAGCAGCGGGCGGGGGAAGGTGCCGAGCACCGAGGCGAGCAGGTACGTGCCGAACGCGCTCTGGATGACCGTGAAGATGATGATCACGGCGAGTCGGGTGTTGTAGAGCCCCGCCTCCTTGGCGAAGTGGTAGAGCGGGTAGATCAGCGACTCCTGCGGGAGCATGTTGGCCAGCAGGAAGAGGCCGATGATCCAGAGCCGGCCGCGGACCCGGCCGACGCCCAGCGCGTACGCGTTCAGCAGCGACACGACCACCGCGAGCACCGCGACCGAGCCGGAGATGAGGATCGAGTTCCACAGCTTCACCGGGAAGTCGACCTGCTCCCAGTACGTCCGCAGGCCCTTCGTGTAGAACTCGGACGGCCAGCTCAGCGGGCCGTTGGTCGAGTAGTCGCCGGGCGACTTGAAGGCGTTGAGCAGCATGAACGCGAACGGGATCAGCATCGCCAGCGCCGCCGCGGTGACCAGTGCCAGCACGATCCACCGGGTGGCGCCGCGGTGGTGCCGGTCCGGGACCCGCCGGGTGCGGCCGGCGCCGGCCGGCGGCGTGAGCGGGACGGCCATCAGAATCCCCCGTCCCGCCGCTCGGCCCGGTTCTGCGCCCGGATGAACAGCACGCTCACCACGACGATGATCAGCGTGAGCACCATCGAGATCGCCGAGCCGTAGCCGACGTGCAGCTTCTTGAAGAACGTGTAGTAGGCGAAGTAGGACGGGACGTTGGTGGCGTTCTCCGGGCCGCCCCGGGTCAGCGCGTAGATCGGCCCGAACACCTTCATCGCGGCGATGGTGCAGGTCAGCCCGACCACGAAGGTCTCCGGCCGGATCTGCGGCAGGGTGATCGCCCGGAACCGGCGCCACCAGCCGGCGCCGTCGATCTCCGCCGCCTCGTAGAGTTCCGGGTCCACCCGCTCCAGCGCCGCCATGAAGACGACCACCGGGTAGCCGATCTGCACCCAGATCATCACCGCCATGACCACGGGCAGGGCGGTGTCCGGGTCACCGAGCCAGTCGTGGCGCAGCGAGCCGAGCCCCACCGCGTCGAGCAGCCCGTTGAACGCGCCGTCGGGCCGCAGGATCCAACCCCAGACGATGCCGGCCACCACGACCGGGAGCACCTGCGGCAGGTAGAACGCGGCCCGCAGGGCGGCGGCGGTGCGCGGCCGGAACCGGCGGCCGATGGTGTCGAACAACACCGCGGCGAGCACCAGCCCGACCAGGGTGGGCAGCACCACCATCGCGACGATCATCGCCAGGGTGTTGCGGAACGAAGTCCAGAACACCTCGTCGTCCAGCAGGTTCCGGTAGTTCTCCAGGCCGATGAAGGTGGGGTCGCCGACGCCCGACCACCGGGTGAGGGAGAGGTAGCCGGTGTAGACCAGAGGTCCGCCGATGACCAGCAGGAACAGCACCGCGCCGGGCAGCAGGTAGAGCCAGTACGCGGCGTCGGGGCGGGACGGGCGGCGGCGGGGTCCGGCCGCCGGTTTCGGGGATGCCGTGGTCGCCCCGGCGACCACGGTGTCGGGCACTGCCATGGGGGTCCTTCCGGGGCGGGGCAGGCCCCCGTCTGCTGGCGCGCCTGCCCCGCCGTCGTCAGTTGCGCTTGATCTCCGCGACGCCGTCCTGGTAGGGCTTGGCGATCGCGTCGAGCACCTGCTCGGGCGACTTGGACTGGTTGATCAGCCCTTGGAAGCCGGAGACGAGGACGTCGTAGTAGCCGGGCACGGGCCAGTCGGGGTAGAAGGCCAGCCCGTCCTGCGCGCTGATCGTGTTGAAGTTCTCGATCAGCTTCCGGTCCTTCGGGTCGCTGATCTTCGCCGGGTCACCCACGACCGGTACGCCGCCGTTGTTGCCGATCAGCGCCTGGACCTCCGGGCGCATGGTGATGTCGATGAAGTCGTACGCCAGGTCCTTGGCCTTGCTGGTGGCCGGGACCACCCAGAGGTTGCCCGACGAGCCGGCGTTCAGGGTGTTGCCCGGGAAGAGGAAGGTGTCCCAGTTGAACTTGATCTCGCTCTTGAACCGGCCGTACCACCAGCTGCCGGAGACGATCATCGGCGTCTTGCCGGCGATGAACGCGGTGCCCATGTCCTCCGCCTTCGCGCTAGCCGCGTTCTTCGACACGTAGCCCTTGCGCACCCACTCGGCGAAGGTCTCGGCGCCGTACTTCAGCGGGTCGGCGTGGAAGTCGACCGGGTTCTTGTAGAGCTGGTAGTTGTCCACGAACGCCCGGTCGGCCTTGGCCAGGGCGAGCTGGTAGAAGAGCTGCCCGGCCGGGTACTCGGCGCCGGCGGTGCCCAGCGGGGTGACGCCCTTGCCGACGAAGGTGTCCATCGCCCGGGTCATCTCGTCGAGCGTGGTGGGCACCTTGACGCCGTACTTCGCGAACAGGTCCTTGTTGTAGTAGACCATCACGTACTCGCCGTAATTGGGCACGCCGAACCAGTTGCCCGAGCCCATCACGCCCTTGTCGTCGTACCGGGCGGTGGTCTGCAGGCTGGGGCTCAGCGCCTTGTCCCAGCCCCGCTTGGTGGCCTGGTCGGTGAGGTCGGTGAGCAGGCCCTGCGAGGAGAGCAGGCCGGCGGTGGCGTTGCCCTTGTTGTACTCCATCACGTCCGGACCCTCGGACGAGTTGATGATCATGCCGGCGTTCTGCTGGATCTGCTCGAACGCCTTGCGCTCGAAGCGCACCTCCACGCCGGGGTGCTCCTGCTTGAAGATCTCGATCGCCTTGTCCCAGGCGACGCCCATCGCGCTGTTCGCGCTCTCGTAGTGCCACAGCTTGAGGGTCTTGGCCCCGCCGCCGTCCCCGCCGTCGTCGCTGCCGCAGGCTGTCACGTTGGTCGCCGCGAGCGCGGCCAGCACGGCCACGGCGGCGACTCTCCGGAGTCGCTGCATTGCTAATCTCCTTGGTGAGTATCGAGCCGGTACTCCCTAGGCCCGTCGTCGCGTGGCAGCGCGGCGGCGGGCTGCTTCGTCGGTACGTGCCGGTGCCGGCCTGGCAGGGCCGGCGCCGGTGGTGCTGTCGCCGCCCGCCGTGCGGGGCGGCCCGCTCGAACCGCGCACCTCCAGCGCGCAGGGCAGCAGTTGCTGGTGGATCTCGCCGCTGTCGGTGTCGAGGTGCCGCAGCAGCGTCTCGACCGCGGTCCGGCCCAGCGCCGAACCGGGTGAGGTCATCGTGGTCAGCGCCGGGGTCGCCAGCTCGGCCACCTGCGGCGAGGTGACCATCGAGACGACCGAGACGTCCCCGGGCACGGTCAGGCCGCGGCCGGCCAGTTCGCCGAGGATGCCGAAGACGGCGTTCTCGTTCATGGCCAGCACCGCGGTCAGGTCGGGGGCCCGGGTGAAGGCGGTGGTCAGCGCCGCCCGCCCGCCGGCCGCGCTGTCCTCGGCGGGGATCATCAGCGGGTCCAGGCCGTGCGCGGCCATGGCCGCCGCGAAGGCGTCCCGGGTACGCAGCGCCGGGCCGTAGCCGGCCGCGATGGCCGCGGCGGAGTGGTTGACGTAGACGATCCGGCGGTGCCCGAGGCCGACCAGGTGATCGACGGCGTCGCGCACCGTCCGGTCGAAGTCGATGTCGACGTACGACAGGCCGGCGGGGTCCTCGGTGCGACCGATGAGCGCCAGCGGCACGCCGACCTCCCGCAGGACGGCCACCCGGGGATCGGCCAGCTGCACCTCCATCAGCAGCGCGCCGTCGAGCATCCGCTGGCTGGCCAGCCGGCGCAGCTCGTCGAGGTCGTTGACGCCGACCGGGGAGAGGACCAGGTGGTAGCCGGCGGCGCTGGCCGCGGCGGCCGCGCCGGTGACGAAGGCGGTCTCGGTGGCGCCGAGACCCCGCTCGTCCATCGGCAGCAGCAGGCCGAGGATGCGGCTGCGCCGGCTGGCCAGGCCGCGGGCCATCGCGTTGGGTTGGTAGTCCAGCTCGGCCATGGCCGCGAGCACCTTGTCCCGGGTCGCCTGGGAGATCGGCCGGGCGCCGGTGAGCACGTACGACACGGTGCTGACCGACACCCGGGCGAGGCGGGCGACGTCCTGCATGGTGGCCATCCCGCACCTCCTCCGGTGGCGGCCGGGCGGTCGCCCGGGGATCGTCGAAGCGCTTCGACGAAGCGTTTCGACAGACGGTAGGTCACGTGTTACACGCGCGTCAACATGAGTTAGCGAGGAACTTCAGGGCCGGGAAGGATCGCGTCATGAGCCGGGACGTTTCTGGTTTCCGATGTACTCGCGGATGGCGGCGAGGGGTGCCCCACCGCATGATTCGGCGAAGTATGACGGCGACCATAGGTGGCCGTGCGTGATGTGCGGGTTGATCCGGTCGGTGAATTTCTGCCGCAGGTAGTGCGTGGAGACGCCTTTGAGTCGGTTGACCAGGGTGGAGATCGGCAGTTTCGGTGGGTAGTGGACGAGCAGGTGGACGTGGTCGTGTTCGCCGTTGAACTCCCGTAGTTGCGCGCCGAGTTTGTCGCACACGTCGGCCATGATTTGCCTACACCGGGTGAGCATGGCGTCGTTGAGCACGTCCCGCCGGTATTTGGTGACGAAGACAAGGTGGACGTGCAGGTTGTGGATGACAGTGCGGCCGCGGCGAACGTCTGGGTCTGGGCCCCATCTAGGTGACATAGATAGACGCTAGGCTGTGGACGGTGAAGATCGTCGTGCAGGTACGCCTGTTCCCTGATGCTGGCCAGGAGGCGGCGTTGCGGGACACGTTGAGCCTGTGCAACGAGGCGGCGAACGTGGTCTCTGGCGAGGCTTATCGGGCGCGGGTGTTCGGCAAGCAGGCGTTGCAGCGGCTCACCTACGGGCGGTTGAAGGCGATGGGGTTGTCGGCTCAGCCGGCGATCCATGTCGCCCGTAAGGTCGCTGGTGGGTACGCCACCCTGAAGGCCAATATTCGCGCCGGTAACCTCGGCAAGCCCGGGTCGAAACGCCGCCGCAAGGCCGAGGCGAAGCCGATCGTGTTTCGCCGCGACGCCGCGCAGCCGTTCGATGACAGGTGCCTGTCCTGGCAGCTCGCCGACCGCACGGTGTCGATCTGGGCCGTCGGTGGCCGGTTGACCCGAGTTCGGTTCGGCTGCTCAGAGCAGCAGTACGCCACCCTGGCGGCGCACCGGCGGGGCGAGTCCGACCTGGTGTGCCGCGACGGCAAATGGTTCCTGTACGCCACGTGCGACATCCCTGATGTCGAGGTGAAGCAGCCTGACGGGTTCCTCGGCGTTGACCTGGGCATCGCGAACATCGCCACCACCAACGACAGCACCCGACACAGCGGCAAGGGCCTGAACCGGGTCCGTCACCGTAACCAGCGGCTGCGGGCCAAACTCCAGCGCATCGGCACCAAATCGGCCAAGCGGCTCCTGAAGGCCCGCCGCCGTAAGGAAGCCCGATTCGCGGCCGACATCAACCATCGCATCGCCAAGCAGATCGTGACCGAGGCCGAACGCACCGGCCGCGGTATCGCCCTGGAAAACCTCACGGGCATCCGCGACCGGGTACGGCTCCGACGGCCCCAGCGGGTCACACTGCACTCGTGGGCGTTCCACCAACTCGGCCAGTTCATCGCCTACAAAGCGACACGGTCCGGGATAGCTCTCGTTCACGTGGACCCGGCGTACACCTCGCAGGGCTGCTCCACCTGCGGGCACATCGCCAAAGCCAACCGCCCCAACCAGACCACCTTCCGATGCACGTCCTGCGGCTTCGCTGAGCACGCCGACGTGAACGCAGCCCGCAACATCGCCACACGCGGTGCCACGGACTGGGCAGCAGTCAGCCTGCCAAACGCGGCGTGACCGATGCAGCCAGCACCGAACACGATCCGCAACCTCGGCCCCTTCAAGGCCAAGAAGCTGACTAGGCGGTGACGGAACGCGTCGGGCCTGGTCGGTGGCCCGCGCTCAGTCTGCCGTGAGGCCGAACAGGGTGGCGGCGTTGCCCCAGCAGACCGCGCGCAGCCAGTCGTCGCCCAGGTCGAGCCGGGCCAGCCCGGCGAGCTGCTCCGCGTACGGGTAGGGGATGTTCGGGAAGTCGCTGCCGAGCAGCACCTTGCCAGCCAGCCCCAGCTCCCGCAGCCGCGGCAGCTCCGCCGCCGGGAGGGGCGCTGCGTGGTCGAAGAACGAGGTGAACACCATGGTGGTGTCCAGCCGGACCCGCTCGTACGCCGAGGCCAGGTCGAGGAACGCGGCGTAGTCCGGGGCGCCCAGGTGCGCCACGATCGCGGCCAACCCGGGGTGCCGGGCGAGCAGCGCGGCGAACGGCCCCGGCCCGGTGTGGGCGGTGCCCACCGGGGCGTGCCCGGCGTGCACCACCACCGGCACGCCGGCGTCGGCCAGCAGTCCCCACACGGCGTCCAGCGCCGGGTCGGTCGGCAGGAAGCCGCCCACCTGCAGGTGCACCTTGAACACCCGTGCGCCGGCCCCCAGCGCCTTGGCGACGTAGCGCTCGGCCCCCGGCTCCGGGAAGAACGTGGCCGAGGGCAGGCAGCCGGGGGTACGCGCCGCGAACTCCAACGTCCACCGGTTCAACGACTCCGCCATCTCCGGCCGGTGCGGGTACGCCAGCGCGGTGAACGCCCGCACGCCGAGCCGGCGCAGGTGCGCCACCCGCGCGTCGTCGTCCCACCGGTACCGGATCGGCCACTCCCGGCCGACGAGCGGACCGGCCGAGTCGAAGTACGCCCACACCTTGTGCAGCAGGCGCGGCGGCAGGAAGTGGGTGTGCACGTCGGCGAGCCCGGGCAGCCCCAGCCGCCGCCAGAACCCGGGCACCGCCGCGTCCTCGGCCGGCGGCCGGTTCTGTTCCGCCGGCCCGTGTCGAGCGTCTCTCACATCTCGATGTTGAACCGGTGCAGCACCGACGGTGCGACCAGCCCCACCGCGGCGAGCACCGCGAGGACGGTCAGCGCCGCCCGCAGCACGATCGTCTCGGCCTTGCTCCCGGTGCGCAGCGCGATGCTGTTGGGCAGGCCGACCATCGTCCACATCCGCCGTTTGATCGGGATGGGCCAGAGGATCGGCACCCCCGCCCGGGTGATCATGTCGCCGAGGATGTGCACGAAACAGCCCACCCCGACGGCCATGCCGATCAGCGGGTAGCCCCGGTCGCCGGGGAGGTTCGCGGCGGTGTACCAGGCGGCGGCGGCCGAGGCCAGGGTGACGATCACCCAGCCGGCCCGTTCGGCCCACTCGTCGAAGAGCCCGCGCAGCGCCAGCCCGATCATGAAGAACAGGATGCTGACCACCGCCCACTTGCCGTAGTGGGCGCAGAGCGCGGTGGTGCCCCAGCCGACCAGGAGGGTGAACGGGATGGTGTGGGTCAGCGTCCGGTGGCCGTTGTTGCGGCGCGGGTCCTTGCTCAGCTTGGTCGCGTAGTAGACGCCGAGCGAGATCTTCTCCATCACCTCGGCGAGGAAGAGGCTGAACACCCCGAACGTCCGCGCCACGGTGGCCCCGCCCTGGTTGCGGGTCACCTTGCCGGACAGGTCGAGGTCGGGGAAGAGTGCCCCGCCCGCGCAGACCGCGGTGCCCACCGCCAGCGCCAGCGGCGTCTGGTGGTAGTCGGCGAACTGGTCCAACGCCCAGGAGCCGGTCAGCCACACCGCCGCGCCGGAGAGCGCGTGGGACGGTCCCATCATGTCGACTCGCCCTTCCCCAGAGATCTTGATCGACAAAACTACGTCACTGTAGTCAAGCCTTCGGGTCGCGGGGCATCACCCGGACGGTCCACTGGGGAGACGGATGGGACCGGTCCGCCGGGTGCCGCCGGATCACCAGGGAGTATGTCGGTTCGTACCGGCGCGTCGGACATTTCTGTCGGGCTTGAGACGCCGGGCGGTCAACCGGTGGAGCGGGTGGAACGGCCCGGCCGGAAGCTCTGCCGGATCAGGGTGAGCTGCCCGGCGCCGGCCGCCCAGTCGACGTCCGACGTGGTCCAACCGAGCGTCCAGCCGCCGCCGTCCCCGGGCAGCACCCGCAGGGCGTGCATGCGTTCCCCGTACGGCGCGGTCCAGCGGCACTCCCACTCGGCGCCGCCGCCCGCCGCGGCGAGCCGCACCTGCTGGTACCCGGGCAGCCGGCCGCTCGCGGTCAGGTTCCGTTCGGCCGCCCGCAACTGGTCCACCGGGTCCGCGCCGCCCGGGTACGGCTCGACACCGAGGATGCGCCGGTTGACCGGGTCCTGGAAGCAGGTGGTGTCGCCGGAGCGCAGGTAGCGCCAGTCGGCCGGTACGGCGAGGCGGAAACTTCCGGCGTCGCCGTACCAGATCCAGCCGGCCGGCAGCGTGGCGTTCCCGCCGGCGGGCGGCGACCCGGCGGTCACCGGCTCGCCGGCCACGTCGGGCCGGACACAGGGGAACGGTGGCGGCGGTGGCGGGCGACCGTCCGGGGGCGGCCCGGGCCGGGGCTCCCACGGCTCGCCGGGCGGCCCGTGCGGGTCCCCCGCCGCCTCGCCCCCGCGGCCGTCGGTGACCGCCAGGGCGGTGCCGGCCCCGGCGGCCACGGCCAGTGCCAGCGCGCCCGCCGCGAGTCCCCAGCGGCGGGCCAGCGCCCGGCGTCGCCGCCGCGGGTGCCCGGCCTCGTTGTCGCCCGGGTCCGGCAGTCCCGGCGTGGCATTCCCGTCGGGCGGAGCCGCCGCGCCGGCGCGGTGCGCCGCCCGGCTCCACGCCCGCGCGGCGGCGGCCGGCGGTGCCACGTCCGGGTATCCGCCCTCGGGCGGCGGCACGGGGGACGAGCCGGTGCTGTCCCAGCTCGGCACGGCGGCGACCGGACCGGGCAGGGCTCCGGTGCCCGGCCCGCTGGCGGCGAGCGCGAGCAGTCGGGCCGCGTCGTCGTGGTCCAGCCGGTGGCGCGGGTCGCGGCGGAGCAGCCCGGCGAGCACCGGCGCGAGCGGGCCGGCGTGCGGCGCCGGGTCCGGCGGTTGGCTGGCCAGCGCGGTGAGGGTAGCCATCGCCGTGCTGCGCGCGTACGGGGAGCGTCCCTCGACGGCGGCGTGCAGGGTGGCGCCCAGCGACCACAGGTCCGCCTCGACACTGGACACCCCCTCGGCGGCGCGTTCCGGGGCCACGTACTGCGGGGAGCCGAGGACCAGCCCGGGCCGGGTCATCATGCCGTCGCCGCCGTCGAAGACGGCCAACCCGAAGTCGGTGAGCAGCACCCGGCCGTCCCGGGCCAGCAGTACGTTCGCGGGCTTCACGTCCCGGTGCAGCACCCCGGCGTCGTGCGCGGCACGCAGCGCGGCCAGCACCGCCAGCCCGACGCCGGCCGCGCGCCGGGGGTTCAGGGGCCCGTCACCGTCCACGATCTCCTGCAGCGACCGCGACGGGACGTACTCCATGACCAGCCACGGGTCGTCGTCGACCCGGACCACGTCGTAGACCTGGACCACGTTGGGGTGGCTGAGCCGGGCGGCCGTCCGGGCCTCCCGGAGGGTGCGGGCGCGCAGCTCGTCCCGCTCGTGCCCGGCGAGCCAGGCGGGCGGCACCACCTGTTTCACCGCCACCTCGCGGTGCAGCATCTCGTCCCGGGCCCGCCAGACCCGGCCCATGCCCCCGCGTCCGGCGAGGTCGAGCAGGCGGTAACGGCCGGCGATCACTACCTGCTGCACCGTTCTCCTCACCGCGGGTGGTGTCCACCATAGCCAACGGATCGGACGCCACCATCGCCCGTCGGGGTGGCGTGGTTCAGCTCGCGGCCCCGGTCAGCAGATTTCCGTCCGGAATGGCGATGGTTGATCGGCCACCGGCCGGCAGGGCGGCGCGGCGGGCCTGGAAGGTGGCGTGTTCCCGGCGGGCGGCGGCGTAGCTGGCGGCGGTGCGGGCCGCGATGGTGGCCCAGCCGTACCGCTCGGTGACCATGCTGCGGGCCCGGCGGGCCACCCGGCGGGCGAAGACCTCGTCGCCGAGCAGCCGGTCGACCGCGCCGGCGAGGGCGTCCGGGTCGCTGTGCGGGAAGGTCACCCCGGTGACGCCGGGCTCGACGATCTCGGCCAGCCCGCCGGTGCTGGCCACGGCGAGCGGCGCACCGGCGGCGGCGGCCTCCAGGGCGACCATGCCGAACGGCTCGTAGAGGCTGGGGACGACCGTGGCGTCGGTGGCGCCGAGCACCGCCGGAAGCTGGGTGGCGTCCAGGAAGCCGGCCCACCGGACGGTCTCCCCGAGGTGCAGCCGCCGCGCCTGGTCGACCAGCTCCTCCCGGTACGGGCCGTCGCCGGCGATCACCACCCGCAGCCCGGGGTGCCGGTCCCGCAGGTACGGCACGGCGCGCACCAGGTGCTGCACCCCCTTCTCGTAGACCAGCCGCCCCGCGTACCCGACCAGGGGGCCGGCGCCGGCGAACCGGGCCCGGGCGGCGGCGACCGCGCGGGGGCGGGCGTGCCAGGCCCGGTCGTCGACCCCGTTGGGTACCACGTCGATCCGCCCGGTCGGCACGTCGAACAGCCGGGCCACCTGGTCGCGCATGTAGCCCGAGCAGGCGATCACCCGGGCCGAGGCGTTGCTGAGCCAGTGCTCGACGCCGTGGATGGTCCGGTTCATCTCCTCAGGCAGCCAGCCCTGGTGCCGGCCGGCCTCGGTGGCGTGGATCGTCGTGACCAGCGGCCGATCCAGGTGCTCGGCCAGGGTGACCGCGGTGTGCGCGACCAGCCAGTCGTGGGCGTGGATGACGTCGTAGCCGCCGGACTCGGCGGCGCGCAGCGCGGCCCGGGTGAGGGTGTGGTTGAACGCCATGGTCCAGGCGAGCAGGGAGCCGGTGGCGAGGGGGAACCGGACCGGGTCCTCGGCGGCGCGGAGGATCCGCACGCCGTCGGCGTACTCCTCCAGGGGCGCGCCCTCGGCGTGGCGGGTGACGACGGTGACCTCATGGCCGGCGGCGGCCAGGGCGACGGAGAGGGCGTGCACGTGGCGGCCGAGTCCACCGACGAGCACGGGTGGGTACTCCCACGACAGGATCAGCACCCGCTGGTGCCGGACGGGCTGGATGTCGATCACTTCCGCGTCAGCTGACATGCGCCCCCCTTGGAGTTGTGTGTCGCACGCCGCGCGGCGCACCGCGCCGGGTGCGTCGTGGGGTCGCAGCCCATCCTGCCGAGCGGTCGATAACCAGCGGAGACACGCTGGTTGCCGGTCTGTAACGCGCTACCGGCGCGTCCGGATGACGCGCAGCAGTTCGGCCACCGACCAGGCCTGGAACGGGCAGCCGGTGGCGGTGTGCGGAGGCAGCGCGTCGGCCGTCTCGCTCACCGAGCCGAGGCCGAACTCCGTCAGGTGCCCCGCCAGGCCCACCAGCAGGTCGTCGGTCGGCAGCCCGGCCCGGCGGTACGCGTCGACGAACGGCCCGATCAGCCACGGCCACACGGTGCCCTGGTGGTAGCCGGAGTCCCGCTCGGCCGGCCCGCCCCGGTGCCGCCCGACGAAGCCGGGGGAGTCGGGGGCGAGGCTGCGCGGTCCGAGCGGGGTGAACAGCCCCTCGGTGACCTGGCGCAGGGTGGCCTCGTCCGGCTCCAGCGGGGCGTACGGCAGCGACCAGGCGAGCAGTTGGTTGGGGCGGAGCAGGTCGTCGTCGTGGCGCGGCGCGCCGCCGAGCGGGTACGCGGGCGCGGGCGCGTCCACCACGTCGTACAGCCAGCCGACCGGTGCCGGGAAGCGCTCCCGGAACGCGCCGGCCGCCTGCGCGTGCCGCCCCCACAGCGCGGTGGCGTCCCCGCCGACCAGCTCGGTCAGCTCGGCGAGCCCGGCCAGCCCGTTCACCCAGAGCGCGTTGACCTCCACCGGCTTGCCGGTACGCGGGGTCACCGGCACCCCGTACACCCGAGCGTCCATCCAGGTGAGCGCGACGTCGGGCGGGCCGCCCTGGGTGAGCAGCCCGTCGGCCGGGTCGACGGCGATGCCGTACCGGGTGCCGGCGAGGTGCGCCTCCACCACGGCGTGCAGCGCGGGCAGCAGCTCGTCGCCGAGGTCGGTGTCCCCGGTGACGGTGACGTGCCGGCTCACCGCGTGCAGGAACCAGAGCGTGGCGTCGACGGTGTTGTACTCGACCCGGCCGGTGTCGGCGGTGTTCGCCAGCATCCCCTCGGACAGCGTCGCCGCGTACGCCCGCAGCAGGTCCCGGCCCTCGTCGGCGCGGTTGGTGCAGAGGAACAGCCCCTCGTACGAGGTCATGGTGTCCCGGGACCAGGCGCCGAACCACGGGTAGCCGGCGACCACGTCCGGTCCGCGGCCGGTGCGCACCACGAACGCGTCGGCGGCCAGGGCGAGGGTCGCCTCCAGCGCGTCGTCCGGCTCGGCCGCGGCCACCACCGCCCGGTTGCGCCGCCGGGCCGCCTCGACCAGCGCCGTCGCCGGCGGCGGTTCCTCGGTCAGGTCGTCGGCCCAGGCCAGCACCGACACGGTGGCGCCCGGCTCGTCGAGCCCGCCGGAGAACCGACCCGCGTACCAGAGATCCTCGTCCGGGTTGAGGCCGCGCGCCGCCTCCTCCCGGTGGTGCACGCCGAGCCACCACTGCCCCTCGGGCGTCCAGTCCGGGCCGGCCAGCCGGAACGCGCCCTCGACCACGGCCCCGCCGGCCACCGGCTCCAGCCGGGGGGTGGGGCCGTCGGCGCGGCGCTCGCCGTGCGCGTCCCGCCAGGTGCAGGCCGCCGCCAGGTCCAGCCGGACCGGGCCGCCGGAGACCAGCCGGTGCACCACCGCCACGCAGGACCGGCCGTACGCCATGGCGATCTCCCGCTCGATCACCACGTCGCCGATCCGCCACCGCCAGCGCGGCACCCCGTCGGTCAGGTCGAAGCGTTCCAGCAGCTCGAAGCCGCGCGGGTCGACCACCCCGGAGGACCATTCGTGCGCGCCGAGCCGGACCCGCGCGCCGGAGGGGAGGGTCACCGCCGGGTCGAGGCTGACCAGGCCCACGCGGCGGGCGGCGGGGGTGTCCAGGGCCCGCACCAGCAGCCCGTGGTAGCGGCGGGTGCGCAGCCCGGCGACGGTGCCCATGGCGTAGCCGCCCCGGCCATCGGTGAGCAGCCACTCCCTGGTCGAGGAGGCGGACAACTCCCCGCAGACCTGCGGGCCGAACGAAATGTCGATCAACTTTCCTCCACCACCGGCGAGGTGCGACGCCTCACGACGACAATGGCCGCTGTGGTGCAGTATCCCGGCGGCGTCGAAGATGTGCAGGTGATCACAGACCGCCCGACTTCCGCGACCCCCGACCCCGAGCGGCACCGGCTCGCCCAGGCCGACGCCGGGGAGCAGGACTGGCGTGCATGGGGTCCCTATCTGTCCGAGCGGGCGTGGGGGACGGTACGGGAGGACTACAGCGAACACGGCACGGCCTGGGACTACTTCCCCCACGATCACGCGCGGTCCCGAGCCTACCGGTGGAACGATGACGGCATGGCGGGCGTCTGCGACGACCGGCAGACGTTCTGCTTCGCTCTCGCGCTGTGGAACGGGCGCGACCCGATCCTCAAGGAGCGGATGTTCGGCCTCGGCGGCGACGGCGGCAACCACGGGGAGGACGTCAAGGATTACTGGTGGTACGAGGACTCGACGCCCACCCACTCGTGGATGCGCTGGCGGTACCACTACCCGCAGGCCGCCTTCCCGTACGACGAGCTGGTCGCGGTGAACGCGCTGCGCGGGCGGGACGACACCGAGTACGAGCTGGTGGACACCGGGATCTTCGACGACGACAGGTACTGGGCGGTGACCGTCGACTACGCCAAGGCGTCCCCGACCGACCTGTGCATGCTGGTCACGGTCGCCAACCGGGGGGACCGGGACGAGACCCTGCACGTGCTGCCCACGCTCTGGTTCCGCAACACCTGGGCGTGGGGGCTGCCCGGCGGGGACCGGGTGCCGAAGCTGGTCGGCGAGGGCTCCCGGCTGGTCGGCGAGCACTGGGTGCTCGGCCAGCTCCTGCTGGAGGGCGACGGGGAGCCCACCCCGCTGCTGTGCGACAACGACACCAACGCCGAGCGGCTCTGGGGGCTGCCCGGGCGGTCCCCGTACCCGAAGGACGGCATCAACGACCATGTGGTGGCCGGCGCGGACACGGTCAACCCGGACCGGGAGGGCACCAAGGGCGCGCTGCACTACGTGCTGAACGTTCCGGCGGGCGGCCAGCGGCAGATCCGGCTGCGGCTGACCCGTACCGGCCCGCCCCCGGCGAGCACCCCGCCGCCCCCGGCCGACCTGGGCGACGACTTCGACGCCGTGCTGTGGGCGCGGCGCGCCGAGGCCAACCGCTTCTTCGCCAGCGTCATCCCGGCCGCCGCCACCGCCGACGAGGCGCTGGTCGCCCGGCAGGCCATCGCCGGGCTGATGTGGGGCAAGCAGTTCTACCACTTCGACGTCAAGCGGTGGCTGGAGGGCGATCCGGGCTCCGCGCCGCCGCCGGCCGGGCGCCGGCACGGGCGCAACAGCCACTGGTGGCACATGACCAGCTTCGACGTGATCTCCATGCCCGACCCGTGGGAGTACCCCTGGTACGCGGCCTGGGACCTGGCCTTCCACTGCGTCAGCATCGCCCGGGTCGACCCGGGCTTCGCCAAGGAGCAGTTGCTGCTCCTGCTGCGCGAGTGGTACCTGCACCCCAACGGGCAGATCCCCGCGTACGAGTGGGCGTTCGGCGACGTCAACCCGCCGGTGCACGCCTGGGCGGCGCTGAAGGTGTTCGAGATCGACGGCTCCCGGGACCACGAGTTCCTCGCCCGGGTGATGCACAAGCTGCTGCTGAACTTCACCTGGTGGGTGAACCGCAAGGACACCGGCGGCAACAACGTCTTCGAGGGGGGCTTCCTGGGGCTGGACAACGTCGGCCCGTTCGACCGCTCGGCCGCGCTGCCGGTCGCCGGGGTGCTGGAGCAGTCCGACGGCACCGGCTGGATGGCCATGTACGCGCTCAACCTGCTGGACATGGCCATCGTGCTGGCCGAGCACGACCGGGCGTACGTGGACACCGCCACCAAGTTCTTCGAGCACTTCGCGTACATCGCCGCCGCCGCGTACGACCAGGGGCTCTGGGACGCCGAGGACGCCTTCTTCTACGACGTGCTGCGGCTGGCCGACGGCACCCAGGTGCCGCTGAAGGTCCGCTCGGTGGTCGGGCTGCTGCCGCTCGCGGCGGTCACCCGGTTGACCGCGCGGACCCTGCACCGGCTGCCCGAGCTGGGCGCCCGGCTGCGCTGGTTCCTCACCAACCGCCCGGAGTACGCCGACGTGATCGGCGCGCGCCGGATCGGCCCGGACGGCCGGCAGCAGCGGCTGCTGTCCATGGTCGGCCCGGAGCAGGTGGTGCGGCTGCTGGCCCGGATGCTGGACACCGACGAGTTCCTCTCCGAGTACGGCCTGCGGACGCTCTCCCGGGCCCACCTCGACAAGCCGTTCACGGTGACCCTCGGCGGGCAGGAGTTCAGCGTCGGGTACGAGCCGGCCGAGTCGACCAGTGGCCTGTTCGGTGGGAACTCCAACTGGCGCGGCCCGATCTGGATGCCCACCAACTTTCTGCTGATCAGCGCCCTGCGCGACTACGCCGCCTTCTTCGGCGACGACCTGCAGGTGGAGTACCCGACCCGCTCCGGGGTGAAGAAGACCCTGGACCAGATCGCCGACGACCTCTCCGCCCGGCTGATCTCGCTGTTCACCCGGGACGGCTGGGGCCGGCGGCCGATCTACGGGGCGGCCCAGCTGTTCCAGACCCACCCGGACTGGCGGGACCTGCTCTGCTTCCCCGAGTACTTCCACGGAGACAACGGCGCCGGGCTGGGGGCGTGGCACCAGACCGGCTGGACCGCCCTGGTCGCCGACCTCATCCTGACGCTGCGCCGCTGAGCAGGGCGGAAACCGGGATGTCCCGGCCCGCCCGGGCGCAGTAGCGTGTCCCGGTCCACCAACGGGAGGGGTAAGCGATGCCACAGCGCCGGGAGGCGGCGGTGCTCGTCTTCGACGCCGACGACACGCTCTGGGAGAACAACGTCCTCTTCGAGCGGGTGATCGACGACTTCCTCGCCTGGCTGGACCATCCGACGCTGGACCGCACCGAGATCCGGACGGTCCTCGACGACATCGAGCGGGCCAACGCGGTGGCACACGGCTACGGCAGCAAGGTCTTCCTGCGCAGCCTCGGCGAGTGCCTGGCGAAGCTGCGGGAGCGGCCGGCGACCCCGCGGGAGCTCGCCGAGATCGAGGAGTTGGCGGCGGCGCTGATCGGTCACCAGGTCGAGCTGATGCCCGGGGTCGCGGAGACCCTGGACGACCTGGCCACCCGGCACCGGCTGCTGCTGCTCACCAAGGGCGACCAGGAGGAGCAGCAGCGCAAGCTCGACGCCTGCGGGCTGCTGCACCACTTCGCTGCCGCGCACATCGTGCGGGAGAAGGACGTGGACACCTACCGCTGGCTGGCCCGCGAGCACGCCTTCGACCCGGCCGCCGCGTGGATGATCGGCAACTCCCCGCGCTCGGACATCCGGCCCGCTCGGGCCGCCGGCATGAACGCGGTCTTCATCCCGAACGAGAACACCTGGGTGCTGGAGGACGACGAACTCGACCCCGGTGATCCGGGGGTGATCCGGTTGGCCGCCTTTCCCGACCTGACCCGACACTTCTGACCGCGCCGGTAGGGTCCGGAATGTGCCGTTGACCTTCCCTTCGCACCTGGCGCCGGTGCTGCCGCTGAAGCTGTGGCGGCCCCGCTGGTTCGACGGGGTGGCGCTGGCCACCGGCGCGGTGGCGCCGGACGTCGGCTACCTGTTCACCGGCACCGCGTGGAGCCTGGGCGCGCGTACCCACACCCTCGGCGGCCTGCTCTGGTGGTGCCTGCCGGTCGCGCTCGCGTACGCCTGGATCGTCCGCCGGGTGATCGCCGGGGTCGCCGTGCACCTGCCGGGTGAGCGGCTCCTCGGCTGGCGGGATCACGCCGCGCTGGGCGGCGTGCGGCATCCCGCCCGGGTCACCGTCTCGTCGGCGCTGCTCGGCGCGGTCAGTCACGTCGCGTGGGACCGGATCACCCACACCGACCGGTGGCCGCGGCTGCTGGGCATCGCGGACTTCCACGCGGCGACGGGCTGGTACTGGTGGCAGGTCGCGGACGTGATCGGCTCGCTGGGTGGCGGCGTCGTCGTGGGTGCCCTGGCCGTCCGGGCCGCCCGCCGTCGTGAGATCTTCGACGGGGTACGCCCGCCCGCGCCGCCGGCCCGCCCCGCCGCCTTCTGGTCGGTGGCGCTGGCGGTCAGCGCGCTGGGCGGCCTGCTGCTGCCCGCCCTTCCGGCCGCCACGGTGCCGGCGCCCGCCGGCGTACGGCTGCTGCACCTGGCGGCCCTCGCGATGATCGCGGGTGCGGCGGCGGCGGGCGGCCTCCGGCCGGTCCGATCGGAGGTCGGGCGGACCGATCGCCTCGAGAACAAACAGCGCCAGGCTGGCTGACCTTGTTACGCCGACATGCCGCATTTCAACGTTGGTATCAATCACATTCTCCCGGCGCGGCAAGTGCTTGTTCGACCTGCGCGAAGCTGCCTAACCTGAGCCCGCGTCCACGGCTCTTCGGGGTGAGTCGGGGACGCACCGAAGTCCGGTAGTTGGGCACCGTGGAGCTGAGTGCAGGCGGGCCGGCTCGCCGTGTTGAGCCCGGCGTGGGCGGCGTGCCACGCCCGCCGCGCTCGCAACGGCGAATACCGCTACCACACCGGACGGCTGGGGGTCAGGACCGGGGAGTTGCGGACCCGGTCCTGACCCGTCCGGCGTTCATCCCCTCCACCGCCAGCCGGGCGCGCGCCTTCGCCAGATACCGCGAAAATTCCTCCCTTAGGGGACAGTGGAGGAAGGCGCGAAGTGCGAGGATCCTCCAAATGAAGCGGAGATCTCTGATTCTCGGTGCGGCGGCCGGCGTCGCGGCTCCCGTCATCGCCTCCGGTGCGACGCCCGCGGCGGCCACGACCCGGGACGCCACGGCCACCAGCGGCACCCTCGGCGGGGCGTACACGAAGCCCGGTTACTTCCCGTCCCCGAGCAACAAGGCCGCCAACCTGAAGACCCTGCCGCCGAGCACCCAGCAGGTCATCGTCGTGACCGGGAACGGTTACAGCACCACCTACGCCACCCTGGAGACGTACGCGAAGAAGCGCGGTCGGTGGACGGCGGTCTCGGCGCCGCTGCCCGCCCGGATCGGCAAGAACGGCTTCAGCGACAACCACGTCGAGGGCGTCCCCACCACGCCGACCGGCGTCTACTCCATCGGCCCGACGATGTACGGCATCGCCGCGAACCCGGGCGTCCGGTACCCCTACCACCAGGTGGTCGTCAACGACTGGTGGAACGAGGACTCGACCTCGCCCTACTACAACACCTTCCAGCACACCACCGCGACCCTCGCCCCTCCCAGTGAGAAGCTCTGGACGGAGACGACCGCCTACAAGCACTTCGCCGTGATCACCTACAACATGCCGCCGAACGTCGCCAAGCCGGAGCCGTACGCGGGCAGCGGGATCTTCCTGCACGAGTCCACCGGAGGCCCCACCGCCGGCTGTGTGAGCCTGTCGCACGACCACCTGGTCGGCGTGCTCAAGTGGCTCAAGCCCGAGGCCGACCCGCGCATCGTGATGTGCCCGGTGCAGAACCTCAGCCGTTACTGACCCGATCGATCCATGGACGGCTACGCTGACCGTCCACCACAGAGCGCCCCCGGCCGCCTCCCGGCCGGGGGCCCTACTGGCACTCAGCCGACGAGCGACCCGGGGACCGCCTGCCCATGGACACCATCAGCACCGGCCAGCCCTCCGACGAGGAGGCCGCCACCACCTGCTACCGGCACCCGAAGCGGGAGACGCTGCTGCGGTGCACCCGCTGCGACCGCCACATCTGCCCGGACTGCATGCGCGAGGCGCCCGTGGGGCACCGCTGCCCGGACTGCGTACGCGAGGACAACCGGACGGTCCGCCAGGCCCGGACCGTGTTCGGTGGGCGGGTGACCACCCGGCCGACGGTGACCTACGTGCTGATCGCGCTCACCGTGCTGGCCTACCTGGTCGAACTGGCCCGTCCGGCGCTCCTGGACCAGTTCGACAGCCTGGGCACCGGGCTGGTCGACGACGCCGGCCAACGGTACGTCGACGACGGCGGCCCGTACGAGGGGCTCCAGCCGATCGGCATCGCGCACGGCGAGTGGTACCGGCTGATCACCCCGGCCTTCCTGCACTCGCTGCCCACCCAGGGCGTCCTCGGCATCCTGCACATCGTCTTCAACCTGTACTGGCTCTGGGTGCTCGGCCGGGTCGTCGAGGAGCGGCTCGGCGGGGCCCGTTTCCTCGCCGTCTACCTGCTCTCCGCGGTCGGCGGGACGGTGCTGGGCTTCCTCGTCGACCCGCACCAGCCGGCGATCGGCGCCTCCGGCGCGGTGTACGGGCTGGCCGGCTGCTATTTCGTCCTCACCCGACGCCTGCACCACCATCCGATCGACCCCAACCGGCTGATCATCCCGTTCCTGATCTGGATGGTGTTCTCCGCCGGCTGGACCTCGTGGGAGGGGCATCTGGGTGGCCTGCTGGTCGGCGGGGCCGCCGCCGTCGGCCTGGCGTACGCGCCCGCGAAGCGCCGGGTCGCCGTGCAGACGGCGGTGCTCGTCGGGCTGGCGGTGCTGCTGCTCGCCCTCGTCGTGGTGAAGTCGCTCGACCTCACCGGCTGAGCCCGAGCGGGGCCCGGCGATGCTGGGAAGTAGCTGAGAGATAGCCCCGCGTGTATCGGTCGTTTCTACCCTTCACCCGTCCTGTCACCAGAGTTGACCGGAGGGTAACGGGTGAGAAGACCATCACGAGGTCCCCTGATCGGGGGGCTGGCGTTGGCCGTGGCGGCCACGCTGGGCGGGGTCGCGGTCCTACCGGACCGCGATCCCGCCGGAACCGGGCAGACCGCGGAGAGCGCGAAGGACGGCGGCGGGCTGATCGACCGCCTCGGTGACGCGGCCCGCGGTCTGGTCGCCGGGGGCGGCCACCGGGCCAAGGCCGAGGCGGTCAGTGCCGGGCTGTTCCGGGAGGAGAAGCCCCTCGCGGGTCGCAAGTGGCCGGCGCAGAAGCGGGTCAAGGAGTTGACCGGCAAGCGCACCGAGAACAGCAAGGTCTACCAGCTGTCGGACGGGCGGTTGCAGGCGGAGATCTCCGCGGTGCCGCTGCACTACCAGGACGATGACGGCCGGTTCCAGCCGATCGACACCACCGTGCGTCCGGTCAACGAGCGCGGGTACGTGCAGGGCAACCGGACCAACACCTACACCAGCCTGTTCGGCGACAGCTCCGATGACCTCGTCCGGTTCGAGCGGGACGGCCGCAGCATCGAGCTGGGCCTGGCGGGGGCGTCGAAGGCGGTCACGCCGAGGGTGTCCGGCTCGACGGTGACCTACCCGGGTGTGGCCGGCGGCGCGGACGTCGTGTACGACGTGACCAGCACGGCGCTGAAGGAGAAGATCGTCCTGCGCCAGGCGCCGGCCGGGCCGGTGTCGTACACCTTCACCCTCGACACGGCGGGCCTAACCGCGCAGCAGCGCGAGGACGGCTCGATCGCGTTCCTCGGCCGGGACGGCGGCGCGCCGGTGTTCGTGATGCCCGCGCCGTTCATGTACGACAGCAAGGACGACAAGTCGTCGCCGCACGGCAAGGTGTGGAGCGACAAGGTCACCCAGAAGGTCACCCAGTCCGGCGGCACCTCGACCGTCACCATCACCGCCGACGCGGGCTGGCTGGCCGACCAGGCCCGGGTCTACCCGGTGGTGATCGACCCGACGATCAAGCTGCAGCCGGTGCCGACCGACGCGCAGGACGTGCAGATCTACTCCGGCGCCACCACCACCAACTACAACGACACCTACCAGTTGAAGGTGGGCACGGACGCGTCCAACGCGTACCGGACGCTGGTCAAGTTCGACGTCAGCGCGATCCCGCAGAACACGCCGATCGACGACGCCCAGCTGCAGATGTACTACTCGCAGACCCACTACGCGTGGGGCTTCGACGTGGCGATGGAGGCCCGGCGAATCACCCAGCCGTGGAGCGAGAGCACCGCGACCTGGGCGAACATGAACGCCAACATGGCCGCCCAGCCGGCCGGCAACATGGTCACCAAGGACGACGGCGACTCCGGCACCTCAGTGGTCGGCACCTGGTCGTACTCGACCAACACCGCGCTGACGCCGCTGGCGATCAACGGTGACTACCGCTACAACAACGACACCACGACCGGGCACACCCACACCTGGGTGCCGACCATCACCGAGTCCGGTGACTACCAGGTCGAGGTGCACTACGTCTCCGAGGCCGACCGGCCGACGAACGCGCCGTACACGGTCTACTACAACGGCGGGTCGAAGACCTACACCGTCGACCAGACCGGCAGCGGGCTCGGCGAGTGGAAGACCCTGGGCGTGCACCCGTTCGTGGCCGGCACCACCGGCAAGGTGGTCCTCGGTGACGTCTCCGGCAAGTCGGTGATCGCCGACGCGGTGCGGTTCACCAAGTGGGGCGCGACCACCAAGAAGGCCGCCATCTCCAACGTCTGGAGCTCGTTCCCGGTCCGCAATGTGGTGCAGGACTGGGTCAACAAGACCTACGACAACAACGGCTTCATGGTGAAGGCGGTCGACGAGGGCACGAAGGGCCGCGGCGGCCCGATCTTCGAGGCCTCCGAGTTCGCCTACAACAACGCCCGCCGCGACTACAACCTGCCCAAGCTGGTGGTCACCTACGGGCGGCCGGGTGTGGCGGTCAACCCGCCGACCACCCTCACGTCCACCGGTGCCGTGCTGGACTGGCCGGCCTACGTGGACCCGTCGACGAGCACGGCGGACGACGCGGTCGAGTACCAGGTCCACCGCAGCATCTACCAGAACTTCACCCCGTCCGCGGCGACCCTGATCGCGCCGGTGTCGACCAGCACCCGCACGTACCAGGACACCACGGCGATCCCGACGGCGGCCGACAACACCGACCCGCTGGCGCGGAAGTTCTACTACTACATGGTCGCGGTGAAGACCCGCGACGGACAGCTCATCGCCGGTCCCACCCAGTCGGCGATCCTGCCCAAGGCGGGTCAGATCACCCGGATCTACCGCACCGGCACCACGGACACCACGCTCTCCCAGACCCGCTCGACGGAGAACGTGGACGTCTACGACGGTGACCCGTACGTCAGCCCGGGCAACAACTCGTCCTACTACGGCGACACCCGCGGCCTGGTGAAGTTCCCGACCCTGACCGGCATCCCCACGGACGCGAAGGTCGTCGACGCCGATCTGCGGATGTACAACACGTCCCTCTACCCGGGCACGGACACCGACGAGTATGTCGACGTCTACAAGCTCACCAGGGGCTTCACCGAGACGAAGGCAACGTGGGCCAGCTACGACGGCGTCAATCCGTGGCTCACCGCCGGTGGTGACTACGACACGTCGTGGAAGGCGAGCAACAACGGGTTCACCAACGACCCGGAGTGGGCCTCCTGGGACGTGACCCCGGCGGTGGACGGCTGGGTCAAGGACCCGGCGAAGAACTTCGGTCTGCTGCTGCGCCAGCGGGACGAGACCAACCAGACCGCGCGGGCGATGCTGCTGTCGTCCGAGGCGCAGGAGCCGCTGCTGCGGCCCACGCTGGAGGTCACCTACCTGGAGCAGACCGCGGAGTCGACGTACTACGCGGCCTCGACCCCGGCCCTGGCCACCGCGAACTCGACGTACACGGTCCCGGTGACCCTGTCGAACCCGACCCTGGCGGCGTGGAACCCGACCGACTGGGAGCTGGCGTACGACTGGAAGCGGGCCGACGGTGTCACCGACGGCGCGGACGCCAGCTACGAGCTGAAGACCCCGTTGCCCGCCACCATCCCGGCCGGCGGAACGGTCGACGTCAATGCGCAGGTGAAGACCCCGCCGTCCTCGGTCGAGGGCAACAAGCGCACCGACTACGTCCTGCAGTGGGATCTGCGGAACAAGCTGACCGGCAAAAAGCTTTCGGAGACCACCGCGATCCAGCCGCTGCCGCAGAACGTGGCGGTGGAGGAGCCGACCTCCGACCAGCTCGGCCTGGAGAAGTTCTACTCGTACGCGGGCAAGAACACCGGCGCCGGCGGCACCCTGATGAACAACCTGTACTCCGGCAACACCGTCTGGTCGTACAACGCGATCAGCAACCCGTCGCGCGGCCTGTCGACGTTCGTGCGGCTGGCGTACAACTCGCTGGACACCACCGACACTGTGGCCGGGTACGGCTGGTCGCTGCAGGCGTCGTCGATGATGCGCCTCGGTGCCCCGCTGGACTTCCACCCGAACCCGAACCCCACCAAGGTCACCCTGACCGACGGTGACGGCACCAGCCACTGGTTCACCTGGGACGCCACCGCGAACGAGTGGAAGAGCCCGAAGGGCGTGCACCTCTACCTGCAGAAGTACAGCAGCGTGGACTGCAAGCCCAACACCGAGGAGCCGAAGGCCTGGGTGCTCACCCGGCCCGACCGGACGCAGTTCTTCTACGACTGCGAAGGCTTCCTGTCGAGCATCGTCGACAACAACGGCAACGAGATGCTCTTCACCTACGAGGAGCGCAAGTCCAACAACAAGCCGACGAAGTTCCTCAAGTACCTCACTGACCCGACGGGTCGGATCACCCTGACCATCGACTACTACGCCAAGGGTCAGACGTACGACTACATCGACGACACCACCTGGAACCGGGTGTCCGGCGCGACGAACCTGACCAACCCGAAGATCATCGACCACATCTCGCAGATCACCGACATCTCGGGACGCAAGCTCACCTTCACCTACACCGACAAGGGTCTGCTAGGCGAGCTGGTCGACGGCTACGGGTCCACCAACGGGGCGCCGAAGACGTTCAAGTTCGCCTACGACATGACCCAGGGCAACAAGAACGTCAAGCTGGTCAAGGTCACCGACCCGCGGGGCAACCCGACCAGCCTGGTCTACAACTACCCGCAGACCGGCGACGACCCGCAGTTCCACTGGACCACCAAGTCCTACACCGACCGGCTCGGCTACCTGACCCAGTTCGGCTACGTCGACCCGGACGGCCCGCAGGGCAACAACATCAACGCCACGGTCACCGACGCCGAGAACCACGCCACCCAGTACCTGCTGGACGGCTACGGCCGGGCGTACCAGTTCACCAACGCGAAGAACGAGGTCACCAAGACCGGCTGGGACGACGACCACAACGTGATCCGGCTGGAGGAGGCCAACGGCGCCGTCTCCACCTGGGCGTTCGACCCGAAGACCGGCTACCCGACCGAGACCAAGGACGCGGAGGCGGTCAAGAACGGCTGGCCGGGGACGGTGCTGACCTACCAGCGCTCGCTCAACGGCTACGTGGCCGAGATGATCAGCAAGACCAGCCCGGAGGGGCGGAAGTGGACCTTCACCTACACCGGTGAGGGCGACGTCGCGACCGTCACCGACCCGGTCGGCAACACCACGGCGACCGCCGGCGACTACACGAGCACCAACACCTACGACGAGTGGGGCCAGCTCACCGCCGCCAAGGACGCCAACGGCAACACCACCAAGTACGACCTGTTCCACCCCAGCGGTTACCCGACGCTCATCACCGACGCGGGCAACGGCACGTCGACGTTCACCTACGACGACCGGGGCAACGTCACCGAGGTCAAGAACGGCAAGAACGCCAAGGTGACCCAGGCGTACGACACCTTCGGGCGACCCACCACCAAGGTGGAACCGATGGACGCGGCCAACAACCGCTACATCACCACCAAGGCCCCGGTGTACGACCTGAACGACAACATCACCACGGCGTACGCGGCCAACGGTGCGGCGTCGACCTCCGTCTACGACAAGGCGGACCAGGTCATCGAGACGCTCGCCCCGAAGGACGAGGCGACCGACCCGGAGCGCAAGACCACCACGACGTACGACAAGGTCGGCAACGTCCTCACCGTCACCGAGCCGCAGGGCAACCTGACCTCGACGGTGGGCGACTACACGACGACCACCAAGTACGACGCGATCTACCAGCCGATCGAGGTCACCAACGGCCTCGGCCAGAAGGTGGTCTCCGAGTACGACAACGTCGGCAACGTCACGGTCCTGTACGACGCGAAGAAGACCGCCAGCGCGGCGGACGACTTCACCACGAAGTACGAGTACGACCTGAACCACCGGGTCGTGAAGACCACCGACGCGATCGGCAAGTTCACCACCGCCCGGTACGACAAGGACGGCCTGACCCTCGGCACCACCGACGCCGAGGGCAACGAGTCGCTGGCGACCTACGACGCCCGCGGCGCCCTGGTCGAGTCGAAGGTGCCGTACGACAAGGACGGCGCCGGCACCATCACCTACCGCACCACCAGGTACGAGTACGACCAGGTCGGCAACCAGACCAAGCTGATCACCCCGCGCGGGGTGGACACCACCGACGACGCCGACGACTTCTCCGTGGTGACCGTCTACGACGCGCTCAACCGCAAGAAGGAGGAGTGGTCGTCCTACGACAAGGACGACAGCCGGTACAACACGCCGGACAAGACCTTCTACACCTACGACGAGGTCGGCAACCTGGCCCAGGTCAGCGCGCCCCCGTCGGACGGGCAGACGGTCCGCAACATCACCAAGTACGACTACTACGACAACGGCTGGACGAAGACGTCCACCGACCCGTGGGACATCGTCAACTCGTTCGACTACAACGAGCTGGGCCAGCAGACCAGGAACACGCTGACCTCGGCCGGCGGGTCGGTCACCCGGACGATGACCTGGGACTACTACCCGTCGGGTAACGAGAAGGGCCGCTCGGAGGACGGCGTACCGGTCGGCAAGGACGTGGTCCTGGTCGACAACTCCGACTCCAACAACACCGCCACCCAGGGCACCTGGAGCAGCGGCGCGGCCACCGGGCAGTGGGGCTACGACGTCTCCACCGCCCCGGCCGGCAGCGGGTCGGCGCAGTTCAACTGGCAGCTCACCATCCCGCGCGACGGCACGTACGAGGTGTTCGTCCGGCACCCGCAGGTCAGCGGCGCCGCGACGGACGCGAAGTTCACCATCACCTACGACGGCGGCAGCGTCACCAAGACGGTGAACCAGACGCAGAACACCGGCGCCTGGATCAGCCTGGGCAGCTACTCCTTCAAGGAGGACGGCGTCCAGAAGATCACCCTCACCGACCAGGCGACGGGCAAGGTGCTCGCCGACGCGGTCAAGCTGGTGCGGGACAACTCCGCCGACGTCGACAACGAGAAGAAGGAGTTCACCTACCGGTACAACCCGAACGGGATGATGGTCGAGGTCAAGGACCTCAGCCCGGGCGCGAAGATCAGCCGGTACGACATCGCCTACGACCAGCTCAACCAGATCTCCACGGTCAAGGAGTTCGTCGGGCTCTCCGACACGACCCCGAAGAACACCACGGCCCTGACCTACGACGACAACGGCAACCCGCTCACCTCGACCCACGACCTCACCTGGTCGAAGATCGAGTACGACGAGCGGGACATGGTCGCCAAGGTGACCAACGCCGACTCGCCGACGGCCGGTAACCAGCAGATCTCGACGTTCACGTACACCGCCCGCGGGCAGATGCTCAAGCAGACCAAGCCCAACGGCAACACCGTGGACTTCGAGTACTACCTCGACGGCGCCACCAAGCACCAGCTGGAGAAGACCTCCGGCGGCACCACCGTCGCGGAGCACAACCTGCAGTACCAGTCCAACGGGCACCCGTCGCGGGACGTGCTCAAGCTGATGAACGCCGACAACTCGTCGGACTACATCGACAACACGTACGTCTTCAGCTACGACCCGCAGGACCGGATCGCCAAGCTGGACAAGACCGGTGACAGCACCTCGACGGAGACCTACACCTACGACGCCAACGGCAACACGGTGTCGCAGACCGTCGAGGGGACGACCAGCACCAGCAAGTACGACCGGAACCGGCTGCACTCCACCACCACGGCGGGTGTGACGTCGACGTACAACTACGACCCGCTCGGACGCCTCGACACGGTGTCGGTCGGTGGCCAGCGGGCGCAGAAGTACTACTACGACGGTTTCGACCGGACGGCGAAGACGGTCGCGGGCATCGGCTCGACCGCGAAGACGACCACCTACGTGTACGACCCGTTCGACCGGACGGTGTCGCAGACGACGGCGTCGAAGACGACGATCTTCACCTACCTGGGGATGGACAACCAGGTGCTGCGGGAGGAGGTCGCCGGTAAGGCGGAGAAGTCGTACCAGTACGCGCCGTGGGGTCAGCAGCTGACCCAGATCAAGCACAAGGACGACGGCAGCCGGGAGTACTCGCAGTTCATCTACCGGCCGCGTGGTGACGTCGTCGGGATCACGAAGGAGGACGGCAAGACCCGGGCGACGTACGGCTACACGGCGTACGGCAAGGATGACGAGTCGCAGTTCACGGGTGTGGACAAGCCGGGTTCGACGCCGGAGGGTGAGGAGCCGTACAACGCGTTCCGGTTCAACGCTTCCCGGTGGGATGCCAACTCGGGCACCTATGACATGGGGTTCCGTAACTACGATCCGGGGTTGAACCGGTTCCTGACGCGGGATGCCTACGGCGGCGCGATGGCGGACATGTCGCTGGCGATGGATGCGTTCACGGGTAACCGGTACGCGTTCGCCGGTGGGAACCCGATCAGCTTCGTGGAGCTGGACGGGCACCTGTTCGGGATGTCGTGGTCGGACATCGGCCACGCCGCCCTGGACGTGGCCGGGATGGTGCCGGTGATCGGTGAGGTCGCCGACGTCGCGAATGGCATCTGGTACGCGGCCGAGGGCAACTACGTCGACGCGGCGATGTCCCTGGCCTCGGCGATTCCGTTGGCGGGTAACGCGGTGGCCGCGGCGAAGCTGGCCAAGACGGGTAAGAAGATCGCCGACGGCATCGACACCGCCCGCGACATCGAAAAGGCGGCCGAGAACGCCAAGAGCATCGAGAAGGGCGTGGAAGGCGCCACCGACGTGAACAAGGCGGCGCCGACCAACACGCCAACCACCAAGGTCGACGAGCCAACGGCCCCGAAGCAGAACGGTCCCAGTTGTAAGACCAACAGCTTCGTGCCGGGCACCAGGGTGCTGATGGCTGACGGTTCCACCAAGGCCATCGAGGATCTGCAGCTCGGTGACCAGGTCCACGCCACGGATGTGGAATCGGGCGACGGCCAGGGCCGTACGGTTACCAATGTCCGTAGCCACGCCGGCGTCAAGAAGCTGATCACCTTCACCGTCGACGTGGACGGTAAGGACGGCTCGAAGACCGCGAGCATCACCTCCACTGATGCTCACCTGGTCTGGCTGCCGGACGTCGGGATGTGGGCCAAGGCCGAGCAGCTCAAGCCCGGCATGTGGCTGCAGACCGCGGCGGGCACCTGGGTACAGGTCACCGCGGTCAAGCGCACCACGCACCAGGAACGGGTCCACAACCTCACCGTCAACGGCGTCCACACCTACTACGTTCTTGCCGGAAGCACCCCGGTACTCGTTCACAACTGCGGCGACGACCTCAAGTACGTGACGTACACGAAGACGCATCCAGAGACTGGAGCCGTCTACACGGGTCGGACGAGCGGTTACGGCGATCCTGAAGCAATCGTCCGGGCCCGCGACGCGGGTCACCACATGAACAAGGAGGGCTTCGGGCCCGCAGTCTTGGATAAGTACCTCTACGCAAACAAGCCGCGCAGCCAGCGCCACAGCGATATGGCGTACCAGGCGATTCGCGGCAGAGAGCAAAACCTGATCGATTACCACGGCGGGGCTCAAAGTGCCGGAGGTACTTCTGGAAATGCTATCCGTGGAATCAGTGAAGATGAGCCGCTCCGAGGAAGATACATGCATGCGGCCAGACGCATCTTCGGGTTGCTCTGATAGCGGAAATTTCCTGCCTGCCTGATAGGCAGTTGTAGCTTGAACAATGAGCGGAGGTCCGCGCCAGCTCCTGGCGCGGGCCTTCGTTTCATGTCCGACTCCGGCCGGCCCGGCACGCGGCAGCCGCATCAGAGGGTCTGGGATTCCCAGCCCGTCAATCAAAGTTCCGGACAAGTCGCTCCGCGTCCTAGGGGTAGAGAAACTCCCATGATCAGGCCCTACAAGGTGATCAGGAGCATCGAAGCAGCCAACTTTGTCCTTGTTTCCATGAGCGCTCCTAGCTTGAGGCTTCGCAAGCCCAGAGCTGCTGTACTAGGCTCGCGGCATGGAGCCGTCCTGGATCGAAGCCGGTGCTGTCTATAGATGGGCTCATGATGAAAGGCCGATGCGAGTCTTGATGCATGACCATGATGTAGCCATGTACGACGTATGGTGGCCGCACCTCCGTAACTGGGGACTGTCGAACATCGGTGAGGCCAAAAGAAAACGGATTGACTACTACGTGACCAGAATTTCTAGCCTAGCCTCAAAGGCGTCCTACCTGCGGACGGATCCCTTGACGGAAGAGGAGTTCAAGTTGCACCGACCCGACTTGCCTTTCTCCATGGGTAGATGCTCGGAAGTGCAATGGGCCGAATCGGTGCCTGAGACGAGGCAAGAGATGGCGGAGCGCCTGAGATCAGCCGGCTGCCTTAGCGACGGCGGCGAAACTACCGTGCCGGCCTCAGATCTGTACCTGGTCCCATTCGGCCCGAACGGCGGTCAGAAGAGGCCCGTGCGTGTCAAGCCGGACGACGGGGTCGCCTTTACGATCGAAGAGCTGATTTGGAAGTCTGCCAGGGCTCAGGCCGAAGTCGTCGATGGCGTGCTTCCAACTGAGGGCATTGGAGTCTACAGGGCTGGGCTGCAGAGAGGAGTTCCCTCGTACTATCTCTGGGGAGCTGATAGCAAGTTGCACTCGCGTGCCAGCTGAAGCCGAGGGAAATGGCGACGCGGCGAATTTAAAACCGCCGACGGCCTCGGGCGCCCCATGGGTGCGCAGGTTCAGATCAGCCCGCTCGAGATAGTGGCCGGCGCACACCGCATGCCCACTTGGCCCGGCTGCCGGACAGCGGTACGTGGGCCAAGGCCGCGCAGCTCAAGCCCGGCATGTGGCTCCAGACCGCTGCCGGACCTGGGTCCCAGGTCACCGCCGCGAAGCGCAGCATCCACCATGAACGCGTCCACAACCTCACCGTCGACGGCGTACGATCCGGGCCTGAACCGGTGGAGCAGTTGATCCGAAGAACATTCCCGATGGATTCACTCGTAACGGGTATCAGGTCGAATTGAAGCCGGACACGCCCTCCGGGGTAAAGACGGGAACCCGACGGCTGCGAAGGTACATGAACGCTATGGGCAAGGATTATGGAGAGTTGTGGCTCTGGAGTCAGGACGCCGCAGGGAACTACTCCTTCAGGCTGGGTGCGGTGCCCAAACCAGGTGCCGTCCGTAGGTGGTTGAAGTTCTAGGCATATGGCAACCATTTAAGCAGCGACCATCCTGCGGCAGCTGGCCAGGGCCGAGGTGATACCCGAAGACGCAGTGATTACCAGCCGCGGGGTTGCTACCTGGCAGCAAGGCGATCTCGAGTGCGTTACCTGGCTTGAGAAGGATCCAGCTGGATCAGTGAAGGCATCCATGAATGTCGGCGATGCTCGCTTGGGGCCGCCGATGGACGAGTTCGGCCGAATGGCGGTTCGCCTGACACCCAGGCTGCCGGGCATACCCTGGCCGGAGAAGAAGGTGCTCAAAGATGAGGAAGTAGCCTATTTTCCGAAAACTACGGCGGCCAGAGCTTCTATGGGTAGAACGGACGCAACATCGGACGGCCGGTTGCCTTCCCTGGCAAGGGAAACAGGATGACAGCCACCTCGTTCGAGGACCATGCGGGAGGTGACGTCTTCTCGCAGGCTTTGGCTGGCACGACTCGTGGCGGATCCGCCAATCTGTTTGTCGACCGTGCGCCCTGCCAGTTCTGCCGAAACAGTATGGCGGGATGTGCCGAGCAACCGGGATGGGCCCACAGTCGTCGCCGCAAGTTGGACGGGCGCCAGGGGTGAGCGTGCGGGTGACAGCTAAAAACTTTCGCTACTCTGCCGGATATGTGGAGTGCATCCGGGATGCGGCGGCTCGAGAGTTCCTCGTCGCCGTCGGTTTGCCCGCTATGCACGTCGTCTTTATGGCCCGGGAGACACCCGGGGAAGGTGCGGTACTCAGGGTTGCAGATCGCGAGTTGCTCAAGATCGGGCTCGCGACGGAGAGTGGCGACATCGGTACTACGTGGACTGCGGTGCAGGTGAGGTGTTGTACGTGGATGCACAAGATTCGAGTGAATTACATGTGAATGCTTCACCTGAGCTCTTCGCGAATTGCTTGAGATTGTTTGAGTCGAAGATTGAGGACGCCGTGCAATGCTCGGGTGATACTGATCCAGAGCAGCTCGCGGAGCTGCTGGAAGCCGAGATTTCGCGCATTGACGAATCGGCACTGGCGGACGATTCCGGATTCTGGCGCTTTCTCCTCGATGATGTTGCGATCGGCGACTATACGGAGGATGAAGAGGGCAGCTAAACGCTGCCCTTGCTGCGGCTACCTAACACTGCGGCAGGCCGCCGGCGGGTCCGTCTGCTCGCGCTGCTCTGGCGCTGCGTCCCGCGCCACCGCCAGAATTTGAGGCCGTATCCGCAATCGCTGTGGTCGCCTCCCTATCGCTCCATCAGCCATATCTCCAGCGAGAGCTTGCATTAGGGCTTCTTCTCGCCAACGTGCGTCCCGCATGCTGGGAGTGTTATGACCAGGCCTCGCTCCCGCAGGAGGCGTACCGCCGCGCGGACCGTGCCGCGGGCGACGGCGTACTCCTGCTGTCGCTGCGTCTCACGGGAGAAAGCGTTTCACCCAGTTGCTGCCGAAGCAGACACGCGCCGAACACATTCTTCTGAACGCCCTGAAGAGAGGAGAAATACCTGGCGGTGGTCGGATCGCTCCGCACCGTAAACCGTGTGTGCCGGGGACCAAGAGTTACCAGGGATGTGCGGCACGAGTATCGTCGAGAGGGTGGTGTCAGGATTGGCGGATAGGGCTGATCAGTGAGAACCCTGTGGGATCGCGAAGTGGCGGACGAGGCCGAGCTTGTCGGCCGGCTCTCTCCGGCGGGGCGGATGGAGCTGACGCGGCAGGTCCTCGACTGGACGATTGAGGCGCTGCCGAGCGACGCTCGGGAAATTCTGGCCGGACGTCCGGGCCAAGTGGTCGACGCCGCCATCAGCGACATCCGTGCCGTAGCCGACGGTGCGGAGCCGACGGACGAGGCGGACGAGATCGAGGACGAACTCCTTGAACTCTCCGACGAGGTCGAACTGCAGTCGCTCTGGCAGCTCTTCAACGCCCTGTCCTACTGCATCGGGCTCGACCCATCCGAACTGGAGACGGCCACCACACAGGAAACGATGTCCGCCTGCTACGACGTCATTCGCGACTGCGAGGACCTGCCCGAGTTCCCCGTGGGCACCGACGAGGCAACGGTTCTGGCAGCGGAGCGAGCGAACGACAACTGCATGCGAGCAATCGACCAGCAGAAGGAACTGATCGGCGAGGCGCTACGTCGTGACGCCGGTCGGTAACCTCGACGGGTTCGAGTGATGGCGGAGGTGCACCCGTCCCACCCAGGGACGGGTGCACCTCCGCGTGGGCCCCAATTGAGCAGGCTGCCGGCTGAAGCGTCGTTGATGGCGGGCGGCTTCAAGGCGCCGCCAATTCAAGCCGCTGGACATACCGACCTCCCAGATAGGGGCGGGCGCCGACAGTACGCGCTGGGGTGGGAACGGCTGGCAATGGTTGACGTTGAAGGTGGACGGCAGTTGAGCTCAACTGATCGTGCACGAGCGTCCGAGCTCATTCGGCAACTGCTTGATCCGTCCTTGCCGGACGAACGGACGCCGACTCCTCTGGAGGAGCTTGAGCGAATCCTGGCCTGCCCGCATGTATCGGATCTTCTCTTCTGTGAAGACCCGCCGTTGACGGGGGAGCAAGTGATCGACAGGGCCGTGCAATACCGCCCCTTCGCGATGTGATCGTCTTCTCCTGATCCCGCTCGGCGCCGCCCTGTATCGCCACGGGCGTGAGCGTCTGGCCCTGCTGGACCAGGCGCGGAATTGGGCCAACGCGTACGCCAGGAAGCTCGGTCGACGCGTGCAGATCTAGGATCATTCCTCCCCGGCGGAGTTGGCTGAGCTCCCGCCGGTCGGATTGAGAGGCAGCGATGACGGCGAGACCCGATCCGGTTGAGGTGATCGGAAGAACGGGTGGCGTGCATGCCCGCCCGGAGGACTTCGACCGCGCCCTGGACCTGTGGTGCCACAAGGCAGAGAAGGAGGGCTGGTCCGTCTCCGTTCTCGACCGCGACCGCGAGGCGGGCAGGGACGGGCGGTGCGGAGCGGTCGAGGTGGACGGCCTGCGGTACGAGATTCGGTACGGGCCGCGGACGCGGACGGTCCTGATCGACGACAGCAGCGGGGAGGACGTCGCTCGGCCCGCCTTCGCCTACGCTGTCTGGGCCGAGCCGGTCGTGCTGGAGACCTTCCTGGTCGACGAGTAGCGCACAGGGAGTGCGATGACATCCCCGTTCGAGGATGCGCCGTCGCCGTGGACGGGGCCACCTCTCACCGACGACGCGGTCCGTCGGGCGGAGGAGACCCTCGGGGTTCGGTTGCCCCAGAGCTACCTGCGGTTGCTGTCCCGGCGGAACGGCGGCGTGCTGAGAAACACCTGCCACCCCACGAGCTTCCGGACGTCCTGGGCCGAGGACCACTTCGAGGTGGACGTCATCCTGGGCATCGGATACGAGGAGGGGGTTAACAACTGCTCGCGGTTGAGTGGTCTCTAGCATTCTTATGCGCGCTATGGTGACGGGGTGAATTTGAAGGAGTGGGCGGCGTCTCAGGGCATCGCGTATGTCACTGCGCGGCGGCAGTACGCGGCTGGGACGCTGCCGGTTCCTACTTACCGGCTGGGCCGGCTCATCATGGTGGGTGAGCCGCTACCTGCTGCCTCGGCTGGCGGCGAGCGGGTGGTGGTGTACGCCCGGGTCTCGTCGGCCGACCAGCGCGCCGACCTTGACCGGCAGGTCGCTCGGGTCGTCTCGTGGGCGACCGGGCAGAACCTGCCGGTGTCGCAGGTGGTGACCGAGGTCGGATCCGTACTGGACGGGCACCGCGAGAAGTTCCTCGCTCTGCTGCGCGATCCGACGGTGACGACCATCGTGGTGGAACACCGCGACAGGTTCGCCCGTTTCGGTGCCGAGTACGTGGAGGCGGCGCTGACCGCGCAGGGTCGCAAGCTGTTGGTGGTCGACCCGGGCGAGGTCGACGACGATCTGGTCCGGGATGTCACGGAGATGTTGACCTCGTTGTGCGCGCGTCTGTACGGCCCCCGGGCTGCTGCGAGTCGGGCGCGCCGGGCGGTCGAGGCCGCCACCAGACAGGACCCGCCGTCGTGAAGGCGATGCAGGCGTACCGGTTCGCTCTGGACCTGGCGCCGTCTCAGCAGCGGGCGGTGCTGGCGCATGCGGGCGCGGCCAGGGTGGCGTACAACTGGGGCCTGGCCAGGGTGAAGGCGGTCATGGACCAGCGCGCCGCCGAACGCTCCTACGGCACGCCCGAGGAACTGCTGACTCCGGCCCTCGGGTGGAATCTCGCCGCGTTGCGCAAGGCGTGGAACGCGGCCAAGTCGGATGTGGCGCCGTGGTGGGCTGAGTGCTCCAAGGAGGCGTACAACACCGGCCTGGAGAACCTGGCGCGCGGCTTGAAGAACTGGTCCGAGTCCCGGGCAGGCAAGCGCGCCGGTCGGCGGGTGGGATTTCCGCGGTTCAAGTCCCGCCGTCGCGCCACCCCCGCCGTCCGGTTCACCACCGGCGCGATCCGGGTGGAGCCGGACCACAAGCATGTCGTGCTGCCCCGGCTGGGCCGGCTCAAGCTGCACGAGTCGACCCGCAAGCTCGCCCGCCGCTTGGAGGCGGGCACGGCGAGGATCCTGTCCGCGACCGTGCGCCGTGAGGGCGGGCGGTGGCATGTCGCGTTCTGCGTCGAACTCGAGCGGGCCGAGCGCACCCCGACGCGCCCGCAGGCGGTGGTCGGCGTCGATGCTGGGATCACCCACCTGGCGGTGCTGTCCACCGGCGAGGTGGTGCCCAACCCCCGGCACCTGGACGAGGCGGCCCAGCGGATGCGGCGTCTCGCCCGGCAGATGTCCCGGCGCGTCGGCCCGGACCGGCGCACCGGCCGGCGGCCCTCGAATCGGTGGGAACGCGCCCGCCATCAGGTCGCCCGAGCGCATGCACGGGTGGCGAACCTGCGCCGTGACGGCCTGCACAAGCTCACCACCCGGCTGGCCCGCACGTACGGCACGATCGTGGTCGAAGACCTCAACGTGGCCGGCATGCTGCGCAACCGGCGGCTAGCCCGGCAGATCGCGGACGCCGGCTTCGGTGAGATCCGCCGACAGGTGGCGTACAAGGCTGAATGGAACGGCAGCCGGTGGATCGTGGCCGACCGCTGGTATCCCTCCAGCAAAACCTGTTCGGACTGTGGCGCGGTGAAAGCCAAGCTGCCGCTGCGTGTCCGAACCTACATCTGCGACTCTTGCGGCTTGGCCCTCGATCGGGACCTGAACGCCGCCCGTAACCTCGCCGCGCTCGCGCGTGAGGCAACCACCGCCGGGAGTGGCCCGGTGGCAGGACGTGGAGCCGACCGTAAGACCCGCCCCGGCGGGCAGGTGGCCGTGAAGCGTCAACCCGGCCCCGCTCAGGCGGATAAGACCGGGACCGTCCCACCGCAAGGCGGGACATGCCGACCAGTCGCTACAGCGCACTGACAGGTAACGGTCGACGCCTGCTCCGCCGATCTGGTGGCCGAGTGGGGCTACCCGGAGATCGGTGTGGTGATCGGCGTGACGCCGGCGGCTGGCCCCGCCACCGTCATGCTGGGACTACTCCGACTGTGGCCCGCAGTCGGGGAGCCCGCCGTCGCGTACGTCGATGAAGACCGGGTGCCTCGACGGATCGCCGAGTCGTTCGCTGCCTTCATCGACGGTCTCGTCCAGGCGAGGCCTGTGCGGACGAGGATGACGAGCCCCTGGCGGACTGACTCCGGCCAGGCCGTTGGTGGCAGGGGGGCGCACAAGGGCGCCGTGGCTCCGGCGTCGAGCGCTACCCCGATGGCCGCCGAGGCAGCCACCTGCAGCCGCGAGGCGGGACGGCCACGTGATCGTCTGTTCGGCTGACGGGCCGCGGTACCTGACGCCAGCCGCGAGTCCCCGACCAGATCGCCGAGAGCACCGTCTGGGAGGGGTGACGGATCGTAAAGGTGCATCGGCAGCGCCCCTTCGGCCGCTTGGCGCAGATCTTCTTTCGATGTGGACTGACACCGATCGCCGTCGAGCGGGTTTCGTGCGGGCAACGGTGGGGTAGCACGTGCGGGAAGACCGCAGGTACGGGCATCGCGCCCGGTCACTGTGTGTCATGAGCCGCCGGGAGCGTTCCCGGCGGCGTTTTTGTTACCGCGACACACCGCTGGGTCATATTGATGTTCGTCACGCTTAACTGTCTGGTTTGTTCCTTGTTGGCCCACGAAGCGGGCACTTAGCCTGGGCGGCGCGTCAAGGGTCAACGGGGGAGCGGCGCGATGGAACTGCAGATCCGGCTTCTCGGCACGGTGGAGCTGTGCGTCGACGGCCAGGCCGTCACGCCCGGCGCGGCCAAGCGACGGGCCGTCCTGGCCGGCCTGGCGATCGAGGCGAACCACACGGTCACGCTGCCCCGGCTGGCCCAGATGGTCTGGTCGGAGCACCCGCCGGCGTCCGCCGTGGCGAATCTGCGTACCCACGCCGCCGGCCTGCGGCGCACGCTGGGCGACCGGCTGGTCGCCCGGCCGCAGGCGTACGAGCTGCGGCTGGCGCCGCACGAGCTGGACGTGACCGAGTTCCAGCGGCTGGCGGGGGAGGGCCGGGCGCTGCTCGCGTCGGCCGATCCGGCCGGCGCGATCGAGACGCTGAGCACGGCGCTGGCCTGGTGGCGGGGCCCGTCCGGCGACGGCCTGCCCCGGGGCACCGCGCTGGACAACCGGTGGGCCTCCCTCGACGAGCAGCGGTTGCAGGTCTTCGAGGAGCTGGCTGACGCCCGATTGGCCGCCGGGGAGCACGGGCACCTGCTGTCCGAGCTGCGCGGGCACCTCGCCGCCCACCCGCTGCGGGAGCGGGCCTGGGGGCAGCTGATGCTCGCGCTCTACCGGTGCGGCGACGTGCCGGCCGCGCTCACCGTCTACCGGGACGCCCGGGCCGTCCTCGACGAGCAGCTCGGGCTCGAGCCCGGCGAGGAGCTGGCCAGGCTGCACCGGGCCATGCTGGACCGGGCGCCGGAGCTGTCGTACGTCCCGCCGGCCACGCCGATCATGACCGCGCCCGCGCCGGCTGCGGAGACGCGACCCGGCGTCGGCTGGGCGGTGCCCCGGGAGCTGCCGGCGGACCCGGTGACCTACGTCGGACGTACCCGCGAAACCGCCGACGTGGTGGCGAACGTGACCGCCGGGACCCCGACCGCGGTGGTGGTCACCGGCGCTGCCGGCAGCGGCAAGACCACCCTCGCGGTACGCGCCGGGCACGCCGTCTCCGCCGAGTTCCCCGACGGGCAGGTGTTCGTGGACCTCGGCTACCGGACCTCGGTGAAGCCGGGGGAGGTGCTGGCCCGGGTGCTGCGCGCGCTCGGCGTGCCCGCGGCCGATGTCCCCGAGAACACCGACGAGCGGGCCGGCTGGTTCCGCTCCCTGGTGGCGGGGCGCCGGCTGCTGCTGGTCGTCGACGGGGTGACCCGGGCGGCCCAGGTGCGCCCCCTGCTCCCCGCCGGCCCCGGCCCCGCGCTGATCGTGGTCACCCAGCGGCACCTCGGCAGCCTGGACGGCGTACGCCGGGTGGCGCTGCGCCCGGTCGGGGTCGCGCAGGCGCGCGACCTGCTGGCCGCGTTCGCCGGGTCGGAGCGCCTGGTAGCGGAGCCGGCGGCCACCGCCGAGCTGGTGCGGCTCTGCGGGGGTTCCGTGCTGGCGCTGCGGATCGCCGGCGCCTGGCTGGGCCGGCGGCCCGGCACGCCGGTGTCCACGCTGGTCGCCGAGCTGGGTGACGGGCGGGGCCGGCTGGACCTGCTGGCGTACGAGGATCTGTCGGTCCGGGCGAGCCTGGCCACCGGCGTGGCCGCGGTCCGCTCCGACGACGAGGTGGCCGGCCGGCTGCTCGAACTGCTCGCCGCGCAGCCGGGCACGCCGGTGGAGAGCGTCGCGACCCAGCTCGGGGTTTCCCCGCAGCGGGTGCACCGCGCCCTGGACGACCTGGTCGACGCGCATCTGGCGCAGCGGGACGGCCACGGCGACTACCGGCTGCCGGCGCTGGTGCGGGACTACGCCGCCGAACTTGCCGCGGTGGCGCAGGTGCCGGCACGTCCGGTGGCCAACCGGCGGTTCGACCCGCTGGCGGCGTGACCGCACGGCACGGCGGTCGACCAGGGATGATCGGCTCTGGTGGGGGTGCGTCCACCGGGGTGACACTGAGCCATGACACCTCAGCGCGTACCACTGCTCGCCGGCGTGGTCGTGCTGCTCGCGGCGGCCTGCACGACGACCGACCACGACGGCGCGACCACGGCGCCCTCCACGGCGCCCGCGCCCAGCGCGACCGCCGCCGCCACCACGCCCGCCGCCACCCCGGCGGCGACCTCCACCGCCCCGATTGCCACCACCGCCGCGCCACCCGCCGCGGGGGACTGGCGGGTGACCTACGGGTGGGCGGTGCCGGCCTCACCGGCCCGGGTGACGCACTCCGTGCGGGTGCCGGTCACCCCGGCTCCGGGCGAGCCGCTGCCCGTCCTGGTCCGGATCGAGGTCGGTGACCACCCGGCCGAGGGGTTCAGTCGGATCACCTTCGCGTTCCGCGGCCCCACCCCCTCCTACCAGGTCGGCTACGTCGCGCGCGTGGAGTCCGACGGCAGCGGCGACCCGGTGAGCCTGCCCGGGAACGCCTTCCTCGCCGTCCGCTTCGACCCGGCCCAGGCGCACGACAGCGCCGGCCGGAGCACGGTGACGGCGCCGCCGCGGACCATCGGCTACCCGACGCTGCGCGGCTGGGCGCCCGCCGGTGACTTCGAGGGCTACGTGAGCTTCGGTCTCGGCGTGCAGACCTCGGGCGCGCGGCTGCCGGTGCGGCTGAGCGAGTCGACCCGTCCGGACGGCACCCATGTGGTGTCGGTCGACGTGCGCCGCGGCTGATCCGGCGGCCCGCGCCGACCGCGTCGACCCGACGGCCGCGCGGGACGGCTCCCGGTCGCGGCGTCGGGCGCGCCGAGCTGGAGCTGCCCGGTGGCTCCGGCGTGCCTCAGGCGACCTCGCCACGGACGATCGCCACCGCCACCCGGCAGAACTCGTCCATGTCGGGGTTGAAGCCGGCGGCGATGTCCGGGTGCAGGCCGGCTCGGGTCTCGTCGAGCAACCGGCGGCAGACCTCCTCGACCGGCTCACCCGCGTAGCTGGCACGGACCCGGTCGGTGGCCGCCTGCAGGGCCGAGGTCAGCTGATCCTCCAGCGGGCCGCGCAGCTTCTGCTGCACGGGGTCGAGCCCGCTCGGATCGAGCGTGACATGTGGCTCCGACATCGGCGCTCCCTTCCTCGGCGTCCGCGGTACCCGACCGCGGCCGCCGGTCAAACCACCGTCGGTACGGCGGCCACCCGGACCTGGTACGAGAAGTCCTCCGCCGGCTCCTCGGCGTACGACAGCCGGCGGATCTGCCGGTCGTCGCCGTAGAGGGCGACGTCGACCAGCACCCCGAGGTGGGCCAGGCCGATGTTCGCCACCCGCTTCTTGTCCTGCAGCACGGCGCAGACCCCGCCCAGCAGGGTGCTGGCGTCGGAGGTGCGGTGCCCGGGCGGGCAGCGCAGGGTCAGGTCGACCTCGACCGGCCCGTCCAGCGGGGTCCAGCCGGTGCGCTGGGCCGCGGTGCAGGCCGCCTGGAGCAGGGCACGGACCCTGGCCGCCTGGCGGTGCCCCGCGGCGAAGATGGACAGGGCCTCGGTCTTGACCGGGGGCAGGCCGCTCACCTCGAACGTCAGGGCGAGAGCGCGGGTGGTGTCCTGCACGACGGACCTCCTCGGTTGGGACGATCCTGCCCAACCGGTGGTGCCGCAGAGGTGCGTTCGCGCGAGAACCAACCGAATGGGCGGGCTGGGGTCGGCCGGAGGCGTATCGACTTCGACGGCGACGCGCTGGCTGCGGAGCTGACCTGACGCTAGTCCACCGGGCGGAGGCTGGGTAGCCTCGCCGCCCACCAGCTGGGACGGTCGCCGGGTCGCCCGCCCAAGGTCCGCCCTGATTCACGGAAAGAGGGGTCATCCCGCGTGGAATGGCCACTCTTTCCGTGAATCAGCGCCGGGGTCGGGGCGTCGGGAGCGTCACGTGGGGGTCAGGTTTCGCAACGTCGCAGGTCGGGCACTGTGGGGCCCTCGACACGCCGGGGAGCGGGGCGGTTCGTGCCGGCCAGGGTCCCCGACCGTCTCGCCGTGCGCCGGGGCACGGGCGAACTCCCCCGGCTCTCGCCGACGAAAGGGGGAGGGGCGATGACGACAGACCCCGACCGGGCCCGCCGGCGGCGCCCAGGCAGACGTGCGGCGGCGGCAGCGGCCGCGCTGGCCTTGGTGGCGCCGCTGGCCGCCTGCGGTTCCGGCGGCGACGGCGGTACGCCGACGATCAACCTCTACTACCCGCCGGAGCAGAACCTGCAGAAGGTGGTCGACGACTGCAACGCCCAGGCGCAGGGGCGTTACAAGATCGTCTACCGGGTGCTGCCGCGGCAGGCCGACGACCAGCGGGTGCAACTGGTGCGCCGGCTCGCCGCGCGGGACAGCGGGATGGACGTGCTCGGCCTCGACGTCACCTGGACCCAGGAGTTCGCCAGCGCGCACTGGATCCGGGAGTGGACCGGGGCGGACAAGGCCGAGGTGGAGCAGGGCACCCTCGCCGGCCCGCTGGACACCGCCCGGCACGAGGGCAAGCTGTACGCCGCGCCGAAGAACACCAACGTCCAGCTGCTCTGGTACCGCACCGACCTGGTGCAGGAGCCGCCGAAGACGTGGGACGACATGATCAAGGCGGCCCAGGAGTTGAAGCGGCAGGGCAAGCCGTACCAGGTGCTCACCATGGGCGCCCAGTACGAGGGTCTGGTCGTCCTCTACAACACCCTGGCCGAGAGCGCCGGCGGGCACATCCTCAGCGAGGACGGCAAGCAGGCCGTGATGGACGCCGGCACCGTCCGCGCGCTGGAGCAGTTGAAGAGCTTCGCCACGTCGGGCGTGACGTCACCGTCGTTCAGCAACGCCACCGAGGACCCGGTCCGGCTGGAGTTCCAGTCCGGCACCGGCGCCTTCCAGGTCAACTGGCCGTTCGTGTATCCGGCCATGCAGGAGGCGAACCCGGACCTGGCGAAGAAGGTGAAGTGGGCGCGGGTGCCGGGCGTCGACGCGAACACCCCGGGCAAGGTCACCATCGGCGGCGTGAACATGGCGGTCAGCGCCTACTCGACGCACCCGGCGGAGTCCTTCGAGGCCGCGAAGTGCATCCGCAGCGCGAAGAACCAGAAGTTCTCCGCGGTCAACGACGGGGTGCCGCCCACCATCGAGGCGGTCTACGACGACCCGGAGATGGACAAGGCGTACCCGATGAAGGAGACCATCCTGGAGGAGCTCAAGGAGCCGGCGGTCCGGCCGCTGACCCCGGCGTACCAGAGCATCTCCACGGTGATGTCGGCGGTCCTGTCGCCGCCGTCGGGCATCCGGCCCGAGCAGACCGCGAACGAGCTGCGCAAGGCCATCGCCGACGCCCTCGAGTCGAAGGGGGTCCTGCCGTGAGCGAGCGCAGCGAGCGAACCATCCGGCGCGGCGCCATGGGGCCTGAGGGCATCGCCGACCGTGGGGAGGTGACGGCATGAGCATCAACGCCACTCCGACCGGCGCGGACGCCGCCGCCGAGGCGGAGCGCAAGGACGGCCGGCACGCCGCGGTGCCCGCGCAGCGGGTGCGCCGCCGGACGAGGCCGCCGCTGAGCGAGAACAAGCGGGCCGAACGCCGGCTCGGTTGGCTGCTCTGCGCGCCGGCCGCGCTGGTCATGGTGCTGGTCACCGCGTACCCGATCCTGTATTCGGTCTGGCTGTCCCTGCAGCGGTTCGACCTGCGCTTCCCCGACCAGCGGGAGTTCGTCGGGCTGGCGAACTACGCGACGGTGCTGACCAACCAGTTCTGGTGGACGGCGTTCGGGGTGACCGCGCTGATCACCGTGGTCACCGTGGCGGTCGAGCTGGTGCTCGGCATGGGCCTGGCGCTGATCATGCACCGCACGCTGGTCGGTCGGGGCATCGTCCGCACGGCGGCGCTGATCCCGCACGGCATCGTCACGGTGGTCGCCGCCTTCTCCTGGCGGTACGCCTGGACCCCCGGTACGGGCTACCTGGCGAATCTCTTCGACGGCAGCGCCCCGCTGACCGAGCGGGCCAGTTCGCTGGCGATCATCATGCTGGCCGAGATCTGGAAGACCACCCCGTTCATGGCGCTGCTGCTGATGGCGGGGCTGGCGCTGGTGCCGGAGGACCTGCTCAAGGCCGCCTCCACCGACGGCGCGACGGCCTGGCAGCGGTTCACCAAGGTGACGCTGCCGGTGATGAAGCCGGCGATCCTGGTCGCGCTGCTGTTCCGCACCCTGGACGCGTTCCGGGTCTTCGACAACATCTTCGTGCTCACCGCCGGCGGCAACGAGACCTCGTCCGTGTCGATGCTCGCCTACAACAACCTGATCCGGGGTCTGAACCTCGGCATCGGCTCCACGATGTCGGTACTGATCTTCCTCGCCGTGGCGATCATCGCGTTCGTCTTCGTGAAGCTGTTCGGCACCGCCGCCCCCGGCAGCGACGATGAGGAGAGGCGCTGAGATGGCCACCGAAACCACGCGGGCGAAGCTGCGCTGGGGCCTGCTGGACGTCATCGTCGTCGTCTTCGCGCTGGTCCCGGTGCTCTGGATCGCCTCGCTGTCGTTCAAGACCCCGGCCACCCTCACCGACGGCAAGTTCTGGCCCCAGGAGTGGACGCTGGACAACTACCGGACGATCTTCGACACTGACCAGTTCGTCCGGGCCCTGATCAACTCGATCGGCATCGCGCTGATCGCCACCCTGGTCGCCGTGGTGCTGGGCGCGATGGCCGCGTACGCGATCTCCCGGCTGGACTTCCCCGGCAAGAAGCTGCTCGTCGGGGTGTCCCTGCTGATCGCGATGTTCCCGCAGGTGTCGCTGGTGTCGCCGCTGTTCGAGATCGAACGGCAGCTCGGCCTCTTCGACACCTGGCCGGGGCTGATCCTGCCGTACATCACCTTCGCGCTGCCGCTGGCGATTTAGAGCGACCGGCAATAGGCGTCACCTGAGTCGGCGGGTTGTCGGCCGGGTGTCCCAGCGGTAAAGCGTGCGGGCTCGTTGGATGAGTTGACGGAT